>JAJYJK010000002.1 GCA_021789555.1 Nitrospirota bacterium
AAAATGATTGATTTTAAAAGGAAAAGAGAAATGGGCGATGTAGGTTTCGAACCTACGACCTCTGCCGTGTGAAGGCAGCGCTCTCCCACTGAGCTAATCGCCCTTCGGATTAAAATTCTAATGGCTCGAAGCCCCCGATGTCAAGGAAGGCGGATTCCACGCCCGCCCACCCTGTTTTTCTTCTGCGGGGCGCAGCCCCGCACCCCGAACAACAAAATAATAAACCCCTCCAGGCTGTTTCAAGAACGCCTTGATATTAGTCAGACAATATTAGTCAGAAAGGGGTTTAGTAGAGACGCAACAATGATCGCCTACGCGATTATCGGGTTTCTGATGACCTTCCTGAGGGCGCCGGCGTCTCCGGCGGCCTCCAGGCATCTGCCCTTCAGGCAGGGCATAACGGCCCCTTTTTTGCCGCTTGTCTGCCCGTCATAAAAAATTATCTTGTGGGGCCGCCAAACACCCCGCGCGGCTTCCGCCAGGGCGTCTTTAAAATCGGCCTCCACCTTCAGGGACATGAAATTGTAAAAACCATCGAGGGCGAAATAATATGCCCCGGCATGGACGCCCAGCCCCTTTGCCCGCCCGGAGAAAACCTCAAGCGACTCCTCCGCCCTCCTCATGTAATCCTCCTTGCCGGTCAGCGCCGCAAGCCGGACAAAATGCCAGATGAGAAGCGCATTTGCCGAGGGGTGCGGAATGTCTTCAATATTTTTAAACCTCAGGCCCGCCACCTCCTGCCGGCTGTCAAAAAAACCGCCCGACTGGCTGTCCCAAAAATCCCTCTCAAACGCAAGGGCAAGCCCTTCGGCCTGTTGCAGAAATTCGCGCTCCCCCGTGTTCTCATAAGCATCCAGGAGCGCGCCGGTCATATGCGTGTAATCGTCAAGCATCCCGTGGACCCCCGCGCTCCGGTATAAAATGCCTCCCCTGAAATTCTCGCTCATGACCCTCTTAAGGGACAAGAGGGCAAAGTCCTTCGTGTACGGGTCTTCAAACGCCCTCCAGGCCGCGAGATAGGCGGAGATGAAAAGACCGTTCAGAGAGGCATAAAGGGTTTTATCGACAAAAGGCTCTTGCCGTTTGAACCGAACGGCCAGCAATTTGCGCCTCGCGGACTCGATGAGGGAATTTACCCGCTCAAGCCCGATGCCGGTCTTCCCCGAAATCTCCTCCGGCTCCATAGCGACGAAAAGCACGTGCCTGTTGCTTTTTACTGTTTCGGCCAAACCCTCGCCGGGCATTGCGCCTTTTTCGTGCAGAAAATGCATCGAGGCGATTTGAAGCTCCTCCCCCTCCAGTGCGCTTTGAAATTCCTCCCGGCTCCAGGTGAAATATCCGCCTTCGTCTTCAGGCGTTACATCGGCGTCCTGGCTGGCGTAAAACCCGCCCTCCGGGTCCGAAAGCGCCGTCCTTGTGAAATCGATTATCCCCAGCGCGGTCTTCCTGAAAAGCGGACCATTGCCAAAGAGGTGAAAACCCTCGATGTAATTCATGAGGAGCCAGGCATTGTCCTCGGCCAGCTTTTCAAAATGTGGGATTATCCAGGCCGCATCGGTCGAATACCTGTGAAAGCCGCCCCCGAGCTGGTCATGGATGCCGCCTTTTGCCATCGCCGAAAGCGTCTTTTCAATCGCCTCGCCGGCCGCCTGATTGCCGCCAGTGAAAATGAAATACCTCCCCGCCAGAAAACTCATCGCCCCCGGCATGGGGAATTTGGGATATTTGCCAAACCCGCCGTTTTGGAGGTCGAAATCGGCCAGCACCTCCCGGGCGGCGTCATCTATGGAGGACCTGCTTATTCTCACTTTCTCCGGCGGCTGGGGTTTCAGGTGCTCTATGACGCGGTCGCCATATTCATGCGCCTTCTCCATGTTTTCCCCGTAGAACTTGGCCACCTCCATAAGCACCCGCTTGAAACCCGGCCTGCCCATCGCATCTTCCGGCGGGAAATAGGTGCCGCCGTAGAAGGGTTTACCCTCGTGAGTGAGAAAGATGCTCAGGGGCCAGCCCCCGCCCTGCCCCATCGCGGCCAGGGCCTCCTGGTAACGCCGGTCGATGTCCGGGCGCAGGTCGCGGTCTATCTTTACGCATATGAAATTTTTATTGAGCATCTCCGCGGTCGCCTCGTCCTCAAAACACTCCTTGGCCTGGACATGGCACCAGTGACACCATCCGGCCCCAGAACTCAAGAATACGGGCTTGCCCTCCTCAAGCGCCCGCTTAAAGGCCTCTTCGGAGTATGGAAGCCAGTTTACCTTCTGCCTGGCGGCCTTCCTCAGATACGGGCTTTCCTCTTCGCTCAGTTTCCTCATGGGGCTGTCGGTCTCCTTGTGTTTAATGAATCTTGCGTTTAATAAATTAAGTATAGCATCGGGAATGGATTTCCCACCCGCACGCCCTTTTTTTGAAGGGGCTTCGCCCCAAACCACGAAAAATTCCTTTTCGCTCATCAACCTGAGGTAAGTATTTTCCCGTTCGGGGTACAGGGGCGGAGCCCCTGTAGAAGAAAAACAGGGCGGGTGGGCGGGCATCCATTTCGCATTTGACCTGTCCCTCTGCTTTGTGTTTTAATAAGTGAGCACCTTTAAATTTAACCCGGCGAGGTTAACAAGGCAGGCATCACTTGAATATTGTAAATTTTAAACCCAACGCCATAAAAATGAAAACCTTCCCCGCGCGGGAAGGTTTTTTTATTTGCGCCCCGTTTGAAATAAATTTTTTCTTAAATCCCGCAAGCGGGCTTGAAAAGGGGGACCATGCCGAAAAAACTCCTTGACAGCAAAGAGATAGACAGGACCCTCACCAGGATAAGCCACGAGATCATAGAGAGGAACAAGGGGACGGAGGGCCTCTGCCTGGTGGGCATACAGCGGGGCGGGGTCCACCTGGCTGAAAGGCTGGCAAAGAAGATAAAAGGCACGGACGCTTCGTCCTCCGACATTCCCGTCGGTTCTCTGGACATATCCTTCTACCGGGACGATATAAGGATCCGCCAGCCCGCGGTGAGCCGCACCGACATGCCCTTCGACGTCGAGGGCAGGAAGGTCGTCATCGTCGACGACGTCTTCTTCACCGGGCGCTCCATAAGGGCGGCGATGGACGCGATAATGGACATGGGAAGGCCCGCCCTCGTACAGCTTGCCGTGCTCGTGGACCGCGGGCACAGGGAGCTGCCCATCAGGGCCGACTACGTCGGCAAGAACATCCCCACCTCCGGGGGCGAGCGCGTTGAGGTGATGCTCGAGGAGGACGGCCATGAAGACGGCATCTTCCTTGTCTCCGCCGAAGAGAAGGAGGACGGCCAGGGAGGGCATGGGCATGCTTAGCGGCAGGCACCTGCTGGGCATAAAGGACCTCTCCGCCCAGGAGATAATGCTATATCTCAAAAGCGCCAGCTCCTTCAAGGACATCCTGAAAAGGGACATAAAAAAAGTGCCGGCGCTCCGGGGCCGGACCGTGGTGAACCTGTTTTTCGAACCTTCCACCAGGACTAGGACCTCATTCGAGCTTGCGGCCAAGAGGCTCAGCACGGACGTCATAAACTTCTCCGCCCCCTCCAGCAGCATCCTCAAGGGCGAAAGCCTCCTCGATACGGCCCTCACGGTGGAGGCCCTCGGGGCCGACATCATAATAATCAGGCACTCGTTTTCCGGCGTGCCCCACATGCTTTCAAAACACCTGCGGGTCTCGGTCATAAACGCGGGCGACGGCACGAACGAGCACCCCACGCAGGCCCTCCTCGACGCCTTCACAATCATGGAGAAAAAGGGCGGCTTCGAGGGGCTCCAGGTAGCGATAATAGGGGACATAATCCACAGCAGGGTGGCCAAATCGAACATCTACTGTCTGAAGAAGCTCGGGGCGGACGTGAGGCTCATAGGCCCGGCCACGCTCCTGCCGGAATGTTTCAGAGATCTGGGGGTAAAGACATTCAGCAGCATGGAGGAGGGACTCGAAGGGGCCGACGTCATAATGATGCTCCGCCTCCAGCTCGAAAGGCAGGGTAAAGGCTTCTTCCCGACCACGGACGAATATTTCAGTCAATGGGGGCTTTCGAATAAAAGGCTCCGGGCGGCCAGGCCCGACGCCATAATCATGCACCCCGGCCCGATGAACCGCGGCATAGAGATATCCTCGGATGTGGCCGACGGCGGCAATTCGGTGATCCTGGAGCAGGTCACAAACGGGCTTGCGGTGCGCATGGCGGTCATGTACCACCTTGACGAGAGGAAAGAGCAATGAGGCTGCTTATCATAAACGGCCATGTGATAGACCCGTCGCGGGATTTTGCCGGCAGCGCCGATATCCTCATCGAAGACGGCCGGATAAAGACGTTCGCAAAGGAAGGCAGGATCAAAGAAAACCAGGGAAAACCAGAACCCCGAGTGATAGACGCCGCGGGGATGTGGGTGGTTCCCGGGCTCATAGACATGCACACCCACCTGCGGGAGCCGGGCTTCGAGCACAAGGAGACGATAAAGACCGGCGCGCTTGCCGCGCTCAAGGGCGGGTTCACGACCGTCTGCGCGATGCCCAACACGAACCCGGTAAACGACAACGCGGGCATCACGGAATTCATCCTGAAAATGGCCCAGGCCGCCGGAGGCGCGAGGGTGCTGCCCATCGGTGCGGTCACGAAGGGGCAAAGGGGCGAGGAGCTTGCCCCCTTCTACGCGATGCGGGAGGCGGGCTGCATCGCCTTCTCCGATGACGGCCGGCCGGTGGCCAGCCCCGTTATCATGCGAAGGGCGCTGGAGTACGCAAAGGGGCTCGACGCACTGATAATATCGCATGCGGAAGACCCGGCGCTGGCCGGCTCCGGAGTGATGAATGAGGGGCTGCTGTCCGCCACCCTCGGGCTCAAAGGCCAGCCATCGGTCGCCGAAGAAGTGATGATATACAGGGACATCGCCCTGGCGGAGCTTACCGGGGGCAGGCTGCACATCGCGCATGTCTCCACACGGGGCGGGGTGAGAGTCATAAGGCAGGCCAAGGAGCGCGGCTTGAAGGTGACAGCCGAGACCTGCCCGCATTATTTCAGCCTCACGGAAGACGCCGTGGCCGGCTATAACGTAAACGCGAAGGTAAACCCGCCGCTTAGGACGGCGGCCGACGTGGAGGCGATAAAAGAGGGGATCAGGGACGGCACTATAGACGTGATAGCCACCGACCATGCCCCGCACGGAAGGGAAAAAAGGACAAGACAATTCGACGACGCCCCCTCGGGCATATCCGGGCTTGAGACCGCGCTCTCCCTAGGCCTGGCGCTCGTGGATGAGGGCGTCCTCACCGGGCTTGAGCTGATCAGAAAACTCACGGTAAACCCGGCCGGCATCTTATGCATAGATAAAGGCGCACTGATAGAGGGCACAGAGGCGGAACTGGTGATCTTCGACCCGGAGAAGCGATACGTGCTTGATGCCGAAAAGATGATCTCCCTCGGGAAAAACACCCCTTTTGACGGAAGGCAACTGAAGGGCCGCGTAATAAAGACGATATGCGGGCAGAAGGTCCTTGAATGGGATTGAAAGCAAAGGCCGAAAAGGCCCTCCTCGTCCTTAAAGACGGCCTCGTCTTTGAAGGCAGGTCCTTTGGCGCGCCCGGCGAGGCCGTGGGCGAGGTCGTCTTCAACACGTCGATGACGGGATACCAGGAGATCCTCACGGACCCCTCATATAAAGGGCAGATAGTCACGATGACCTATCCCCAAATAGGCAATTACGGCGTCAACACCGAGGACGTGGAATCGAGCGCCCCGTACGTGGAGGGTTTCGTTGCGCGCGAGTACCTGCCTTATAACAGCAATTGGCGCTCCCACGCCTCCTTAGGCGAATATCTCAGGGTGGCCGGGATAACGGCGATAGAGGGGATAGACACAAGGGCGCTCACCAGACACCTGCGCGAAAAAGGGGCGCAGACCGGCATAATCTCCACGGTGGAGACCGACCCCGCAGTGCTGCTGGAAAAGGCGCGGGCCTATCCCCCGATAGACGCATTCGATTTCGTCAAGACGGTCTCCTCGAAGGAGATTTACACCTGGCGCGAGGACGTTTGGCGCTGGCCGGAAGGCCTTTCATTAAAAGAAAGCGCGCCGGGAGCAAAAAAGATAATCGCCTATGATTTCGGCATAAAATTCAATATCCTGAGAAGCCTCGTCCATTACGGGTTTGAAGTGACGGTCGTGCCGGCCCTCACCCCGGCCGAGGAGGTGCTGGAGGCGGCCCCCGACGCCGTCCTCTTCAGCAACGGTCCGGGCGACCCGAGGACGACCACTTACGCGGTCCAAAACGCGAAAAAGCTCCTGGGCAAAAAACCTATACTGGGCATCTGCCTGGGGCATCAAATCTTGGGCCTTGCCCTGGGTGGGGACATCTACAAGCTAAAGTTCGGACATCACGGCGGAAACCACCCGGTCATGGACCTCCGGACCGGCAGGGTGGAGATAACAGCCCAGAACCACAATTACTGCGTCGACATAAAAAGCCTCAAAGGGAAGGCCAAACTCACGCATAAGAACCTCTACGACGGCACCGAAGAGGGCATGGCGCACTCCGAGCTTCCGGTCATGTCCGTGCAGCACCACCCGGAGGCCGGACCGGGCCCGGGCGACTCATCGCACATATTCAGCCGGTTCCGTGAGATGCTCGGTTGATTGAGATGCTCGATTGATAATGGAAGGCGGGGATTTCAGGTTGGAGGCGCAGGGCGGGCGGCTGACATTCAGGACTTCATCCTTCGAGGCCCGGATGGGAAGCGTGCTTTCCCCCGTGGTCTACAGCCACGAGCTTTCCGCCATGCTGGCCGCGGCCCTTCCGGCAGCGGCGGCATTTTTACTGCTAGGCGGGGCCGGCCTTTGGCGCTATCCGGCCTTGGTTGCCGCATACGCGGCCGGGTTTTTTTTCTTCCGGCTCCTGGTATTCAAAAAAAGGTCCCTCACGCTGGAGGCGGACGGGAACACGGGGGAGATCATTCTTAAACTGCCGTTCAGGGGGGCAAAAAAATTCAGGGCGGAAGAGGTGGAAAGAGTCGAGGCGCGGCATACGACGATTACGACCGGAAACCCGGACGGGCTCCGGCAGGTCGAAAAAATAGCCCTTCACCATCATACTGTGCTGCCGGAGCTGGATAAGCCTATGGATTTCCATACGGTCCGGCTCCATCTGAAAGGGGGCCGGCCGCTTGATATCTATTCGGGTCACAACAGCAAAGACGCGGCGGAGCTTGTAGTCGAGATAAGAAAGTTTCTCACCCCGGAGACCGGAGGCGAAGATGCCTAAGCGGACGGACATAGAGAAGATACTCATCATAGGCTCCGGCCCGATAATAATAGGCCAGGCGTGCGAGTTCGACTATTCGGGCACCCAGGCATGCAAGGCCCTCAGGGAGGAAGGCTATAGAGTTGTCCTCGTGAACTCCAATCCGGCGACCATAATGACGGACCCCGAGATAGCGGACGCCACATACATAGAGCCGCTCACGGCGGACTCCCTTGAGCTTATCCTTGAAAAGGAAAGGCCGCAGGCCATATTGCCGACCATGGGCGGACAGACCGCGCTCAATCTGGCGGTCGAGCTTTCCGAAAAAGGGGCGCTCGACAGGCTGGGCATAGAGCTGATAGGGGCGAGGATAGATTCTATAAAGAAGGCCGAGGACAGGCGCCTCTTCCGCGAGAGCATGAAGAGCATCGGGCTGGAAGTGCCCAAAAGCGCCATTGTCTTCAGTCTGGAGGAAGGGCTCCGGCACATAGATGAGATAGGATTCCCCGCGATCCTGCGTCCCGCCTTCACGCTGGGCGGCACCGGAGGGGGAGTGGTCTACAACCTGGAGGAATACGCGGAGCTCCTTGAAAAGGGCCTGAAACTGAGCCTCAACCACCAGGTGCTCGTGGAGGAATCCGCCCTGGGCTGGAAAGAGTACGAGCTTGAAGTCATGCGGGACATGCAAGACAACGTCGTCATCATATGCTCCATAGAAAATTTTGACCCGATGGGGGTGCATACCGGCGACTCCATTACGGTCGCCCCGGCCCAAACACTCACCGACAGGGAATACCAGCGGATGCGAATCGCCTCGATAGACATCATCCGGGAGATAGGCGTCGACACGGGCGGCAGCAACATACAGTTCGCCGTCCATCCGGAGACCGGCAGGATGGTCGTCATAGAGATGAACCCCAGGGTATCCAGAAGCTCCGCCCTCGCCAGCAAGGCGACCGGTTTCCCGATAGCCAAGATAGCGGCCAAGCTCGCTGTTGGATTAGCCCTAAACGAAATCCAAAACAGCATCACCCGGGAGACGCCGGCCAGTTTCGAGCCCGCAATCGACTATGTAGTCACGAAGATACCGCGTTTCGCCTTCGAGAAATTCCCCGAGGCCGACACCCAGCTCACCACACAGATGAAGTCCGTGGGCGAGGTCATGGCCATCGGCAGGACCTTCAAGGAGTCCCTGCAAAAGGCCATAAGGAGCCTGGAGACCGGCAGCTACGGGTTCGAGCCGCTTCACATGGACAGAGAAGAGCTCGTCTCCAAGCTCAAGACGCCAAACCCCTCGCGCCTCTGGGCGCTAGGACAGGCGCTCCGGCAGGGTTTTGGCGTGAAGGAAGTGCACGGCCTTTCGATGATAGACCCCTGGTTTATCAACAATATAAAAGAGATCATCGAGGCCGAAGAGAGTTTGGCTGACGGCTCCCCCGCCGTCCTGGACGAAGAGGCGTTTTATGAGCTGAAGGGATCCGGCTTTTCGGACAGAAGGCTGGCGGACATCCTTAAAATCCCGGAGGAGCAGGTAAGACGGACCAGGAAGGGGCTTGGCATCCGGGCCGTCTACAAGATGGTGGACACCTGCGCGGCGGAGTTTCAGGCGTTTACACCCTATCTCTACTCCACGTGGGAGAGACCCTTCTACAAGCTGGAAGGGCCAGGCGAGGAAAGCAAAGGGGGACTGGTCCCACAGGAAAACAAAAGGGGACTGGTCCCCCTGGTCTCCGGGAGAATGGTCTCCGAATGCGAGGCCGCGCCCTCCGGAAGGAAAAAGGCCGTGATACTCGGCTCCGGCCCCAACCGCATAGGCCAGGGCATAGAGTTCGATTACTGCTGCGTGCACGCCGTCTTCGCCCTGAAGGAGCTTGGCTACGAGACGATAATGGTAAACTGCAACCCCGAGACCGTCAGCACCGATTACGACACGGCCGACAGGCTCTACTTCGAGCCCCTCACCATCGAGGACGTCATGAACATCCTCGAGGTGGAAAAGCCGGAGGGCGTGATTGTTCAATTTGGAGGGCAAACCCCGCTCAAGCTCGCCATCCCGCTTGAGCGCGAAGGGGTGAGGATAATGGGCACAAGCCCGGACGCGATAGACCGGGCGGAAGACAGGAAGCGTTTCAAGGAGCTGCTTGAGAAACTGGGGTTCAGGCAGCCGCAAAGCGATACGGCGTCCTCGGCGGAGGAGGCGCTGGCGGTGGCCGCGCACATCGGTTATCCGGTGATGGTGCGCCCCTCTTACGTGCTTGGCGGGCGGGCCATGGAGATCGTCTACGACGACGAGGCCCTTGCGGGCTATATGCAAAAGGCGGTACTGGCCTCGCCGGACCACCCGGTGCTGATAGACAAGTACCTGGAAGACGCGGTCGAGGTGGACGTGGACGCGGCCTCGGACGGACGCGGCGTCTTTATCGGCGGCGTCATGGAGCATATAGAGGAAGCGGGCATCCACTCGGGCGATTCCGCCTGCTCGATACCGCCTTATTCGCTGGATGCGCGGACCGTGGAGGAGATAGAGAGGCAGACGAAGGCGCTCGCTCTCGAACTTGGCGTGGTCGGGCTGATGAACGTGCAGTTCGCGATAAAAGGCAGGGACATCTACATACTCGAGGTGAACCCGCGCGCTTCGAGGACCGTCCCTTTCGTGAGCAAGGCAACCGGGGTGCCGCTTGCGAAGGTGGCCGCGAAACTGACGGCTGGAAAGACGCTGGAAGAGCTGGGGCTTTCTGCCGGGGAAGGCGCAAAGCGCATGCATGGCCCGTCCCATATCGCGGTGAAGGAGGCGGTGTTCCCGTTTGACCGCTTCCAGGGCGTAGACCCGATCCTCGGGCCGGAAATGAAATCAACGGGCGAGGTCATGGGCATAGACCGCAATTTCGGGCTTGCCTTCGCAAAGGCGCAGACCGCTTCAAAAAACAGGATACCCGTCTCGGGCAAGATATTTTTCAGCCTGAGGGACAAGGACAAACCGGCCTCGGTAGCGCTGGCCGAAAGGCTTGCCGCGATGGGTTTCGGCATCGTGGCCACAAAGGGGACGGCAAGGCACCTTGCCCAATACGGCATCCAGGTGGAGAGCGTCAACAAGCTCATGGAAGGCAGGCCGAACGTCGTGGACCTCATAAAAAACCGGGAACTCAGTTTCATCGTAAACACCATCAGCGACGCCCGGGCCCACAAGGACTCCTACTACATAAGACAAAACGCCATGCATTACGGCGTGCCCTACACCACCACCATCTCGGGCGCGCGCGCCGTGGTGGAGGCGATCGAGAGCCTGAAGACCGGGGCCTGTTCCATCAGGCCCATACAGGAATACATTGGAGACTAGGGACAGGCGGGCAGAAACAGGCTTACAGTGGTCCCCTCGCCCTCATTGCTTGCAATCTCCAAAGCGCCATTCATCTTCGTCATCATCTTTTTGACCATTACAAGCCCCAGACCCGTGCCGCTCGCCTTTGTCGTGTAGAACGGCTTGAAGAGGTTTTTCAGCTGCCCGCGGGGTATGCCCCGGCCGTTGTCCTCCACCGATAAGACGACGGTCTTCCCCAGTTTCCTTGCGCGGATGGCTATCTTCGGTCTTTCGGAGCCGGCGAGGGCGTCGGCGGCATTGGCGAAAATGTTTAAAAAGACCTGTTGCAGGGCGCGCGCGTCGGCAAGCGCGCATTCCACGTCCGCGGCCACCTCCGGGACTATTTCTATGCCCCTGTCCAGAAAATCCCTTCCGGCAAGGCCCAGGAATTTTTCTATGAAAAGCGGCACGGAAATATCCGATATCTCAACATTCTCGAACATGTTAAAATTCCTGAGGGATTTCAAAAGAAACTCGGCGCGCGCAATCTGCTCCAGGGCGGCATCTATGTCCGCCTCTATCTCCTGCCTGCCTGAAATTTTCTCCGCACCGGAAACTGAGAGCTTCTTTTTCAGGACGGACAGGATAATTTTGGCCGTATTCACCGGGTTCCCTATCTCATGCCTTATCCCGGAAAAGACGTAGCCGATGTTGTCCATAAGGCTTGCGGCATTGGCGATCGATTCCAGGCGCTTCCTTTCGGTAATGTCCCTGCCTATATGAATAAGCCCGGCAATACGGTGATTGACGTCAAACCTGGGGATCGCCGAGATCTCCAGGAACCTGTTCAAGTGCGGCTCGAAAAATTCCGTCGTCCCAGGTTGCATGGTCTTCAGGCAGGCGCAACTCGGGCATTTCTCCGGGGGACACCCCCTGCCGTGATAATATTCGAAACACTTTGCACTTTTCAGCGCCGGCAGGCCCAGGGTCTCTTCGGCGGCCCTGTTGGCGCGGATTATGTTGAAGTCCCTGTCATGGACGGTAATCATCTCGGTTATCTGGTTGAAGATGTCCTCCCAGTCCTGCTTGGCCTGGAACAACTGCTCCTCCATCTTCGCCCGGTCCGTTACGTCCCTTACCACCTCGATGCCCGCAATAATCCTGCCCTCCGGGTCCCGGAGGGGCGACGCGGTAATCTCAAGGTGCCTCGTTTCATTGCCGCGTAAGACCTTCCTTACGGCCCGGTGGGCCAGACCGTCCCTGAAGGCCTTCTCCAACTGGCAGCCCTCGCAGACACCGCTGTTGTTTTCGTATGCCTCATAGCAGTAATCCCCGATATGCCGGCCGGCTTCGGAGACGGACGTCCCGTTCTGGTAGAGGACCTTGAAATCGGTGTCCTGTATCGTCACGGCATCGCCGATCGCGTCGATAACGGCCAAGCCGATGTCCAATTTCAAGGATTGTTCTTCGCCCGGCCTTCCAACAAACAGGCCTTTGGTGCTTCTTTTTTTGATCTTGCTCATGGTATTTACCCTAATGGACTAATCTGGACGAAATAAGAGAACACCGGGTGGAAAGCAGATGCATTTTTTGCGTATTCACGACTCACTGATTATAACATTATAAATTTTTTCCTTTCAAGCATTGCTCTTCTCTTTCTCCCGGTCTGCGGAGGCAACGGGGGCGCCGACAATCAATTCCCGGGCAATTCAAGGGCAATTCCCCGGTAATTCAAAGGCGGATACGATAACACTAAAATTAAAAATCGTAACACCACGGCCCGGGTCAGAGCAGTCCCAGCTCGCGGGCGTATTTCCCGAAGAGCCGGAGGCCTTTTTTCTCGGATGGTCCAAGACCGTACGTGATGCCGCCCCAGTACTCGATGACCTCCTTCCGGCTCAATTCCCGTACCGGCTGCTGCCGCGCGGCATCCTCGAAATGGGAAAGGGCGTAGTCCTTCGCGCGGTCGAGGTCGCGCCTGAATTGCTCGAAGGCCCGCATCTTCTCCGCCACCCTGTCTTTTCTAGCTATCCAGAGGGCAAAGACGAAGGGCAGCCCGGTGTTGTCGCGCCAGATCCCGCCCAGGTCATAAACCAGCAGGGGAAATGCGCCTTGCCCGCCGGGACTGCCGGGGCTTTGTTCTTCCCCCAATTTTTTCCATGCGCGCATCGCGTCATCGCCGATTGCAAGATAGGCCCCTAATTTGCCCGCCCCGCCTTTATCCAATGCCCGCCCGCCCTTATCCAATTTCTGCCCGATTTTATCCAATGCCTTGACTGCGGTCAGCGCCGTCACCCGGATTTCGCAATCGACAGAGTGGAATTTTTTCAGTATTATCCGCAGCAGCGCGGCCGAGGTCTCGGTCTGGTTCGTGACGCCTATCAGCCTGCCGCCAAGTTCCTCAATCGGATACCGGCTGAAGAGGTAAATGCTCCTTATCGGCCCGTCGGCGCTGATTGAATGTCCCTCGATGAGGCTGAAATCCTCCGGGTTTTTGAGGTAGACGATAGAGGACGAGGGGCTTGCATCCACTCCGCCGCCCCTTAGTTCCTTGTTTACGAGGGCGGGATGGCCGTCGAGATAGACATAGCGCCCATCGCGGACGGTCTCATCCAACCCGTGAAAGATCGGGTAAAGATTCAGGTAAAATATCCTGCCGATTCTCAGCTGTCCGGGCATTGCTCTCTTCTCAGACACAAAATCAGGCCGCCCCCGGTAAGGCTCTCAACCACCGAGGCCGAGGCGCCGGGCAACGTGACGCCGAAATCGAACAAATCCCGCGGGCTCCAGTAGTGAAGCGATATGTCCGGGGTGTCGCTGGAATCCCCGGAGAGGACGTCGAAGACGAGGGCCCTTTTCGTCTGCCCCCATATCCTTTCGACGCACCTTGTTGCCGCGGCGGCGGCCCCTTCGATCCTCTGATTGAACACCCCGCATATGAGGGCGAAATCGCAGTCCCGCGGAAGCCTGGATTCGTCAACGTCGAGGACGCCGAATGAGGCGCCGGGATAACGCCTCCTTGCAATCTCCACAAGCCCAGGGTTTATATCGAAGCCCCGGTAATCGGCCCTTATTACCTTTTCGGCCAGGAAACCGTAAAAATCCCCCATGCCGCAGCCGTAATCGGCCAGGCTCGCCCCCTCGAGGTCCGCCGGGCCGAAGAGTTCCAGGGCCGCCTCATAGCGCGCCCTCTGCCCCTTCGGGCTCCATCCAAGCGCGGCGGGGGTCTCACCTAAAATCCCGACGCGTTTATCGTAATAGGAGATCAGGTACTGCCTCTCAAGCTCTTCCATCTCTAAAATTGAATCTTATTTTACACCATTTCCCGCCCCCTTTCACTTGACAATCGAATTATATTTGAGATGTTTTTAGTAAGAGAATCCTCAAGGAGAAGGAGCCAATGGAAGCGGGTTTTATCGCCGGGGCCGCCGGATGAGGACGATGGAGATACCGAAGGGTTGCGAGCTGGCGGCCCCAAACCCCTTCAGTCTCCTGATATTCGGGGCCACGGGAGACCTGGCGCAAAAGAAGCTACTGCCCGCGCTCTATCAACTGGGCTTCCATTCGCTCCTGCCGGAACAGTTCTTCATACTGGGAGCCGCGAGGAGAAAATTGAGCGTCGAGCGGTTCCGTGAAGAGACGCGCGCGGCCGTCCAAAGCGCCTTCCCCGCGGAATTCGAAGAGCAGAAGTGGCGAATGCTCGCGGAGAAAATCCATTACTCGCCCATCGAGGACAACCTGGTCTCCTCCTGCAATTCCCTGCTTGCGGACTGCGCCACACTCGAAAAAAAATTCGGCACCCGCCAGAACCGCCTCTTCTATCTGGCCGTGCCGCCTGCCGCCTTCGAACCCCTTATAAGCGGCATAGGCGAATCCGGTCTAAAAAGAGAGGGCAGCGGCTACACGCATATCGTAATCGAAAAGCCCCATGGCCATGATTTTGAATCCGCGCGCAGGCTGACCGGTCTGCTCGGCAGGTATTTCAGGCAGGACCAGATTTATTTCATGGACCATTACCTTGCCAAGGAGACCGTGCAGAACATCCTCATGTTCAGGTTCGCAAACTCCATCTTCGAGCCGCTCTGGAACAACCGGTTCATAGACCATATCCAGATAACCGTCGCCGAGACCGTCGGCATAGAAAAAAGGTCGCAATACTACGAACGGGCGGGCGTGCTGCGGGACATGTTTCAAAACCATCTCCTGCAACTGCTTACCCTCATCGCCATGGAGCCGCCCTCCGTATTCGAGGCCGAAAAGGTCAGGGACGAGAAGGCAAAAGTGCTCGCATCGGTAAAACCGTTTCCGCTCGCCCAGGGGATAATAAATGACTGGGCCGTCGTGGGACAGTACGGGCCGGGTACGGTTGACGGACGGCAGGTCGCCGGCTACAGGGACGAGCCGGGCGTCTCCCCAGCCTCCACGGTCGCCACTTACGCGGCACTCAAGGTGATGGTCGATAACTGGAGATGGAACGGCGTGCCCTTCTATCTGCGCTCCGGCAAGAGGCTCGCCAGGCGCAGGGCCGGGATATCGGTCCATTTCAGGCCCGCGCCTCACCTGATGTTCGCGGGCGCCCTCGAAGGAAACATCCTTCCCAATACCCTTACCCTCAGGATACAGCCCCATGAGGGCATCGACCTTTTTTTCCAGACGAAACTGCCGGGCTCCAGGCTCTGCCTAAACCCCGTAATCATGGATTTCAGCTACCCGGAGCCCTTCGCCCTCGATGACTACGCCCGCATACTCCTTGACGCAATGCAGGCGGACCAGATGCTCTTCGTGCGGGCCGATGCCGTGGAAAAAAGCTGGGAGCTGCTGACCCCCCTGATTGATAAAATAGAGTCGGGCGTCAGACCGGAAGACTTCCCCAATTACGCCGCGGGCTCCGAGGGCCCCGCCGCAGCCGACGCGCTTCTCGCAAAGGACGGCCGGAAATGGGACCCGCTGTAAGCTTTAAAACAATCTCGAAAAATTTTTCCCGCCCTGTCTTTTTTGATTCAGAATTATTAATTTTTGGGCGTAGGGGCGGGGCTTGCTATAAGTCCCCTTTCATAAATGCCTTCCTTCACATAACGGTGAAAACTGGGAATATGCCCATTTGCACGGAAATTTACAAACTGGAACAGGTTAGGCATTTCTATCGATTACGCGTGCTTCCATTGCAAGGAAGGTTTCTTATGTGCAGTGGCGCAATCCCGCAGGTAGAGATTTATAAGCGTCTGATAAGGCACTCCAATTTCTTGAGCCAGGTTCTTGAAATAATTGATAATATCTTCATCCATTCGGAGGGTAACCTGACGTTTGAGCCTCCGGGCATATGGGTTTTTCGCTGCCTTGGAAAAATCGTATTCTTTTCTCATTTCCATCCTCTTTCCCGATAACTTTTTTCTTCCATTCGGGTCGCCTTGCGAGCAGAAATAATTCTGATGATCTCGTCATTTTTCCGGTAACAATGGCAAACAAGCAGCATTCGAAATTTTGCGCTCAAACCAAGAAGAATGAATCGGTCCTCTTCGTCTGAATGATCCGGATCGCGTATCAATAAGGCATTCTCATCAAAGAACACTGTCTGGGCCTCTTCGAAAGACACGCCGTGTTTCTTTTGGTTTGATGCGCTCTTTCCCTTGTCACATTCGAATACCAAATGACTCATCACTACATTGTAAATATATTAACATATTTCGTCAACTTAATGTGCTGCCAGGAATGGTTATTTGCAGTTGTACTCAGCATCAATGTGCCAGCGTTTCAGGGCGCATCATTGCATCCGCTGCATTCCTCCAAGACCGAGGGGGTAGAAGGGCTAACAACCGCTTGTCAAAAACCAAAAAACGCAGCGGGCTTCCAGGAAGGATGTAAGAAGAGCCAGAAAAAATTTACTTCCGAGGAAACAGCGGCGACATCTTCTGGAGGCGCTCCACAATCGGCGGCAGGACTTCCAGCAAGTAGTCAACATCATCTTCGGTATTGCCGAGCCCCAGGCTAAACCTTATCGCACCGCGCGAGCATATGGGCGCGAGCCCCATTGCCTGAAGGACGTGCGAGGGCTCCCCAGTCTCGGAGGAGCAGGCGGAGCCGGTCGACACGCAGATGCCCTGCATATCGAGCATCTGCAACAGCGCCTCCGCCTCTATGTATTTGAAGCTGATATTGGATGTGTTATATATCCTGTTTTCCTTGTGCCCGTTCAGGACCGTCTCCGGAATGCGGCCAAGTATCGCCTCCTCAAGCGTGTCTCTCATGCGCCCTGTCCGTTCGGCCTTCTCCTTCATCCCGGCCCCGGCAAGCTCGCAGGCCCTGCCCAGGGCGATGATGCCCGGTACGTTTTCTGTGCCCGACCGGAACCCATGCTCCTGATGCCCGCCCGAAAGCAGGGCCGCCGGGGGGATTGAAAGCCCTTTTTTTATGAACTGGAACCCGACCCCCTTGGGGGCGTTGAATTTATGCCCGGAGGCGGTGAGGAGGTCCACGCCCCAATCCCTTACGTCTACCGGCATCTTGCCCGTCACCTGCACGGCGTCCGTATGGAAGAGGACCCCGCGCTCCAGGGCAATCCGCGCCATCTCCCTTACCGGGAAGATGTCTCCGGTCTCGTTGTTTGCGGCCATTACGGAGACCATGCGCGTGTCCCCGCGGATGGCCTTTCTGAGATCATCGGGGTCCGGCATCCCGAAATTGTCCACAGGCAGGTATGTGGCCTCGAAGCCAAAAAACTTCTCCATGAATTTGAACGTCTCGATGACGGCCGGGTGCTCGACGGCCGTCGTGATGATGTGGCCGCCTTTCCCGAGGAAATTAAAGAGAACGCCCTTCACGGCCATGTTGTCGCCCTCGGTGCCGCCGCTTGTAAATACTATCTCCTCCGGGGACGCGTTTATGAGGGCCGCAACCTGTCCCCTGGCCTCCTCGACTGGCCCCCTCGCCTCTCTGCCGGCCCGGTGGGCCGAAGAGGGGTTTCCGAACACCTCGCCCAGGAAAGGCGACATCGCGTCTTTTACATCGGGATGGACGGGAGTGGTCGCGTTATGGTCGAAATATACCCGTCTATTTTCCCGGCGCATTCACATCTCCATTTCGATGGATATCTGCCTGGTTTTGAGAGAGGGAGTTAGCGGACGGATGAGAATTGTCGCAGGCTGATAACCCCTGTCATTCGCCCGAAAGACGATTAAACATATCCGTCCGCTTACGCCCGGAACCGCGCGACCGAACGAAAAGGCCAGGCAGATATCCATCTTACACTTCCATTATGATGGGCATTATGAGCGGCCTTCTGTCCAGTACGTTTCTGAGATATTTCTTGAGCGAGCTCCTGATCTTGGCCTGCAGGAGCGAGCTGTCGGTGATGATCTCCTTGTCCAGGGCGGCGATGGTTGTGGAGAGGAATTCCTTCACGTCCGCTATCAGCTCCGGAGAGGCGTCCTCGAATATAAAACCCCTTGAGATCACGTCGGGGCCGGAGATAATGTTGCCCGTGAGTTTTTCGACCCCCAGAAGCACGATGACCACGCCGTCGTGGGCAAGCCGCATCCTGTCCCGGAGGACCATCTCCTCGACGCCCCCGGCCACCTTGCCGTCTATGAATACCCGGCCCGAGTCCACCTTGCCCGCGCGGTGCACCTCGCCCTCGTGGAACTCCAGCACCTCGCCGTTGTCGAGTATGAATATGTTTTCCTTCGGTATGCCCTGCTTGAGCGCGAGCGAGGCGTGGATCGAGAGGTGCCTGTACTCGCCGTGCACGGGCACGAAGTATCTGGGCCTCACCAGGTTCAGCATGAGTTTCAGCTCTTCCTTCGAGGCGTGGCCGGATACGTGAATCTCCGAGACCTTCTCGTAGATGACGTTTGCGCCCCGCCGGAAAAGGTGGTTTACGATCCTGCCGATGGAACGCTCGTTGCCGGGGATCATCTTGGCGGAAAGGATGACGGTGTCCCCCTCCTTTATCTTTATCTGCTTGTGCTCGCCCGTGGCTATCCTGGAGAGCACGCTCATCGGCTCTCCCTGCGAGCCGGTGGTTATTATCGCAACCTTGTCGTCTTCAAGGCCCTTGAGGTCCTCCAGCTTGAGCCAGGTCTCCCTGGGTATCCTCAGATAACCCAGGTCCAGGGCGATCTGGGCGTTGGAGACGATGCTCCTGCCTGCAAGGATGACCTTCCTGCCGAACATCACGGCGACGTCTATCGCCTGCTGGATGCGGTGGATATTGGAGGAAAAGGTGGAGATGATGATCCTGCCCTTCGATGTCGCGAATATGTCCTCGAAGGCCCTCCGGACCTCTTTCTCCGAGAACGTGAACCCGCCCTTCTCGGCATTGGTGGAGTCCGACATCAGCAGCAGCGTCTTTTTCTCCCCATACTCCGCGAACCTGTGAAAATCGAGCAGCTCCCCGTCCACCGGGGTGGGGTCCACCTTGAAATCCCCCGTGTGGACCACCCTTCCCAGCGGGGTATTTATCCCAAGTGCAACTCCGTCGACGATGCTGTGGGTGACACGGATGAACTCGACCTCGAAGGGGCCAAGCGAGATAGTTTCCCTGGGTCTCACCGGGTGCATCTCGGCCTCGATCTGGTATTCCCTCAGCTTCTCCTTTATGAGCCCAAGCGTAAGAGGGGTGCCGTATATCGGGGCCGGAACGGCCTTAAGCAGAAAAGGCAGCGCGCCCGTGTGGTCCTCATGCCCGTGCGTGATTATTATCGCCTTTACATTGCGCTTGTTTTCGACGAGGTAGGAGAAATCCGGGATGACGAAATCCACCCCCAGCATGTATTCCTCGGGGAACATGAGCCCCGCGTCTATCACTATGATGGAATCGTCATATTGGAGGACCATCATGTTGAGGCCACCGACCTCTTCCAGTCCCCCAAGGGGGATCAGCGAAAGCGCGCCCGGGTTCATGCGGTAAGCAGCCTCTCCAGCAGGGCCTTTCCGGTGTGGAGCCTGTTTGCGGCCTGCCCGAATATGGCGCTCCGGGGGCCGTCCATCACGCTGGAGGTGATCTCCTCCCCGCGGTGCGCGGGAAGGCAGTGCATCACGATGGCGTCCGGCTTCGCGCACGCCAGAAGGACTTCGTTTATCTGGTAGTTCCTGAACCTGCTTTTCTTGTCGCCCGCCTTCTGCTCCTGGCCCATGCTCACCCAGACGTCCGTGTAAATGACATCGGCCCGGCCGGCCGCCTCCCTGGGGTCCCTGAGGACCACAATCTCCCCGCGGGCCGAACCCATCGCCTTTTCAAGGATGAGAGGGTCCGGCTCGTACCCCTCCGGGCAGGCGATGGAGAGGTCCATCTTCATGAGCGACGCCCCCTCTATCAGGGAATTCGCCACGTTGTTTCCATCCCCTATGTAGGCCACCTTGAGCCCCTCGAGACGGCCCTTCTGCTCCAGCATGGTCATGAGGTCGGCCAGCGTCTGGCAGGGATGATGCCTGTCCGTAAGTCCGTTTATCACCGGCACGCTGGAGTTCGCCGCGAACTCCTCCACGCGCTCATGGGCGAATGTCCTGATGATAATGCAGTCCAGGTACGAGGAGAGCACTTTGGCCGTGTCTGCCACGGTCTCGCCCCTCCCAAGCTGTATCTCATTGGGGTTCATATAAACGGAATGGGCGCCAAGCTGATATATGGCGGCCTCGAAACTGACCCTGGTGCGCGTCGAGGCCTTCTCGAATATGAGCCCTATGCTCTTTCCCATCAAAGGACAGCCGCTGGAGCCGGGCGCGTTCTTCATCTCGATCGCACGGTCCAGGAGCCCCGTTATCCAGGCTTCGTCAAAATCGGAAAGCGTAAGGAAATCCGTTTTCATTTCCGGAAGTTACACTCCTTTGTTAAAGCTTTTTAAGAGCATCCGATACGATTTGGACGGCCTGGTCTATATCTGATTCCTGCACTATAAGGGGCGGCATGAACCGGAGCACATTGTTGGCCGTGCAGTTGACGAGCAGCCCGCGTTCGATGCATTCAAGGACGACCGGGCCGCAGGGCCTGGTAAGCTCCACCGCCTGGAGAAGCCCGAGCCCGCGGGTCCCGGCAATGTGTTCCGGGGCCGCCTCTTTAAGCCCGGAGAGTTTTTGGGCGAGATAACTGCCCATCCTTTTGGCGTGCTCGATCAGGTAGCAGTTGTCCTCCAGCAGGGCCTGGATGGTGGCGATTGCGGAGGCGCAGACGAGCGGATTTCCACCAAAAGTCGCCGCGTGAGAGCCCGGTGTGAAGGCCTCTGAAACCTCGGCAGTCGCCAGGAGCGCCCCGATGGGCGCACCCCCGCCCAACCCCTTGGCAAGCGTCATGATATCGGGCTTGATGCCGAAATGCTTGTAGGCAAAAAGCTCCCCCGTCCGGCCCATTCCGGTCTGCACCTCATCCAGTATGAGGAGCACGCGCGAGGCGTCGCATAGCTCGCGCACCTGTTTGAAATAATCCGGCGGCGGCATCCTCACCCCGCCCTCGGCCTGTATGGGCTCAAGGAGCACGGCGCAAGCGGCATCGGGTTTCTGCTTCTCAAGCGCCTCCTTCATGGCGTCGATGTCCCCGAACGGCACATATGTAAAACCCTGTAGCATCGGCTCGAACCCCTCATGAAATTTCGGCTGGCCGGTGGCCGAAAGCGCCCCGTATGTCCTGCCGTGGAAGGAGTTGATCGCGGTTATTATCCCGAATTTACCCGCTCCGAAGCGCTCGCGGGCGAATTTCCGCGCCAGCTTTATGGCCCCTTCATTCGCCTCCGCCCCGGAGTTGCAAAAAAAGACCTTGTCCGCGAAGGAATGCTCCACTAAAAGACGCGCAAGCTTCACCTGGTTTTCTATGTAATAGAGATTTGAGACGTGGATGAGCCTCTGCGCCTGTTTCTGTATCGCCACAACCACCTTCGGATGGCAGTGGCCGAGCACATTGACGGCGATGCCCCCGACGAAATCAAGGTACTCCTTGTCGTCGGCGGACCAGACCTTCACCCCCCTGCCCTTCCGGAGCACGACGGGGAGCCTGCCGTAAGTGTTCATCAGATAACGGGAAGAATCTTCGATTATCTTTTTTATTTCCATAAGTTAGAAGACGCTCCGAGCGCTTGGGCCGCGGGGCGCCTTTAATGCAAAGCGCATTTATTTTCCGCAATTCAGCCGCTTCTGGCCAACGGACAATGCGCTCGCAACCATTTAATAGTATCCGAAACGGTCACAAAAAGCAAATTTCGCTTTGACAACAATGCCTTATACAATGTTATAATTTTTTTCTTATGAAAATAGCTGTGACCGGCAAGGGGGGCGTGGGCAAGACCACCCTTTCGGCGACACTGGCCTTTATCTACGGAGAAGAAGGCAAAAAAGTCCTGGCGATCGATGCGGACCCCGACGCCAACCTGGCATCGGCCCTCGGGGCGCCGGCGGCCGGAGTTGCGTCTCTGAAACCGATAGCCGAGATGCCATGGCTCATAGAGGAAAGGACCGGCCAAAGGCCCGGAGCGCCGGGGGGCCTCTACAAGTTAAACCCAAGGGTGGACGATATCCCGGAGGAGTTCGGGCTCAGGCTTGGCAATAACATAATCCTGCTTGTGACGGGGAAATCGAAGGAGGCCGCCTCCGGCTGCTACTGCCCGGAAAACGTCCTTTTAAGAAGGCTGTTAAAACACCTTGTGACCGAGAGAGACGAAGTGGTAATCATAGACATGGAGGCGGGCATCGAGCATCTCACAAGGGGGACGGCCCAGGGCGTAAACGCCTTCATCGTCGTTGTGGAACCGGGGCAAAGGAGCCTCCAGACCGCGCGCGCGGTCCGCGAGATGGCCCTGGGGCTGGGTGTCAAAAAGGTCTTTGCCGTGGCAAACAAGATAAAATCCGCCGAAGATTTTCACTTCATTGAAAGGTCTTTGGAGGGTGTGGAAATACTGGGGGCGATGAGCTATGACCCGCTTATCATAGAGGCGGACGTCTTGGGGCAGGCGCCTTTCCTCGTCTCAAAAAGACTCCGGCAGGAAGCGGAAAAAATAAAGGAAGAAATTGAAAAGCGCGTCGGCGCTTAAACTTAAAATGGACACGAATAAATTTTACAAGAAGGAAATCCGGGCGCTTGCGCTTGCGCGAAGGAGGCTTATCGGCCCCGCCGAAAAGGCCGCCAAGGATTTTTACATTCGGGAAAGGCTATGGGGGCTCGATATCTTCAAAGACGCAAAGACGGCGCTCTTCTACGCATCATTTAAAGACGAAGTCGATACGCTCGGCCTCATCGAAGAGTCGCTGCTGGCCGGCAAACGGGTGATGCTGCCGAAGGTACAGGGGCCGGAGCTGAAACTTTACCATATCACGGGCGCTGCCGGCCTGAACGGGTTGGTGAGGGGGTTCATGGGGATAATACCGGAGCCGGCGGGCGATGGGCCGGGGGCGGACATAAACGAAGCGGACATAGTGATCGTGCCGGGTGTGGCCTTCGACCTCTCCGGCGGCAGGCTGGGCTACGGGAAGGGATATTATGACAAGCTCCTTGCCCTCCGCGCGAAACCCGTCCCGCTCGTCGCCCTTGCCTACGAGACCCAGATATTCGACCGGCTGCCGCTGGCCCCCCATGACATCCTGATGGACTGCATCATAACGGAGGAAAGGACGCTCTGGATCAACGCGAAAGGCGGAGAAAAGTAAAATGGACGCTGAAAAGATAAAAAAAGCCGTGAGCCTGTTTCTGGAGGGAATTGGCGAGGACCCTGGCCGGCCCGGGCTGAGAGAGACCCCCGAGCGCGTGGCCAGGATGTGCGAAGAGATATTCTCCGGTCTCAAGACGCCCTCCGAAGGGCTCTTAAAACCCATCGAGGGAGAATCGCACGACGAGATGGTCCTGCTGAAGGACATCCCCTTTTATTCGGTCTGCGAACACCACCTCCTGCCCTTCATCGGCAGGGCGCACATAGCCTATATACCGGAGGGCAGGATCGTGGGCTTAAGCGAACTGGCAAAGGCGCTCGAACATTTCGCCAACCGCCCCCAGGTGCAGGAGAGGCTCACCTCCCAGCTTGCGGATTTGATAATGGAGCGGGTCAGGCCCAAGGGGGCGATGGTGATAATAGACGCCGAGCACCTCTGCATGAACATGCGCGGGATAAAAAAACCCGGCTCCAGGACCGTCACATCCGCGGTGCGCGGGATTTTCAGAAGCAGGGCCACCACCCGGGAGGAGATGCTCTCGCTTGTGGGCAGGAGGGATTGAGCGAAGCGCGCCGGGAATCCTTCTTGAAAAAATCGGAAAGGATTCCGGACAAGCCGGAATGACAAATTACATATAAATAGTGATTAGATGTAAGGCCAGATAATCATATTTGAACTATATAAAAAAATTCTGAAGGAGGTTTTCGTAATGGCGGCAAAGATAATCAACGGAAACGAAATAGCGGCCGAGATAAGGGAGGAGCTAAAAAAAGAAGTGGCCCTCATGAAGGAAAAGCACGGGGTCGTCCCCGGCCTCGTGACCATCCTTGTGGGCAAGAACCCGGCCAGCGTCAGCTATGTGACGGGCAAGCAGAAGACGGCTCACGAGCTGGGCTTTTACTCCATGCAGGACGACCAGCCGGAGGACATCCCGGAGGCCGCGCTCCTCGCCCTCGTCGATAAATACAACAAGGACCCGAAAATCCACGGCATCCTGGTGCAGCTTCCGCTGCCGAAGCACATCAACGAAAAAAGGGTCTTAAACGCAATCGACCCGGACAAGGACGTGGACTGCTTCCATCCGGTGAACATCGGCAGGCTTGTAATCGGCGGCTCCGAGGCGAGGTTTTTACCCTGCACCCCGGCCGGCATACAGGAGCTTATAGTTCGCTCCGGGGTCCCCACCTCGGGGGCCGACGTTGTGGTGGTCGGCCGCTCCAACATAGTGGGCAAGCCCATCGCCATCATAATGATGCAGAAGGGGAAAGGCGCGAATTCCACGGTGACCGTCGTCCATACCGGCTCCCGGAACATGGAGGCCCATTGCAGGCGCGCCGACATCCTGATAGTCGCCGCCGGCGTGCCGGGCCTTGTGAAGCCCGACTGGATAAAGCCTGGCGCCTGCGTGATAGATGTGGGAGTAAACCGGGTCGGTGAGAAAAAAAGCGAGAAGACCGGCAGGATGGTCCCCATCCTGAAGGGCGACGTCGACTTCGATGCCGCCAAGGAGATAGCCGGCGCGATAACGCCCGTGCCCGGCGGCGTGGGGCCGATGACGATTACGATGCTCATGAAAAACACCGTGCTTTCGGCCAAATCAAGCATCAAGTAAAGACTGGGCATCAAATAAAGGAGGTCTGGAGAAAATGATTATAACGCGGAAAAAAGACAGAAAAGAACTTCTGGAGAACGTCAGGAGATATAAAAGCTTCTTCCTGCTGGGCTGCTCGGAGTGCGCAACGCTCTGCGGCACGGGCGGGCAGGAACAACTGGATGAACTGAAGGGGCTTTTGGAGAGCGAGGGGCGCGCAGTGGCGGGCGCCTTCGTCGCAAAGACGGGCTGCCAGGTCCTGGGCACAAAGGTGGAGCTGAAGAGATTCAAGGAGGAACTGGGCAAGACCGACTGCGTGATAGTGCTGTCATGCGGGGCGGGCACCCAGTCCGCAGTCGAGATATTCGAGGACAAGGCGGTTTATCCCTCGAACGACAGCATGTTCCTGGGCAACATGACCAGGCTGCAGATGTTCGACGAACGCTGCTCCCTCTGCGGGGAGTGCATCCTCGACAAGACCGGCGGCATCTGCCCGGTCACGGCCTGCCCCAAGGGAATTCTGAACGGCCCCTGCGGCGGCACCAAGGACGGCCACTGCGAGGTCAGCGCGGAGATACCCTGCGCGTGGGTCCGCATATACGAGAGGATGGAGAAGATAGGCAGGCTCGAGGATTTCAAGGCCGGCACGCTCGCGGCGAAAAACTGGTCCGCTTCCGTCAAACCAAGAAAACTTACGGCAAGAGGGGTCCCCGAGAAGCCACAGGCTTCCCGGGGCGGAAGGGAGGAGAAGAAGTGAGCTTCCAGGAGGCGCTTAATTCAGGCAAATTCATCGTTACCGCGGAAGTGGGCCCGCCAAAGGGCACCGATATAGAGACCCTGCGCCATGACATAGAGCTGCTGAAGGGAAAGGTGGACGCCCTCAACGTGACGGACAACCAGTCGGCGGTCATGCGCATATGCTCGCTGGCGATCTGCAAGATAGTCATGGAGCACGGGGCCGAGCCCATACTCCAGATGACATGCCGCGACAGAAACCGCATCGGCCTGCAATCGGACCTGCTGGGCGCCGATGTATTGGGCATAAGAAACGTCCTTTGCATGACGGGCGATCATGTGCTCGCCGGGGACCACAAGGGCGCAAAACCGGTCTACGACCTGGAGTCCGTCCAACTGCTGGGCGCGGTGGACTCCCTCAATAACGGCAAGGACATGTCGGGAAACGACCTCAGGGGCGGCACGCATTTCTTCCAGGGCGCGGTCGTCACACCGGAGGCCAACCCCCTCGCCCCCCAGCTTGCGAAATTCGAGAAGAAGATACGGGCCGGCGCAAGGTTCTTCCAGACCCAGGCCATATACGACATAGAGAAGTTCAAGGATTTTATGGAATTTGCCCGAAAATTCCCGGTGAAGGTGCTGGCCGGCTTCGTGATACTAAAAAGCGCAGGGATGGCGAACTTCCTCAATAAAAACGTCCCCGGCATCCGCGTGCCGGAAGACCTCATAGAGGAGCTTAAGGCCGCCGGCAAGGAAAAGGCCCTAGAGACCGGCATGGACATCGCGGCAAGGCACATACGCCGCCTGAGAGATGAAAAAATCTGCGACGGCATCCATATCATGGCAATCGGCATGGAGGACAAGGTCCCTGTCATCATGCAGAAGGCGGGGCTCCTTTAGAAGATGAACATCCAGGAGCTTCTGAAGAAGAAATCCGACGGGCGGAAGATCACGATGCTTACCGCCTACGACTATCCGTTTGCGCGGATGGTCGATGAGGCCGGCATCGACATCGTCCTTGTCGGGGACTCGGTCTCGATGGTGGTGCAGGGGCTTGAAAACACCCTGCCCGTCACGATGGACGAGATGATATACCACACAAAGATGGTAAAAAGGGGCGTTTCAAATGCCCTTGTGGTCGGCGACATGCCCTTTCTCTCTTATCAAATAAGCATCGAGGACTGCATAAGAAACGCCGGCAGGTTCATAAAGGAGTGCGGGGCCCACGCGGTCAAGATTGAAGGCGGGCTTGAGGCCGTCGCCGCCGTGCAGGCCCTGACCCGGGCGGAAATACCGGTGATGGCCCATATCGGGCTAACCCCGCACGCCGTGCACCGCATGGGCTACAAGGTCCAGGGGCGGGACGAGAAGGCCGCAAACAGGCTCCTCGAAGAGGCCCGCGCCCTCGAGGAGGCCGGGGCCTTCTCGATCGTCATCGAGGCGGTGCCGATGGAGCTTGCAAGGAGGATAACCGAAAACCTCTACATACCGACGATAGGCATCGGGGCCGGGCCCCACGTGGACGGACAGGTGCTCGTGCTCCATGACGTGCTCGGCCTTTTTGAACGCTTCCTGCCCAGGTTCGCCAGGCGCTACGCGAATCTAAAAGAGGAAGGGACAAAGGCAATCCGGGCCTTCAGGGAAGATGTCGAAAAGGGCGATTTCCCGTCCGACAGGGAGAGTTTCAAATAGGCAATCATGAACGATGCTTGCCTTTAGTGGAAAGCTGAAACGGGTTTTTTAAGTTCTCCAAATTTTTCAAGTTCTCCGAGCGAAGCGCCCGTTAGTCCCCTTCGAACTCGGTGAGGGTGAAGACGTTGTAATTTTTTGCCTTCAGGCGCTCTTCCCCGCCCACATCCGGCAGGTTTACGATAAAGGCCATCTCGAAGACCTTGCCCCCGAGCTTCTCTATGAGGGCCGCGGCGGCAAGGGCCGTCCCCCCCGTGGCAAGGAGGTCGTCTATGAGGAGCGCCTTCTGCCCCTTCACGATGGCGTCCTTGTGGATCTCGATGCTGTCCGTGCCGTATTCGAGCTGGTATTCCTGCGAGACCTTTTCGCCAGGGAGCTTCCCCTTTTTCCTGATGGGCACAAAACCCTTGCCCAGGGTATAGGCGAGGGCCCCTCCGAGTATAAAGCCCCGCGATTCGATCCCCACGATAAGGTCGAAATTATTCGTCCGCCCCGTGTATCTCTGGGTAAGCCCGTCTATTACCAGCCTGAAACCCACGGCGTCTTTTATCAGCGTGGTTATGTCCCTGAACATGATCCCCTTTTTGGGATAGTCGGGTATGGTCCTTATCCTCGATTTAATGGGCATCCGTCCCTCCATTACAGGCGCATTTTTGCGCGGAACAGGTTATCTTCCCAATCGCCGCAAGCAGAAGCCTTTTCACGTTTTCGGCATTCCTGTTCATGATGTTTACAATCATCTCCCACGTAACGGGCTCTTCGCCCTCCTTCCAGCAGTCATAGTCGGTGCTCATCGCTATGGACTGATAGCAGATGCCCGCCTCCCGCGCCAGTATCACCTCCGGCACCGTGGACATGTTTATCACGTCCGCGCCCCAGGCGCGGAACATGTGCGATTCGGCCCTGGTGGAAAAGCGCGGCCCCTCTATCGTTATGACCGTGCCTTTCCCGTGGTGCTTAAGCTTAAGCTCCACGGCGGATTTTACAAGTATCCGCCGCAGGTTTACGCAGAAGGGCTCGCTCATTGGAGTATGTATTACCTTTTCATCGTGAAATGTAAGCGGCCGGTGCTTTGTGTTGTCTATGAACTGGTCCACGAACACCAGATGGCCGGGTTTTATCCGCTGCCTCAGAGAGCCCACTGCCGTGGTGGCGAGTATGTGGGTGCAGCCGGCCTTTTTCAAGGCGTAAATGTTTGCCCGGTAGTTCACGCCCGTGGGATATATGGAGTGGTCCTTGCCGTGCCTTGCGAGGATAACAATGTCGGCGCCGTCTATCTTTCCCAGAGTCAGCTTTGAGGAGGGGTTCCCGTAAGGGGTTTTGACCGCCCTCCGCCCGGCGTTTTTCAGAAGTTTAGGGTCGTCCAGACCAGAGCCCCCTATGATCCCGATTTTTACATTCATGTTTTCTCCTTGGATAGCCAAATATGAATTAAAAATAAAGAAAAATACAGGCGGAAGTCAAGGAAGCTATGTTAAAATACATCAATCTAGAAGGGGAGCGTATTTTTTATTTTCATGTATCCTTTGTGCATCAACGCCAAAACGATATCCGACGCCTGGTTCCAACTGATCTATAACCTCTTTGACAATTCATATACGCAAAAAATCCAGAGGGGGTCGTTCGAGAAGGAGCAGTACCGCCTTCAGTATCCAGGGATTGCCGTTTTTATTGAGCACCCCTCACAGGATATCGTGCCCGTAATGCCCCCAGGATCGAATATCCCCGCGCCCACCACCATGGAATACATAGAGGACTATTTCGCCAATTATTTAATGGATCCCAACCTGAGCGAGAATGAGACCTATAAATACGCCAGCCGGATACATCATCCCATGCCCAGGGGCGGCACACAGCTTGACCGGGTCATAGAGATGCTCAGGACGACCCCCCTTACCAATCAGTCGATAGTCGAGATCGGAGACCCTGAGGACCACGACACCTGTTACGGGAATGACGGGAAGCTGGACCCGCCCTGTCTGAGACTTTTGGATTTCAAAGCCATACCCGCAGGCGATGAACTATATCTAACCGTAAGCTGTTACTTCCGCTCCTGGGACCTCTGGGCGGGATTCCCCACAAACCTGGGCGGCATAGAGCTGCTTAAAAGCTATGTCGCGGGCGAGACCGGCCTTCTAAACGGTCCGATGTATGCCTATAGCTCAGGCGCCCATATCTACGGCTATCAGGAAGATATAGCCAGACTGAGGACCCTCAAAACCGCCAGGAAATAGCCTCTAGCGCCCACTTTTCTTATCCCGCTATTCAAGTTACAATAAAAAGACTGACTTCTCATAAAAGGAGCATTGAAATAGATGTCATTTGTCATTGGATTTGCCGGCAAGGGCGGCACCGGAAAGACGAGCCTCGCAGGGCTTACGGTCCGCTATCTTGCCGAAAGGAAAAGGGGGCCCGTGCTCGCGGTCGACGCGGACAGCAACTCCTGCCTGAACGAGGCCCTGGGCGTGGATGTCCACGCCACGATAGGCA
This sequence comes from Nitrospirota bacterium, assembly GCA_021789555.1. Classification (GTDB taxonomy): domain Bacteria; phylum Nitrospirota; class Thermodesulfovibrionia; order Thermodesulfovibrionales; family JdFR-88; genus JAJYGJ01. Next base: position 29,687 of record JAJYJK010000002.1, read on the forward strand.
GACTGAGGGAAGAGTCGCTTACGGCGGTCCGCGCCGGGGGGGCGAGGCCCGGCGGGATGAGCATGGAGGAGCTCTTCGATTACCAGGTGCAGCAGTCAATCATAGAGTCCGAGGGGTTCGACCTCCTGGTGATGGGCAGGCCCGAGGGCCCCGGCTGTTATTGCGCCGCGAACAACATAATAAGGAAATACACCGACAAGCTCTCCGACGATTACCCGTATGTGGTGATAGACAACGAGGCCGGGATGGAGCATCTCAGCAGGAAGACGACACATAAAGTGGACCTCCTGCTCGTTGTAAGCGACGCCTCGAAAAAGGGGATTTACACGGCTCGCAGGATAAGCGCCCTGGTGGACGAACTGAAACTGGACGTGGACAAACAGCTTTTCATCATAAACCGCGCCCCAGCCGGCCATGAGAAAGAACTAAGAGAAACCGCGCGGGAGCTTGGGGTTGAGGCCGCCGGCATCATCCCGGAGGACCGAAACCTCTTCGACAACGACATGCAAGGGGTGCCTGTGCTCAAACTCCCCGCTGATTCGCCCGCGCTAAAGGCGTTTTACAGTCTGCTTGATGGCCTGAATATACCCTAAAGGAAAAAGGAATTCCCGCCCGCCGAAAAGGCATGAAAGCGGCGGCATCACTCCACCGTTGCCCCCCGGCACTTAACACTTTACAATCTGATTTTGAGATTGGAATAGCTCAAGGTATACTGATCGGCGAATTATACTTTTTCCGGGGTGCGGGGCGGAGCCCCGCAAGGAAGGTCGGGCGGGTGGGAAATGGTATAATCTTACCCATGAAAGTGGTCCGGGCCGCAGAGATGCGCATGATAGACACGCGCACGATAGAGGAATACGGCATCCCCGGCCTTGTGCTGATGGAGAGGGCGGGCCTTTCGGTCTTTGGCAGGATAAAGGAGTTTTTCCGCCCCCAAAAGACAATCGTGCTTGCGGGCGGCGGCAATAACGGCGGGGACGGCCTTGTGGTCGCAAGGCTCCTGAAAAACGCCGGCTGGAACGCAAAAGTTCACTTCCTGGCCGCCGCGCGGAAGGCAAGCCCGGACTGCAAGGCCCAGCTTGCCGCGGCGAAGAAATTCGGCGTGCCCGTCATATTTGCCCCCCCGGAGGAAAGGGATTTTCACGCGGCGCTCGTTGTAGACGCGATATTCGGCACCGGGCTTAGCAAGGAGGTGGCCGGAGAATACGCAAAAACCATCGGGGACATAAACCGTTTCGGGGAGGACATAATTGCCGTCGATATTCCTTCGGGAATTTCCGCCGACACCGGGCGGGTGATGGGGACCGCGGTAAGGGCGGATTTCACCGTTACCTTCGGGCTTCCGAAGCTCGGGCATGTCCTTTACCCCGGCGCCGAACATGCGGGCAGGCTTTTCATCGAGGACATCGGGTTCCCGCGCGGGCTCCTGGATGACCAGGCAATCCCCTGCGAACTTATCGAAAGAGGGCCGATGGCGCTCATCGTACCCGAAAGGCCCTTGAACTCTTTCAAGAACACATTCGGGCATGTCCTTGCGCTGGCGGGGTCAAGAGGCAAAACAGGCGCGGCCCTTCTTTGCGCGAGGGCGGCTCTGAGAGCAGGCGCGGGGCTCGTCACCCTGGGCATCCCGGAGGAGGTGGCGGATGTCTTCCAGTCCCGCGTCCTGGACGAGATGACGCTTCCGCTTCCTTCCAAAGACGGCTCCGTTTCGATAGCGGCCAGGGAGCATATATTCTCCTTCATCCATGAGCGAGGAGACGTGCTTGCGATGGGGCCCGGCCTTGGGGTCACGCCCGACACCCGCAAGCTGGTGCCCGAGATCATCAAGGCCTGTCCGGTCCCGATGGTGCTGGACGCCGACGCCCTGAACGCCCTGGAAGGAGTTTCCAATTTCGGGGTCCTGGCCGATGCCAAGGCCCCGGTCGTCATAACGCCGCACCCGGGGGAGATGGGGAGGCTTATCGGCAAAAAAACCCGGGAGATTGAAGAAGACCGGATAGGCGCGGCCGCCTTCCTCTCCGAACGGACCGGGGCATACGTCATCCTGAAGGGGGCGCGCACGGTCATAGCGGAGCCCGGCGGGAAGATTTTCATAAACCCGACCGGCACCCCTGGCATGGCAAAGGCCGGGGTCGGGGACGTGCTGACCGGCATGCTAGCCGGCTTTCTCGCCCAGGGGGTTACCCCGCTCGATGCCGCCATGCTCTCCGTCTTCACCCACGGGCTCGCGGGCGAGATAGCCGCGTGCAAACGCGGGCTGCACTCGATGCTCGCCTCCGATATCCATGATACAATCAAGGACGCCCTTGAGACAATTGAGAACGATCGGGCGCTTGAAGATGGGCAAAAACGGCAGCTTCCTCATATACCCTGACGTATTCGGCGGGCGCATACGCGCTTTTTTTACCGGCATCGTGCCCGGCGTCGACAGGGAGGCCGTCTGCGGGCTGCTTGGAGTTGAGGATGAGCGGCTTTTCATGCCCGATCAGAGGCATACCGCGGACATAATCGCCTATAGCTATAGCGGCAGGCAGACAAAAATGCCGGCCGGGGCGGACGCCGTCATAACCCGCCTGGACGGTTTTGCAATAGGCGTCAAGACCGCCGACTGCGTGCCGGCCCTCTTCGCCGATGAAAAGACCGGGGCAATCGGGGCCGTCCATGCGGGCTGGAGGGGAACGGCAAAGGGAATCCTGACCGGCGCAATCGGAAAAATGGCCTCACTGTATGGATGCCTGCCCGGGGACTTGAAGCTTGCCATAGGGCCGTCCATCAGGGGCTGCTGCTACGAGGTGGGAATGGATGTCCTCCAAGAGGTCAGGGCCGGCATGGGCGGGACGGGCCATCATCCTCCCCTAATCCCCTCCCCTCTGGGAGGGGATTTAACCAACGACTATTTCAAGATCAATGGGGGAAAGGCATATCTGGACCTGGCGGCGGCAAACAGGCTGCAGGCGCTCCAGGCCGGGATAAAGGCTGAAAATATCTGGGTGTCCGATATGTGCACGTTTTGCCGTCCGGAGCTTTTCAACTCTTTCAGGCGAGAGTCCCTCAAGGGGCAGACGGTTGGCCTTAATGCCCCGGCAGAGGGCCGGGGAAGGCAGGGCGGCTTCATAATGCGAAACCCTCTCCCGGACGGGAGAGGGTTGGGAGAGGGCGAGCAGTAATAAGGGCGAGCCAAAATAAGGGCGAACCAATAAAAAAGAGGAGGCAAGATGCCGCTTGCTAGGGAAATCATGAAACAGGACATGATCACGGTGTCTCCCGAGATCACGGTTGAGGAGCTTGGAAGGATTTTCATCGGAAAAAACATAAGCGGCGCGCCCGTGACCGACAAAGAGGGCAACCTCTACGGCATCGTGACCGAAAACGACCTCGTCAGCCAGGACAAGAGGCTCCATATCCCTACCCTGCTTCGTCTCTTCGACGCATACATAGCCCTTGAGCCGTCCTCCAGGATAGAAAAGGAGCTTAAGAAGATGTCCGCGCGCACGGTCGGGGAGATATGCACAAGGGATGTCCTCGCAGTCAAAGAGGACACCCCGATGGAAGACGTGGCCACGATAATGGCCGAAAGACGCATCAATCTGGTGCCGGTAGTGAAGGGCAAAAAACTCGTCGGCATCATCGGCAGGCAGGAGATAATAAGGGCGGCAATGGGCGGACCGGCCGCCGAATAAAGAGAACCAGGCGCAGCAAACCGCGCCTTTAGTGAAACCCTCTCCCTAAGGGAGAGGGGCGGGAGAGGGTGTTTTAATATCATCAGGATAATCTCAAAAACGGAGAAAGAGACGAAGGCCGCGGGGCGCAGGCTTGCCGGGCTGCTGAAACCCGGCCAGACGGTCTATCTGTTTGGCGAGCTTGGCAGCGGAAAGACCATATTTGTCAAGGGCATGGCGACGGCCCTCGGGGTCCCGGAAGAAGACATCACGAGCGCAAGCTTCACCATCATAGCCGAGCACGAAGGGGCGGGCAAGGTCCCCTTCTACCATATAGACCTCTACAGGCTCGAAGGCGCGGGGGACATCCATGAGACCGGCCTCGATGAGTACCCGGGCCAAAACGGCATCGCCGTCATCGAATGGGCCGAGAGGCTGGCGGGGCCAACCCCGCCAGGCGATGGCGTCAAGGTGAGAATCAACGTCACCCGAAGGATCCCCTCCACCCGCCAGGGACCGGGGACCACCCGCCAGGGGCCAAGAGAGATTATAATAGAAGGCATCGATGAAGAAGATTGGCATCATAGCTAAAGAAGGGCGCTCCGAGCCCATAAGGATACTTGAAGAGTTATTGCCCTGGATCGAGGAGAAGGGGTTTACGTGCCTGGTCGATGAAGAGGCGGCAAAGGCGCTGGCCAAACGAGGCTACCCGAGAGCGGAAATTGCGGAATTAGCGGACCTTATCATCACCCTCGGCGGCGACGGCACGATACTCTCCGTGGCCAGGCTGGTCTGCGCCAGGGGCGTGCCCATACTGGGCGTGAACCTGGGCGGCCTGGGCTTCATTACCGAGGTCGGCAGGGAGCGCGTAAAGGAAGCGGTCGAAAAGGCGCTCGCCTGCGAGGCGGAGTGCCCTGTCGAGGAGCGCATGATGCTCGCGGCCTCCATAAAACGCCACGGCGAGCTAATCGCGGAATACTCCGTCTTGAACGACGTCGTCATAAACAAGGGGGCCTCCCAGCGGATCATCGACATAGAGGCATACGTGAACGGGGCCCTCATGACCACGTTCCGGGCCGACGGCCTTATCGCCTCGACCCCGACCGGCTCGACCGCATACTGCCTGTCGGCGGGTGGGCCCGTGCTCTACCCGACGGTCGCCGGCATAGTGCTGACCCCGATATGCTCCCACACGCTTGCCATGAGGCCGATAGTGCTGCCGCAGGAAGTCCGGATCGAGATAAAGCCCGTGACGAAAAACGTGGAGGTCTACCTTTCCCTCGACGGCCAGGTGGGTTTTAACCTGCGGGAAAAAGACGTCGTGCTGGTCACGAAATCGCCGCATAAGGCGAAACTGCTCATGCCGTTCGAGCGGGATTACTTCCAGGTGCTGAGGGAGAAACTCAGGTGGGGGAGCCGGTGAAAAAAGAGGACCTTAGGCGCGTGCTCGAATTCTACCGCGCAATCGGAGTGGAATCGGTGCCCTGCGAACCCAAAGCCCTTCCGGGGAAAAAAGCAAAGACCAGACGGGCAGCGGCGGGCAAAGGCCGTCCGGAGAAGCAAAAGGCCCTGAGCGCGCTTTTTAACGGCAAGATAGCCGGCTGCACAGGGTGCAAGCTCTCGGCCGGCAGGCGAAATATCGTATTTGGCGAGGGGGACCCAGCCGCGCGGCTCATGTTCATCGGCGAGGCCCCCGGCAGGGAGGAAGACCTGCAGGGCCGTCCCTTTGTCGGGGACGCTGGAAAGCTCCTTACCAGCCTGATAGAGAAGATGGGGTTTAAGCGGGAAGACGTCTTCATAGCGAACATCGTAAAGTGCCGGCCCGAGGGCAACAGGGACCCGGAGGAAGACGAGGTCGGGGCGTGCCTGCCCTTCCTTAAAAGGCAGATTGAGATTATTGCCCCGGAGGCGATAATGGCCCTCGGGCGGGTCGCCTCCCAGACGCTGCTGGGCACGACCGTCCAGATAAGCAAACTCCGGGGGAATTTTCACAGCTACGAGGGCATCCCCCTTATGCCGACGTTCCACCCCGCTTATCTGCTCAGAAACCGCAAGGACAAGGCCCTCACCTGGCAGGACGCAAGGCAGGTGCTGAAACTCCTCGGGATGGAGTCCGGATGAAACAACTCTGGGCCCCCTGGAGGATCGAATACATACTTTCAAAGAAAACGGATGAGTGCATCTTCTGCGAATACCCCAAAAAAAACGAAGACCGCCAGTCGCTCATCCTCTACCGCGGCCGGCTCTGCTATGTGATGATGAACAAATACCCCTATAACGGAGGCCATCTCATGGTGGTGCCCTTCAGGCACGCCTGGGACCTGGAAGGGCTCGAAGAGGACGTCATCTGCGAGCTTATGACGCTCACCAAACGCTCCATGGCCTCTCTCTCGAAGGTCATGCGTCCCGAGGGGTTTAACACGGGCCTGAACATAGGCAGGGCGGCGGGCGCGGGGATCGAGGAGCACCTGCATATGCACATCGTGCCGCGCTGGACGGGGGACAACAGTTTCATGGCGGTCCTTGACGAAGTGCACGTGATACCGGAGCACCTTTTGGCCACGTATGACAAGCTCCATCCCGTCTTTAACGAGTAGCCGGATGCTCAGGGAACTGAGGATAAAAAACTTTGCGATAATCAGGGAAGTCAGCGTCTCTTTTTCGGAAGGTCTCACCGTGCTGACCGGCGAGACGGGCGCGGGCAAGTCGATAATCGTGGACGCCCTGGGGGTCGCCCTGGGCGGCAGGGCCAGCCAGGAGATGATAAGGACCGGCAGCGATTCGGCCCTGGTGGAGGTCTTTTTTGAAGGGAACCCTCCGGACGGGGCGCACCGCAAAAACCCCTCCCTGCTCGACGGGCTCGGAATCGGGGACAGCGGTTTCGGCGGCATAATCTTCAGGCGGATCATCTCCGCCGTGCCCGGCAAGAGCCGGGCCTATCTGAATGACTCGATGACCGGCGTACAGACGCTGTCGGAGCTTGGCCGGGACCTCGTGGACATCCACGGCCAGCATGAGCACCAGAGCCTCCTTTCCCCTCATAACCAGATGAGCATACTCGATGAAGCGGCCGGCCTCGCGGAAGAACGGATGCAGGTGGGCGCGCTTTACGCCCGGACAAAGGAGGCAGGAGAAAAACTGGCCCGCATCAGGTCGGACCGCCAAAATACGGCGCAGAAGCAGGACCTGATCGCCTTTCAATGCCGGGAGATAGAATCCGCGGGGCTCGCGGCGGGCGAAGACGCCGCGCTCGAAGAGCAAAGGAACATCCTCTCGCACCAGGCCCGCCTCAGGGAGCTGATGGAATCCGCATATTCCCTGCTTTATCAGTCCGAGGGCGCCGCGCTCGAAGGCCTTCAAAAGGCAAGGGCCGCGCTGAATGAAGCGGCCGCAATCGACCCGGGCGCGGGCCAGACGCTTGAGTTCATCGGCCAGGCCATGCCCCTCCTGGAGGAAGCGGCCATGCTGCTGCGCTCAAACAGGGACAGATACGAGCCCGACCCGCAGAGGCTATCGGAGATCGAGGAGAGGCTCGAACTCATAAAGAGGCTGAAGAAAAAATACGGCGGCTCCATTGAAGAGGCCCTCAGCTTTCTTGAACGCGCCCGCTCGGAACTGGACCGGATGACCTCGGACGGCGAAAACGAATCGGCCCTCGAAAAGGAGTTTCATGATCTGGATGCAAAACTGCTTGCCGCTGCAGCGTCGCTATCGGCCAAGAGAAAAAAATTCGCCCCCGGTGCGGAAAAGGTTGTCAGTCTCGCGCTAAAAGACCTCGCCCTGGAAAAGTCGCAGTTCAGGATAGAGCTATCCCGCGCGGAGACGGGGCCGGAGGGGTTTGACAAGGTGGAGTTCCTCTTCAGCGCCAACCCGGGAGAGGGGCTGAAACCGCTTAATAAGGTGGCCTCCGGCGGGGAGCTTTCGAGGCTCATGCTCGCCATCAAAAGCGCGCTCAGGAGCAGGGGCGTGCCGGTCCTCGTATTCGACGAGGTCGATGCGGGCATCGGCGGAAAGACGGCCTGGAACGTCGCCCAAAAACTGAAAGAGCTTGCGCGCGGCCATCAGGTGCTCTGCGTCACGCATCAGCCGCAGCTCGCAGGGGCGGCAGACGCCCACTTCGCAATCGAAAAAGAGTTTCTGCCCTCGGACGGGGGCACAAGCGTTATAATAAGGGAGCTTAAGGGCGGCCCCAGGACCGAAGAGATTGCCCGCATGCTTTCAGGCAAACTCTCGGACGCCAGTTTGAAACACGCCAAAGAACTGATTGAAAGAGGGCTTTCACTATGACGCTGAAGACGAAAGGCGCAAGGGGCCCCGCAAAAGCCGCGCGGCTTTTGCCCGGGCAAAACCCCGCCGGCGCGCCTTCCCCGAAAGGCAGAATAAGCATCCGGAGGGACATCTGCAAGGGGTGCAAATACTGTGTGCTGGCCTGCCCGAAAGGGGTAATCGAGCTTGATGCAAAACCGGATGCCGCCGGGTTCCTTGCCGCGCGGGCGGTGAGGATGGAGAAGTGCACCGGGTGCGCGCTCTGCGCCAGGATGTGTCCGGAGGTGGCCATAGAGGTCTGGGCCGCCCGTTAGATACCCTATAGCAAGCCGCAGGGAATTGCGAGTTAATTAAAACCCTCAAGTGGACAGCGGGCGTGTTGCGGAGTCCGCCGCTTCACTCCCCTTCACCCTGAACCTGGTGGCAAGCGCCCGAAGTTCATCCGTCACTTTTATAAGGCCGCTTATCTCCTGAATGACCCGCGCGGCGCCCTCGCGCTGGTCGTCCGCGATCCCGGACGTCTTTTCGATGTTGCTGGCGACTTCTTCCGATGTCGCCGACTGCTGCTCCATTGCGGCGGCTATCCTGGTTATCTGATCGTTGGCGTTCTCCACCGCCTTTACGATATCCGAGAGGGAAATCCCCACCTCCTTTATCTGGCCGGTTATCACGGCGACCTTCCCGGAGGCCGTTTCCATGGATTTCGTCGTATGTGCGGAATCGGACTGGACCGCCTCTATCTTCACCGAAATATCCTCAGTAGCCGCGATCGTCCGTTCGGCAAGTTTTCTGACCTCATCGGCGACGACTGCAAACCCCCTGCCCTGCTCGCCTGCGCGCGCCGACTCTATTGCGGCATTCAGGGCGAGCAGGTTCGTCTGGTCGGCAATTTCCTTGATGACCGTCACTATCTCGCCGATCTCCCTGACCCTGTTGTTGAGCTGTTCGACCATAGAGGAAAGCTCCACCGTCGATTTATGCACGTTATCGACGGCCGCCACCGTATTATCGGCCACCGTCTGCCCCACATTCGCCACCTTCTTGGCCTCGGACGCCGACTGCGACGCCGAAGAGGCGTTCCTGGCTATATCGGCAATCGTCTGGCTCATCTCCGCGGCCGAGGCCGCTATCTGCTGTGCCTGGCTGGCCTGCTGCGTTGATCCGTCGGAGGTCTTTTGGGCTTCCTGACGGAGTATGTCCAGGCCCTGCACGCTATTGTTGACGGACGCCAGTATCTTGCCTATCACATCGCTGAAGGAGCGGACCATCCTGTTCATGCTGGCGGTCAGCCGGCCGATCTCGTCGTCAGAGGCCGCATCCAGCGTCGTGGAGAGATTACCGTTTGCGATATCGTCGGCGATGTCGATAAGGCCGGTCAGGGGCTTGTTTATCGAACGGTATATCCAGGTCCCGAAGCCTATGCCGAGAATGACCGCCCCGATGCCGATGGCCACAATAAACAGGATGCCGGCCCTGACCGTCTCGTTTACCTTGCTTATTGCCTTCTGCTGCTCGCCGCTGGCCTCGATGACCGTCTGTTTGCCCTTTGCCGACTGTTTCAGGACCATCTCCCGGAGGTGGGCGTTCGAGAGCGCGGTCTCATTCAGGCTGGACAGTTTGCCCTGCATCGCGCCGACGAGGCCGGCGATATACCCCCTGGCCGACTGAAGGCCATTCATGACGTCCTGCAGTGTCTTTATCTCGTCTGCGGCCTTCAGTTTTTTCATGAATTTCCCGATGCTCTCGTCGGTCTGCTCTATCTGTTTGAACGTGTCGCCTATCTCGGCGTTTATCTGCCTGACTTCACTGACCGACGCGGCATTGGGGAGCTTGTTTACCAGCGCCTCTATCGAGGTCCCAAGCGTCACAAGTTTTGAAGTGGAAATAAGGACGTTCGTTGCAATATTGGCTTTCGTAAGGGCGTCGCTGTCCCTCATCGCCTTTAGATCATTTGCATCCTCGACCAGGGTCAGGAAATTCGCAAAATCATTTAGCTGCATGCCGCGGACTTTCGAGTCAAGGTCCTTCAGTTTCTGCGAAAACGCCTTTATCTTCTGCGCGATCGCCTTGTTGGCGCTCGAAACCGACGCCTCCGCCCTGAGACGGTTTGCGGTCGTTCGGGAGATCTCACCGGCGATGCCCTCAAGCTCGCTGTAAGCCGCGCCGTCCGCTTCACCCGTTATCGCCTCCAGTTTCCCCTCGGATTCCTTCACGCCGGAGAGCGCCTCCTGCGCCTCCTGCTCGTTGGACCTGTATTGCTGCATGTCCTTGGCCAAACTGACCTTGATAAGCGCCGTCGTCGCCGTCTGTATGGCCTTCTGGAACTCAAGGGTCTTTACCTGAAACGGGGTGCTCCGTTCGGTGAGATAGGTCAACTTGCTTTTTACAAAACGCATCCCCACGATGCTGGTGACCGCAACCGCGAATACGATGATAAGGACAATGGCGATGTTCAAGGTAAGCTTTGTCTTGATAGTCATCGTGAATCCAGCATCTCCTTAACGCGCTGAGTACTTTTCAGAATGGCCGAGGAGAGGCCGGCTCCCCTCGGCCATTCTTGCCGCCGGGAAGGGCCTATTCCGTCGGTAATCCCAGCTTCTTCCAGTCGGGAATGCCCAGGCGGTACCAGTCGAGTTTCTTGAACCCCAGGTCGCGGAGCATGAGCGCAACGGCGGGGGACCTCCAGCACTTTATGCCGTTGCAATAAAGGACGTACTCCTTTTCCTTGTCAAGGCTGGCGGCCATGGCGGGGTTCTTAATGAGGTCATCGCAGAAAAACCACTTGGCGCCCTCGATCTTCTCGGTGTCGTACTGCGCCTTGATGCGGGTGTCGAGGATTTCCACCCCTTTTGCCTTCAGGGCCTTGACCTCATTGCCATCCACGACGGCAATGCCTTCGCCGAGGCTGGCGGGCATATCGCCATGGTTTTTATCGATTGTCTGCAGCTCCTTAACCGCCGCCAGCGTCTTTTCGCTGTACACATCCGCCGCCCATACCGCATTGACGGCGAAAACCGCGGACACTACCACCAGTAATATGATCGAATAACGCTTCTTCACTGCCGCACCTCCTGTCGACAAGAATCGAGATATCAAGTCTTATGCCTAATATCGGCACCTGCGGGCAGAAACTTTACCCCCCGGATGAGCGCTGCGCGGCCTCCGGCTTAAACGGTCCATTGACACGGGGACGGGGCGGTTATAACATTTAATCAGAAGAAACCGATTAACCATAATAGGGTGTTCCCGAAGGAAGTTCCGCCCGAAGGATGTTCCGGATGTCCCGTTTCCCCAGCATATTCCCGCGGACGAAAAAATTAAAAACCTTCAAAACGCATGAACCCCGGCGCAAGCGGCAGTTGCGAGTGCGGTTTCGACATGCGGGCCGCCCTCCGGCAGCCGGCGAGCGCACAGGAAACATCGAGGAGAGGAGGCATACGAAATGTCAACCGCACAGCAATTGCTTGAAAGGAGATCAACAGGGGTGATGGCGGCCGGCGCCCTGGCCGAGGGATTTGTGAGCATCGGGGCGATTGTATTGTCAGTTATCGGCCTGGCAAACAGATTCCCCATGATAATGCTGCCGATTGCGGCCATAGCCGTCGGTTCGGCCCTGCTCTTTGAGGGTGGAGCCGTCACGGCGCGGTTTTCCAATCTGTTTTCGCTGGCCCGCGTGCCGCTGGACGTGAGGGAATTCGGCCTGGGCATGACGACCGAGTTCGTAAGCGGAATTGCCGGCATCGTCCTTGGGGTGATGGCGCTCATAGGCGTGCAGCCGCTCGTCCTCATCCCCGCGGCGGCGATCGTCTTCGGGGCGTCGCTGCTTCTCGGGGCCGGCGCAACGGCGCGGATGAACGCCATACTGACCCAGATGACCGAGCAGAGGGAGGCCGTCCGCGAGGTCATGCGCGAGGCCGTCCTCACCGCAGCCGCCATGCAGATACTGGTAGGCCTTGGCGCGATAACGCTTGGAATTCTCGCGCTGACAGGCATAAACCCGCTGGCCCTGTCGCTCGTCTCCATGCTATCGCTGGGTTTCGGCAACCTGCTTGGCGAGTCCACCATAATTAACAGGGTCACTGGAGCAGCCCGGCGCCATAAAACGGCGGCCGCCTGAAAAAAAGCAAAAGCCCCATCTCTCGGGGACGCCCGGTTTTGCAGGGCGCCCCCTTTTTTTGTCTTTGTTATTCCTTTTGTGAAACCCTGCCTTTGCCCCAAAAAGAACACCAGTCCCCCTTTGGCTTTTCGTGGGCCCCTCTCCCCCGGGGGGCGGGAGAGGGTGTGTTTCAGATAAAATTATCTGGTAAAATTATCTGGACATCCCAAATTCCAGACCGGAGGCGAATCGAAGCGATGAAGAGCGTCAAGGCAACGAAGACTGAAGGAAATCTCCTCACGGCCTTTGCGGGCGAATCGCAGGCCAGGAACCGCTATACGTATTTTGCGTCCCAGGCGAAAAAAGAGGGCCTCGAACAGATTGCCGGGTTTTTTCTTGAGACGGCGGACAATGAAAGGGAACACGCCAAACGCCTTTTCAAGTTCCTGGAGGGGGGAGAGGCGGAGATTACGGCCTCTTTTCCGGCCGGCACGATAGGGGCCACGGCCGCCAATCTAAGGGCCGCCGCCCAGGGCGAAAACTACGAGCACACCGTTATGTACCCGGAGTTCGCGCGGGTCGCCGCCGAAGAGGGGTTTGCCGCCATCGCCGCGGTCTTCAGGGCCATAGCCCTTGCCGAGGGCCAGCACGAGCGCCGTTACCGGGCCCTGCTTGGGAACCTGGAGGGGGACCGCGTCTTTAAGCGCGAGGCGCCCCGCAAATGGAAATGCAGAAATTGCGGCTACATCCACGAGGGCCCGGAGGCGCCATCCAGGTGCCCCGCCTGCGACCACTCCCAGGCGCATTTCGAGCTTCTGGCGGAGAACTGGTAGGATAGATTGTTTGAAAGGCGCTTTTGCGGACTCTTGCAGCAAGAGAAAGTCAGAGGAAATATTCGGCCAGATTGATGCCGTACCTGTTGTGGTCCACGGCCTTGACGATGCTCCTCGGATATCCGCCGGCCCCGTCCTGCTCGGCCAGGTCCGCCACCACCGGGCTGTTGATCCTGTTGCCGTCCGTGTCGGTTATGATTGTCACCCTCGGCCGCAGGTGCTCGGCCGTGTTCGCGCCGGAGACTATCCCAAGCTCCCGGGTGTCGAGCATCACGAGGGTCCCGACCGGATATGTGCCTACAAGATTTATGAAGAATTTCAGCAGCAGGGGATCGAGCTCCGCGGCGGACCGCCTGACCATGAGGGCCAGCGCGCTGTCGGGCGACATGGGCGACCTGGCATAAACTCTCGCTGATGTCATGGCGTCATATTGATCCGCTATGGCCACGATCCTGCTGAAAAGGTCGATCTCGGAGAGTTTCCTTGCGCCCGGGTAACCCGACCCGTCCGGGTGGATGTGGTGCTCGTAGGCCGTTATGGCGGCCCTTATGCTGGAGGCATCGAAGTTCTTCATATTGAAGATGATCTTGACGCCGAAGACGGGGTGGCGGACCATGAGTTTCCAGTCCTCCGCGTCGAAGGCCCCTGGCTTGTTCAGGACCTCGTTGGGTATCACCGTCTTTCCGATGTCGTGAAAGAGGGCCACGAGGCCAAGCTCCATCAGCTTCATCTTGTCCATGCCGAGCTTCTGCCCCAGCGCCACGGAAAGGATGCTCACGTTCACCGAGTGGTGAAAAGTGTACTCGTCGTAGTCCTTGATGACGGTCATCCCCAGGAGGAACTCCTCTTTTTCCAGCAGCGTGTCGACCATGGTCTCAACGACCCTTTTTGCCTTCTTCATGCTGATGCGCTCGCCTGTCTTTATCTTGTTCATGACGCCCCTGGTGAAGGAGACGGCGTTGAAATAGGTGTGCTTGACCGCCTTTCGGATGTCCTCCGAGCCCTCGGCAATCCTCCGCACCCCGCCCGCCTGGATGCATTTCAGCCTCTCGGTCATCATCCGGAGGTCCTCGAACGGCTCGGCCGCGGACTGGCTGGAGATAAACGCGCCCAAGAACGCCTGCACCTCCTCGGGCCTCGTCTCGCAGAGGAATTTGACGCTGCCCAGGCGGCGCCTCTTGAACTCCCGCAGCAGGGAATCGAAATTAAGCAGGTGCTCCGTCGTGAACTTCACCCTCTCGCCGTTCAGGTAGAAATACTCCCCCACCATCTCTATCTCCAGCGGGCCTTCCTCCTGCATGAGGGCGTTTACATTGGCGACGAATTTTTCGACCGCGCTGGCGACGGCGACGTTTCTGGGGTCGTGTATCTGGGATGTGCGCACGATGACGGCAAGCTGGTTTACAATGTCCCTGGATATCCGGCCCTTCTGCCGGCTACTGTCCATACTCGATCCTTTTTATGGCCTTGTAGGCGTATTCGCGCAGGAGCCCGTTTTTTGCGCCCTTGAGTTTCTCAAGCGGCTCCAGGGCCTCCTTGCACCGCATGAGTCCCAATGCGTAAGCCGCGCACGCCCTGAACTCGTCCATCCTGCCCCTCTTGAAAAAGGAAGTCGACTTGAGCGCCCTCAGCAGAAACTCCCCGGTCTCGGGTTCGTTCCAGTTCGCCAGCGCCTCGAAACACTCCTTTTTTTCATTGAATTCGAGGTCGAGAAACGCCTTGCCCCCTATCCTCTCCATGATTATCCTCTTCGAGGAAGGGGATTTTATCCTTCCAAGCGCCCTCACCGCCGTCATCCTTATCGATGTCTCCGGGTCGTCCAGCGACTCCTTCAGCACGGACATCATGCCCTGGCCCTCCAGCTCTCCAAGGGTCTTCAATACCTCCATCCTCACGCGCACGTCCTGGTGATGGGCCGCCCTCGACAGGAACTCAAGCGCCCTCTTGTCGCCTATCCGCCTGAATATGTAGATTATGTTCCTTACGACGTACCACCTGTCGTCCGAAAGGCCTTTTGCGAGGGCATGGATGTCCTTTTCCCCCAGGAAGACGAGCGCGTTTATTACCCGCCTTCTGGCCTCCATGGTCTTCAGCTCACCCAGTATGGTTATGAAGGAGGGCACCGCCTTCTTGTCCAGATGGCGCACGTATTCGTCGAATGCGTCGGGGTCCTGGACCTCGCCCGAGTCGAGGCGCTCCCCGAGCGCGCCCACGATCTCTGCAGAGCAGGCGAACTCGAAGACCCGCTCCAGCTCCCGTTTCATGAGGCCGCCCTCGTCCTCCGCGCCCTCCGGCGTCCCGCGGGCGGCATCAAGGATGCCCAGGGCCCTCTGCAGGTCGCCGTTTTTCACACAATATTCAAACGCCTCGTTTATGAGATTGACGATTTCGCCGTATTCCGGGGGCGGAGAGTCGCGGAACAACTCAAAGAGTATCTCGACGAGCCTGGGGAGCTTGTCCAGAAGGTCCCTCTCCAGCTCCTTCTGGAGCACAAGGAGGTCCGTCTTCGTGACCTCGATGACCTGCGCCTGCCGGGCGGCCGCCTCCTCCTTCGACATGTCCTCGTAAATACGCTTCAGGTCGACCTCGCTGGCGGGCTCCATCTTCGCGCGCGCGGTGGCCTGGTTTTCATAGACCTCGTCCTCCAGCAGGAAGCTGCTGTCCACCACGTACTTTATGTGCTCGAAATCCTTTTCCCACAGCACCGTCACAATGTCATCGTCCTCGGACTGCCTCTCAAAGTCAAAGGAGATGGCCTGCAGGAAGTCCCTCATCTCATCAGGGGTCAGGCCGCGCCTGAAGGAAAGCTCCCTCACGCCGTCCTTGAAGAAAAAGAAGGCGAAATTGTCTTCCCTGTCGGCGCTGTAAAGGGTCTGGTTGCGGTCCCCTATCAGTATCTCGTTTTGCCTGAATTTAAGCTCAAGGTCCCCGTGCGCCTCGAGAAAATCATCGGCGCGCCTGAAGGCGTCCTCGATCGTCTTGGAGTAAACGGGGTTGTTGACCGGGTAGATGCGGAGGTTCTTCCTGGCGCGCTGAAATACCTGAATCAGCTCCTGTGCGGGTTTTATATCCTCCGCTGAGACCATAATTCGCCCGTCTAAATTAGCATACGCGGCAGCCGGGGGTCAAATCAATAAAGGGTTTCGCAGCAGGCGGTCAGACGAGGATTATCCTCTTTGCCCTCGCAAAATTCCTCAGTATCATACTGGCCCCATAGAGCCGCTGCAGCCTGAGGTTCCTGGTCCTGATGGCCTCCATGTCCCCGTGGGGGAATTTCTCCGCCCTTACCTCGGTGAGGCACTTTTCAATCTCCGCGTGGAGGCCCTTCAGGTCTTCAACTTCAAAGGGTTTTAGAAAGAGGGGATTGACGGTGACAAATCCTTCACGCACGTCGTGCGCAACGGATTTCAGGCTTTTACCCCTCGGATTGGCCAACCTGCGGCTTCCTTACGAATATCCTGGCGGCGATTATGCCGATTTCGTAGAGCAATATCATCGGCACGGCCATAAGGGTCTGGTTGAAGGCATCCGGGGTCGGCGTAAGGACGGCCGCTATGACGAAGGCGGCCAGGACCGCGTATTTCCTGTTTTTGGCCAGCGTTTGCACGGAGACCACTCCCATCCTGGCCAGCAGCACTATTATCATCGGCAGCTCAAAGACGATGCCGAATGCAAGGATGAATTTCAGGCAGAAATCCATGTAGTTGCCGACGGATATCATCGGTTTGATGTACTGGGTCTGATAATTCAGCAGAAAATCCAGCGCAAAGGGCAGCACCACCAGGTAGCAGAAAGCCGCCCCTGAAACGAAAAGCGCCGAGCCCCCGAGGACAAAAGGGGCGACAAGCCTCTTTTCCTTATGGACAAGCCCCGGCGAGATGAACTTCCATATCTGCTGGAAGACAAGCGGAAGCGATACTATCAGGGCGGCTATGGCGGCAACCTTGATGTACATCCAGAATGCCTCCGCGGGGGCCAGAAAGACCAACTCCGCCGTGCCCGCCCTTTCAATCAGGTGATAGTAGGGATAAACGAGGTCCAGCCGGGGATAGGTCTTCATCGGCATGACGAGAATCTTGAAGATGGCCCCGGAATAGTAGAAACACGCGCAGAAGGCGATGAAGAACCCTACGAACGAGACCATGATCCTTTTCCTGAGTTCGCCCAGGTGCTCGGTGAGGGGCATCTTTCTATCAGCCATTTACGTCTTTATGCTCCGTCGTCAAATCTTCGCCGGCCTGCCCCGGGGCCGGGGCGCCGGCGGCTTCATTACCTGCCGGGGCCTCCTGGCCGGAATGCATCGCGTTTCTTTTTTCGAGGACCTCCTGGTTCGTTTGGAGGACCTCCTCTTTCCGGGCCTCGGCCGCTATCTCCCGGTCTATTTCGACCCTGGCCTCCATAAGGGTGCGCTTCAGCTCCCCCACGATCTTGCCCAATTGCCTTGCGAACTCCGGCAATTTCTTGGGTCCTACGACGAGGAGGGCTATCACAAAGATGACAAGGAGTTCCTGAAAGTCTCCGAACATTATTCTATATTATACAATTTTCACTAAATTCCTCACCCTCCCCGTCCCGCCTTTGGCGGGCCCCCCCTCTCCCATCGGCAGAGGGTTGGGGTGAGGGCCCTTCAATAGCTCCCGGCAACTAGCTCCGCAGGCCCCTAGCGATCCGCTCGAAAGCGGCCCCTATCGAGAAGATGATCCGGAATTCGGGATGCCTCTCCTTCAGGTCGAATCCGATGCCGAAGGTATTGTACAGGTTACCGCTGGAAAGCCGGTATCCGAATCGGACTTCGGAGAGGTCCACCTTGTTCAGGACGGCGCTCTTTCGCAACTGGAATTCCCCAAGAATCCGGACATTATGCGTGGCGGCGAACTCCAGCCCGGAGAGGAAATCCACCTCGTCCGTGAGATAACCTTTGCCCGAGACCGTGTAGATGAGGTTGGCGTGCGTCAGGAAGGGGCCGAGTTTATGGCTCAGGGCCATCCCGGCGCCCGCACCGCCGTCGCGGCTCAGGCTGTCCCTGCCGGTGGGCAGATACCCGAAAACGAGCGCGGCGACGGCCGGTCTGTACCTCCCCTGGTCTAAAAACCTGTATTTGAACGCGCCCCCGAAATCCTCAAACCCGCTGCCCTCATCGATACTGTCGACATAGGGCAGATCGGCCGTCAGTTCCGCCCGGCTCGAAATCCCGTATGAAAGACCGAGCGTATGACGATAGAAACTGGGGTCCTTCGAGCGCTCGATGGTAAGCGAAACGGACGATGCGCCCTCAGGCAGGGAAAAAGCGGAAAAGGTGCTGAAGACGGAATAGGGGGCGAGGGGCCTCACTATCCCCAACTCGCCGGCATACGAAGGCGCGGCAGGAAGCAGGGAAAAGAAAAAAAACAAAAAAAAAGCGAAAACCAAAGGTGTCTTTTTCATGTTAGAAAATAACAAAATCCTTTTCCTCTGTCAAATGGCCCAGCACCTCGGAGACGTCCCTCAGGACCATGCGCTCGGAGACGAGCACCTCGAACCCCTCGGGGATGAATTTCAGCCTCCCGCCGAAGATTTTCAAAATTTCGTCTACCGGCGGAGAAGCCCCCGGCAGGAACCGAAACCTCGCCCTGCCGTCCATCTGCTCAATCCCGGCCACCGACGCGCGTTCGGAGGCTATCCTCAGGGACATCACCTGTATCAGGTTTTTAAGCTCCTCCGGAAGCGGTCCGAACCTCTCCGAACACTCCCGGGCAATCTTCCGCAACTGGCCCGCATCCCCGGAGGCCGCGATCCTCCGGTAGAAACCGAGCCGGAGGGAGATGTCCTCGATGTAGGAGTCGGGTATCAGGGCGTCCACCTTCAGCTCCACCGAGGGCATGACCTTCTCCCTGATCTCTATCCCCTTCAGCTCTGCGACCGCCCGCTCCAGGAGTTCCATGTACATCTCGAACCCCAGGTCGTTTATATAGCCCGACTGCTCGGGGCCCAGCATGTTGCCCGCCCCCCTTATCTCCAGGTCCTTCATCGCCACCCTGAAACCCGCGCCCAGATAACTCAGTTCCTCGAGCGCCTGCAGCCTCTTTTTCGCGTCTTCGGTTATGATGTCGCCGCCCGGTATGAGAAACCACGCGTGGGCGGCAACGCTCCCCCTGCCTACCCTGCCCCTGAGCTGGTAGAGGTCCGCAAGGCCCATCATGTCCGCCCTGTCCACGATTATGGTATTGGCCGTGGGGATATCGATACCGGAGCCTATGATGGCGGTCGACAGCAGCAGGTCCAGTTCGCCGTCCATGAATTTTATCATCACGCGCTCAAGCTCGCTCTCCTTCATACGCCCGTGGGCCAGGCCCATCCGCACGGCCGGAAAGAGCCCCCGCAAGAGGCCCATTATCTTCTCGATGTCCTCTATCCGGTTATGGACGAAAAAGACCTGCCCCCCCCTGGCAAGCTCCGCGGAGACGGCCTCGCTTATAACGGTCTTGCTGAAGACCGCGATGGTGCTCTTCACGGCAAGTCTCTCCTCGGGGGGCGTCTCTATGACGCTAAAATCCCTTACGCCCGCAAGCGCCATCTGGAATGTCCTCGGTATCGGCGTGGCCGTGAGCATGAGCGCGTCCACGCCCCTGCTTAGCTCTTTTATCCTCTCCTTCTGCGCGACCCCGAAGCGGTGCTCCTCGTCCACAACGAGGAGCCCCAGGTTTTTGAAACTGAGTCCGGCCCTGAAGATGGAGTGCGTGGCGATGAGTATGTCCACCTCGCCCTTCTCGAACGCCTCGAACGTCAGCCGGTTTTCGGCCTTCGACTTGAACCTGCTTGCGAAATCTATCCTAACCGGGAAGGCCGCGAACCTGCCGGAAAAGGTCCTGAAATGCTGCTCGCACAGCAGTGTTGTCGGCACGATGACCACCGCCTGTCTTGCGTCATAGACCGCCTTGAAGGCGGCCCGCATGGCGACCTCCGTCTTGCCGTAGCCCACGTCCCCGCACAGGAGCCGCTCCATCGGGCGCGGCTCCTCCATGTCCTTCTTCACCTCGGCAATCGCCCGCGCCTGGTCCGGCGTGACCTCGTAGGGGAAGAAATTGTCGAATTCCCTGTGCAGCTCGGTATCGGGGCTGAAAGCGAAACCCTTTGCGACCGCCCTTCCGGCATAGATTTTAAGGAGTTTTTCCGCCATCTCCCGGAGCCGCTTTTTGACCCTTGCCTTCCTGCGCTCCCATGCCTTTCCGCCGAGCCGGTCAAGCTGGGGTTTCACGCCCCCCTCCGGAGTTTTGTACTTGTGTATCTTCTCTATCCCGTAGAGGGGAAGGTATATCCTCGCCCCCTCGGCGTATTCGATAATAAGGAGGTCCGTCTTTGCCGCGCCCGCCGTGCCAGTTGTCCCTGCCTCCCCGGCGGCCTCCCGCGCAAACCCCATAAACCTGCCGACCCCATGCTCGCTATGGACAACGTAATCGCCCCCCTGCAGGTCGTCTATCGTCTGGAGAAGCCCGGAGATCCTCGATTTCTTCATCGGCTTCCATGCCGGCTTCTCCCCGAAAAGCTCCCTGTCCGTGACAATGAAAAGCCCCGGTTTTTGGCCTGAAAAATTCGGGCCCGAAAAATCCTGCCGCCCTGGGAAACTCATGGCGAACCCGGCGGAAAGCCCGCCCGGAAACGGGGTCGCGCAAAGGCCCCCTTCGTATGAAGGGACGTCCTCCGGATCCAGCACGGGCATGTGGAGCCCGTCTTCCCATAGGATGTTTTTGACCCTTTCGGCCTGCGTGGCGGATGAAAGGACGAAAAGGATTTCGGCCCCCGAGTCCCTGAGTCTTTTGACAACTGCGGGCAACTCGGTGATGTCGCGCCTCTCGTTATGCAGCAGGCCATAGCCCGACAGAGGCAGCAGACCAGTCTCCGGGAGACCAGTCTCCGCGAGACCAAAGCCCGTTTCTTCATGGGCGCCCGTCAGCGGGAGCCTGGAGAGCGTAATGGCGCCCTCGGGCATGCCGGAGGCGTCTTCAAGGGCGAAGAGCCGGCCCGCAAAGACGCCCAAGTCCGCCGGCTCTCCCCTGTCGGGCTCTTTCACGGGCAGTATGGAGAGCTGAAAGACCTCCTCCGTATGGAGCTGGCTTTCCACGTCGAAGAACCTCATGCTGTCGATGTCGTCCCCGAAGAACTCCACCCGCACGGGGTCAGGCAGGCCGGCCGGGAATACGTCCAGTATCCAGCCCTTCATCCTGAACTGTCCGGGCTGGCCCACAAGCGGGACGGGCTTGTAGCCCATTGCCGCGAGCCTGTTTTCAAGCGCCTGCCTTTCAAACGAGCCGGGATATGAAAGCTGTATCCTGAGTCCTTCAAGCACCTCGGCGGGCCATAAGGGGGCTGAAAGCGCGGCCTTCGATGCGACGATTATTTTTTTCTGCGTCTTTGACCTTGCGGAGAGCGCAAATTCCGCCCGCTTGCCGGAAATCTCGGGCCCGTCCGGCTCGGGCAGCAGGAAAACCTCGCCGGCGCCTCCGCCCAGGAGGCAGAGATAAAAGCCCGCGTCTCTCTGGAGTTTCAGGGCGTCGGACTCCCTCGGGGCGGCGCAGAAGATGGGCTTTTCATTTGGTTGCCCCGCGGCCATGGCCAATAGCAGGGCGGCGGCGGTCCCCCTCAGGCCGTGTATCCGCGAGGAGACCGCCAGAGACGGGAAAACGCCTTTTTTGAACTCTTCAAAGGCCTTTAGCAGCAGCACTGGGCGAAATTGAAGACTATCATCCCCCGCGGCAAGGTTTCTTCCTGTCTTTCCTGGGCGATATGCTTGCTATCCATTTACGGTTTCCGCAGCCGCCCGATTTTTTCCATCACGCGGGTCGTGGAAAAACCCTCCACATAGGGCAGCGACCGGGTATCCGGCACGATGTCCGAGCCGACGATGTCTTTCTTCTTCCAGTCGCCGCCTTTTACCAGCACGTCGGGTTTGATATACTTGATAAGCTCATAGGGGGTCTCCTCATCAAAGACCACGACGTAATCCACCGCCTGAAAGGCGGCGAGGACTTCCGCCCTCTCCTTCTCGCCGTTTACGGGCCTGCCGGGCTTTATCTTCGAGACGGACCGGTCCGAGTTCAAGCCCACAACGAGCACGTCACCCAGCTTCTTCGCCTTCTTCAGATAACGGACATGCCCGGCGTGGATGATGTCAAAACAGCCGTTTGTAAAGACTATCCTCGGCCCACCCCTCGGCCCTCCGGCCGGCGACCGCCGCGCACTCAGTCCCGAAAGCTCCTTTTTTAGCGCCTGCCGGCTAAGGATTTTCCCCATGTCCGCCCCCGGCCGCGCCCTTCAGCTTTCTCTTAAGCATCTCCTTTGCCTTCTCCAGCATCTCGCGGTCTCCCTTGTAGGTCGTGGCCTTCAGCGCCTCCTCGATGGGAAACCACCGGGCCGCGTCCACTTCCCGGTCGTGATCTACGGTGTTTCCTCTTATGTATCTCATGAGATAAAAATGGACGGTCTTTTTGCACCGCGCCTTCTCTTCGCTCAGATAATACCAGTACGTGATTTCGCCGAGCCTGTCGGCCAGCTCGGCCTCGAGACCGGTCTCTTCGGCGACTTCACGCATGGCGGTCTGCTCGAGTCTTTCCCCCTTGTCGACCGTGCCCTTGGGGAGCGTCCACACCTTCCCGCCCTTCACCGCGACGAGCGCCACCTCGGGGCCTTTCGGGGTAAACCTGTAGACGACCCCCCCGGCCGAAGTCTGTATCTTTACCGGGGCGGGCTTCAATCAGCCTCCCGCGATGAGCCTCATTATGTCGTTTCTTATCGCAAAGGCCATAAGCGTCACCAGGAGGAAGAGGCCTGCCCTCTGAAGGTTTAGCTGGACGGCCTCGCTCAGGGGCCTGCCCCTGACGGCCTCTATCGTCAGGAAAAGCACATGGCCGCCGTCAAGGATGGGCACGGGCAGGAGGTTCAGCACCGCAAGGTTTATGCTTATGAAGGCCATGAACACAAGATAGGAGAACACCCCCATGGACGCCGCCTTGCCGGACTCCTGCACAATCGAAATCGGGCCGCCGATTGTCTTCAGGGAAAAAACGCCGGTCGCCAGGCTCTTTATCGCGTCCACGACGAAGGCCGAGAGCCTCCAGGTGGCAATGGCGGCCTTGTAAGGCACGCTCGGGAGGTTTTTGGCCTCGATTACATAGAAAGGCATGACATCCCCCGCCCTCTCTATGCCCAACCTTCCGACCACCACCTGCCCTCCCGTTAAAGTTTTCTCACGGACCGCCTCGGCCTGGACCGTCAGCACAAGCGTGCGGGAGTCCCTCTTCAGCGAGACCGAAATCCGCTGGCCGGGTTTAGAGCTTACATCCTCTACGAGGTCGATCCAGGTGGCGACCGGCTTGCCGTTTATGCCGGTTATTATGTCGCCCGCCTTGAGGCCCGCCTTCTCGGCGGGCGAGTCTTTCATCACGGCCCCTATCTTCGGGGTGATATCGCTCAACTTGGGGACATTGACCGGAAGCCTTGCCGCAAGGATCGTGGCCATGATGACGAAGGTAAGAAGGACATTGAAAAAGGGGCCGGCAAAGGCGATCACCATCCGCTTCCAGACCGGCTGGGAATTGAATGCCAAGGCCCGCTCCTCCGGCCGAAGCTCCTCGCCCTGCTCGTCGCCAAGCATCTTCACATAGCCGCCGAGCGGCAGCGCGGATATCATGTACTCGGTATCGCCCTTTTTGAACCCGGCCACCTTCGGGCCGAAGCCGAGGGAGAATTTAAGCACCTTCACCCCGAGGACCTTCGCGAGGAGGAAATGGCCGAATTCGTGAACGAAAATGAGAACCCCCAGGAGGATGGCGGCCCAGACAAGAATCAAAAAATCTTTCTCCTTTTATCCCGTATTTTTCCGATGAGTTCCGAAGAGGATTTTCGCGCCCCGGAATCCGCCTCGATGACGCTCTTCTCCTCGATGAGGTCCCGGCGGGCGTGCAACGCCATCGTCTCCTTAATTATAGCAGGAATATCGTTGAACCCGATTTCACCGGCAAGAAACGCCCCGACGGCGGCCTCGTTTGCGGCGTTCAGGACGGCCGGCATCGTGCCGCCCTCCCGCAGGGCCCGGTAGGCATAGAGGAGGCACGGAAAGGCCCCGGTGTCGGGTTTGCTGAATGAGAGCCCGTCGAAGCGCGTCAGGTCCAGGCGCGGGATGACCCCCGGGAGCCTCTCGGGCCAGGAAAGCGCATACGCGATGGGCGCCTTCATGTCGGGCACGGACATCTGGGCGATTATCGAGCCGTCCGGGAATTCCACCATCGAATGGACGATGCTCTGCGGGTGGACGAGGACCTTTATCCGCTCCGGCGGGAGGTTGAAGAGATGATGGGCCTCTATGACCTCGAGCCCCTTGTTCATGAGGGTCGCCGAGTCCACGCTTATTTTTCTGCCCATCCGCCAGTTGGGGTGGTTGATCGCCTCCCCGGCGGTCACGCCTTCAAGCTCCTCCGCGCGTTTGCCCAGAAACGGGCCGCCCGAGGCTGTGAGTATTATGTCGCCCCGGAAATCGCCTCCGTTACCGTTCAGGCACTGGAAGACCGCGCTGTGTTCGCTGTCCACGGGCAGCACCTTGACCCCGTATCTGCCGGCCTCGGACATGACCAGGTCGCCCGCCGTGACCAGGGCCTCCTTGTTGGCAAGCCCGATGTCCTTGCCGGCCCTGATGGCGGCCAGGGTCGGGGCAAGCCCCGCGAACCCCACGATGGCCGAGACCACAAAAGAGGCGCCCTCATAAGTGGCCGCCTTCATGAGTCCCTCTTCGCCGCTTAAAACGGGTACAACCGTCTTGCCGCTAAGGGCGCGGGCCGCTTCGGGGTCCGAAAGGGCCGCAACCTCCGGCTTGAACCTTTTTATCTGCTCAAGCAGCAGCTCATGGTTCTTGCAGGCCGCGAGCGCAACCACCCTGAAGCGCTCCGGGTATTTTTCTACCACCTGAAGCGCGCTCTTGCCGATTGAACCGGTCGAGCCCAGGATTGCGATATTCTTCATTCCGTCGGAAACCCGCTAATATATTATTACAAAAAAGGGAAATTAGCGAACGGACTATCCAGCTGACCTTTTAAAAGGTCAGCGCCTGACGCTCCTGGAGCATCTCCGCCAGAAAGGACCCCGGCTTTATCTCGGAATTCTCTATCCTCCCGGCCTTGTCCAGGCCGTAGTGGTTCACGCACGAGGCGCAGATGTAGAAGTTACAGCCGAAATCAGACAGCGTCTTCATGAGGTCGGCCACGGGCGAAAACTCGTCTTTTTTCTGCCACGTAAGCGTCCCGGCAAAACCCTTTTTCGCAAGCAGCACGCCCTTGTCCATCAAAAAGAAATCAACCCCCATGTCAAACGCCTTCATGTTGGTCGCAAGCTGCATGGCCCCGGCCACCTTGTCCGGGTCGTCATAGGAATGGGTGATTATAAAAACGAATTGCCTGCCGTTGGCTTCCATAAATATCCTCCTTTTTTGCCGTCCCTTATATTCTACATCCCGGAATAAAGATATTGTTTCGAAAAATTGAAACTATGCCTTCGATTATTATACCCCAAACGGCCCGGTTCGGATTATCATATTGACATGCCCTCAAGCGTCCGCCCCTCAAACGTCCGCATAAATGCGCTGAAGGCCATCGGCCTGATAGGCAGGGGCAAAAAGCTCCTGCCCAAAGAGGCGCTTTCCCCCCTGGAGGGGAAAACCCCCTCGCGCAGGGACAGGGCGTTTCTCATGGAGCTGGTCTACGGGGTCCTCAGGCAAAAGGGGCTGCTTGATTACCTGATTTCGGGGTTTATAAGCAGGCCCGGGATGCTTTCGGGCAGGGGCGGCCGGACGGCCGACAATCTGAGGCTCGCGGCCTACCAGATATTCTTTACACGCGTGCCGGAGAGGGCCGCGGTCAGCGAGGCCGTCGATCTTGAAAAAAACTTCGGGCCGGAAAAAGGTTTCGGGGGGGGCAACCCGGCCCTCGTAAACGCGGTGCTCAGAAACATCATCCGAAACAAGAAAACCCTCGATGAAAGTTTGACCCGGCTGAAGGCGGACGCCGAAAACCCCGCCCTCGCGGCCGACTCGCGGGCAGACGCCATCAGCACGCTCACTTCCCATCCCCTGTGGCTCATAAGAAGATGGACCGAGAGGTTCGGCGCGGAGGACGCGCTTGCGCTCGCATCCGCCGGCAACCGCATCCCTCCGCTTGTGCTCAGGGTCAACACGCTCAAAAAGACACGCGACGAAATCCTTCAGATGCTGGCCCTGGAGGGAATTAAGGCCGGACCCACCCGATTCAGCCCGGCCGGGATAAAGATAGGAGAAGCAACCGCCCGCGGACGAGTGGCCTACGGGGATTTGAAATTTCTTCACCCGTTTTGCACGGCCCAGGACGAGGCCGCGCAACTGGCCGGATATCTCCTTGCGCCCCGGCCGGGGGAAAAGGTCCTCGACGCCTGCGCGGCCCCCGGGGGTAAAACAACTCATCTCGCGGAACTCATGAAAGACTCGGGGCAAATCATCGCGGCCGACATCGACCGGGAAAGGCTCCAAAAACTCCGGGAAAATTTCAGCCGGCTCGGGCTTGGGCAAAAGTCGCTTTCAGTCGTGGAGGCCGATATAACGGATGAAGGCTGCCCCGTCTGCAAGAGGCCCGGATATTTTGACCGGGTGCTCCTGGACGCGCCATGCTCCTCCCTGGGGGTCATAAGGAGAAACCCGGACGTGAAATACCGGCACAGCGAACGAGAGCTTGCCAGGTTTTACTCAAGACAGTTGCAGATGCTCCACGTCTCGGCAGGGGCGCTAAAAACAGGGGGCGCACTCGTCTACTCGACCTGCTCCACGGAGCCCGAGGAAGGCGAAATGGTCATAAGGGATTTCCTCAAGATGATGAAGGGGTGTTTCACTTTCGATGAAGATGTCCCGCCATATCTGCTGCCGCTCATGAAAGACGGTTTTTTGCGGACGTATCCGCACCGCGAGGACATGGACGGGTTTTTTATGGCAAAATTAAGGAGACTATGCTGAAAAAAATCCTTTATTTTTTCCTGTTGCTTTTCCTCGGGGCGGCCTCCGGCTTCGTGACGTACAAGGTCATTCTCATCAACAAGAAAGTCGCGGTCCCCGAACTAAAGGGCCAGACGCCGGAGGCCGCAAGGGGCATGCTCAGGGACCTGGGGCTGAGATTGCAGGTAACGGGCAAGGGGTTCGATCCCATAATCGCGCCCGGCGGCATCATAAGCCAGGAGCCCGAAGCGGGGCGGCAGTCGAGGATCGACTCCACGGTGAGGGTAATCATAAGCGAAGGCCCCGAGACCGCCCGGATGCCCTCCGTGCTCGGCCAAAAAATTCCGGACGCCCTGGAGCTTTTAAATAAAGACGGGCTTGGCGTGACGAAGACCATCCATGTCCAGTCGGACACGGCGCCGGCGGGCGCCATCATCGCCCAGGACCCGGAGCCCGGCGAGAAAACCGGCCCCGTAACGATTGTTGCGAGCGACGGCCCACCTCATGTAAGCTATTACTGCCCCGATTTCCGGCTGATGAGCGTGGAGGAAGTCCGGACGCTCTGCCAGGCGCTCGGGCTGGAGCCGGTATTCGGGAATTCAGGTCCGCCAGCTTCACTGGTCGCATCGCAAAAACCGGAGGCGGGCTCCGAGATTACGGAGGGGCAGAAGGTCTTTCTGGAGCTGAAATGAGCAGGGACATCTGAAATGAACGGAGCTGCCACGAAAACCAAGAAACGTAAAATCATGCTTGCGCCGTCGCTTCTGTCCGCCGATTTCATGGCGCTGGCCCGGGAGATCGCGGAGACCGAGGAGGCCGGGGCCGACATGCTCCACGTCGACATCATGGACGGCCATTTCGTCCCCAACATGACCATCGGCCCCTTTATCGTGGAAGCGATAAGAAAGACGACCAGCCTGCCGCTGGATGTCCATCTGATGATAGAGAGGCCGGAGCGGTATATCGATGATTTCATCCGGGCCGGCGCGGATTTCGTCTCGGTCCACCAGGAGGCGGTCATCCATCTGAACAGGACCTTAAACCATATAAAGGAGCGAGGCGCCGGGGCGGGGGTCGCCATCAACCCGGCCACACCGGTCTCAAGCCTGGCCAGCGCCGTCTACGACCTTGATTTCGTGCTCATCATGTCCGTAAATCCCGGCTTCGGCGGCCAGGCCTTCATACCCCACTGTCTCGGAAAGATAAAAGAGATGAAAAAAATGATTTCCCTGAAAAACCCGGATGCCCTGATCGAGGTCGATGGCGGGGTGAAACCCGATAATTTCAAGACGGTGGCGGAATGCGGCGCGGACATCCTTGTCATGGGTTCGGCATTCTATCAGTCCGGCGACTACAAGGCCCTCGTCGAAAATTTCAGACGGAAGCGGTAACGACCAGAGGCGATGAAAAACCGGAAATCCCCGATTGAAAAGGCCGACGCGCTAAGGCAGAAGGCGCGCTACCGGCAGTCCCTCTCCCTTCTGGCCCGCGCCGTAAAGGCATGCGGCCCGCGGGATTTCGAGGGGGCTTACAAGTGCCACTTGCTCTCCGGCCACAACTGGAGGATGCTTGGCAATTTCGAGAAGGCCATAGCCCATTATGAAAAGGCGATAAAGTGCGCGGGGGAGATTTCCCCGGCGGAGCGCGCCAAAACGCTTCTGCCCGATGCGACGGTGAGCCTGTCTCTCGCCTACAGGGCGCTTGGGGACTGGAAAAAGGCCCTTTCGCTTTTGCGCGAGGCCGAAAAGGCATATAAAGGCCTGAAAGACGAGGAAGCGCTTGCCTTCGTGCTCTGGTCGAAGGGCGGCACCTTCAGGATAAAGGGAGACATAGCCCGAGCGATTGAGGCCCTGGCGGAGGCCAGGCGGATGTTTGCGGCGCTGGGGGACGAGCATGCGGCCGGCTACTGTTTAAACGGCCTCGGCGGGGCAAACAGGATCAAGGGGGCCTATAAGACCTCTCTTACTTATTACACAAAGGCGAACAGCCTATTTGCAAGGTTAAAAGACCCCTTCGGGCTCGCCTATTCTTTCTGCGGCATCGGCAACGCCATGAGGATGATGGGCAGGCATGAAGATGCGCTGAAACAATTTAGGCGGGCGCTGAAAATCTACAGGCGGATAGGCGATATCGTAAGCTCCTCATACACGCTCTGGAGCGCAAGCAAGTCCCTGATGATGACCGGCAGGCCCAAACCCGCGCTGAAAACCCTCAAGGAGGCGGAAAAATTCTTCGCCAGGACCAAAGACCCGCGCGGCAGGATATACTGCCTTTTGTCGGAGGCCGAGTTTGCGGCGATGAACGGGGGCGGAAAAAAAGCGGCGGAGCTTGCGGCCAGGGCGCTTGAAACCTCGAAGAGGCGCGGCTTCGCCATAGAGGCCTGCCACGCCTCTGCCCTTCTGGGTTTTTTCAGGTTGAATGCGGCCCGCGAGACGGGTGCAGCCTGCTATCGGAGGCTGGGCCTTAAAAAGCCCGATTTCGGAAAAGTCCCAGTCAATATACCCTGAGAAAAGGCGCAGGAAGAAAAACAGAAACCCCGTGCTGAAGCAGAAACTGCCTCTGAACGTCCCAAACATACTGACGCTCGTGAGGATAATTCTCATACCCTGCTTCGCAACGGCCCTGTCCTACCGGAGGTTCGATTACGCCTTCTACATCTTCCTTGCCGGGGCGGTCACGGACAAGCTCGACGGCACGATAGCCCGTCTGGCGGGCAAGAGCACAGACCTGGGCTCCGTCCTGGACCCCCTGGCCGACAAGTTCATGCTCATCACCTCTTTCATAGTCTTTCTCATCCTGCGGCTGATCCCCGTCTGGCTTGCAATTGCGGTACTGAGCAGGGATATAATAGTAATACTGGGATGGGGGCTGCTGAGCCTTGCCGGCGGCTCCGTCCGCATCGAGCCCACACGGGTCGGCAAGCTCGCCATAGCCGCCCAGTTCACCCTCCTGACGGCCGTGCTCTTCAGGATAAACTACGGCTTCATCACGGCGGCCGTCATCGAGGCGCTCGTCTGGACCGCGGCCGGGCTTACGGCGGTCTCCGGCCTGCAATACGTTACAAGGGGACTGAGGATTGCATCAGAGAGAAAAATCCGGGGTTGAAATAGAAGGCGTAGCGCCGGGAAGCCTTGCCGACAGGGCCGGCATCGAGGCGGGCGACACGCTCTTGAGCGCCAACGGAGGCAAGGTCTCCGACATGATAGACTATCTTTTCCACAAGGGCGGGCTTTCCCGCAAGGCCGGGCAGACGCTCGTGCTGGAGCTGGAAAAGGCGGGCAGGATAACGCTCGAACCGGCCGAAGGCGAGGACCCCGGAATCAGGTTGAAACATTTTGCGGTCAAAAGGTGCGGCAACCACTGCGCCTTCTGCTTCGTCTCCCAGCTTCCAAGGGGCATGAGGAAGACCCTTTACCTGAAGGACGAAGACTACCGGATGTCTTTCATCTACGGCAATTACATAACGATGGCGAACCTCACCGAAGGCGACAAAAAGCGCATAGCCCGGCAGAGGCTCTCCCCGCTTTACATCTCCGTCCACAGCACGGACAACGAGATAAGAAGACGGCTCCTTGGAAACCCCCGGGCCCCCGACATAATGAAGGACCTTAAATTCCTCAGGGACAACAGGCTCAGGGTCCACACACAGATAGTCCTCTGCCCCGGCATAAACGACGGGCCAAACCTGGCAAAGACCATCCAGGACCTCTACCTCTTCCACCCCTATGTCATGTCGGCCACCGTCGTGCCGGTCGGCCTCACGTCCCATGCGAAGGCGGCCCACGCGAAGGCAGGCGTGCGGCCCGTCGAAAAAGAAGACGCGCTAAAGGCCATCGCCGTCATAGAGCGCTTCCAGAGGCGTTTCAGGAAAAAACACGGCGAAAACATCGTCTACGGGGCGGATGAGCTCTATATCAAGGCGGACTCGGCGCTCCCGCAGGTCTCCGAATACGGCGACCTGCCGCAGATAGAAAACGGCGTGGGAATGGTCCCCCTCTTCCTGCATGAGGCGAAAAAACTGAAATCCGTCGAGCCCTCGGGGCTGAAGTATCTGACGTTTACCGGGGTCTCGTTCTATCCTTTTGCCAAAAAATTCATCGACAGGCTGGGCAGAAAGGGGCACGACATAACGCTTGTCCCCGTCACAAACGGTTTTTTCGGCCCGTCAATCACCGTGACCGGACTTCTCACCGGAAGGGACGTCCTGAGGGGCCTGGGGGAAGAAGCCGCCTCACATGATATACTACTGGTGCCGGAAACGGCGGTGAAGGAAGGAGAGCAGATGTTCCTGGACGACGTGAGGATATCGGACATGGAGGCGGCCCTGGGCATAAAGACGAGGCTCATCGAGGCGAGCCCGGCGGGGCTTTTGAAAGCGCTTGCAGGAGAGGGCCTGTGAAGATAACGGCCAGGACGAAATTTCTGGCGCTCTTCGGCTGTCCGGTCGGCCACAGCCTGTCGCCCGACATGCATAATGCGGCCTTCGAGCACATGGGGCTCGATTACTGCTATCTTGCCCTGGAGGTAAGACCCGAAGACCTGCCGGACGCCGTAAAGGCCGTCCGCGCGCTCGGGATGAGGGGCGTGAACATCACCGTCCCGCACAAGGAAAAGGTCATCGCCCTGCTGGACGAAGTCGATGAGGAGGCCGCCTTCATAGGGGCCGTAAACACTATCGTCAATACCGGCGGCAGGCTAAAGGGCTATAATACCGACGGCAGGGGTTTCATCCACTTGTTGATAGAAGAAGGTGTTGCCTTCGAGGGCAAAAATGTCTTTGTCTGCGGGGCCGGCGGCGGTTCGAGGGCCATCAGCTATTACCTCTCGGAGAAGGCCGCGAGCCTGAGGATATTTGACCTGGACACAGGCAAACTTAAAAAGCTAGTCTCCGATTTAAGCGCCATCAGAAACAACGTAAGCGCGGCCGGCGGCGTGGAGGACACGGAGGGCATCAACCTGTTCATAAACGCAACACCCCTCGGGTTAAAGGAAATGGACCCCTTGCCGGCGGACCCGGCCGGGTTTCCGCCGGGCAGCGTCGTGGGCGACCTAATATACAAAGAGACGCCTTTGCTGCGAATGGCCGGAAAGGCCGGCCTGAAAACGTTCAACGGGCTGGGGATGCTCTTGTGGCAGGGGGTGCTCGCATCCGAGCTATGGACGGGCGTCCGTCCGCCACACGAGGTAATGCGCAAGGCCCTGCTTGCGAATTTTTGATTTGTCTTATGTGAAACCCTCTCCCTTAAGGGAGAGGCCCCCCGAAAAGCCAAAGGGGGACTGGTCTCCTTTTCGGAGCAAAGGTGGAACTTTGGAGAGGGTGAAATTTAAATGGTGCGTTTAGGGAAGATAATGCTGGCGCTCCTTTTGCCGGCGGCGATTGCCGCCTTCTTCACCTTTCCCCGTTTCTTCATTTCCCCCCGCGACAAGGGAAAGGCCGCCGTATCTGCCGGGGGGGGGGCCGAGAGAGATGGCGCGGCGCTCTATAGCTCGCTGTCCGGCCTGAGCGTCATAAACGTCAAAGACAACCGGACGCTCTGGGTGGCCACATCGAAAAAGGCGATACTCGCAGGCGACGGGCAGACGGCCCGCTTAAGCGGCGTTGCGATAGACATACCGGCTGAAGACGCAAAACTCTCCGCAAGCGGCGGCGAGCTGGACCTGGACTCCAACGTCCTCACACTGGATGGCGAGATCAAAAGCCAGATTAAGGGGTTCGACTTGAAGACAAGCTCCGTCCAGATAGTGCCGGGCGGAAAGCTCAACACAGGCAAAAACGACCCTGTCCTCCTGGAGAAAAAGGGCATCGAAATCGAGGGGCGGGGCCTCGATGCCAACCAGGAGAAGAAAGTGAGACTGGACAACGATGTCAAAGCGATTTTTTATTAAGACCCTCCCCCTCCTGCTGGGCATCTTCATAGCCGCCTCCGGTTTTTCGCCCTCATTTGCCATCGGGAAAAACGGGCCGGCGGACATGGCGGTATCCGGCGGCAAGGCGGGGGCCCCCGGCGATAAAAATAAAACGGGCAAAGGCCCGGCCGCGAAGAAAGGGCCCATCGTGATAACATCGGACAGGCTTTCGGCCGATTCAAACACCCATACCGCCGTCTTCTCCGGGAGGGTCCAGGCCAAAAACGATAATATGTGGCTCTACTCGGACAAGATGGTGGTCCATTACAGCGAAGAAGGGGGCGTCCAGACCATAGACGCGGTGGGCAGAGTGAAACTGATCAAGGAAGACCGGGTCGTCACTTCCGACAAGGCCCTCTACACGAAGGCCGACGACAAGGTCGTATTCACCGGGAAACCGAAGATAGTCCAGGGAGACACGATAGTGACCGGCGCCGTCATAACCTATTACGTGTCCGCCGACAGGATGGACGTGCAAAACAGCAAGGTCCTGATGCAAAGCAAATGACGCATGCGCTAAAGGCCATAGACATCACGAAGAAATACGGCCGCCGCACGGTCCTGAAGGGCATCGGCGTGGAGGTCCGCTCCGGCGAAACGGTCGGCCTGCTGGGGCCAAACGGGGCCGGCAAGACGACCACTTTTTACGTGATAGCAGGCCTCCTGAGGCCCGAAAGCGGAAGCATCGAGCTTGACGGCAAGGACATAAGCGGCCTGCCCATGTACCGGAGGGCGAGGCTGGGCATAAGCTATCTGCCCCAGGAACCCTCTATCTTCAGGAAGCTCACGGTCAGGGACAACCTCCGGGCGGTCCTCGAATTGACGGACCTGCGCGGGGCAGGCATGGAGGAGGAGATCGAAAGGCTCCTTGCGGAGTTCAACCTGGGGGATTTCGCCGGGCGAGAAGGTTTCAGGCTCTCCGGCGGGGAAAGGCGGAGGACCGAGATAGCCCGCTCCATCGCGACCCGTCCGGACTTCATGCTCTTTGATGAGCCTTTCACCGGGATAGACCCAATTGCTATAATAGAATTGAAGAAGATGCTAGAATATTTAAAGGAAAAGGGCCTGGGGATACTTATAACTGACCATAACGTGAGAGATACGCTCTCCATCACAGACAGGGCCTACATCATAAGCGAGGGGAAGATCCTCTTCGAGGGCCCTCCGGTGGAGCTTGTAGCCGAACCCAGGGTCAGGGAAACGTACCTCGGAGAGGAATTCAGGCTCTGAAATGGCTCTCGACAACCGTCTTGAAATAAAACTCCTTCAGAAGCTGATCCTCACTCCCCAGCTTCAGCAAGCGATAAAACTCCTGCAGATGCCGCAGCTTGAGCTGACCCCGTTTCTGACGAACGAGCTGATGGAAAACCCGTTCCTCGAGGAACTGGCCGAGGAAGGGGTTGTACCTGAAGACGAGCCGAAGGACGGGGCGGAGGCCCGCTCACTGGAAAAGGTGGAGGCGGAGGCCGGCTCGGAGACGCCGGTTTTCGACGACACGGAGGCGCCGCTTGAAAAGCTCATGAACCTCTCGGAATCGGACGATTACTTCGAGGAGCGCGGTTTCGACGGCAGGGACCTTGGTTATTTCAACCCCGGTACGGTCGCCCAGACCAGTTTCGAGAATTTCGTGAGCAAGGAGGGCGATCTCCAGGAGCACCTGATGTGGCAATTGAGGCTTTCAACCGTGCCGGCGGGCCTCATGAGCGCGGCGGAGGCCGTAATCGGCAATATCGACGAAAACGGATACCTCCGCGCCACCGATGCGGATATAACGGAAATCGCGGGCTGCACGGCGGAGGAGGCCGGCCGGGCCATAAAAATCGTCCAGGCCCTCGACCCCTCGGGGGTCGGCGCCCGTGACCTGAGGGAATGCCTTGTCCTGCAGCTCGACCGCCTCGGTCTGGGCGGCAGTCTGGCCCAGTCCCTGATAACCTCCAACCTCCAGGACCTCGAAAAAAAGAGGTACAACCAGCTCGCCAAGCAGTATAACTGCACGCTGGAGGAGATATTGGCCGCCGTCAGGGTCATAAAAAAACTGGAGCCCAAGCCCGGCAGAAATTATTCGAGTTCCCAGCCGGTCTATATCACCCCGGAAGTCTACATAGTGAAGACGGCGGGGGAGTTCCACGTGGTCCTCAATGACGAGGGGATGCCCAAGCTGAGGCTCTCCCATTTTTACAAGAAGCTCGCTTCGCAGCGAAACAGCCTCCCGAAGGAGGAAAAACATTTCATCGACGAAAAGCTCCGCCAGGCCGTGTGGCTCTTGAAGAGCCTGGACCAGAGGAACAAGACTATCTACAGGGTCGGGGAGAGCATACTTAAATTCCAGCGTGATTTTTTCGAAAGGGGGCGGATGCATCTGAAACCCCTGAATCTCAGGGACATGGCCACGGAACTGAGCCTTCACGAGAGCACCATAAGCAGGGCCACGGCCAACAAATATCTCGCATGCGACCACGGGCTGTTCAGCCTGAAATTCTTCTTCTCCAGCGGGGTGCAGGGCAGCGACGGGAAGGTCTCCTCCACATCGGTCAAGGACATGATAAAGAGGATGATAACCGAGGAAAACCAGAAAAAACCCCTGAGCGACCAGGAGATCGTGGCCCTCTGCAAGACCGGAGGCATCGAGATAGCCAGAAGGACCGTGGCCAAATACCGCAAAGAGCTGTGCATCGCTCCGCAAAACCAGAGAAAACGGCTCGACTAGCAAGGAGGAGGAAAAGGAACAACATGAACATAGTCACCACAGCGAGACACCTTGAGCTTACGCCTGCCCTCAAAAGCTACGCGGAGGAAAAAGTCAGCAAATTTGACAGGTTCCTGTCGAACATAACCGAGGCGAAGGTCACCCTCATCCTCGAGAAAAACGTGCACAAGGCGGAAATCCTGCTGAACGTAAACGGGATACTCATATGGGCCGAAA
Organism: Nitrospirota bacterium; assembly: GCA_021789555.1. Classification (GTDB taxonomy): domain Bacteria; phylum Nitrospirota; class Thermodesulfovibrionia; order Thermodesulfovibrionales; family JdFR-88; genus JAJYGJ01. The sequence goes on from JAJYJK010000002.1 coordinate 65,349, forward strand.
GCTCGACCGGAGACATATACTCCGCAATAGACGAGGTGGTGGACAAGCTCGACATCCAGGTCCAGAAATACAAGGGGAAGATGACTGACCGCAGGAAGGGCGAAAACAATAGGACCATCGCCGCCGGCGCGGCTTTGTCCGAGGGCGCGCTCCCGGACGAGGGCGGCAGGATAATAAAGACGAAGCGCTTCGGCATAAAGCCGATGACGCCCGAGGAGGCCACGCTGCAGATGGAACTGCTGGACAAGAGTTTTTTCGTCTTCACTGACGCGGCCTCGGGCGCGCTGAACATAATATACAGGCGCGACGATGGAAACTACGGGCTCATCGAACCAGTCAAATGACCGGCAGCGCATTGCCCGCGTATAAAAAAACTCCCTGCTCCAGGGTCCCCCGCGGCCTCCGGGCGCGGGGGGGAGACCATCAATAGGAAATGTCCTCCCCCTTTATAGTGGTGATCACCGGCCTGTCGGGCTCCGGCAAGACGCTGGCCCTCAGGGCGCTTGAGGACAGCGGCTTTTTTTGCGTCGACAACCTGCCCCCGCAGCTCATGGAAGAGTTCACAAAGGTGGCCGCCCAGAAGAAGGACGTCTCCAATATCGGCATAGGCGTCGACATAAGGGAGCGCGGGTTTCTCTCCGGCATCGACGCCGCCATCAAGACCCTCCACGAACGCCACCGGATGATGGTCTTCTTCCTTGAAGCGGAAAAGGACGTCCTCATACGGAGGTTCAAGGAGACCAGAAGGCCGCACCCCCTGCATGGGGAAAGCATCGAAAAGAGCATAGAGGCGGAGATCTCCGCCCTGGCGTCCCTGAGGCAGCATGCCGACAAGGTCATAGACACCACGGCCTTCACGCCGCAGCAGCTAAGGCAGGTCATAACTTCTTTCATCGGGGCCGGCGGCCCCGTCTTCCAGATACAGATAATGTCCTTCGGGTTCAAGTTCGGCCTGCCGCCCAATGCCGACATGGTCTTCGACGCGAGGTTCCTTCCAAACCCGTTCTTCGTACCCGAGCTCAAGGAGCTCTCCGGCCGGGACGATGCGGTGAAGAAGTTCGTCGCGGGCGACCCGCTCACGATAGATTTCATAAAGAGACTTGAAAACCTGCTTGCCTTCCTCATCCCCCATTACAAAAGGGAGGGGAAGACCAGTCTCACCATATGCATAGGCTGCACGGGCGGCAGACACCGCTCGCCCGTCATAGCCGAGCTGATAGCCGCGAATTTGTCCGCAAGATGGGCGGGGCCCGAGCTTCCGGTAAACGTGGTCCACAGGGACCTGTAGGCCCCGGAAAATGCGTCTTCGTTTCGAAATCCCCCCCGGCCCTCCCCCTCCAGAGCGCGCCCCAGACCGAAAATCCGGCAGGCTTGACGCCCTCATAGCCGAGCGGGCCGGCATCACGCGCTCCCAGGCAAAAAAGCTCATCGAAATGGGGAAAGTCCTTATAGACGGCCGGCCGCCTTCCAAGGCCGGCGGAAGGCCGAAGGCGGGCGAGGTGGTGGAGGTGGATATCCCCGGCCCCGAGTCCGGCCGCCTTCTTCCGGAGCCGATCGAGCTGGATGTCCGCTACATCGACGATTATCTGGCGGTCGTGGACAAGCCCGCCGGCATGGTCGTCTATCCGGCTGCCGGCCATGCCGGGGGCACCCTCCTGAACGCCCTGCTCTACCGCACGGGGGGCAAACACGCGGGCGTGGGGGCGCCGCTTCGGCCGGGCGTGGTCCACAGGCTCGATAAAGACACGACGGGGCTGATGGTCATAGCCCTCGAAGACAAGACGTATTACGGGCTTCTTGAGCAGCTAAAATCCCGCTCGATAAGACGCGAGTACGCCGCGCTCGTATGGGGAGGGCTGCGGCAGGACGAAGGCGTAATAAGCGCAAGGATTGGCCGCAGCCGGACGGACAGGAAAAAGATGTCCACAAGGACAAGACACGGGAAAGAGGCCGTCACAAGCTGGAGGGTAGTTGAAAGGTTTCATCAGGCCGCGAGCCTCGTCCATGCCCGGCTTGGGACCGGCAGGACCCATCAGATAAGGGTCCATTTCGCCTCTGTCGGACATCCCGTCCTGGGGGACAGGACTTACGGCAGAAAAACCAGGCTGGAACTGGGGGGGCGGATTTTCCCGGTCCCCAGACAGATGCTCCACGCCCGCCTTCTGGGGTTTACCCATCCGGTCACAGGCGAAAAGCTGGAGTTCGAAAGCCCCCTCCCGCAGGACATGGCTGAAATCCTTGGGAAGCTGAGGGATTTTCACGGGGAGAGGGAGGAGCGAAGCGGAGGGTGAGGGAATTTATATGCAGTTATCAATAGTTGCCGGGCAGATAAACCTTTTGGTAAAAAAATTCGATAAGTATATTTAAGAGAGTTTCAACAAATTTTTAACGCGGGAGCTGTATCGATGGTCCGGTCCGGATTATTATGTTTTGACGATGAAAAACGCTGTGTTTTCGCCAACCGCGCCGCATCCGAAATACTCGGCCTTAGCCCCGAGCAGCTCATCGGCAGGAATTCCGACGAACTGCTGAAACTCCAGGCGCTCCGGCAGGACAACCGGCCCGCGGACGCCGGCAGAAAAGACATCGCGGAAATATCCTTCGCCCTCTCGTTCGACAATGCGCCAAACGGCTCCGCCGCGGCCGGCGCCATTACCATGCTTTCCGGCCTGGACCCCGAGGCAAGCGGGCTTGTAAGGGATTGCCGCGAATCCATGCTCCTTTTCCGGCGCGCCGAGAAGATAAGGATGGAGTGGGAAATAATAATGGACCGCATCGGAGACGCGGTCTTTCTCCTGGACAGAAACGATGTCGTAAACAGGTGCAATCATTCCGCCAAAAAGGTCCTCGACAAGGATTTCTCCCGGATAATCGGCAGGAACATCTGGACACTTCTGCGGCAAAGCGGAATCGACGCGTTTCATGCAGATAAGATCGAGGTGCGTCAGGAAGACACCGGCAAATGGTTTGTCCTGGATTCCTACGAGTTGGGGGAAAACGGCAAGGGGTCTTTAAAGACCGTATTGACCCTCTACGATTCCACGGCGCTGAAGAGAACCCACGAGCTGGAGGAGAAAAACGCCCTGATAAGCGAAAGCAGGGAAAAACTGAAGACCGCCCTCGACGGCATATCGGCCCTTATACAGAAGGTAGTGGAGGGAAAGGGGTTTAACGTCAGGTTCCAAAACCCTTACCTGCCCAAATGCTACGAGCTGCTCTCGTGCGAAAAGCAGGACTGCCCCTGTTACGGCGGGTCCGCGTCAAGGTGCTGGCAAATGTCGGACACGTGCACGTACTCCGGGGGGAGAGCCCTGAGGGCGTTTGCCGAAAAGATCATGAGCTGCAGCGAATGCACGGTTTTCAAGGAGGCCACAAAGGACCCCGTTTACCAGATAGGCGAGCATTTCAACAACATGATGCACCTGCTCGAGCTGAATCACGAGAAACTCGTCAGCGCCCATTATGAACTGGCGGAGAAGACCGCCCTTATAATCGAGAACACGGAAAAACTGGAGACCGCCCTCGCCGGCATATCGGACCTCATACAGAAGGTAGTGGAGGGAAAGGGGTTTAACGTCAGGTTCCAAAACCCTTACCTGCCCAAATGCTACGAGGTGCTTTCGTGCGAAAAGCAGGACTGCCCCTGTTACGGCGGGGGCCAGTCAAGATGCTGGCAGAAGGCGGGCACATATTGCGGCGGAAAGGTCCAGGGGGCGTTTGCCGAAAAGATAAAAAACTGCAGCGAATGCACGGTCTTCAAGGAGGCCACAAAAGACCCCATTTACGAGATAGGCGAGCACTTCAACAACATGATGCACCTGCTCGAACTCAACAACAGGAAACTCACCACGGCCTACGCAGAGCTGAAGAGCGCCCAGTCGAAGATATTGCAGCAGGAAAAAATGGCGGCAATAGGCCAGCTGGCGGCAGGCGTCGCCCACGAGATCAATAACCCCATAGCGTTTGTGATGAGCAATTTGAATTCCCTCGGCAAATACGCCGCCAGGCTGAAGGACCATCTCCGGGCCCAGTCGGAGGCGCTGGAGGCGATATCGCGGGGGCAGGACGCGTCCGCCGCCCTCGGCCGGGTCGACGAGGCCGCGCGCCTGACGAAGATAGACAGCGTCACAAGGGACATTGAAACGCTGATAACGGAGTCCCTGGAGGGCACGGACCGCGTGCGCCAGATAGTGCAGAACCTGAAAAATTTCTCGCACGTGGACGAGTCCGAGTTCAAATACGCCGATATAAACGCCGGCCTCTCCAGCACCATAAATATCGTATGGAACGAGCTTAAATACAAGGCGGACCTCGAAAAGGAATTAGGCGACATCCCGCTGATAAAATGCAACCCCGGACAGCTCAATCAGGTATTTCTGAACCTCCTGGTAAACGCCGCCCAGGCGATGGAGAAACACGGGCGGCTCAAGGTCAGAAGCTGGCGCGCAGCGGAACATGTCTGTGTCTCCGTGTCCGACACCGGCTGCGGGATACCGCCTGAAAACATCCCGAGGATATTCGACCCCTTTTTTACGACGAAAGAGGTGGGCAAAGGGACCGGGCTGGGTCTTAGCATCGCTTACGACATCGTGAAAAAACACAGGGGAGAGATAACCGCGGAGAGCGTGGCGGGGGCCGGGACGACCTTTACCGTCAAGATACCTATCGGGCTCGAAGACCTGTCACAGGAGGCACATGATGAATGAACCCGCTCTGAAGACCCTTATTGTGGACGATGAGGACAACGTCCTTCGGGCCATCAAGAGGCTGTTTATGGACGAGGAGACCGAAGTCCTTACGGCCGCATCCGGCCAGGCGGGGCTCGATATCCTGAAGGAAAACGAGGTCGCCCTGATCATATCCGACCAGAGGATGCCCGGGATGAGCGGCTCGGAATTTCTGAAGCTGGCCAGAGAAATCGCCCCGGACGCCATAAGGATCATCCTCACCGGATATGCCGATGTCACGGCCGCGGTCGACGCGATTAACAAGGGCGGCGCATACAGGTATCTCGGAAAGCCCTGGAACGATTCGGAGCTGCTGATGGTGGCCAGGGACGCCCTCGACAGATACCGGCTGGTGCGCGAAAACAGGCGCCTCACCGAGCTTACCAGAAGACAGAACGAGGAACTGCAGAAATGGAGCGATGAGCTGCAGATATACGTCCAGCAGCAGACAATGGAGCTCTCGGAGCAGAACATGAAATTTACCGAACTGAACCGTCGGCTGAACCTGAAAATCGAGGAGTTCATCGCCGCCTTCTCCAACCTGGTCGATATCAGGGGCGGGGCCGCTCACGGCCACTCGGAGAACGTGGCCGCGATCACGCAGAGGATAGGGCTAAAACTCGGCCTGGACAAACAGGCGCTTGAGCGGACCGTCCTGGCGGCCCGGCTGCACGATATAGGGAAGGTGGGCATACCGGACGTCATCGCCATCGCTAAACCGGAAGCCCTCTCCGGCGACGCACGGCGCAAGTATGAGAGCCATCCGGTCATGGGACAGTCCGCCATCGGCATGATAGAGGAATTTCGGGACTTGGGGGTGCTCATCAGGCATCACCACGAAAATTATGACGGCTCCGGCTTCCCGGACGGCCTCAAAGGGGAGAAAATCCCGCTTGGATCAAGGATAATAGCCGGCGCGGACCTGCTGGACAGGTTTTTAAGCAGCGGCCTTACCATGGGCGAAATAAGCCTGGAGATTAAAAAAAGGTCAGCCACCGTATTGGAACCCGAACTGGCGTATCTGATGGGCCACCACCCGGCTGAGTTTACCGGCTTTCGTGCCGGCAACGGCAGCGGCGAGTCCGCCCTGGGCCTGGAGGATTTGAGGCCGGGATTGAGGCTTTCAAGGGATTTCAGAACGGACGACGGCGTCTTGCTCCTGACGAAAGACACCTTATTGTCCGAAAAACATATAGAACTGCTTAAGAGCTGCGATTTTCTGGACCACTCCGAAACGAGTATATTCGTATGGGTCTGACCGCCGTTCAATCCGGATTCATCAATATATAGTCCGCATCGCCTGTCGTTACGTCCTTGTCCGGTTTCCCGTTTGGCATCTCCGGCAGCGCCACGGCGCAGCGGTAATTCGAGATTTTTGCGAGCTGCGCCGGTATCCCCCTTTCCCACGCGTGCCCTATGCCGGTAAGCACCACCACCTTCACGCCAGGCGAACTAAATGGGAAATGATGAAATAAAAACGAAAACGAAAATGAAAATGAAAGTGAAAGATTCCAGACGGAAAAGAAAAGGCGGCTGCCGGCCGGCAGCCGCCCCGAACATCGGATTCTATTTCCCCTCACCCCTGCCCTCTGCCTTTGGGAGAGGGCAGGGGTGTCCCGCCCCTAGCGGGACGGAGGGTGAGGGAAATCGCTAATCGTCATCACCGCGACCCATGCCGCGGTGCCAGCCGCGGTCGTGCTCGCGCCGCCCCCCCTCGTCTCTGTCCCAATGCCTTTCCCGCTCCCAGCGCCTCCAATGGCCCCGGAGCCGACCATAAGGAATGCGCCCGTAACGAGCCGGCCTGCCGCGCCAGCCGGGCGGAAGCATCACAAGCGGACGTGGCACACGGCGCGGGGCCATGAACATCCACGGCCCCCTGTAATAAGGCGACCTGTACCAGCGGCCCTCATACGGACGCCACCATAAACCGTGATAAAAGAAGATGTTTACATCCACATCAGGCACATAATACACATACGTGCCCGGGATCACCACCACATCGGGCGGCGCAGGAAACGCCATCGGGGGCGGCGCAGGATACACGACCGCAGGCGTCCCCAAACCTATGCCAATGTTTAAGTTTACACCCGCGCCGGCGGCGCCGACCAGCCCTGTCGAGACCAGCAGCGCAGCCCCAAAGACCACCAAGACCGCTTTTTTCATCATTGGACCTCTCCTCGCAAAATAAAAAAATTCATGCGGATTGATCTTTTCCGCGGGGGACTAGTCCCCCGCGGAAAATTGATGTGAAACTCCGTGGCAAATCTTTATCCACGGTCAATACGCTCACTGTCCATTAATTTTATCCCTGCCCCATTGATTTTATCCCCGTCATTGAGATAAAACCTGTGACCGAGGTCACCAGTGAGGCCACCAGTGGCCGGGTCGCCACAGCCGCAGATGGACCGACAGCGGGCGTATTGCCCGAAAGGCCGGGAAAAAACCCTGGCAATATCCGGACAGGGCGGGAAGCTCATTTGAAAATCACGGCCTCTTCCGCCCGCACCCTGGCAGGGGCATCCGGCACTATGAGCGGGTAGCCCACAGGCAGGATGGCCACGGGCCTGAAATCCTCGGGCAGCTCCAGGGCCTTGCTGACATCCTTTTCATTGAACGCGCCGACCCAGACGCTGCCAAGGCCAAGCTCGCATGCCTCAAGCATCATGCACATGGCGCTGAGGGTCGCGTCCTGCACACAGTAGAGCTCTACGCCCCGCCTGCCGTATCTCCCCGAAACCGTCTCTTTGTCCGCGCAGGCCACCACGACAAGCGGCGCCCTGGCTATGAAACCCTGCCCGTAAGCGGCCATCGCTAGTTTTTGCCTGATGGCGGCCTCCGTTACGAAATAGAACTTCCGCGACTGGAGGTTCCCCGCCGAGGGCGCCCATAACAGCGCCTCTATGAGCTTGTCCACGGCCTCCCGCGAGACCTGCTTATCCTCGAAATTCCTGATGCTCCTTCTCTCCATGATAACGGAAAGAACTTCCATTGAAAAATCCCCCTCCACTTGGTTTTTTAGAGCCTGAGCAGCGCGAGACCGGAGGCGGGGTCCACCTGTCTGCCGGCGTCAATGCCGGCGATTTCGAATATGACCGCCTCCAGCACAAGAAAGGTCCTGGAGTTCTCCCTCAGACAGCCGACCTTTACACTTTCACCCCGTCCGGCGGCCATGTGGAGATGGATTTTCGGCCCGTTCTCGTCCCAGAATATGGTGCCCGTGCCCACAAGCTCGCTATTTCCGCTGATTTCGCCCCAGACCGGCTCGGGCGGCATCTCGTCCCCCTTGGGGCCGAGGACTATCCTGCCTCCTTTCACGCCGCCCACGAGGAAAAAGACCGCAGAGCGTATCTCCTGCTCCCTTGAAAACCCTGCCAGCGACTGAAGAAAGTCCTCCCCGTCATCGAAGCTGGCAACAAAGACCCTTCCGGTCCGTCCCGCCTGGTATTTCATGTCCTTTCCTCGTAAATAATTGAATCTACCTTTAATTGTTCCGAAATCTTTTGCTCTTTTGGCCTTTGGGGCTTTTTGTTTACCACATTATCGATAGCAGGCTTTTGATGTCCGACTGCAGGCGATGGTACTTGCAGTCGAGCACCATGCACTGGTCGGAACGATAGCAGTAGCCGCCCTTTATCACCACATGCACCTCAACCCCGGATTTCTCCCTGTGAGGGCACGGGATGTGGAGCTTGCCGGTGCTCTCGGAAAACTTCTTCTTCTCGAAAACGTCTTTCACTGACATTATTATAACCAAAAAGGGGCCGCCAAATGGCGGCCCCTTTTCATAGCCCTCTACAATCCGGGGAAACCTCGCCCGTGCGAACCCCGCGTACTACTTTCCCTTGCTGTTTGCCCCTTGTCCCTCGTTAGCAGGGGTGCATGCAAACGGAGCCGATTACGCGCGGCCTTGCGTATCTCAGCTTTCTCATATCCCAGCCCTCCTTTCTCTCGAAGACTCCACCTTAACGCCTGCTGTCCATTTAATAACGATACCCGGCCATCCAACTGTCCCAGGTGATATTCACTCCTGTCAGATGGTCTCCGCTTTTTACGGTTATCGGGCAGTCCGGAAAACAATTGTACTTTCTCGGATCACCATATATGGACCAGCACGCGTTGGAAGTGGCAAATACCGCCCCGCCCCCGGACATGGTTTGCGAGCAGGTGGAAGAAGGTTCAGCGCCTGCCGTACCGCTTGCCGGGACGCCGCTTAAGGCGTAAATGTAATACGTCCCCGGATTCCTTAATATTATGGTGTAATTGCCGTTGGAATCGGTGGGCGCCTCGGCGGGGTATTTTATTCCCGGTTGGGGATAATAAACCCCGGGGTGTATAAGTGTCGTTGTGGCCATGACGAAGAATGGGCACGTCGGGCAGTTGCTGAAAACCTGTCCCGAGATGGCAATTGGCGCGGAATTGAATACCTGGGCGTATACCGTGCCGAGATTTATTGCCGAGCCGGCGGCAACGGTAATGGTGGAGGAACTGCCGGCCATATGCCACGTATAATCCCCGCTTCTGGGCGGGCCGTATGCCTGGGCCTGGGTGGGGATAGCAGAAAGCGGCGCCCTCCGGGTTATCCTGATGTGGTAAATCCCCTCGGGGACGCTCACCGAAATATTGCCGTTTGCATCGGACGGCCCGAGGATATACTGCGCGGCCCTGAAATATTTTTCCATGATCGGAGCCCCCTGCGGGTATGCATGGAGATAGACGTAGGCCCCGGCAAGCGGCTGGTTGACCCCGCTTCCGTTATAGATAAATGTCGCGGTAATAGTGCCGTTAGCCATTGCCGTTCCGGCAAAAAGCACTGTCGCAAGCGCCAGCATGACCAATACGATAAAAATTCTTTTCACGTTAATCGCCTTCCTCCTTTGGTGGCTGCTCTTAATAACCCGGGACAGCAATGTTTTCTCCGCTTACCGAAGAAGTAACGTTTACCGGGCAGTTGTAATAGAAATAATCGCCGCAGTCCTCGCATCCCACGCCCGTGGCGCATGTCGGATAGCCGCCCGGATAGTTGGTGTTAGCGAAATTCAGGTTCGGGCTCGCGTAGACGTAATAGGTCCCGGTATTTTTAATTGTGACGGTATAGTTTCCGTTAGCGTCGGTCCAGGCCGGGTACTTTATGCTGCCGCATTCGTTGAAGGAATGGGCATAGCCCCAGTTGCCCGATTCGCAGGGCGCGGTCGTCGCCTTTACCGCCCAGCCCGCCAGAGGTTTGCCCGAAGCGCCCTTCACCGTCCCGGATATCGTGACAGGCTGGCCGTATACGGTGGTGTTTACCGTCCCCAGGGAAACCACTCCATTGGTAGTGATTGTTATGGTCGGGGGACTGCCGGTGTAGTCCCAGGTATAATCCCCCGGATACGGTGGGCCCTCGTATGACGAGTAAGTGTATATCCCCGGATATGATAAGTAAGCCTCCCTCGCCGTGATCCGTACATAATAAGTGCCCTCGGGCACACTTACTGAAATATTTCCATTCGCATCGGATGGCCCAAGGATATAAGCGGCGTTCTGATAGTATTGCTCCTGGGGTGGCAACTGGGCATTGCTCTGCAGATATACATAAGCGTTTGATAGCGGCTGGCCATTATAAAGGACAGTGGCCGTCAGCGTGCCGTTTGCCAATGCCGCCCCCGCGGAAAGCAGCATCGCCGGCATAAAGACGATAAAAATGTAAGGCCATTTTTTCATGATGTCATTTACCCCCCTTAGGGTGACTTCTTGTCACCCGGTCCATTTGTCTAAAATGAGGGCGCAGCAGGCAACGCCCCTACTATAACTTGCCCTGGCAGGGATGCACGCAAACGGAGCCGGCTACGCGCGGCCTTGCGTATCTCAGCTTTTTCATGTCCCATTCCTCCTTCCTTCCGGGAATTGAAGAGCCCCGCGGCTTGAGGGGACTAGTCCCCCCGCAAGTTTTTGTCCGCGAGGGATACGCTCGCTATCCATTTTTATTTGCAACCCCAATTTCCCATCGCAACCGTAAGCAGCAATTCCCGTACCCGAAACTATGGAAATTTAAATAGAATACTAGACCCTCAGCTAAAATTCAACATATAATTCAACCAGTTTCAGATTTTTATAATTTAGAAAATGAATATTTTACATCAGCAATTCCTGTGCGAAATGGCACTGAGCAGTTGCGATATAACGCAATACGGAGACCTAATGAAATATCGAAGGCGTGTTTGTGAGGAAGACCCTTATGTAAGCCTTTTCCCTCAGGCCCTGGAGGTAGCTCTGGAGACTGCGGTTTATCTCCTTTTCCTTAAGAAGGCGCTCAATCTGTCCCCTCATCTGCTCATACGGCGCGCCCCCCATTTTGGCCTTGTTTTTCTCATAGAAATCCCTCACCGCATCTTCGGGCACTACCACGAAGGCCCTTATCTTGAAATCCGTAAATTCCCGGATGGCCTGCTCATCGTCCATGGTCTCGGGGAATATCTTCCTGGCCTCCCTCAGCAGGAGCAGCCGGTTTATCATCGTCTGGAGCACCTGCGCCTTCGTTATATCGGGCGTGAGTTTTACGGCCTGGGTGTAACGGGTTTCAAGTTCGCTAAGCAGTATTGCGTCGTCGCCCACGAACGCGACGGTTCTGTCTAGAATCTTTTCAGAATCGGGCACAGCCAATATCTTCCGGACGGCAGAATTCTCCGGCGTCTTTTCCCCTGAGGACGCCTGGGGCGCCGCAACGAGAAAAAGCAAAAATATAGCTATTATCATGTGAAAACCTTTAAAACGCATGGCCTATGCTGAAATCTATCTTGGTCCTGCTCTCCCCTTCCCGTCGGCTTAATTTTACTCCGTAGTCGAGCCTGATGGGGCCGACCGGGGTCAGGTACCTGAGACCGAGCCCAGTTGCAAACCTGATATCGAGGGGCTTTATCTGTCCAAGGGTGAGCCAGACGTTGCCGGCGTCCAGAAAAGGCACAATCCCCCAGTTTTTTGTTATCCAGGTCCTCAGTTCCAGGTTGGAGACGAAAAAGGCGTTGCCCCCGATGGGGGTGCCGTCGGCCGCCGTCGGGCCGAGGCTGTCCTGGGTATAACCCCTCACGCTGTCCCTGCCGCCGAGGAAAAACCTCTCGACTATGGGCAGCTCATGCGTGCTGCCAAGCCCCTCGGCCAGCCCCACCCTGGCGTCGTAGGCGAGCACCAGCCGGCTTGAAAGGGACTGGTATTTCGCCCCCCGGACGATGAGTTTGGCGAAATTGGTCTGCGAGAGAAAGGCCGCGCTGGCGAGTTTCAAGGTCGCCCCCGCGAATACGCCCCTCGTCGGGTTAAAAGGGTTGTCCCTGGTATCATAGCCCACGGCCGGCCTGATGGCGCTTATGGCCAGCGTGCCTACGTCCTCTCTGGAGAGTATCACGCCGGGCAGCACGTCATAGGTCCTCACGATGGAAAACTCATGATAAAGCTCCACTTTCAGATGGGTCGTGAGCTGCTTTTCCACGCCGGCCGTGGCCGAGTACTTTACAAGCTTATAGCTTATCTGGCCGGTGTCGTAATTCTTCTGCTCCCTGCTTTCGGCCAGGGCATAGGCCCTGAACGGCAGCCTGTGACCCAGGAACCAGGGCTCGTCGTAGTTTACTATCAGACGCCTCATAAGGGAGCTGAACTCAAACCGCGCGGAGCCAAGCCTGTCCATCCCGAAGAGGTTCTTGTAGGAGAGGCCAAGGAAACCCCTGTATTTTTCGTATTCGCCGTAACCCGCGCCGAACTCCACCGCGCCGGGTTTGGACTCCTTTACCCGGTAGACCGTGTCAAACGTTGCGCCGTTATACGCGGGCATCTCCGATACATCGACGGAATCAAAAATCCCCATCTCATAGAGCCTCTGCCTCTCCTTCATCACCGTCTTCTGGCTGAAGGGGTCGCCCTCCTTGTGCAGCAGCTCCCGCCAGATGACCCACGCCTTCGTATCGTAATTGCCCACTATTATGTTCTTGCCGAAGACGTATTTCGGCCCCGCATTTACCGTATAGACGAGCCTTGCCCGGCGGCCCGGCAAATTAAAATCCCTTTTTATGCCGACGGAACAGTCCGCGTAACCCAGTTTGTTATAGAGCTCCAGCACCCTGTACCTTGCGTTCGTGATGTCGACTTCGTTATACACGTCGCCGGGTTTTATGCGTATCGCCTTCCGCAACTCATCGGCGGAAAACGGCGGCGCCGCCTGCACGTCGACCTCGCCGATTACGTATTTTCCGCCCTCTTTCACATTGTAGGTGATGGCCACCAGCCCCGGCCCGCTCGCCTGCACCTTCGGAGCCGCCACCGATGCGTCAAGATAGCCCAGACTGTAGAAAAAATCCTGCAGGCCGGAGCGGTCGGCATCGAGGAGGTCCGGGTTGTAGAGCTCCCCCTTCCGGAGCATGAGAAAATCCTGCAGACGCTCCGCGGGCAGCGACACGCCGGTGAAACTCACCTTGTCCACCTTTATCCGGCCGTCCTCGGAGACATAGAACTTTACGGTGTAATTGTCCCCCTTTCTCTGCACGACCGGCGCCACCTCCGCATACGGGCGGCCCACTTCCCGGTAAGCGTCCTTTATTTTCTGCACGGCCTCCTCCACAAGCTCGTCCGTGACGTCGCCCGCCTCCATGAAAGGCAGGAGATTTTCGAGCTTCTTTTTGCCGAGGTCATGGTTTCCGTAAAAATGCGCCTCGTAGCGCTTGCCCGGATTGACGACGATCAAAAGCACGCCTTTTGAAAAACTGTAAGGCCCCACCTGCGGATTGACGTAATGCCGCTTCAAATAAAAATCCTGCAGGCTGGCAAGCTGCTCTTTCAGTTTGAACTGGTTGTAAACGTCCCCAGGCCCCGTCTTTATACGTCCGGCAACCTCTGCCGCGGGGGCGCCCGAGATGTTAACCTTCTTCACCAGCACCGGCGGCCCCGGCGAAACCGAGACATCTATCCTGACATTGTACGGGTCTTTCTTCTTCGGTATCCTCTCGACGCGCACCTTGACGGCGGCATCCGGGTACCCGGCCAGGGAGAGGGTCTCCCCAAGCGCGGTCCTGGCCTTTTCCAGGAGGTCATAACGCATGAAATCCCTTTCCTTGAAGAGAAACGTCCCCTCCAAAAACCCCCCGGAGGGCCCTTCGCCTTTCACATGGAAGCTTATGTCTTTTATCCTGTCTTTTTCCCTTACCCTGACGATGATCACACCGGGCCGGTCTGCGTCCTCGCCGACGCTGATGTACTCGAAAATGCCCTTTTTAAAGGCCCTTTTTATACCGCGTGCGAGGTTTTCCGGAACGATTACCTTCGCGCTTCTGAGGCAAAGAAGATAGATGAGCTGGTCCTTGTCGATCGTGTAGAGCCCCTGCACCTCTATCTTTTTTATTTCTATCGGCCCCGGGGTTGTCTTTTCTCCCGGCCCGGCCGTTATTTTTTTTGTCTGTCCGAACGCCCGTCCCGCCCCCTTTTCTCCGGGCAGGAGAAAAAAGAGCAGGCAGGCAAGTAAAAATAAAAATTTCGGGGGGAAAAACCCATCGGCCTTTTTCATCTGAACCTCAACCGGAATTCCACGTCCCCGCCCAGGTCCCCGGTGTCGTCCCTTACGCCCACGATGGAGATTTTCGGCGAGACCGCGTATTCCATCCGTATGACCTGCTCCTCGGTGCCTATCGGGGCGGAATATATGACGAAGAGCTTGTCACCCAGGAGCCTTTTTGACACCGTGACCCTCGGCGCCACGGTGCCCGTCCTGGTCGAGACATAAGGCGCGATCTCGAAGCGCTCAAAGCCGGTGATGCTCTTTAGCCTGCTGGTGATTACGCTTTGGAACTGCCCCGCGAGAAACGAGCTTGCCTCGGAATAGTCCACTCCGCCCTCGAGCCCGGTGGAGGCCGCGCCGGAAAAATTCCCCGTGGTCAGCAGCGACAGGATATCGCTTTCCTGCAGATAGGGCTGGCTCGAAAAGGCCAGATTTAGCCCGCTTGCCGTGCCTGCCATGTTTACCGTTATGCTGTATCCCCTGATGGTCGCAGAGGACATTATGTCCAGGGTCGGGTTTATCCGGTTTGGGTCCGCGAAGATGACGGAGGCGTGCTCGATTGAAAATTCGGTGTTCCGGAAGTATATCTTCCCCCTCGAGGCCTCGATCCTGCCCAGGGGGATGGGGTTTGCCAGGGTCCCCCTTACGGTGAGGTCGACGCTCAGGGGGGCGCGGGCTACGTTGTTTGCCACCATGATATTCCGGGAGCCGTAAATCCTCATGCTTAGCCCGGTTGTGGCCTCAAAGCTCCTGGGTGAAGGCGGACGGACGACCTTCTTTTTGAATATCAGGCCCTTCAAGTCCAGGTTCTTCCTGTAGGCCGCCTTCCTTACGAACACCTCGCCCGTAAGGCTGCGTGAATCGGGGTCTCCCCTGACAACGAAATTGCCGTCCAGAGTGGCCTCCAGCCCCTCGACCGAAACGCCGGCGTCTTTGAGGACGCCGTCAAAATAGTATTTTGCCGGTTTGAGCCCGCTCAGATAGATTATTCCGGTGGCGTCGAGTTGGCCGCCCCCCACCTTCGACGAAAACTCCTGCAGCACGATCCTGTTTTCATCAATATACATATAGGCGGACATTATCCTGACATTCGCGGGCATGCCCGTTATCCCGATTACCGCGTTCGAGAGGGAAAGGTCGCCGGAGACGTCCGGCTTGCCCCAGGCCCCGCCCACGTGAAAGACATAGCTGGAGTCTCCGGAAAGCATGTTGGCCTGCTTCAGAAAACTCTTCATGGGGGCAAGCGAGCTTTTGCCCTCGATATCGACGTCATAGTACTTGCCGAGCGCAATCGAGCCCGAGATTTGGACGTCGGTCTGGGCGCCGCTCAAGGCCAGCGAACGGAGGGTGAGGGTCTTGTCATGGACGTCCAATGAGGCCGGCCTCTCCGCCGAAAAGTTCTGGCCGAAGGCGGTAAAGGCAAGCTGGTTTAAGACGAGTGTACCGTTTATCGCCTTCTTCGTCCCCGTGAACTCTCCCCTGCCCTGCAGGCTGACAAACAGGTCCGGAGGGACATTCGTCAGAAAAGGAGAGACAAGATAATCAAACCGCCCGTTTTTAAGCTCGATGTCCGCCCGCCACGGCAAGTCGCCTTCAAGCAGCGCCTGGCCTTTTAAAGTTACCCTGCCGTCCTGAAGAGTGGCATCGATTGCGGCCTTTCTTCCCCCGGGGCCGGAAGAGACGGTCGCCTTGAATTCACCGCCCTTTAACGGGTGGCCTTTGTATTTGCCGCCGGTTAACCTTCCTTCGAGCCTGAACTGCGGATTTTCAAATGTGCCTTTGCCGCCGCCTTTGAAGGACATCCTGTAGTCCACGGGCAGCTTCCTGCCCGGCAAGAGGTCTTTTATATCGACGCCCGGCGATTGCGCGCTGAAATTGAATTGCCTGCCGTGCAGCAATTCGCCGGAGACCTTTATGGACGCCCCGTCCTTCATCAGGACGCCTTCGGGGATGGTCAGATCTCCGTCCTTGTAATCGAAATCAAAACGGGCCGATGAGACCTGGAAGCCCGAATAGGCGATCTGCGAGGCTGCGACCCTGCCCGATATCTCCGGGGCCGCGCCCCTGACCTTCAAATCGGCCGAGACGACAGAGCCGGAAAGCTTTTGTCCCTTCAGGTCGGGCCTTATCAGTTTCAGGACCCGGAGGGCGGGGGATTCGCCCAGTTTCAGGTCCATGTCATAGACCGGTCCGGCCAGCTCGAATATCTCTTTCGCCTTCGGAAAGAGAACCCGCCCGGTCGCCTTAATCTGCTGCTCGTTTATCTTCGCCTGCAGCCCCCGGACCTGAAGCACGTCCTTATCATATGAGATGTCGCCGTCTATCGCCCCCGCCTTCATCCCGCTTATGACGGCGTCTCCGGCAAATATCCTGCCTGCGAAGGTGGGGTTTTTAAGCGGCCCGGAAACCCGGCCGTCGAACCCGCCGAAACCCTCCGCGAGCGTGGAATAGGGCAGCGTGAGGTCCCTTAAATCATTCGTCCGCATGGAGAAAATCATGTCGACGGTGTTGTCCCCGTAATTTATGGCCCCGTTGCCGCTGATCGCGGTAAGGGCGGTCTTCACGCGGGTCTGCGAAAAAATCACGGTCTTGCTTTTGCCGGCAAGGGCAAAGCCGCTTGTGATGGTGCGTATCCTGCCGGTAAAATCCTTCCCCATGGATGCGGCGCGGAACCGGAAATCCCCGTCCGGGGCAAAAACGGCGGACCGGTTTATCATCCTGCCCGAAAGCCTGCCGGCGGGCAGGGGGAGGTCCAGTTTGAGGAACCCGGCCAGGAATTTTTTCGAATTCAGATTCGAGAAGGCGACGTCTATATTCAGCGTCCTGACCCCGGGCAGATTTATGGAGAACTCACCCTTCGCCCGTCCGCCGTAAAGCCTGCCCCTTATCTTGCTGAACGACAGGAGCCCGTCCTTGAATTTCAGGCCGAAATCCAGGCTGTCGGCGCTGGCCCCGTATATGACCGCCTTTTGGAGGCTGCCCTCGCCGCTGCCCGTCAGGTTGTCGAGCGGCCCCCTGACGTGGGCGTCCACCTTCGCAAAACCGGTAACGTCGACGTCCGCATGCACGAGTTCCAAAAGCGTCTGGGCATAAAGGCCGCCCTTCACGTCCATATCTATATAGGTCTTCTTCCAGTCAATTGCCGTCTTATCGGCCGGCGGCCCCGCCGCATTGAAACCGGGCAGCCTCACTTCTCCCGACAACTGGAGTCTTCCCGCGCCAGGGTTTTTTAGACGAAAGACGTCTTTAAGCGTGGCGATCAACAATCTTATCCCGGTCATGATGCGGCCGCCGCGCGCCTTTGAGTAGCCGCCGCTTAAACTGACCGTGCTGCCCGCGCTCTCAAGCGAAAGGGCGTCAAGTTTTATAACGCCGTCTTTGTAGGACGCCCTGGCCGTCTCCAGCGCCGCGCTTATTGGGGGAATGCCCTCTCCCGATACGGAAATATTCTTGCAGGAAAGCTCCACCTGCTTTCTGCCCAGGAGCGCCTCCGCATCCAGACCCCGGCAGGAGACGGACAGGCCCCCGGGGCCGCCCCCCCCGCCCTGTTGCCGGACATAGCTCAGAGAGCCTTCCGCAACGACCACGGTCTCCAGCTTGAGCGTAAACTCCCCGGAGGGTTTCTCATGCCTTGAGAGCTCAAGGAGGTGCTCCATGTCCCTGTCGGTCATCCTTATGTCCGGCCCGGAAAGGGCAAGCCTCCTGATAAGGACCGTCTTATTGAGGAGGGCGGAAAGCCCGATGTAGGCCTTTATCCCGCGCGCGGAAAAGATCACGTCCCCGCGGTCATCCAATACCCTGATGTTCCTGGCCCCCACATAGAAAGGGAAAAGGTTCGCGTAGAGCCTGTCGGCCGTAAGCTCGTAGCCCGTTTGGGACTCGAACCCCCTGGAGACGATTTCCTTTAGATAATTCGAGACATGGGGGCCGCGCAGAAACAGATACCCGGATAAGACTGCCGCAGCCAAAAGGACAATACCCGCTAATTTTTTTAAATTTTTCCTCATTCTTTGCCGCAAAATCTATTGTAATAATAAAATAGAAATTAAACAATTCTCGGGGTCACATTACGGGGCATGGCGGGCGGGTGAGTTGATTAAAAGCCCTTTTTTATGTTAGAAATTAATATCCTAAGGCGCGTAGCTCAGGGGGAGAGCGCTACCTTGACACGGTAGAGGTCTGGGGTTCGAAACCCCACGTGCCTACCATAAAAAACAAGGGGTTGGCCATTGATGGCTAGCCCTTTTTCATTTGGATTGTATACTTTTTGTATACTTGGCGTTTTCGCTGGCGGTCTTATCGAGGATGTTTAACGTTTATTCACCTTATTAAGATGCTTTCCCCAGGGTTATTGCGTCCCCCCCGGTCAAGCATGCCTTTCAATCCAATAGCGTGGTTCCCTATGCAGATGTGCTACCGCAACGATGACAACGGACTCGGAATCGAGGCCGTAGATAATTCCATAAGGGAACCGCGAGAGAAGGCAACGACGCAATCCAGGCTCGATTTCCGAACTGGCGAGGGGATACGCCATGATTCTTCGGATTGTACGGTCCAAGTCATCCAAAAAATATGTTCCCAAACCTTGGGTCTGGGAAGAATACCATGCAAAGGCGGCATCGATCTCAGCCTGGGCAGGTTTTAAGAAAAGGACCTTCATCTGGTCCGATATTTTTCCATTACCTGCTCATAGGACATTGTCCCCAATTCACCCGTTTTGTAGGCCTGCCAGCGCTTTCGCGCCTCAGCTGCCCATACACGGTCGATTTCCGGGTCCGGCTTGTCCAGTTGCATCAAAATTGAATCTACCAGCTCTATTTTTTCGGTATCCGGTAAACTTTTAATTTTTTCCGCAAACTCTTTACTGATGCTCCCCATAATTGATCTCCTTTCATTATTATTTTACCAAAGTTTCATTTTCTATCCGCCCCAGGTACTCTTTCAACATTCTTGACTGCTATTAACGGCTATTATAAGAGATTTCATAGCATTACATCTCGGGAAAATAAGGAAAAGAAATTTCAGTCCCAGTCCCACAAGCCAGCGCCGCCGCGCGGCGCCTGCCTGGAAATGGCCTCCCTATAGCCTGTTAGCGACGGCCTCATAGAATCAATCACTACTATATGAGGACTGCTGTAAAGTTCCTGTAGGGCATGGTCGAGGTCTTCCCCCTGGACAAGGAATTCAACCTGCTTTTTAAATTTGGAATATATCCTTTTCGACCGGGTAAAAGCTGTAATCTAGTTGCTCTTCGGCGTGAGAAAGGGTATAATAAACTAGTCTGACTAGTAAGGAGTGTGCTATGAGAACCTGGCAATTGCAGGAAGCGAAAGCGCGTTTGAGCGAGGTGATTAAGCGGGCTTCAAAAGAGGGCCCGCAGACCATTACGATGCGCGGAGAACCAACCGCTGTGGTCATTTCAAAGGATGAGTATAAACAGCTCAAACACCCGAAGGGGAGTTTCGTCGATTTTATGCGGAAATCACCTCTCTACGGGGTTGATCTTTACCTGAAACGAGAGCAGACATTGACCAGGGAAGCTGATGTCTCATGAGTTATTTACTCGATACGAATGTTGTTTCCGAGACAATTCGGCGACAGCCAAACAAGCTGGTAATTGGATGGCTCGAACAGATTCCGGCTGAAGCGCTCTTTGTGAGCGTCCTGACAATCGGCGAAATTCGGAAAGGCGTTGAGGGGCTTGCGGATAAAAAAAGAAGGGAGAAGCTGCGCCTCTGGCTGGAGCACGAGCTTCCGGCCTGGTTCGAGGGGCGGGTGCTTCCAGTTGATCTTGCCGTGGCCGAACGCTGGGGCAGACTGCTTGCACAAGCGGGCCGTCCGGTACCCACTATCGACAGTCTTCTTGCCGCCACGGCGTTGCATTGCGATTTGCGGCTGGTTACGCGGAACGCCGGCGACTTCGATTATCCGGGACTTGAAGTGATTAATCCATGGCAGGCGACTTAAACGTACTTATTGGCCTTATGTGCCTATCATGAAAAAAAGGCCGGCCAACTGGCCGGCCCCTGTTCATTTGGAAAGGCCCTTTTTATTTCAGATTGAGGCAATCCTCGCGCCAGAGGCAGTCCGTCTGGTCACAGAAGCCGGACACGGAGGAACCATAGCAGTCAAAATTCCCCTCGGCCTTCTGGATGCCCCTGATAATCTCCGCCTTGCTGAGTTTTGCGGTTTTTACACCCTGCTGCTTCGCGATGGCCATTATCTTTTTAATATTCATTCCTAACCCTCCTTTTTTGGCCACTTTCAATCCAGAAATAACAATATACCTTATAATCTTTTTTTTCAAGAATGAGAGGGGCTCATTGACGGTCGGCCTGAAATTATGATAGTTTAAAACTCGGATTACCTCATGTTCAGGCACTTTATCCTGATTGCCGCGCTCGTCCTGGTGACCTGGTTTTCAAGGCTGCTCGAGGGCGCTGCCTTGCATTCCCCCTCCGGATATCCGCTTATAGCGGTCTCGCTGCTGGCCGGCATGCTGATAATACTTGCCGGGTGCGAGCTTTTTGCAAACGGAGTCGAACACCTGGGGGACAGGATGAACATGTCCCATGCAACCACAGGCAGCCTGCTGGCGGGGGTAGGCACGGCTTTGCCGGAGACCATAGTGCCAATCCTGGCCCTGATAGCGGGCAATCGCGCCCGCGGGCAGGAAATTGCAATCGGCGCCATCCTGGGGGCCCCCTTCATGTTGAGCACCCTCGCCTTGTTTCTTCTTGGCTTGACGGTCCTGTCAAGAGGGGCCTTCAAAAAAGACGCCTCCCCAACGATGAGCGTTAACGCCAACGCACTGAGGTTCGAGCTGGGCCAGATCATTTTTGCCATGACCCTCATATTTTTGGCCTCCGTCCTGAGGGTCCGCGCCGCAAATTACCTCTGCGCTTCAATACTGTTCGTCTCGTACCTGTTTTTTATCTCCCGGACGATGAAACATGAGGCCGAAGAGGGCGAGGAATACACCGAGGCGTTTCATTTCGGGACCTTCCTCGGTTATGAAAAAAAGCCCCTCTGGATCTCCTTGCAGGTCCTCGCGGGGTTGTTTTTGATGATCGGCGGGGCCTCCGTCTTTGTGGATTTCATCTCCCTGCTGGCCGTCAAATCCGGAATCTCCGCCCTTGCGCTTTCCCTGATAATTGTGCCCTTTGCGACCGAACTGCCCGAAAAGGTCAACTCCATAAGCTGGACGCTCAGGGGCAGGGACACCCTCGCAATCGGCAATATAACGGGGTCGATGGTGTTTCAGTCCACCGTACCGGCGTCGATAGGGTTGATATTTACAAGCTGGTCGCTGGGCCGCGCAGAACTTCTGGACATCATATCCGTAATCCTGATGAGCGCGCTGCTGAGAATTGCGGTTGCCAGGGGGAAAAAAATCCCGGCCGCCATACTCCTTGTGGGCGGGATTTTCTATCTGGTGTATATAATGGGAATCGTATTTTAGGGGCGGGACAAGAAAAGTCTAGCGCATCCCGGCCGGGGCCTCGTGCCTTGCCTTCCTCATCAAAAAGACCAGCGGCAGGATAAATATCATGAATATGCTCAGTTGCCGGAACGCGCCGTTGTAAGCGAGCATCGAGGCCTGCCTGGAAAGCTCCGCGTAGAGCGTGCCGGCGGCGGCCTGGCCTGTCAGGGCGTGCCCGAAGGCCCCAAAATACCCGATTGCGTTCGATGTCCGCCCGAGCGCAATCTGGTAGTTGCGGTCAAAGGGGGTCAGATGGCTGATCATGAGGGCCTGGTGTATCTGGGAGCCCCGTGCAAGCATCGTCGTCACATAGGCGACCCCGAAGCTGCCGCCCAGGTTCCTCAGGAGGTTGTAGATGGCGGTCGCGTTGCTCATCTCCTCCCTTCTGATGTTCGACATCGTCATTGTCGTCAGGGGGATGAAGAGAAAACCCATTCCGAGCCCGAGCATCGCCCTTGGCCACAGGATTGTAAAGAAATCCGCATCCAGGCTGAAAAGCGACATCATGTGCGTGGCATAGGCGCCGATGATTATGCCGAAGGCCAGCAGCGCCTTCGGGTTGACCTTTGTGACCAGGCGCCCGGCTATCGGCATGGCAAGAAGGGTCGCCAATCCTCCCGGCCCCAGCACCATGCCGGCAAGCGTGGCGTTGTAGCCCATCATCGTCTGCACAAATATTGGCAGAAGCACGATGCTGCCGAAGAGATTGAAGAAGGCGAAAAACATCACCAGGTTGCCGGAACTGAACGTGATGTCCCGGAAGGCCCTCAGGTTAATGATGGGGTGCTCCGCAAAAAGCTCGTTGATGATGAGGAGCACCAGCGAAAGGCCGGCCGTCACCGCCAGGGCGACAATGTAGCCGGAGGCGAACCAGTCGGCCCTCTGGCCCTTGTCAAGGACCACCTGCAGCGATCCCAAGCCGACCGATAAAAGAAGTATGCCCCAGTAATCTATCCTGATCCCCCTCTGCCTTACATAGGAGGGGTCCGTTATGAACATGTACACCATGATGATCGAGATAATCCCTATCGGCACGTTTATGAAGAATATCCAGTGCCAGGACCAGTTGTCCGTTATCCACCCGCCCAACAAGGGGCCGATTATCGGGCCGAACATGATGCCCACGCCGAATATGGCCATCGCCATGCCGTGCTGCCTGCGGGGGAACGTCTCAAGCAGTATGGCCTGGGAAAGGGGCTGCAGGGCGCCCCCGCCGATTCCCTGAAGCACCCGGAAAAACACGAGGCTCTGCAGGTTCCACGCCATCCCGCACATAAGCGAGCTTGCCGTAAAAATCGCTATCGAAGACATGAGATAATTCTTCCTGCCGAAAACCCTGCCGAGCCATCCCGTCATCGGGATGATGATCGCGTTTGAGACCAGGTAAGAGGTTATCGTCCATGTCGCCTCGTCGATGCCGGCCGAAAGACTGCCCCTGATATGGTCCAGCGAGACGTTTACGACGCTGGTGTCGATTATCTCTATCAGCGTGGGCAGCATCACCGTGACGGCGATGAGCCACTTGTTTACGGTCAGGGCCTTTTGCTCTTGGGTTTCCCCCTCCCCCATACTATTTGATTATCACGGTGGGCTGCACGGACATCCCCAGCCGGAGGATATGGTTGGGGTCTTCGCCGGGGTTGAGGACTATCTTCACCGGGACCCTCTGGACCACCTTCACATAGTTGCCCGTGGCGTTTTCAGGCGGGAAGAGGGAGAAGACCGCCCCGGTGCCCGCCATGATGCTGTCGACCTTGCCATGGAAGGTAACGCCCGGGAAGGTGTCCACATCTATGTCCACGTCCTGGCCCGGCCTAATCTTTGTGAGCTGGGTCTCCTTGTAATTTGCCGTCACCCATGTCTCGGAGAGGGGCACGATGGCCATAAGCGGCTGGCCCGGCTGCACCTGGTTGCCGACCTGGACGGATTTCTTCGTGACATAGCCGTCAGTGGGCGCATGGATTTTCGTGTAGCCTTCATTGAGCCGGGCGAGATCAAGCGAGGCCTTGCCCTGCTTGATGACCGACCCCTGGTACACGAGCGCCGCCAAAGACTCGGCAAGGACCGCCTTTTGCGCGGCATAGGCGGACCGGGCCCTCCGCAGCTCCTGCCTTGCCGCCTGGAGCTTCGCGGTCTGCACGTCGAAGTCCGTCGTCAGCCGCTCGTAACGCTCCCTCGGTATGGCCTCTTTTGCGAAGAGGTTTTTGGCCCTGATGGCGTCCTTCTTCGCCTGGCGGAGGTTCGCCTCCTCGAGGGCGACCGCCGCCGCCTGCGCGTCTATATTGGCCTTTCTCTCGGCAAGCTGCTTCCTGGCCGCCACGATCCGCGCGTCATCCTCCAGGAGCCTGCCCTGCTGGGCCCCGAGAGCGGAGGATGCCTGCCGGGTCTTCGTCGCATAATCTATGGGGTCCAGCTCGGTAAGCAGGGCGCCCTTTCGCACGAACTGGTTGTCTTCCACGTAAACCGCCTTCACGGTCCCGTATATCTTGGGCGCTATTGTATGGACGTTGCCGTCTATGAAGGCGTCATCGGTGGAGATGTGCGTGTTTTTATACCGGATGTAAAAAAACGCGGCAACCGCGAAAATTATTCCCAAAAACACAAACAGGATCACAGCCGCCTTCTTGCGGCCGAACCGCGGCCTGGCAGTCTCTTCCATGATTATCTATATACCTCCGCTAAATCGTTCCCCTGCGAGTACAGGAATCCTGCCTCCGCCTTTCTGAAATCATACAGTGCGCGGTAGTGGTTCGTCTCGGCCACCGTCAGCAGCGTCAGGGCGTCCAGGACGTCGGTTGCGGTGCCTACGCCCTGTTCATACCGCGTCTTGTTTATCCTGAGATTCTCCCTGGCCTGGCCCACGGCGTCCCTGGTGACGTCGAGGCGCTTGCGCGCGTTTTCGAGGTCGAGGGCGTAGGTCTCGACCTCCAGTCTTATATCGTCGGCTATCTTGTCCCTCTGCTCAAGGAGTCTTGCTCTCTGTCCGTTTATCCTCGCCACCTCGGCCCGTGTGGCCCCGCCGCCGTAGAAATTTATGCCCATCCCGATTATCAGGGAGAAATTGCCGTTTGGGGTCTCAAAATCGTTCTTGGTGAAATCATACCCGCCGCGGGCGAAAAATCTGGGGTAGTATTCGGATTCCGCGGCCCTCTTCTCCAGATTGAGGGATTTCATCGTCTCGGCGACGACGGCCAGCTCCGGCCTGTTTTTCCTGGCGTTCGCCCATGCCTCGCCGATGTTCGGGGCCATGCCCCCGCCCGGATAGGAAATCTCGTTTTCCGGGACATCGACCGGCTGGAATTTCGTATCGAGCGGCCTTGCCAGCATGTTGTTTACGCTGGAGGCCGTGATGTTGCGGGAATTCATGGCGCTGACCAGCCTCTGCCTGGCGTCGGAGATGCGGACCTCGGCCTGGAGGAGGTCATTCCTGGTTATGACGCCCTGCGCGTAGAGGTTCTGCGCGTCCTTAAGGTGAGCCTGCAGCCTGCTTACCTCATCCTCCGCGACGAGCACCATCTTGCCGGCCTCCAGGAGGTCGAAATAGGACAGGGCGAACTGGAAGGCCACAAGGTTTCTTGTCCTCGCCGTATCATACCTGCTTGCGGCCAGGACCGCCTTGCTGGCCCCGTACCTGGAGGCGTTGCCCTCGAAATCATAAAGCGTCTGCTGGATTCCAAGACTGTAGGAATAAAAATCTCTGTTTGAAGTCGGCGCCACCAGCCCGTCGAATACGGCCTTGGGCTGGCGGGTAAGGAAGCTCTGGCCGGCCGACCCGTTTACAGAGGGCAGCATCGGGGCGCGGGCGGCCTGGGCTTCCGCCCTCTGGATTTCCTCCTGCCTCTGGGCGATCTTTACGAGCCTGTTGTCACGGGTGACCATCTTCAGCCCCTCCTGGAGACTGAGCCTCTCTTCAGCCGATGCGCCTCCCGCGGCGATGATTAAAACCCCAAGCGCCATAAAGGCGGCAACAAACCTGACGCGCCTCATGCGGCCGTCCCCCTGACAAAGATATCCACGAACTCGCTTATGACCTTCTTTTCATCCGAAGATTTGGCCCCTTTCCTTAGCAGCTCCCGCACGGTGAAATAGGAAAAAAACATCCCGAGAAACGCCCTCGCGCCGTACTCGGGGTCGAAATCCCGCAGCACGCCGCTGTCCTGCAGGTCCTTGAAATAAGTGGCCAATGTCTTGTAGACCCCGCCTATGAAATTGTGATAGATGCCCTTCACACTGGCGGGGTAGAGGTGCATCTCGGAGTGCATTATGCGTATGAGGTCGCGCCGCTCGTAGAGCCTGCCCAGGAATTTTTCAGCTATCAGCAGGAGCGCCTCCCTGTATTCAAGCTCCTTTATCCCGGGCATCAGGCCCTTCAGGGCGGGCAGGAAAGTATAGCTGTTGATGACCTCCTGGAAGAGCTGATCCTTCGACGAGAAATGCCTGAAGAGCGTAAGCTCGGCAACCCCGGCCTTTTTTGCTATGTCTTTGGTCGTGGCCCCCAGGTAGCCCCTGGCCGAGATGAGCTTCAGCCCCGCCTCGAGGAGTCTCCTCCTGGTGGCCCCGGCCTTTTCGCCCCTCCCGACCTTCGGCAGTTTCTCGGCCTTCAACAGCGCGCGCCCCCTTTCAAAGATGTTAGTACTTACTTACTTTATCAGCGGGCCGCGCGCGGTGTCAAGCGGGTTTCCTCAGAGCCGGTCTTTCACGAGCGAGTCGACTACGCCGGGGTCGGCGAGCGTCGAGGTGTCGCCCAGGTCCTCTACGTCCCCGCGGGCGATCTTCCTGAGTATCCTCCTCATGATCTTTCCGCTTCTTGTCTTCGGAAGCCCCGGCGCAAACTGGAGCTTGTCGGGTGCGGCTATGGGGCCTATCACGCTCCTGACGTGGCTGACGAGCATCTTTCTTAGCTCGCCGGTGGGCTGGTATCCCTCCTTCAGCGTGACGTAGCTGTAAATGCCCTCGCCCTTGACCTCGTGGGGGAACCCCACAACTGCGGCCTCGGCGACCGCCTCGTAGCTTACGAGGGCGGACTCGACCTCCGCCGTGCCGATCCTGTGGCCCGAGACGTTCAGCACGTCGTCTATCCTGCCCATGAGCCAGTAGTCGCCGTCCTCGTCCACCCTGGCCCCGTCGCCGGAGAAATACTTGCCGGGGAACCTGCTGAAATAGACCTCTTTCATCTTTTTGTTTTCCGGGTCCCCGTAGGTGCCCCTCAGCATGCCGGGCCATGGCTTGTCGATAATCAGATAGCCGCCCTCATTGGTCCGGGCGGGCTGGCCGTTTTCCCTCACCACCTGGGCCACGACCCCGGGGAAGGGCCTGTTGGCGGAGCCCGGTTTCAATGTCATTGCGCCCGGAAGCGGCGTGATGAGGATGCCGCCGGTCTCCGTCTGCCACCATGTGTCCACTATCGGAAGCTTCCCTCTTCCGACATGCCGGTGATACCACATCCAAGCCTCGGGGTTTATGGGCTCCCCGACAGTGCCCAGTATCCTGAGGGAGGAGAGATCGTGACTGTCCAGCCAGGAAGTCCCCTCGCGCATGAGGGCCCTTATCACGGTGGGCGCGGTGTAGATTATGTTCACCGCGTGCTTGTCGACTATGTCCCAGAACCTTCCGGGGTCGGGATAGGTCGGCACGCCCTCGAACAGCACCGACGTGGCGCCCTCCGAAAGCGGCCCGTAAAGGATATACGAGTGCCCGGTAATCCATCCCACGTCGGCGGTGCAGAAATGGATGTCCTCCTCGCGGTAATCGAAAATCCACTTGAATGTGAGGTTCGCAAAGACCATATAGCCGCCGGTCGTGTGGAGCACGCCCTTGGGCTTGCCGGTGGAGCCGGAGGTGTAGAGTATGAAGAGGGGGTCTTCGGCGTCCATCTCCTCGGGCTCGCAGTAATTGGCGATGTCCCTGGCCTTGACCTCCTCGTGCCACCAGAAATCCCTGCCCTCCTGGATATCCACGGAGCCCCCCGTGCGGCGCACCACAATGACCCCTTCCACGCCAGGGCATTCCTTCAGGGCGGAATCGACGTTGGTCTTAAGCGGCACCCTACGGCCGCCCCTGACCCCCTCGTCCGCCGTCACGACCAGCCTCGCCCCGCAATCGTTTATCCTGTCTCTGAGCGAGTTTGAGGAAAAACCTCCGAACACCACACTGTGGATTGCGCCAATTCTCGCGCAGGCGAGCATGGCTATCGGAAGCTCCGGTATCATCGGCATGTACATGGTCACCCTGTCGCCCTTGCCAACGCCGTGCTTTTTGAGCACGTTGGCGAACCGGTTGACCTCCATCGAGAGCTGCTGATAGGTGTAGGTATGGTAATCGCCCCCATCGGTCTCCCAGATGAGCGCGGCCTTGTTCCTCCGCGCCGTCGCCAGGTGCCTGTCCAGGCAGTTATATGAGGCGTTGAGCTTGCCGCCCTCGAACCATTTCACAAAGGGCTTTGTGAAGTCGTATTGGAGCACACTGTCCCACTTCTTGAACCAATGGATGTTTTTTTCGGCCATCTCCGCCCAAAAACCCTCGGGGTCTTCGACGGACCTCTTATAAACCCGCCGATACTCATCCATGCTCTTTACATGGGCCCCGGCGCTAACCTCCGGTCCGGGGGGAAACACCCTTTTTTCAGCCATAAGGACATCGATGCCCTCCGGGACCGGTCCGGGGACTGGTCCCCTTTTCTCAGACTCCGCCATTTCAAATCGCCTCCTTGGGAAAAAATGAAAGAAACGGCAGTTGGTATTTTAACACATACTGTTCCATCTGCCCGGAGGTATCATCTGCCTGCCCTTTCGTTCGATCGCGCGGTTCCGGGCTTGTCCGAACGGCTTTGTTGAATCGTTTTCAGGGCGAAGGGCCAACGGGCATCCGGATGCGACGGTGTGTATCCGTCCGCATAGCTCCCTCTCTCAAGGACAGGCAAATATTATCCGGGCTGTTTGCCGTTACCGGGGCATGGGGCGGAGCCCGTACATTTGAAAGGGCGGGTGGGCGGGAATATTAAAATTTCCCTATAAACTTTTCGCCTTGAAGAAGACCACCGCCAGGGGAGGGGCGGTAATGAGCAGGGAGAAGGGCCTGCCGTGGGCCGGCTCGGCTGCGGCCTCCACGCCGCCCGAATTCCCCATGCCGCTGCCGCCGTAATAGGCGGAATCGCTGTTTAGGACCTCCTGCCACTGGCCGCCGGAGGGCACTCCCACGCTATATCTCTGCCTCGGCACGGGGGTGAAATTGCAGACCACGAGCATCACCTCGCCGATGGTGCTTTTCCTCAGGAAACTTATCGTGCTGCCTTCCCAGTCCGAGAAATCGACCCACTCGAAGCCGTCGTTTTCGAAATCGCGCTCGTAGAGCGCGGGCTCGCTCCTGTAGAGCGCGTTTAAATCCCTCACCCACTGCTGCACGCCCCTGTGCGGGGCCCACTGAAGCAGGTGCCAGTGGATGCTCTCCTCATGGTACCATTCGGCGCGCTGCCCGATCTCGCCCCCCATGAAGAGGAGCTTTTTGCCCGGATGGCCGTACATAAAGCCGAAGAGCGCCCTCAGGCCTGCGAATTTCCGCCAGTCGTCCCCCGGCATCCGGCCGATGAGCGAACCCTTCCCGTAGACCACCTCGTCATGGGACAGGGGCAGGATGAAATTCTCAAAAAAGGCATACCAGATGCTGAAGGTAAGCTCGCTGTGATGGTACTTCCGGTAGATGGGGTCCAGCGAGAAATATTTCAGCGTGTCGTGCATCCATCCCATGTTCCATTTCATGCCGAAGCCGAGCCCGCCGATATAGGGCGGCCTCGAGACCATCGGCCATGCGGTCGACTCCTCGGCCGCGGTCTGGATGTCCGGGTGGCCGGTGTAGACCGCCTCGTTGAACTTCCGGATGAAACCGATGGCGTCCAGGTTTTCCTTGCCGCCGTACCTGTTTGGTATCCACTCGCCGGGCTTCCTGGCGTAATCAAGGTACAGCATGGAGGCCACGGCGTCCACCCGTAGGCCGTCGACATGGTATTTTTCCAGCCAGAACATCGCGCTGCTTGTAAGGAAGGCCCGCACCTCGTTCCTGCCGTAATTGAAGATATAGCTCCTCCACTCCGGATGGAAGCCCTGCTTGCGGTCCCGGTGCTCATAGAGGTGCGTGCCGTCGAAATACGCGAGCCCGTGGGCGTCGTCGGGGAAATGCGACGGCACCCAGTCGAGGATGACCCCGATGCCGTTTTGGTGCAGGTAGTCCACCATGTACATGAAATCCTGCGGGGCGCCGTAGCGGGCCGTGGGGGCGAAATACCCGAGCACCTGGTAGCCCCAGGAGCCGTAAAAGGGGTGCTCCATCACCGGCATGAACTCGACGTGCGTAAAGCCCATCTGCTTTACATAATCCGCGAGGCGGGGGGCCATCTCCCGATATGTAAGATAGCGGTTGCCCTCCTCCGGCACCCTCCGCCAGGAGCCCAGGTGCACCTCGTAAATGGAGAATGGCCCGTTAAGGGCGTTCCTCTGCCCCCGCGTGCTCATCCAGTGGCCGTCGCCCCATTCATAACCCAGGTCCCAGATAATGGAGCCCGTGCGCGGAGGGACCTCCCAGTAAAAGGCGTAGGGGTCTCCCTTCTCCCCGCGATGGCCCCCCGCCCTGGAGACAATATGGTATTTGTAGATTTCGCCCTGCCCTATGCCGGGGATGAAACCTTCCCAGATTCCCGAGCTGTCCCACCTGGCGGAGAGCTGGTGCGAGCTGCGGTCCCATCCGTTAAAGTTCCCCATGACGGAAACGCTCCTGGCGTTGGGTGCCCAGAGGGCGAAATAAGTCCCCCTGCCCCCCCCGGTCTCCATTATGTGGGCGCCCATCTTGTCGTGGAGTTTAAAATGGTTGCCCTGCCTGAAGAGGTATATGTCAAGCTCGGAAAAAAGGCTCACGCCGTTTATTACGTCTGCCGCCATCTGGGGGACCTCCCGGATTTTCACTTTTTTACTTTATGAGAATTATAATAGATTCTCGGGCGATGTGAAACCAAAAAAGGGGCGACCACAAAGAAAGTCCCGTCCAAAATGACGGCATGAGCAAGTTGTCGGTCACTGAAAGGCCGGGACGGCGGTTTTTATCTTGGCGGGTCAAGCCAGGGGATGACGAATTTCGGGACTTTTTCAGAATCCTGTTATTAAGAGCGGGCGACGGGATTCGAACCCGCGACCTTCAGCTTGGGAAGCTGACACTCTACCACTGAGTTACACCCGCTTTCTTGCAGCCCCGCTTGCAGCCCCGAAGGAAACCGAAAGACAAAAGATAAAGGACCCGTTAGTTATTTTACCCCAAATTGAGATAATTTTCAGGCTCTTTTATCCATAACTCAAAAATCATCCTGCCCGTGAAAAGGCCAAGCAGCGCGCCGACCAGGACATCGGTGGGGAAATGGGCCAGAAGCAGCACCCGCTCCACTGCCACCATGACGGCAATCAGGTAAAAAAGAGGACTGTATTTGGGGAAAAACCTGGCCAGCGTATAGGCAAGGCAAAAGGCGACCATCGTATGGCCGGAAGGGAAGGAGTCAAACCCGCCCTTAAAAGAGGGGCCCGCAAAGAAGACCCCCATATCCTTCCGCGGCCTCGCCCTGCCGATAAGGTGTTTTAACATCTGCACCCCGACTCCGGAGCTGATGAAGGAAACAAACAGGACAAGCCCGAGCCTCCGCAGCCGCCGGCCCGTAAACAGGCCGACGGCAAAAAGCCCGGCGATGATGCCTATCTGCCATCCCCCGTAGCCTATCATGTCTATGAAGGGCGAGATGAAATGAAAGGCCAGATAGGCCGGGGGTTTTGACGCCTGGAGCCGATGCGCCCAGCCGATGGCCCCCATGTCATAGCCCAGCGTGAAGAAGGGCAGGATTGCCGCGGCCAGGGGCAGCAGGAAGGCGGACTTATTTTTTCTCAAAAAGGCTGTAATTTCCACCTGATTCAAGCAATTTCAGTTTCAGTGAGGGGCCGATCAGGGCATCCACCTCTTTTGCGTCCCCTGTTTTTGTAATTATCATGGCCTCGCTGCCGCCGCTCAGGGCCGCGCGAAGCTCCCTTTCGTCCTCGGCCCCCACCACACGGCGCCCGGAATAAAAGACCACGCTCGGGTTGTTTATCTTGTAGCCTATCAGGACCCCGTCGGGCCGGAGGTTTTCCCTTGCGTACAGGCTGTAGCGGTAAAGGCTCCCCTGCAGATATTCGCTTGCCGCCGGGACGGCTTTCAAGACAGCGACCGAAAGGAGGCATATCATGAGGAGGGCCAGGACCAGATTTTGGCTCTTGCCGCTCAGGGCCGCGTACGCCGAGAAGGCCGCCATCAAGAGCATGATGCCGGCTATCCAGTACGGCCAGTCCGCACGGATGCCCGCCCGAAGCAGATATCCTTTCGCCAGGAAAAGGCCCGCGCCCATCAGGAGCGCCGCGAAGGCGATAAACCAGTTCGACAGCCTGCCTGTTCCGCTCATGCCGTAGCGGGTGTAACACGCCCTGCTCATCCCGGAGCCCATGAGAAGGGCCGCGGCCGGGACCGCGGGAAGGACGTAATCCGGCAGCTTCGTCCTGGCGAAGGAAAAAAATACGAGGACGAACGAAAGCCAGATGACGGCCAGGAGTCCCGGCGATGATCCCTTCTGACGGAAGGCGCCCGCGACACCCTGGGGGAGATACGCTATCCAGGGGAAAAGCCCGAGCGCAAGCACCGGGACATAGTAATAAAACGGCCCCGTATGGCCGGATATCACGTGCATGTATCTCACAAAATGCTGCTTTATGAAAAAATTCCGTATGAACTCATCCCCCGTGGCCAGGTACTCGGCAACATACCAGGGCAGCCCGACGGCCAGAAACAGCAAAAAACCCGATGCGCTCCAAACCCTTCCTACGCTTTCCCGCCCCGCCGTCTTCGGCACGCGGCGCAAAAACAAAAGCCGGTACAAAAAGGCGATGCCGAAGGGGAAGACCACCCCGATAAGCCCCTTCGTGAGAAAGGCAAGCGCGGAGAAAAAGTAAAAACCATATATGAACCCGCCCCTGCCCTTTGCGGCCGCCAGATAGAAACAGAAGAGCGAAAGGGTTATAAACAGGGTAAGCGTCATGTCCGTTACGGCCGCATGGGAATAAACAAGGAAAAAGACGGTCAGGACAAGGCAGACGGCCGCGTTAAAGGCCTTCTTCTGCCAGCTTTCGGCCTCTCCCCAGGGGCTCGCGTCCCGGGCGGCAAGCCCCGTGAAGAAGAATATGGAAAGAGCGAGCAGGACGGCGGCGGCCGCGGACGGGAACCTCGCCGCAAAGGCGTTCACGCCGAAAGCCTTGTAGGAGGCGGCCATCAGCCAGTAGATGAGGATGGGCTTGTCGAAGCGGTCCTGCCCGTTATAGGTCGGGGTGACAAGGTTGCCGCTTGCCAGCATCTCCTTCGACGCCTGGGCGAAGACGGCCTCGTCCACGTCAAAAAGGGTGAACGAGCCCAGCCTCAAAAAGGCGATGAACAAGGCCACTGCGATTACGGGAAGCGCGTATCTGCCCATAAGCCTAATGTTATATTCTTTCCGGCGGTCATGTCCACTTGGGATTCACTCATATGATGGGGCCTGGCTAAGCCGGTCCCGAGAAATATTTTTCGATGTCCCCGAATCTTATCGCGCCCTGCCTCAGGAGCACGGGCGCATCGCCGGTGGCGTCGACTATTGTGGAGGGGGGCCCGCCAGGGGACTCTCCGGCATCCACTATCAGGTCGACCCCGTCTTTGAAATATTCGGCCACCTGTGCCGCGCTCCTTGCCGGTCTGAGCCCGGAGGGGTTGGCGCTTGTCGCCGTAAGCGGCATCCCGAAGGCCTTCGCGAGGACCAGGGCGAAGGAAGCCCCCGGCATCCGCAGCGCGACTTTGCCCTCCTTCGCTATGCGCCCGGAGAGATGGGGCCTGGCGCGGACCACAAGGGTAAGGGGCCCCGGCCAGAACTTCCAAGCAAGCTTTTCAAAAAGATGGCCGCTCTCGGAGACCAGAAGCGGCAGCGCGTCCATGGAGCCTACTATGAGGGGGGAGGGTTTCGACTGTCTCCGGCTGCCTTTTAGCACAAAGAGCCTCTCAAGGGCCGCCTCGTCGTCATACCTCGCGCACAGCCCGTAATAGGTCTCCGTGGGGCAGGCCACTATGCCCCCCTTGCTGAGAATGTCCGCGGCCTCCTTCACGGCCCATTCCAGATTGTCCACGCTTGCGTCGATCAAACGCACCTTTTCCCTCTCACCAGTTCTCCGCCCTCTTCAGGAGCATCGATTTAAGCGGCAGCCCAAGCTCCCTTGAGACGACCTCGCATTTTGACTGAAACAGGAAAAATATATGCTTCTTCTCTTCGAGGAGAGTTTCGAAATTGCCCTGCCCCTTGCTGATGACAAGCCCCGCGTCCCTGTAAACCTTCCTGAAGCCGGCGGAGGTCATGGGCAGTATCGTGCCCACGCAGTCCGAGCCGTTGTCCACCACCCGGCATATCTCCGTAATGCCGGCGCTGGCCGCGTCCTCGAGCGTTGCGTCATTGAGGACCGGCCCGCCCTTCACCGCCACGATGACTTTCCTGCCCATGTTCCCCAGCGATTCGATGAGTATCCTGTCAAAGACTATCTCGCCCGCGTTATCGGCAAGATAGAGGATATCTCCCCTGGCGCCCCGCACGGCCCTTTTGAAGTCGGCGTAATCGTCGCAGGCGATTGCGCCCTGGAGCGCCCGCTCCACCGTGGCGTCGATGTCAATTGAAGTGAAGATGCCGAAATCTATGATATTGCCGGCTATGGCAAGCCTTGCGGCCGTAAAAAGGGGGTCGCGGGAACCGGCGGCGAACCTTGAAAGCCTCGGGTAGGACTTCATTGCAATCCTGTTGTAATCGGATTTTACCTTTTTGAACGGGTCGCGGCCCAGCACCTGCCTTATCCTGCGGTGCATGAAGGTGGTGGCGTGGGCGGGGCTTTTGGAGAGGTCGGCCCGCTCTATCTCCTCAAGCACGCCTTTTATTACCTTCTCCTGCAACCTGCCGTCTTTCGTGCCCTGTTTGAGGGCGATGACCGTCTGTTTGAAAAAACACGGCAGGCAATCCGGGTGGACCTTCATCGGGTTATTTTACTTTAGATTGGCTTATTTTTCCGTGACCCTGGATTTCTTTTTCACTTCGTCCGCCAGGGTTTGTCTGTATTGCCTCAGGAGCTTTTCTATCTTCCCGTCGGCCGCGGCCAGGATTTCAGCCGCGAAGATGCCTGCGTTCTTCGCTCCGGCAACCCCCACGGCCATCGTCGCAACAGGCACGCCGGGCGGCATCTGGACGGTCGAGTACAGGGCGTCCACGCCTTTAAGCGGGGAGCTGTCCAGGGGCACTCCGACCACGGGCAAAATGGTCCTCGCGGCGATTGCCCCCGCCAGATGGGCCGCCGCCCCGGCCCCCGCTATGATGACCGCGACGCCGTCTTTTTCGGCGCGCGAGACGATCTCGTCCAGGAGTTCCGGGCTCCTGTGAGCCGAGGCTATCCGCATCTCATGCGGGATCGAAAACACGGAAAGCATCTTTCCCGTCTCCCGCATGACCGGCAGGTCGGAGTCGCTTCCCATCACTATGAGGACTTTAGGTTTCATCAGCAGATCGTTTTCATCAGCAGATGTTTCATCAGCAGACCACGCGGCCGACAGCCCGGTCGGCTATGTCGTTCCTGTAATGCATGCCCTCAAAGGAAATCTTCGCCACCGCATCGTAAGCCCTTGCCTTCGCCGTCCTCACGTCGGAGCCGGTCGCGGTCACGCCCAGGACCCTGCCGCCGGCCGTGACCACGTTTTCCCCGTCGAAGCCCGTCCCCGCGTGGAAAACGACCACATCCTTCATCTTTTTTGCCGCTTCGAGCCCTTTGACTATTTTACCTTTTTCATAGCCGCCGGGATAACCGCCGGAGGCCAGCACCACGCAGACCGAGGCATCGGGCCGCCAGGCGACAGGGGCCCTCTCGGCAAGACTGCCCAGCTTGCCCTCGGAGACGGCCAGGGCCACCTCGAAAAAGTCCGAATCGAGCCTGGCCAGCACGGCCTGCGTCTCGGGGTCGCCGAACCTGCAATTGAACTCAAGCACCATCGGACTGCCGTCCGCTCTTATCATGAGCCCGGCGTATATCACCCCGCGGAAATCCATTCGCTCCGCTTGAACGCCGTGAAGGAAGGGTTTCATCACCTTTTCCATCACTGCCCGCTCAACCTCCTCTGTAAGCACGGGGGCCGGGCTGTATGCGCCCATGCCGCCGGTGTTCGGGCCGAGGTCTTTGTCGAAAATCCTTTTATGGTCCTGCGAGGAGACCATGGGCACAAATGTCTTGCCGTCGGTAAACGCCATGAAAGAGGCCTCTTCGCCCCCGATGCACTCCTCGACGACCACCCTGTCGCCGGCCTCGCCGAAGGCCCGCTCTTTCATTATGAGTCTGATAGCCTCGCATGCCTCATCGACCGTCCCGGCGACGAAAACGCCCTTCCCCGCGGCCAGCCCATCGGCCTTTATCACAATTGGCGCGCCTTTCAACCTCACATAATCCTCCGCGTGGATGTAGGAGTTAAAAACTTTGTACTCGGCCGTGGGTATCCCGTAGCGGCGCATGAAATC
Organism: Nitrospirota bacterium; assembly: GCA_021789555.1. Taxonomy (GTDB): domain Bacteria; phylum Nitrospirota; class Thermodesulfovibrionia; order Thermodesulfovibrionales; family JdFR-88; genus JAJYGJ01. The sequence goes on from JAJYJK010000002.1 coordinate 101,684, forward strand.
CTTGGAAAAGACCTTGCTGGACTCCAGCCTCGCGGCGGAGGCGCCGGGGCCGAATATCTTCCTGCCGTCTTTCCTGAAGACATCGGCGAGGCCCGCGGCAAGCGGGTCTTCCGGGCCCACGATGGTAAGGTCTATCCATTCGTACCTGACAAGGTTCATAAGTCCGTCGAAGTCCGTGGGCCTTATGTCCACGCACTCGGCAAGCTCCGCGATGCCCGCATTGCCGGGGCAGCAGTAAATCTTGTCGACGCGCCTGCTCTGGGCCAGCCTCCAGACAATCGCGTGCTCCCTGCCGCCGCCCCCTATGACCAGCACTTTCATTTTTTTGCCCGGTCTTTTTTAATGTTTGTAACGCCTCGCGCCTTTATTTGCATCTCAGTGCTTGAAACGCCTTGCCCCCGCATTTTATATTTTAGTTAATGCTTGAAATGCCTTGCCTTTGTAAGGAGCATGGCCATGCCATGCTCGTCGCAGGCCTTTATGACATCCTCGTCCTTGACGGAGCCGCCCGGCTGTATGACCGCCGTAACGCCGGCCTTGGCAATCTCGTCCACGCCGTCCCTGAAGGGGAAAAACCCGTCCGAGGCGACGACCGAGCCGGAAAGCGGCAGCATCGCGTTTGCCGCGCCGCACCTGGCGGCATAGACCCGGCTCGTCTGCCCTATGCCGATGCCGACCGTCCGGTCTTTTAACGCATAGACGATGGCGTTCGACTTCACATGCTTTACGACCCTCCAGGCGAGGTCGAGGGCGTCCGTTTCCTCGGGGGTGGGTTTTCTCTTCGTGACCGCCTGAAGGGATTTCACGTCCACGCGGAGCGTGTCCCAGCCCTGCGTGAGTATCCCCCCCGCTATCCTCTTTATATCGAAGCCTTTTAGCGGCCTTGTGAGCATCTCCGGCAATTCCAGGACCCTGATGTTCGGCTTCGCGGAAAATTTCCCCAGCGCCCCTCCGGTAAACGAAGGCGCAATCACGACCTCCACGAAGAGCTTCGATATCTCTTCGGCGGTCTCCTCGTCCACCTGCACGTTAAAGGCCAGCACGCCGCCGAAGGCGGAGACGGGGTCGGTCGAGAGCGCCAGCCTGTAGGCCTCGGCCGGGGTCCCAGCGGTCGCCGCCCCGCAGGGGTTATCGTGCTTGATGATGGCGCAGGCCGTCTTGTCGAACTCGAGCGCCAGCAGCATGGCCGAGTGCGTGTCGAAGTAATTGTTGAAGGACATCTCCTTGCCCTGGATTTTTCTTGCCCTCGCCAGGGAGAGGCCGTCCGTGCGTTCCTCGTAAAAGCCGGCCGCCTGATGCGGGTTCTCGCCGTATCGAAGCGGCGAGGCCAGCCTGTAGGTCAGCGTCAGCGCTGGGGCCAGCCCGGTTTTACCGGATGAAAGCTGGCCGCCGGTGACGTCCTCAAGGTAATCCGAGATGAGGGCGTCGTAACGGGCGGTGTGGGCGAAGACCTTCCTGGCGAGCGTGAGGCGCGTCTTGCCGGAGACCTCGCCGCCCTGGGACTTCATCTCCTCAAGCACCGCAGCGTAGTCGGCGGGGTCGCAGACGACGCTCACCGACTCGAAATTCTTCGAGGCGGCCCGCAGCATCGTGGGCCCCCCGATGTCTATGTTTTCAATCGCGTCCATGAATTTCACGTCCGGGTTGGACACGGTCCGCTCGAAGGGGTAGAGGTTAACGACCACCATATCGATGAGCCCGATGCCGTGCTTCCTTATATCTTCCATGTGATGTGAGTCGCTCCGCCTGGCAAGCAGACCGCCGTGGATTTTGGGGTGCAGGGTCTTCAGCCTCCCGTCGAGCATCTCCGGGAACCCGGTATACTCGCCGACATCGATGACTTTCAGCCCCGCGTCCCTCAGGGCCTTGGCCGTCCCGCCGGTAGATAAAAGCTCCACGCCCATGCCGGCAAGCCCCTGTGCGAAGGGGACAATACCGCTTTTGTCAGATACGCTCAGCAGCGCCCTCATTATCTTGGACATTTTTCAAACCCCCTATGAAGAAAAAATTTGCGCCAGAAACCAGCAGGGCATCTATCTGGCCGAAAAAAGATTTGATGCCGCGCAAAAAATGGAAAATGGATTTGATTTTACCACTTGCGGGAAAAGCTTGTAAAGAAATAACCGCCTGCCCGTGTCTCAAAGAAAACCGGGCGCAGCTACAAGATATCCACGTGGCAAGACCACGGGGAATTGCAAGTTAAATAGTTTTTTGCCCACGGGGAATACGCTCGTTATCCATTTAATTACCTGCCAAGGCGGGGCTCGAGGCCCGTGAATTTCTTAAGCAGGTTGGCCATGAGGCAAAAACCAGTCAGGGCGAACACCACCAGGTTTAGCCCGGCAAAGGCGGCAAGCAGCAGCCAGTAGGGGCTAACCAGAAGCGCAAGCCCAAGCGACAGCAGCACCACTATGCCGGCAGCAAGATACACGGCCCTCTCCAGGTACCATGAATCGGTCTTAAGCAGATACATCTTTTTCCTCTTCCTCCTCTTCCTTCCTAAGCCTGGGGCAGGGCCTCCTCTTGAAAAACTCGTAGTAGATGAGGGGCACGGCAATGAGCGTAAGCGCCGTTGCGGCCACCGCCCCGAACATAAGCGAAATCGCCAACCCCTGGAATATGGGGTCGAAAAGTATCACCGACGAGCCCACCACCACCGCGGCCGCCGTAAGCACGATCGGGCGGAACCTCACCGCGCCGGCGCGCACAAGGGCGCTCTTGAGGTCGTCGCACTCCGCCCATTCCAGCTGCACGAAATCCACCAGGAGGATGGAGTTTCGCACTATGATGCCCGCCAGCGCGATAAACCCTATCATGCTTGTGGCCGTGAAAAACGCCCCGAAGGCGAAGTGCCCCGGCAGTATGCCCACCAACGTCAGCGGTATGGGCGCCATTATGACAAGCGGCACCGCGAAATCTCCGAACCAGGCCACGACCAGTATGTAGATGAGGATGAGCACGGCGGCAAAGGCGATCCCAAGGTCGCGGAAGACCTCGTAGGTGATCTGCCATTCGCCGTCCCACTTGACCGAATAACTTTCGTCCAGCGAGGGCTGATGCGTGTAGTACTGCCTCACCGGAAGGCCGTCCATCCTGAGCGCGCCTATCTTGTCCTTCATCTTGAGGATGGCATAGACGGGGCTTTCCTCCCTGCCGGCCACGTCCCCGATCACGTAGACCACCCTGTGCAGGTTCTTCCTGTAGATGGACTGGTCTATCGTGCCCTCCTGAACGTCCAGTATCTCACCCAGGGGGACCAGTTTCCCGTCTCGCGAAGGCGCAGTAAGCTCAAGCAGACTGGCCGCGCTTGAGCGGTACTGCTCGGGCAGCCTGAGCACGATCGGGACCGGGTCCCTTTCGTCTTTTATGTGGGCGAGCCCCGCGGGCAGCCCCGAAAGGCCCGCGCTCAGGGTGGACGCCGCCGCCTGTGTTGAGACCCCGCTTAAGGCCGCCTTCGTCTTGTCTACCGTGAATGTGAGCTTCTTCTGGGACGCCTCCACATACCAGTCCACGTCGACCACCCCGGGGGTTTTTTTGAATATGTCCATGATCTTTCCCGCCAATAGAGTCTGCCCTTTCAGGCTCGGCCCGTAGACTTCGGCTACGAGAGTGTCCAGGACGGGCGGCCCCGGCGGTATCTCCGCTATCTTCACCTTTGCGCCGTAGAGGGCGGCGATGCGGTCCAGCCCCGGCCTTATCCTCTTTGCGATATCGTGGCTCTGGGCGGCCCTCTTCCCCTTGCCCACGATGTTCACCTGAATGTCGGCGACGTTTGGGCCCCTGCGTAAGTAATAGTGCCTGACCAACCCGTTAAAGTTGAAGGGGGAGGCGGTCCCGACATAGACCTGGAAGTCCGTGACCTCGGGGACGCTGCGCAGGTATTCCCCCATCGCCACGGCCACCTTCTCTGTATTTTCGAGCGTCGTGCCCTCGGGCATGTCGATAATCACCTGAAACTCGTTTTTGTTGTCGAAGGGCAGCATCTTCAGCGTGACCAGCTTCAGAGGTATCATCAGTAAAACGATCAGCAGAAGCCCCCCGATGCCGCCCAGCACCGCGAGCCGTCTCTTCCTGTTTTCCAGCAGCGGCATCAGCGCCCTGTGGTAGAAATGGTCCAGCTTCCGCAGCTCTTTTTTCTCATGCCCTTCCCCCGCCCCCGTGTGCTTCACGTTTTTAAGGACCTTGTACCCCAGCCAGGGGCTCACGATAAAGGCTATCAGGAGCGAGAATATCATCGCCGCCGAGGCCCCCACGGGTATCGGCCTCATGTACGGGCCCATGAGCCCCCTTACAAAGGCCATCGGCATCAGGGCCGCGATGACCGTGAAAGTGGCCAGAATGGTGGGGTTGCCGACCTCGTCTACGGCATAAGCGACCTTGTGTTTGCCAGGCCCGTAGAGCTTGAAATGCCTGTGGATGTTCTCCACGACCACTATCGCGTCATCGACCAGTATGCCTATCGAGAAGATGAGCGCAAAGAGCGTGACGCGGTTCAGGGTATAACCATAGAGGTAATTTATCAGCAGCGTAAGCGAGAGGGTCACCGGGACGGCCACGGCCACCACGACCGATTCCCTCCAGCCGAGCGCCAGGGCTATGAGGATAACGACCGAGATGGTCGCAATCAGCATGTGCTCCAGCAGCTCGTCGGATTTCTCCTCGGCGGTCTGCCCGTAGTTTCTGGCCACGTTTATGTGCACGCCCCCGGGGATGAGACTCCCCCTTACGGCCTCTATCCTGTCCCGGAGCCTGTGGGCGATGAGGGCCGCATTGGTGCCTTTCTTCTTGGCGACGCTTATCGTGACCGCGTTAAAGAGCGCGTCGGGGTGTTTCACATTCACCCGCTCGTATCCGCCGCCAATGCCTTGCTTTTTCGAGAAGGCCGGCCCCAGGCCCATGAAGAGATAATCGTCCGGCTCCTGGGGGCCGTCCTTGATGGCGGCGACGTCCTTCAGGTAAACCGGCTTTCCGTTTGAGACGCCGACCACGACGTCTCCTATCTGCTCCGCGTTCTCCAGAAAGCCCCCGGCCTGGACGCGGAAACTCTCGTTGCCGCTGTCGAACTGTCCCTCCGGGGTCACGAAGTTGGCCTTCTCCAGTGCCCCGGCAATGCCGAAGGCGGACTGGCCGTAGGCCTTTAACTTCGCCGGGTCCAGCACCACCCGCACCTGGCGCTTCGGGCCGCCGGTTATGGTCACGTCCGAGACATCCCTGTCCTTCTTCAGCTCATCGGCCAGTTCCTCCGCGATGCGCCTGAGTTCATAGGGTTGATACCTGTCCGACCAGAGGTTGTAGACCAGTATCGGCACATCGTAAATGGATTTGGGTTTTATAAGCGGGCGGCTGACCCCCGGCGGGATGCGGTCGTAGCCGGACATGAGCTTCGTGTAGAGGTTCACGACGCTTTTCTCCATATCCATGCCCACGTAGTACCTGACGATTATCAGCGAGCCGCCGGTCCGGCTTGTCGAATATACGTACTCGACCCCCGGTATCTCATGGATGAGCCTCTCCATCGGCTTCGTGACAAGGTTTTCGACCTCATGCGCGGAGGCCCCCGGGTAGCCCACGAAGACGTCTATCATGGGGACTTTTATCTGCGGGTCCTCTTCCCTCGGGGTGACGATGATGGCGAAGGCCCCCATGACAAGCGCCGCCGCCACTATGAGGGGCGTGAGCTTCGATGTGAGAAAAGCCTTTGCGATCCTGCCCGACACTCCCAGGCGGCGGCCGGGGAATTCCCGCTTCGGTTTAAGGTCCTGGTCCATTGATTTCGGGTCCCGGTTCACTTGAGGACTTCGCCCTCGCTGAGGTTTTCGAAATCCGATATGGTCACGCGCTCGCCCGGATTCAGGCCGGAGAGGACCTCCACGTAGCCCTCATATCGCTCGCCGGTCCTCACGGCCCGAAGCTCCAGCACCCCCCCGCCGCCCACCACGTAGGCGAAATCCATCTGGCCCCTCCTGCCGATGGCGGCCGCCGGGGCCATTATGGCCGTCTTCCGGCCGTCCGGCACCAGGACGTTCACATAGAGCCCGCCCTGCAGCTCGGGGGAAAAGGGCAGCCGGGCCTTGACTGTAAAGCTCCGGGTTGCCGGGTCTATCATGGGGGTCACCTCGGTTATCGGGACCTTTTCGCTTTCGCCGCGGCCCTGGGCCGGGATTTGCACCGTTATCGGCACGCCCCTTTTCGCCTTGCCCCAGAAACGCTCGTCGAGCGAGACCGAAACCCTGTACTCCGGCTCTTCCAGCGCGATAAGAGGGGTCCCCGGGGTGGCCATGCTCCCCACGTCAACTTTTTTGTCCACGACGAGTCCGTTTATTGGGGCGCGCACCGTTGCGTAACCGAGATAGGTCCCGGCCTCGGCGAGCGCGGAGCGCGCCCTGGCAAGGGCCGCCGCGGCCTGCCCGGCCCGGAGGCCGGCAAGCGCGCGACTGGTGCTTACCTCATCGAACTCCTGATCGGAAAGGGCCTTCTCGTCATGGAGCCGCTTGTATCTTTCGTAAGTGACCTCGGCAAGCGCTTTTTGCTCATTCGCCATTTTGCCTGCCTGGGCGGCCTCCTGTACCGCCTGCCCGGCCTGCGCCACCTTCTGCCTGGCGTCCGCGTCCTCGATCGTGAGCAGCACCTGGCCCTTCCTGACCCTCTGCCCCCTGTCCACGCGCACGGATGTGACCGCGCCCATGATCTTTGCCGCGACCAAAGAGGAGTTCTTCGACTCGACCGCGCCGGAGGTCACATAAAATGAGGGTACGCTCATCGACCGGACCGTGGCCGTCTTGACGCCCTCCACCGTCCTTCTTTGTACCTTTTCGCTTCCCGGCTTTATCTTTCCCCCGCAGGAGGCAACGAGCGCCGCGGCCGCAAGGGCCGCGAAAACCAACCGGATTTTCACCTTTTCCATTTTCATCCCTGCTCCCCTTTTCCCCGGACTAGTCGCCGTACGCGCTGACCTTTTCTATGAATTCGGAAATCCTGCCGCTCTGAAATCCCAGATTGAAATATTTCTCCATGAGGTCGTTCTGCGCCTCGATCTTGCGCATCCTTGCGGAGTCGACCATGACCTGCGAGTCCAGCAGGTCTATTATCGGGGAGAGGGAGTTTTTATATCTCAGCTCCACGAGCCTCCTGCCCTCCCTGGCCGAAGCCAGCTCCGCCTGGGCGTAATCGAGGGACTTACCGGCCTCCTGCACATCCTGATACGCCGCGAACACTTTAAACAAGGCCTCCTTTTTAGCGCCGTCGAGGCCTTCCCGGGCCTCGCCAAGCCCTGCCCTGGCCCTGCTCACCTCGTGCTCCCGCCTGGTGCCGTCAAAGATGTTCCATCTGAGGAACGCGGCCACCTGGTAACTGGACCCCTCGCCGTCGATTGGGCTGCGGTGGTCGTTCCACTGGTACTGGCCCCTTGCGCCTATCTCCGGGTAATAACCGGAGGCGGCCAGGTCCACCGCGTTTTTCGCGTTCTTGTATCTTGCCTCGATTGCCTTTATATCGGGCCTCTGCCCGGCGCTGGCGTAATAGGTCTCGATGGGGTCCATCTCCACCTTGTAGCCGGTCCCAAGGGCATCGACGCTCTCCGCGCGGCCCATCACGAGGCCAAGGGCCCGCTTCGCCACCTCATAAGAGCTCTGCGCTTTCGCCTGCCCCCTCTGGGCCTCCTTCAGGGCCGCATCCGCCCTCAGGACGTCCGAATAGAGCCCGAGTCCGGAATCAAACCGGAGTTTCGCCAGCCTCTCGTGCTCAGTGGTGTCCTCGACCGCCTTTCCGGCGGCCTCAAGCGAGTTTCTGGCCGTGATCACTCCGAGATACGCCTTCACGGTCTCCATGGTCACCTTCTGCCTGAGCCTGTCAAAGTCCAGCCCCCTGGCCGCATGGTCCTGCTTCGACATCCTCAGGGCCGCGATGAGCCTCCTCGAGTAAATAACCTGGTCCAGCTCCAGAGAGTTTTGGAAATCGTTTATGGCCGGGGGGGAGTTTAGCGCGTCTATAGCGAAATCGGAGGGGGCGAACCTCTGCTGGTCCAGCTTCGCCATGAAGGCGTATGTGGGATTGTCCGTCCTCAGGTAACGGCTCTCGAATGAAAGCGAGGGATAGAAATACCCTTCCTGAACGCCTACGGCCTCCTCGGAGGCCCTGAGCGCCCAGCGCCCGGCCTTTATCTCCGGATTGTCCTTCAGCGCGGCCCCGACCGCCTGACTTAAATTGATAGCTGCCCCGGGTTTCAGATTGACCGTTTTCACGGGGACGCCCTGCCCCATTGAGGCCGCCGCCGCATCCGGGACGGCGGGAAAGGCCGTGACCAAAACAATTATCGAAACAATCAGGGACAGAAACAAAAGGCGCAAAATCCGGAGATAAAAAGGTAAATGTCTCATATCGGCTTCGTCCTTTCCGCAGAGGGGTCCCCCGAAAGACCGGAGGTGTTACTTCTTCCGGGCGGGGCCGCGGATGTCTTGCCCGCGGCAGATGTATTGCCGGCGGGGCGTTTTCTCCTCATGAACTCGCGTAAGGATTTCATATCGCAGCGGCCCGTCGCCTTCTGGAACTCCCGGCACGCGCCGAGGCGGCGCCTGTCCTCGGCCGCCCGGTCCGACCCCGCAAGGTCTTTCAATATCGTCTTTACAAACCCGAGGCCCGCGTCCTCCAGGTGCGGCCGCCGCCTGTAGAACATGAGCTTCTTTTCCCGCCTGGAGACGAGGAAGCCCGCCTCCTTCAGGATGGCCAGGTTTCTGGAGACCAGCGGCTGGGAGACGCCGAGGACCGCCATCATCTGGCAGACGCAAAGCTCCCTGCCCGCCACGAGCATGAGTATCCTGAGCCTCGTCTCGTCCGACAGCGCCTTGAATGCCTTTACGCGGCCTTCGATCATAATATAAACCCGGCCACAATATAAACATATAACCATAAGTGTATACGAATAGTCAATATATTTCTAAACTGCTTGACTGAATATGCGCCCTGGCATGACGGTCTTCGCATCTTTGGGCTTTTCCCCCGCCATGCCCGGCGGCATTGCACCCTTCAGAGGGGTCTTTCCGTCGAGACGGGGCCGTTTATGTCCGCGGACTCCACGCCTAGAGAGCGGGCGACTCCCGGGTGGACGACCCTGCCCCTGTAGATGTTAAGCGCGCTCCTGAGGGGGCCGCTTTTCTCCACCCCCGCCTCGACGCCGGTCTCCGCCAGGAGTTTCACATAAGGCAATGTGGCGTTTGCCAGGGCCAGCGTGGAGGTCCTCGGGTACGCGGCCGGCATATTGGCCACGCAGTAGTGAATGATGCCGTCGACCTCGTACACGGGGTCGTCATGCGTGGTCGGCCTCGATGTCTCCGTTACCCCGCCCTGATCAATCGATATGTCCACCAGGACGGAGCCCCTCCTCATGGTCCCGAGCATCGGCCTCGTTATGAGCAGGGGGGCTTTGGCGCCCGGCACCAGGGCAGCGCCTATTACGATGTCCGCGTCCCTGACGGCCGCGCCGAGTGCGGCCTCCGTCAGCAGGAGGGTTTTGACCCGGCCGCGGAACATCTCGTCGATGCGCCTGAGCCTTTCCGTCGTTATATTAACGACCGTCGTGTCCATGCCAAGGGCGTATGAGACGCGCGCGGCGTTCGTGCCTGCGTTGCCGGCCCCGAGTATCAGGCACCTGCAGGGCCCCACCCCGACGGCCCCGGCCGCGAACACCCCGCTTCCCCCGCGGCCCGCCTGGAGGTAAAAGGCGCCCATCAGGGGGGCCATCCTGCCCGCTATCTCGCTCATCGGCGCCAGAAGCGGAAGCCCGCCGCCGTCTTCAAGCGTCTCATAGGCCAGCGCGGAAACCCCGCTGCCCAGGAGCGCGCCCGTAAGAGCAGGGTTCGAGGCCAGATGAAGAAAGGTGAAGATGGTCTGTCCCGGCCTCAAAAACCCGTATTCCGGGGGCAGCGGCTCTTTTACCTTCACGATGAGCCCCGCGCGCCTGAAAATCTCCCGCCCGTCCGTCATCTCGGCCCCGGCCCCGATGTAAAGCCCGTCGGAAAAGCCGCTGCCAAGCCCCGCCCCCTTTTCAACCAGCACCTTATGGCCCAGGCGCACAAGCTCCGCCACGCCGTCGGGGATGAGGCCGACCCGGCGCTCTTCTTTTTTAAGCTCTGACGGGACCCCTATTATCACCTCCGGACCTCCTCTCCACCGTAATGAAAATATCAGATTATGCCAGCTCATTCAATAAAAAGATGGCCGGTTGGGGCGCGCCGATTGACCCCTCCCGCCCGGCTTATATATCATACAAGACCATGCTTGAAGCCGGCAGACAGCTCGAGATAATAGAAAGAGGGGCCGCGGAGGTCATCAGCCGCGGGGAGCTTTTGAAAAAGCTCGAACGGGGCATTCCCCTGCGCGTGAAAGCGGGGTTCGACCCCACCGCCCCGGACATACACATCGGCCACACCGTGCTGCTTGAAAAGATGCGGCAGTTCCAGGAGCTGGGCCACGAGGTAATATTCCTCATAGGCGATTTCACCGGTATGATCGGGGACCCAAGCGGCAAAAGCGAAATGCGAAGGCCCCTTACGCGCGAGGAGGTCGCCAAAAACGCGGCCACTTACAAGGCCCAGATATTCAGGATACTCGATGCGGACAAGACCCGCATAGAATTCAATTCCTCATGGATGGCCGGCATGAAGGCCGGGGAGTTCGTCAGGCTTACGGGCAATTACACCGTGGCCCGGATGCTCGAACGTGAGGATTTCAGGCAGCGCTTCCACAACCAAAACCCCATCGGCATCCATGAATTCCTCTACCCCCTCATCCAGGGCTATGACTCCGTCTTCCTGAGGGCCGACATCGAGTTGGGGGGCACGGACCAGAAATTCAATCTCATTGTCGGACGGGAATTGCAGAAATCCTACGGGCAGGAGCCCCAGGGCATCGTCCTCATGCCGCTTCTGGAGGGCCTGGACGGGGTGAAAAAGATGTCCAAAAGCCTCGGCAACTACATCGGCATCACGGAGCCCGCGCCTAATATGTTCGGCAAGGTCATGTCCGTCTCGGACGACCTCATGCTCCGCTATTTCACCCTTTTAAGCCGCATCTCAAACGATGAGCTGGTCCGGCTCAGGGAGGGCGTGAAGACGGGGGCCGTCCACCCGATGGAGGCCAAGATGAATCTCGCCCTGGAGCTGACCGAAAGATATCATGGGCGTGAGGAGTCGCTAAAAGCCAGGGCGGAGTTCGAGCAGGTATTCAGGAAAAAAGAACTCCCCGATGAAATCCCCGTCCATAAGCTCTCATGGGAGGAGGCAGTGATGTGGCTGCCGCGGATACTGAAACTCTCCGGGCTCGCACCCTCCACCGGGGAGGCCCAGAGGCTCATCAGGCAGGGCGGCGTGAAGATAAACGGACAAAGGGTTTCAGACCCCGAGGCGAAACTCCCGAAGGGAGATTACATCCTCGCCGTCGGCAAAAGACGCTTCGTGAAAATAGAGCCGGCCAATTAACAAGCGGCAAGGCAATCCATTACCCGGACCTGGCGTTTTGGCCTCGCGCCTTGTTCACACCCCCACCGGCGACTCCGCCTTTGCCGCATGGGCCTTCCATGCCTCAAAGAATATCTCCGCCTCGTCGGCAAAACCCGTGTGTCTCGGCCGCCAGCCAAGCAGGGTCTCCGCCTTCCGGCTGTCTACGTGCTGGTCCAGGGCGAGGCATTCCGCAAACGGCCCCAGTTGCCTTTCCGCCTCGCCGACCGGCACGTATCTGATATCTTTTTTATAATCTGCCGCGCAGGCTATGGCCTCCACCAGCTCGCTTACGCGCTGGCGGGAAGGGTCCGCCAGGTTGAAAATTTCGCCCGAAAGCCCGCTTTCGGCCGCGCGCAGGTAGCCGTCCGCCAGGTCGTCGACGTGCACGGCGCACCAGCGGTTGACGCCGTCTCCTATCACGCTCAGATGGTCTCCCTTCTGCGCGTCCGACATCCATATCCCGAAGAGCCTCTCCTGCCTGCCGTACGCGCACCCCGGCCTTATGACAATCCCCCTTGTCCCGCTGGTCCCGAGCGCCTTTCGCTCGACTGCGGGACGCCAGGCGACCAGGGAGGGTGGCGAAAGCGCGGAGGTCTCGTCCGCTATTTCGCCCTTCGTATTGCCGTATACCCAGCAGCCGCTCGTGTAGATGAGCGTCTTCGGGCAGGGCCCGGTCCCGGACAGGGACAAGAAGCTGTCCACGGTCATATTGTCCAGTCCGGCCGTGTCGCCATGCATCTGCAGCGCCGCGTGCACCAGCACCTGACAGCCCCCCGCAGGCCCGCTGTAGCTGCCCGGCTCCTCCATGCGCCCGATTACCGGATGTATCTCATTTTCGCGGAGCATCCAGGCCTTCTTTTCGTTCCTGACGAGCCCCCACACCTCATGCCCGGCCCTCCGGAAGGCCTGCGCCACGTTGGACCCTATATACCCGCTTGCGCCCGTAATGAACACCTTCATTGCGAGTTCCCCCTTATTTTTATCGCTGATCGGAGCTTTATCAAATCTTATCACCGCAGAGGCATTTTTATAATCCCGCCCACCCGCCCCACTCACTCTCCGCTTCGCTCCCCCCTCTCCCGCGGGGAGAGGGTCGGGGTGAGGGTCAGGACAATAAGGTGGGCAGGACTATAAAATGCTATAATCTGCGGGGATGCAGATAGGCCAGTGGGAGATATTAGCCAGGCTTCTGATTGGCGCCATGATGGGGGGCGTGATAGGCTTCGAACGCGAGGCCCACGGCCGTCCGGCCGGTTTCAGGACGCACCTGCTCGTCTGCCTCTCCGCCGTGCTCCTCATGGTGATCTCTCACAACCATTACAAGCTTGCCCCTCCAAACCCGATATTCGGAAAAGTCGATACCGGGAGGATCGTCTCCGGGGCGGTGACCGGCATAGGCTTCCTGGGCGCGGGCGTGATAATCAAGATGAGGGGGACCATCTACGGGCTTACGACCGCGGCCTGCATCTGGATCGTCTTTGCGATAGGGCTTGCCGTGGGCAGCGGCCTCTATGTCCCTGCGGTGGCCACCTTCATGCTGACCTTTCTGACGCTCTGGACGCTGAGGATCGCGGAGAGAAAGATCCCGAAGGTGATGTACAGGAGGATAGAGATAACGGCCGACGACGTCCTGGCCGAGGAGCAGTTGCGCGCCATCATAGACACGTTCGGCCATGTGACCGGGATCGATTACGAGAAGGACAACCAGACCAGGAGCGTCATATACAGCGTCTCGGTTGCCCTGAAACACGATACGCCCTTAAGGCGGCTCCTTAAAGAGCTATCCGAACTGGGGGGCGCAAAGAACGTGAGGATCGGACTGACCTTTTAGGGAAGCAGAGGCGGGCGTCACCCAGCAAAGGCAAGAGCCTGTCCGATACCGCGGCCGGCGTGTTAAAATCAGAGACTATGGAAAAAAAGGGGAAAGTCTTCCTGGTCGGGGCCGGCCCCGGCGACATCGGGCTGCTGACGATAAAAGGGGCCCGGTGCCTGGAAAAGGCCGACGTGGTCGTCTATGATTTTCATTTGAACTCGCAGGTGCTCAATTACGTCCGGCAGGACGCGGAGTTCATCTACGCGGGCAAGCGGGGCGGCCATCATACGATGGGCCAGGAGGAGATAAACGCCGTGCTCATCGACCGGGCCAGCGGCGGGAAGACTGTCTGCAGGCTCAAAGGCGGCGACCCCTTCGTCTTCGGCCGCGGCGGCGAGGAGGCCTGCGCCCTCGCCGAGGCGGGGCTTGAATTCGAGATAGTCCCGGGGGTAAGCTCCGCAGTGGCGGCCCCCGCCTACGCGGGGATACCGCTTACCCACAGAAAGATTTCTTCCTCCTTTGCCGTTATCCCCGGCTACGAGGACGCCACCAAGCAGAACTCCGCCATCGATTGGGAAAAACTCGCCACCGGGGTCGGCACGCTGGTCTTCCTGATGGCCGTGAAAAACATGGACGAGCTGGCCGGAAAACTCATCGAAAACGGAAAGCCGCCGGAGACCCCCGTGGCGGTCGTCAGATGGGGCACGAGGCCCGAGCAAAGGACGATAATAAGCACCCTGGGGGAGATCGCCGGCCAGATGAGGCAAAACGAGATAAGGCCGCCTGCCGTAGTGGTCGTGGGCGAGGTCGTAAGGCTCAGGGAAAAACTCAGGTGGTATGAAACAAAACCCCTCTTCGGCCACCGCGTGCTCGTCACAAGGCAGCATTCCGCCGCGGCCGCCGGGGCCGCCGGGTTCGAATCGCTCGAAGACCTGGGCGCGGAGATAATGCAGTTTCCCACGCTGGAGATCGCGCCCCCGGAGAGTTTTGAACCCCTCGACGAGGCCCTGGGCAGGATCGGCTCCTATGCCTGGATAATATTCACGAGCGCAACCGGGGTGCAATTCTTCTTTGAAAGGTTTTCACATCTTGGCATGGATATACGCTCCATTAAGGCCGGGATTTGCGCCGTCGGCTCGAAGACGGCGGAAGCCCTCAGGCGGTTCTGCCTGAATGTGGACCTGGTGCCCGAGGAGTTCCGGGCCGAAGGGCTCATAAAGGCTTTTTGCGCGCTATATCCTTCCGGCCTTGAGGGCAGGCGCTTCCTGCTGCCGCGCGCCGAGGAGGCAAGGGAGCTATTCCCGGAGAAGGTCAGACGGATGGGCGGCATCATAGATGTCCCGTCCGCATACCGCGCCGTAAAACCATTTGCCCACGGCAAGAGGCTGAAACGTTTCCTGAAGGAAGGAAGGATAACCGTGGCCACCTTTACAAGCGGGGCCACCTTTACGAATTTCATGGAAATGGTCGGCGAGGACGCCACGGACCTGCTTCGGGGGGTGGCGATTGCGGCGATAGGGCCGGTGACGGCAAAGAAGATCGAGCAGGCGGGGCTCAAGGCGGAGATCATTCCCGGGGAGGCGACCATGGAGGCCTTGGAGGAGGCCATCCGGCTGTGGGCGCTCGGGGAGAAGAGATCAAGTGAGCTGATCTGACAAATCCATGTCCAAATCCAAATCTCTTGTAATACTGCCTACCTATATGGAAAAAAAAACACTTCCGGTGGTCCTTGCAAACGTCCTCTCGCAGGAAGCGGCCGATATCCTGGTAATAGACGACAACTCGCCCGACGGCACTGGACGGATAGCCGAATCGTGGGCCGGGCGGGACCCGAGGGTGCACGTCATGAACAGGCCGGGGAAGATGGGGCTTGGCACCGCCTATGTGGCCGGCTTCCTCTGGGGTCTTGAGCGGGACTATGACTGCTTCATCGAAATGGACTCGGACATGTCCCACAACCCGCTGGACCTCCCCAGGTTCATCGCGGAGATAGACAAAGGGGCGGACCTCGTCATCGGCTCCAGGTACATAGGCGGCAAGATAAGCGTGGTGGGCTGGGATTTCAAGAGACTTCTGCTGTCGAAATTCGCCAATTTTTACGCCTCGCGGATACTCGGCAGCAGACTGAGCGATCTTACCAGCGGCTACCGCGCCTTCAGCCGCAGGGCGCTCGAGCAGGTGGCGTTTGACGAAGTCCATTCGGGAGGATACGCCTTTCAGATCGAGATGGCCTACAATCTCTGCATGGCCGGGATGCGGGTCGAGGAGATACCCATAGTTTTCACGGAGCGCGCCAGCGGCTCATCCAAGATGAGCAAGGCGATCATAAGAGAGGCCGTCTGGCTGCCCTGGAGGCTCAGGCTGCGGCGGATAAACTCCTCGTTCATCAGGCGCGCCCTGGGCATGAAAAAAAAACATGAAAAAACCGAGCAGGGAGGCTAGAGGATGAGTGTCTCTAAAAGGGCCGGGAGGATGACCGTCCGCAAGAAGACGGCCGCAGGCAAAGGCAGGCATCTCCATGCCGTCATAATGGCCGGGGGCAAGGGGACCAGGTTCTGGCCCCTGAGCCGCGAGACCTTTCCCAAACAGTTCCTGAAAATATTCGGCGACAAGACACTCCTTCAAAACACGATTGAGCGGCTGGAAGGCAAAGTCCCGCCCGGCAATTTCATCATCATAACCACGCAAAACCAGGCGGAACTGGTCCGCTGGCAGACGAAGGGCGTCTTGCCGCCGGAATGCGTGGTGACAGAGCCGGAGGGCAGAAACACCGCCCCGGCCATAGCGCTCGCCGCCTTCAAAAAAAGAAAGGCCGACAGGAGCGCCCTGCTCCTGGTGCTGCCTTCCGACCATTATATCAGGGACAACGCGGCCTTCTCGGCCGCCGTTGACGCCGCCATCCCGATGGCCGAGGCGGGATACCTGGTGACATTCGGGATTGTGCCCACCAGGCCCGAGACCGGCTACGGCTATATAAAATCGGGGAAGGCCCCCCTGGGCAAAAATAAAGACGTCCTCAGGGTCGAGCGCTTCGTGGAAAAACCCGACGCCAAAAAGGCCCGCGCATTCCTGAACGACAGCTCCTACCTCTGGAACAGCGGCATCTTCCTCTTCAAGGCGCAGGCGATAATAGCCGAGATGAAGAGGCACATGCCCGCGCTCCATTCGGCCTTCGCGGGGATCGAAAGGCAACTTGGCGCCCCCGGCGAGCAAAAGGCCCTGGAGGGCCTGTACGGACGGATAGAGCCGGACTCCATCGATTACGGCGTCCTCGAAAAGTCAAAGCGGGTCTGCGTGATGAGGTCGGATTTCGGCTGGTCCGACATAGGCAGCTGGAACGCCCTCGAGGACGTCATGGAGACGGACGCCGGCGGCAACGTGGTGCTCGGCAATTCGGTCAATATAGAGCCCGAGAGCTCGATAATCTTCAGCTCCGGAAGGCTCCTGGCCACAATCGGGCTTAAGGCGATGGTGGTCGTGGACACCCCGGACGCCACCCTCATATGCCCCAAGGACAGGGTGCAGGAGGTGAAAAAACTGGTCGGGAAACTCAAGCAGACGGGCAGGGAAGAATACCTGCTCCCGAGGGTGGAGGAAAGGCCCTGGGGACATTTCTGCGTACTCGACAAAGGCCCCGGTTATCAGATAAAGCACATCTGCCTGAAACCCAAGGCAAGGCTCTCCCTGCAGATGCATAACCACAGGAGCGAGCACTGGATCGTGGTCTCCGGCACCGCCAGGGTGCAGAGGGGAGATGAAACCTTCTACGTAAACAAGAATGAGAGCACCTACATCCCGAGCACCGTAAAACACCGGCTTGAAAACCCCGGCATGATACCCCTGAAGATAATAGAGATACAAAGCGGCGAACACCTGGTCGAAGATGATATAATACGCTTCGATGACATCTACGGACGTTCGGCAGACCGGTAACCACTGGAGGAAATGGGCATGGCATCTCATCGCCCTGCTCTTTTTCGCCTGGATCTTCGGCATAACCACGAATTTCAGCCTCAATGACCCGGACCTCTGGTGGCACCTGAAGACCGGCCAGGTGACGCTGCAGACGCGGTCGATCCCCAATCAGGACCTGTTTTCCTTCACCACCCCCGTCCAGTTGCCCAAGGTGCAAAGAGAGGGGCTGAGGGCCCACTGGCTTGGGCAGGTAATATTCTATCTGGCCTACATGATAGGCGGGTACGCGGGCCTCGGCGTCTTCAGGGGACTGCTGATAATCGCGCCGATGGCCGCCATCTACCTGTGGCTCGTGAAGAAGGGCGTAAAGCCGTGGATGGCCCTCGGGACAAGCTCGTTCGGGGCGCTCATGCTTGCCGTGGAGCTGTTCTATTCGTTTGAAAGGCCCCAGGGCATATCTTTCCTGCTTGCCCTGCTGGCCATAATGCTCCTTGAGCAGATGAAGAAGGAAAACTTGACCATGGCCGTCCTGCTGGCGCTTTTGATGGTTTTTTGGGCGAACGTCCATGCCGGGTTCATCGTCGGCGTGGTGATAATCCTCCTATACATCTTCGGGGAGGCGGTGACGTGGGGTTACCACAGGCTCAGGGAAGGGCGCTTGAAGCCGAACTACATCTTTTTTGGCGGGGCGCTGGCGGCCGTATTCGCCTCCGGCCTGAACCCGAACGGGTACGCCCTGAGTTATAACTACCTCTACGGCATCGCGTCCAGGTTCCTGATGGACATAAAGCACACGGTGGGCGTTCGGGGAGGGGGCTGGGTCGCAAACGTGGTGCTCGAATTCAGGCCGCTCACCTATTTCTACAGCGACCTCTTCTACCGGTGGCTCATGTTCTACTGGGTCTTTACCGGTTTGCTCATCATCCTGCTGCTGGCCAAGTACTGGGTGAGGAAAAAAATCGACCTCACCGAGTTGTTCACGGTATGCTTCGTCTCCTTTTTCGCCAATTACTACGCAAGGGGGCTCATGTTCTCAATCGTCATACTGTCGTTCTACTACGGAAAAAGCATTCTGGAGCTGGGGGATTTCAAAAGAAAGTTCTTTGGCCCAAACGGCCCGCGGGTGGCGCCCGCGTTTTTTTCAGCCCTCCTGATAGCAACGACGCTCTGGTTCGGCCTGTACGTGTCCAAGTCCTACGCCTGGGCGTTCAAGCCCGGCATGACAAAGCAATGGGTGTCGCCCTGGTATCCGATAAGCGCTGATAAGTTCCTGAAGGAGCACGACATCAAACCGCCGATGTACAACTTCTACACCTGGGGGGGATTTCTCATCTGGGACCTCTATCCCAGATACAAGGTCTTCATAGACGGGCGCGCCCTGAGCGATACCATAAACCGCTCGGCCGACGCCATCCTTAAAAGCTATCCCGGATGGCAGCAGGAGCTTGACGCCTACAACATAAACTTCATACTCGTGCCGGTCATATTCAGGGAATCGGGATACATAATCCCCGTTTCGGTCTCATTGATAAGCGACCCGCAGTGGAAACTCGTCTACATCGGCGACAATTCCGCCATCTTCGTGAGAAACAGCGCCGAAAACAGCGGTATCATAAGGCGATACTCGGTTGACAAAAGGGCCGTCCTCAAAGAGATAGTGAGCGTCGAAAACATATTGCTCTTCGGCGACCCGTCGAACCCCATCTACAACATAAGCAAGGCCGATGCATTAAGCGCCCTGGGCGACAGCCAGGACGCCCAACAAATCTACGGGATGTACCCGGACTGGGTCAGGAGAAAATTCAGCACCCTCTTTACGTATTATTCCCCGAACGGCAGCCGGGCGCTGCCGTATGAATAACCGCCGGGAAGAGGCTCATTCCAGAAAGTCCCGGATCATCTCCATGAGATGCCACGCGACGGCCTTCACGCCTTCCAGCAGGGACAGGTACACCGAAGAGGCCCTTGGAAGGCAAATCCCCTCCCGGAGACGTTCTTCGTGGAGGGCCGCGAAAGCGCCGGCGCTTTTGGAGACCGAGAGCCCGGTCCGCCCCACGTAGCCCGCTATGAAGGCGTCCCCGGCAAGGAGCATCCCGGCGGCCTCTGAAAACATGTCCCTCAGTTTTTCAAACAGATAGTTCATCTCCTCCTGCGCCTTGTCGCTGAAATATATGTCTTCCAGGGCCTTTCTCCTCAAAAGCCGGCTTGCGTCCTCGAAATGGTCGCAGACCCGCTCCACATGGCCCGGGATGGAGATATATTTCAGGGCCGCGGGCTCGCTTGCCGCGCTTTTGGAGAGCTCCCGGCAGAGGTCGTCCCCCAGCCGCCGCACGCGGGGCAGGATAGTGTCCGCTTCATCCAGAAGGGCCGGGTCCGAGCGGAGCGCGCTTTGTCCCAGAAGCCCCGTCACCACAACAAGCTCCGAGAAAAGCGCGTCAATGCCGGAGACTATCTCTTTCAATTCCATTCCGAAATAAAACTCCACGCCTCTATATATCTCTAGGATATCAGATATCTCCAGGATATCAGGCCAGGGGGCATACGGGGGCCATGATGAAGAGGGTTCGGCGCATGCCATGTTGACCCCGGGGGGGCCGTTCGTGGATAATGAATACCTGTTTGAAACTCATCACCGATATGGAGGAGTGGATGAAAAGGTCTCTTGTAATCCTGCTGTTCTTCGCCCTTGCCCTGTCCGCCGGCTGCTCGAAAAAAGCGATAAAGCCCGTCCCGGAGGGGGCCGTTTACTATAACGAGGCCAACGGCGTGATCCAGGCCCTCCTGAAGGGCTACATCAACAAGGACGCCGGCGCCATGAAGGCGGTAAGCACCGACAAGGGATACGCCGGGATAGCGCCCGATTTCGAAAAATTCGATTCGGTCAAACTCTCCTTCACAACGAAATGGATCGATGTGGCCGGCCGGACCATCGACGTCAACGTGGCATGGGAAGGGGTCTGGACGAAGGGGGACAAGAAAGACAGCGAGCGCGGCATGGCGGTCTTCGAGCTTGCGGGCACGCCCCCCAGGCTAAATGCCGTCTTGAGCGGCAGCCCGTTTGTCTATCCTAAAGACGGGCCTAAGTAAGGCTTGCACGGCGGGCTGAAGTAAGAGAATTTTATTTCGCCCCTGTGATAAAATAGTTTGTTGCATTGGGGGTTTACAAGTCTCTGGTAAAACTCTTGTGGGGGTGGCCGGGTAGCTCTTATACGTGGTAAGGTCTGTTACCCGCAGGGTGTTTTACCCGTTAAGATGCTTTACCCGTTAATGGTCTCGATTTGAAAGAACCCGAGATAACCGAAGAACTCATACGGGAGCACGGCCTCAAGGCCGAGGAATACGCCAGGATACTCGATATCCTGGGCAGGCCGCCCACATTCACGGAGCTTGGCATCTTCTCCGTCATGTGGAGCGAGCACTGCTCTTATAAGAGCTCGCGCATCCATTTCAGAAATTTCCCCACATCCGCACCCTGGGTGGTGCAGGGCCCGGGGGAAAACGCCGGGATAATAGAAATAGGCGAAGGCCTCTGCGCCGCCTTCAAGATGGAATCCCACAACCACCCCTCCTTTATCGAGCCCTACCAGGGCGCGGCAACCGGCGTGGGGGGGATACTCCGGGACATCTTCACGATGGGGGCGCGGCCGGTGGCAAGCCTGAATTCCCTCCGCTTCGGGCCTCTGGACGAGCCGCTCCAGCGGCACCTGCTCTCCGGCGTCGTCTCCGGCATCGCGGGATACGGAAACTGCATCGGCGTTCCCACCGTGGGCGGAGATGTCTACTTCCACCCCTGCTACAGCGGCAACATCCTCGTTAACGTATTCAATTTAGGCATAGTAAAAAAGGGAAAGATATTCAGGGGGACGGCCTCCGGCGCGGGCAACCCCGTCATATACGTGGGCTCCAAGACCGGCCGGGACGGCATACACGGCGTTACGATGGCATCCGAGGAGTTCACGGATGACGCCGAGCAGAAGAAGCCAAACGTCCAGGTGGGAGACCCGTTCACCGAAAAGCTCCTCCTGGAGGCCTGCCTCGAAGCGATGGACAAGGACCTCATCGTCGGCATCCAGGACATGGGCGGGGCCGGGCTCACCTCCTCCTCCTCCGAGATGGCGGGAAGGGCCGGCACGGGGATCGAGCTGTACATAGAAAAAGTCCCCCCAAGGGAAAAAGACATGATCCCCTACGAGTTCATGCTTTCCGAGAGCCAGGAGCGCATGCTCATCGTCGCAAAAAACAGCAAGGTGGAGGAGCTTCTGGAGATATTCCGCAAGTGGGACCTGGAGGCCGTCGTGATCGGCAGGGTGACGGACGACGGTTTTTTAAATGTGAAATGGCACGAAAAGACGGTCGCCAAAATACCGGCAAACAAGATATCAAGCGAGGCCCCGTTCTATGACAGGCCGTATGAAAGGCCCGCCTGGCAGGACGCCCTCCAGGCGCTCGATACAAACGCCATCGGACTGCCAGCGGACTATAACAAGGTCCTCATAAGCCTGCTTGGTTCGCCCAATATCGCCTCCAAGCAGATGATCTGGCAGCAGTACGATCACATGGTAAGGACGAACACGGTGGTGCTGCCCGGCTCTGACGCCGCGATTATTCGAATAAAAGAGACGGGCCGGGTGAAAGAGGCGGGTCGCGTGGACAAAACGGGCGACTGGCGGGAGATGGGCATTGCCATGAGTGTTGATTGCTCCAGCCGGTACTGCTATCTTGACCCCTACCTGGGCGGGATGCACGCGGTCGCGGAGGCGGCAAGGAACATTGCGTGCTCCGGCGCGAGACCGCGCGCCCTCACCGACAACCTGAACTTCGGCAACCCGGAAAAACCGGAGGTAATGTGGCAGTTCGTAAACGCCGTAAAAGGCATCGGGGAGGCATGCCGCGTCCTCGAGACCCCCGTAGTGGGCGGAAACGTGAGTTTCTATAACGAGACAAAAGGCGCGGCCATCTACCCAACCCCTACTATCGGCATGGTGGGGATATTCGAGGACGTGCAGAGGCATCTGACCCAGGCATTCAAGCGCGAGGGCGATACCGTAGCGCTCCTTGGGGCCACGAGAGAGGAGCTTGGAGGCTCCGAATACCTCGCGGTCATTCACGGGATTGAAAGGGGCATGCCCCCGTCGCTTGACCTGGAGGCTGAAAAAAGGCTCCACGGACTTCTGTTCGAGGCCGTACCCTTTTTGCATTCCGCCCACGACTGCTCCGAGGGCGGGCTTGCGGTCGCGCTCGCCGAATCCGCGATATCCGGTGGAGTCGGGGCCGGGATATCGCTAAAACCGCTCCTCGGCGACGGCAAAAGGGAAAAACCGATGAGAAAAGACGCGCTTCTCTTCGGGGAGTCCGCAGGCCGGGTGGTCGTCAGCCTGGCCGAAGAAGACCTGGCGGCCCTGAAGGGCCTCTGCGAAAAATGGGAGACACCCCTGTTTGAACTGGGCAGGACCGGGGGCGAAAACCTGAAAATAGACGCTGAGATAGATTTACCTTTGGGCGAGCTTTCAAATGCTTTCAATCACTCACTCAGACAGCATGTGGAATCCAGATAAGTTCAGGGAGGAGTGCGGGGTCTTCGGGGTATACGGCCATCCCGAGGCGGCCAACCTCGTTTACCTCGGGCTCTACGCGCTCCAGCACCGCGGACAGGAGAGCGCGGGCATCTGCTCCTCGGATGAAAAGCAGCTCCACCTTGAAAAATCCGTCGGCCTCGTGGCCGACATCTTCACGGAAAAGCGGCTGAAAAAACTCCCCGGCTACGTGGCGATCGGCCACAACAGGTATTCCACGGCCGGCGGCAGCAACCCCAAGAACGTGCAGCCCATACTTGCTAATTTCTCCATGGGACAGCTTGCGATCTCCCACAACGGAAACCTCATAAACGCCTACGAACTGAGGAAGTCCCTCGAAAAAAACGGCGCGATCTTCCAGTCCTCCTCCGACAGCGAGGTCTTCATCCACCTCATAGCCCACAGCAGGGAAGAGGACCTCAAGGAGCGCGTAATAATGGCCCTCCGGGAGGTGGCCGGCTCATACAGCCTTATAATACTCACGGAGAAAAGACTCATCGCGGTCCGAGACCCCTACGGCGTGAGGCCGCTGAGCGTAGGCACGGTGGACGGCGCCTACGTGGTGGCGTCCGAGACCTGCGCCTTTGACCTCATCGGCGCCGAATATCTCAGGGACGTGGAGCCGGGCGAGATGATAGTGATCGATATTAACGGCCTTACCTCTTACCCGAAAAGCGTCACGGCGCCCAGGAAGGCCTTCTGCATATTCGAGTACATATATTTCGCCCGCCCGGACAGCCGCATCTTCGGCGGGCACAGCGTAAACGCGGTGCGGAAACAGTTCGGCAAACAGCTCGCCCTCGAATGCCCGGTGGATGCCGACCTGGTCATCCCGGTGCCCGATTCGGGCGTGCCGGCGGCCATAGGCTACAGCGAGCAAAGCGGCATCCCCTTCGACTTCGGGCTCATAAGAAACCACTACATAGGCAGGACTTTCATCGAACCCAAACAGAGCATCAGGCACTTCGGGGTGAAGATAAAACTGAACCCCGTGCGAGACCTCCTGGAAGGCAAAAGGGTGATCGTCGTGGACGACTCGATTGTAAGGGGCACCACGAGCAAGAAGATAGTGAAGATGCTGCGGGAGGGGGGCGACGTGCGCGAGGTGCATATGAAGATAAGCTCTCCGCCCACGAAAGGGCCCTGCTTCTACGGCATAGACACCCCCACCCGGCAGGAGCTCATAGCGTCGAGCCACAACGAGGAGGAGATCCGCCGCTACATAACCGCCGACAGCCTCTCCTACCTGAGCATCGACGGGCTCTTCAAGGAAATACCCGACCCCGAAAATTTCTGCAGGGCCTGCTTCACAAAAGAATATCCGATTTCCTTCCCCGGCCAGGAAAGCCAGCTGGAGATTCTTTTCTAACTTTAAATTGAATCCCCCTGCCGCAAGCTGCACACAGCCCGCATCCCGCCCTTCGGGTTTATCTCAAATAGCCACATGAACTCAAAAAAGCCTTTTTTTTAAAGTTACACCCTCTCCCTTGAGGGAGAGGGTTGGGAGAGGGTGTTTAGAACCTATCTTTTCAGTGTTCGATGCCGATGTCCGTGCCCTTGTCCATGCTGTAGATGGGGTAAAGGACGTAATTTTTTACCCACGGCTGGCGGACGGTCACTTCCTTCCTGTGCCAGAAGAAGACCCACGGCGCATCGCGCGCGATCAGGTCCTCCGCCCTTTTATAGTAGTCGTCCCGGCTCTGGGCGGAGGTCGCGCGCCTGCCCAGCTCTATGAGGCGGTCCGCCTCGCGGTTTACGTACATCGTCCGGTTGCCGGCCGATCCAATGTTCGCCGAATCAAACAGCGGATAAAGGAAGTCCTCGGGGTCCGCGTAGTCCGCCCACCAGCTAAGCCAGAAGCAATCCGGCTCCCCGCTGTCTATGGCCTCCCTGTACGTGTTCCATTCAAGCTGTTTCAGCTCCGCCCTGATGCCCACCTTTGCCAGATACTCCTGGATTATCCCGGCTATATCGGCGACGTCTTCCTGCTGGGTGATATAAAACCGCACCTTCACCCCCGAGAAACCCTCCTGGCGGATAATGCGCCTGGCCTTGCCGGGGTCGTACTCATAAGACGGGGGCGGGCCCCAGCGCCTAAGTTCTGGCGGCACGGGGCCGCTTGCCAGACTCCCCCTGCCCTCCATGAAGGTCTCCAGCATCTTTTTCCTGTCTATGGCGTAATTCATGGCCTGCCGCATGCGGACGTCGTTAAAAGGCGGCCTCGAACAATTCAGCCCCAGGTAATATGTGTCGATGCCGTCCAGCGACGTTATGAGCCTGCTCCATTTGGGGTCTTTTTTGAAACGGTCGTAGTCCGGGGCGGGGACGCTTATGACGTCGAGGTTGCCAAGCTCGAATTCGACAACGCTGGTAAGCTCCTCCGGGATGACGCGGTAGACAATCCCCTTCACCTTCGGAGCGCCCCCAAAATAATCCGGCCTTGCCTTAAGCACGATCTCCTCGTTGGGGACCCATCTTTCGATGACGAAAGGCCCCGTCCCCGCCGGCCGTCCGGAAAAAGGCGGCACGACGTAGGCCGCCGTCATCGCAAGGAGGTTCAAAAACGGGGAGAAGGGATGGTCGAGTCTCAGCACAAGCTCATAGGGGCCGGCCACTTTTATGCCTTTCACGTCCCCGGCCCGGCCCTCGCTAAATTCCCGCGCCCCGGAGACGGCCTCGAACACCCACCGGTTCGGAGAGAGGGTGCGCGCGCTTAAGACCCTCTCGAATGAATATTTGAAATCGGCGGCCGTGACCTCGCGCCCGTTTGAAAATCTTACCCCTCGCCTCAGGTGGAACGTATAGACCAGGCGGTCCCTTGAGACCTCCCAGCTCTGCGCGATATCGGGTATCACCTTGAGCCCCGGGCCTATCCGCACGAGACCATTAAAGAGTTTGGCCGCGATGGAGCCGCCCGGCACATCGGTTATCAGGGCCGGGTCCAGCGTGGAGGGGTCGGCGGCGATGCTGTAGTAGATGTAGCCGGGCCGCCTGTTTTCAGGCGTGCAGCCGGCAATCAGTAAAAGCAGCAGGACAAAGACAACAGCGGTCTTTTTAATCTTAAAACCTGATGACGGGACGGCGGTCTTTTTAGCTTTAAAACCTGAGGATGGCCCCAATTTTACCGGCGCCCTGCAGTTTCTCATTGTCCGGGGCGACTTCCACCCGTCCTCCGTGCTCCACCGTCTTTTGCATCACTAGGTCAATGAGGTAGTTTACACCATTCATGCTGCCGCCGCAGAAGCGGCAGGCCCCCTGGCTGAGGGCGAGCGCCCGGCAATTGGCGCAGACAAAGCCCGGCTTTTTCAGGGCCGGGTCCAGGACAAGCGTCATTATCCTCTTTTCCTGGGCCATCAGCAGCACGTCATCGAGTCCCATGACGGCGCGGTCGTTTTTATAGGCCCTCTCCACCAGCTCCTCCACTATCTTTTGCTTCTCGTTCCGCTCGAAAAGATCGAGCGCGGGCAATGCCTTTTCGAGCACTTCGGGGGCGGGCTCGTACATGCCGGCCGCAAAATTCCCTATCACCTTGCCGGCGATGTCCCTGGGGAGCTTTTCCATGCACATGGAGACGGCCTCCGCCGGGCCGCCGATGACGACCTTCCGGATTTGCTGTTCCTGGATGAACGCCCCAAGCCTCCGGATGACGTCGTTTAAGTGGAGGTCCACGTGAAACTCGGCGTGCCGCTCGAAACGGTCCTGCTCCAGGGCGAACCAGCCGCCCTTCTTGTGTTTGCCGATGATGTCGGGGGTCTTCATTTCTCCGTACTCCAGTATCTCCCCCATCTGGACGACGAATATCCTCGCCTCGTCCTTACTGAGGAGCATGGCAAGATAGCGCGGATAGCGGTCCACGCAGTCCATGAGGGGTTTTAGATAAGGTGTCGAGTCCACGAAGATGCCGCTTTGAAGGGGCACGGCAAGATGGTACTCCTTCCAGAAGCCGCCATTGCGGCCGCCGATCAGGCATACCGCCTTCTTGAACTGCGGTTTCTGGGTGAGAAAGTAGTTTTCGAAACGTTCGAGTTCCCCTTTGACCTTCTTTAAAACGGCCTTTTGCTTTTGGAGCCCCTCGGCCGTCTCCTTGAGCATGTTTTTCACCCTTATCAGGTACTCGCCGTTGGGATTGGTGACGGGATTCACGTTCAGGTACAGGCTTGCGTAGCAGTCGTCCTCCGGGTTTATCCGGGTCATTTCCTTCAATTCCTCAAGGTTCAGCATGGCCGCCTCCTTCAATGTTTCCGAATATTTCAAGCACCGAGATGAAAAGGGCCAGCGTCAGCGGTCCGAGCACAAGCCCGATGATGCCAAAAAACTCTATGCCTCCAAGGACGCTGAAGAATATGAGCAGCGTGTTCATTTTTGTCTTGCCCTTCAAAATGACGGGCCGGAGGATGTAATCACTCACTATGGTTATGAAAAACAGGCCCACAAACAGCAGCACAACCGCCTTCACCGGGTGGCCCGCGAAGAAAAAATATGCGGCCCCCGGCAGCCAGATGGCGGCGGTGCCCACGAAGGGCGCAAAGGAGGCCAAAAACGTCATCGCCCCCCAGAAGACTGGCAGGGAAATGCCGAGCATCCAGAAGGCAAGGCCCGCCATCGCGCCCTGGACGGCCGCCACCACAACCCCGCCGTATATCGTCGAGACGATCATGTCCTTGGCCTGTCCTATGAGCCTGTCCTTATGGTCCTCCGAGAAGGGCAGGTAGTCCCTGAGCCTGACGATGAAACCGGGGCCGTCCTTGAGCAGAAAGAATGTCGAGAATATCATGATTATGAAATCCAGCGCCACCAGCAGGATGTTCCTCGCGCCTATGGATATCGCCTGCACGAGATTGGCGCGCAGGGAGGAAAGCCAGTTGCTTATCAGGACTTCCAGTTTTATGTTGTTGGCCTGCAGGATGGGTCCCAGACGGTCAAAGAGCCACCGGATGCTGCCATGCGAGAGGATGCTCTTCAAGTCCAGTCCCTGCTTCAGTTTCTGGACCATCTGCCCCAGCTCGATGGCAAGCAGATAGCCCATTGAGGAGAGGGGGCCCAGTATGATGACCAGTATGATGACCAGCGTGGCCAGCGAGGCCAGGGATTTCACCTTCAGCCATTGAAGGACGATCACGTAAACCGGATAGAAGACTATTGAAAACACGACGGCCCACGCAATGGGGCCCAGAAACGGGGCGATTATATGGTAGCTGAAATACCCCAGGACCCCGACGACGAACAGGAGCATCAGAGAGAAAAAAAACCTGTTATCTTCCCTGATCATTATCTTCCCGTATGGGGCAATTGATCTTCCCTGCGGCAAGGGGACCAGTCCCCCCGCAGGGAATCTGATGTAAGGAATTTTTTCATCATATTCGCTCGCTTGCCCCCGAGGGCAAATTTTTGTCCACGGGGATTACGCTCGCTATCCATTTACCATATTGAGGGCCATCACTTCCGTCAAAGATTATCGCTTCCATTCAGGGATTTCATTTCCTTTCGAGGCGGGCCGCACCGATGAAGGCCGCCAGGAGACGCCCGGTAAGCGCGTCTTCCGGCATGCGCTCCGGATGCCACTGCACCCCGGCAAAAAAACGGTGCTCCTTCGAGTAAACGCCCTCCGCCAGCCCGTCATCCGAGTAGGCCATGGTGCAGAGCGCCCCGGCGGTCTTTCTGATCCCCTGGTGATGGCTGGAGTTGACGGCGAACCTCCCCTCCACCGGAAGGCTCACGCCCTCCATCGTTATATCGTGCATGCCCCGCCTGTGGTCTATGGCGCAGACGCCCTTGAACTGGGCGTCCAGGTCCTGATAAAGCGTCCCGCCAAGGGCGACGTTCATGAGCTGCATCCCGTAGCAGATGCCAAGCATCGGTTTTTGTCTTTGTCCGCCGCCGCCCCCGTAATATGCCGCCCTTATGAGGGAAAGCTCGAAATCCGTCCTGGCCGGCTCCACGAGTTTTAGCGGATATTTCGGCTTTTCCCCGTAATAGGAAGGCGCGATATCGTCGCCGCCCGGTATGAGTATCCCGTCAAAAAGTCCGTAGGCCTCCTCCGGAGCGATCGTGACCGGTATAATCAGCGGGGTCCCCCCCGCCCTCCAGACCGCCTCCGCGTACTGCCGCCTGAGCGAAAAGCTAAAACTGGCCTCTCCGGCCCCGTCCGCGGACAAGCCGGCTGTTATACCTATAAGTGGTCGCAATAGAAGTAAAAAACCTATTTGCCTTTTCTGAGGACCCTACCCGGCCGCCTGCCGGTGAGCTGCCCGTCCGCTATCACGGCCTCGCCGTTTACGACTAGATGCACAAGGCCCTCCGCCTTCCTAAACGGCGCCTCGAAGGTGGCCCTGTCTTGCAGCCTGCCGGGGTCGAAGACCGCGATATCGGCAAGAAAACCCTCTCTTAAAAGCCCCCTCCCCGAAAACCCGAAGACGCCGGCGGGAAGCGAAGTGATCTTTCTTATCGCCTCCGGAAGGCTCTCCTCTTTCATTGTATATCTTTTCAGAAAGCGGGGAAAGGTGCCAAATGTCCTTGGATGGGGCACTCCGGCGGCTGTAATGCCGTTGAGGGAGCGGGCCGAGCTGTCGGAGCCCACCATTATCCAGGGCTGCCGATAAAAGCGTTTCAGGTTCTCCTCGCGCATGCTGTGGAATATGGCGGAAACCCGAAGCTCCCCCCTTATCAGGATTTCGAAGAGGGTTTCAAGCGGCGGTCTGCCAAGGGCGCTCTGTATCTCTTCGAGGCTCTTCCCCTCCATCCATTTATCGGCCATCCGGGGCATCGACGAGACATAGACGCTGCCCCAGTACGCGGGGTCCTTTTTTATCTCGCCCGATATTTTTTTGCGCGTTTGCGGCTCTTTGAGCCTGGCAAGCTCGGCCCCGGCGCCCCCCTCCCATGCCCAGGCCGGCAGTATCGTATCGAGGTCGGTGGCCGCAGCCGTATAAGGATAGCGGTCTGCAAAAACCCGCAACCCGTAGGCTTTTGCCTCTTCGACCGTCTTTATGGCATCCTCGATCTTCCCCCAGTTGCTCCGCCCGGCGGTCTTTATGTGCGAGATCTGCAGACGGCCGGCGGCCCGCCCGATGGTTATGGCCTCCCTGATCGATTCCATGAGCGCGTCGCCTTCGCTTCGCATGTGGGTTGCGTAAATGAAATTCTCTGAAACCCTCCGTCCGCGCCCTGCCAGCTCCACAAGCTCCTCCGTCCGGCTATAAGCGCCGGGCGGATATATAAGACCGGTGGAGAGGCCCAGCGCCCCGGCATCGAGGCAGGCCGCAAGCAGGGCGGCCATCCGGTCCATCTCGGCGTCGCCCGGCTGCCGGTCCGCATAGCCCAGTACGGAGGCCCTGATATTTCCGTGTCCGCAAAGTGTGGCGAAATTCATGAAGAGGCCGCGCCGCTCCAGTAGGCGCAGATATTCATCCATGCCCTGCCACCGCTCTTTTATCCCCAGCTCGGCCAGGTCGCTTTCCCTCTGCGCGGCGGCCTCTGCCAGCAGCGGCCCGCCCGAAAGGCCGCAATTGCCGTTTATCTCGCTCGTCACGCCCTGGAAAAGTTTCCCCTCTGCCGCCATGGGGTCGGCCAGCAGGGTGAAATCGGAATGGCTGTGGACGTCTATGAACCCGGGCGAGACCCAAAACCCCCGCGCATCAAGCGTGTTGGGCGCGGCGGCCGCGGCGGCCGCGCCTTGCCTGCCGGGGCTGCCCATAAAGGTTATCCGGTCGCCGGTTATGCCGATATCCAGCGCGGCGGGTGGCCCGCCGCTGCCGTCAAATACCGTACCTCCGAGGATGAGGATATCGAATGCGCTCATTGATCTTCCCTGCGGCAAGTTTTTACCATATTCGCCCGTTTGACCCCGAGGCAAATTTTTGTCCACGGGGATTACGCTCGCTGTCCATTTAAAGGGAGAGTCTTTTTAATCTGTTTTATCTGCGGGCCAGCGTCCTGATAGACGGCGCGGGGGCCCTCTTGAAGTAATCTTCTATCCCGGCGGCTATCCCTCTTGCAACCTCGTTAATATAGGAGGGTCTTTGGAGCAGTCCGTCGTCGAGCCGGTTGGAGAGGAAGGAGACTTCCACCAGGACAGCGGGCATCTTGTCGCCCACAAGCACATAGAAGAGCGCCTGCTTCACCCCCAGGCCCTGCTCGCCGGGGTGATTGAGGCGGACCAGCCCCGTGACCGAGTCTTCTATGTAGTTGGCCAGTTTCAGCGATTCGTCCCTCTTGCCCTCAAGCTGCAAAGACGCAAGGATATAGCCCAGGTCCGTCCTGGCCGCCTTCATCCTCTTCGCCGAGATGGCGTTTTCCCTCGCCGCCACCTTGTTGGCCTCGGCATCATCCGTCCAGTTGAGGAAATAGGTGGTTATGCCGCGCGTGGCGGGGTTGGGACTCGAATTTATATGTATCGACACGAAGATATCGGCGTGGAGCCGGTTGGCAATGACCGTCCTGTCATCGAGCGAGATGAACTCGTCCTTGTCCCGAGTGAGGTAGACCTGATAACCCGGTTTCTCTTTGAGGATGGCGGCGAGCCTCTCGGCTATGGCCAGGGTCGCGTCCTTCTCGCAATGGCCGTCTTTGCTCATGGTGCCAGGGTCGTGCCCGCCGTGGCCGGGGTCTATCACCACGCGCCATTCGTGGAATTGCCGCCGCTCATTCCGATAGGCCGCGCCATCTTTATGAGAGAGGACGGGCGCGGCATCGGCCGCAGTGCTGTTTTTTATCGTCGCCGCTTTGTCGGAGGCCCCCGCTTTATCGGAGACCGGGGTTCGGGCCGGTTTGCGCGCACCGTCCATCTCCAGCCCCGCCGCTTTTTTTGCATAATTCACTGCCTCGGTTTTTATCTCTTCTATTTTCTCCTCTTTCCTCGCGGAGGAAACCCGGGAAAAGTCCAGATCGAACCCAAGCCCCCCGGGGGCCCTGGACACCATGAGGTTCGGCCGGCTTTCAAATTCAAATACCACCCGCACCGTCGTTGAATCAAATTGAGCGGCCCTTATGTTTTTTATGAGCCCGGTCGGTTTCACTTCATCCAGAGCGCCCTTCTCCAAAGTGAAACCCTTCAGGTCGACGTAAATCCTTTCGGGCTTTGAGAGACAATGGGATGAAAGCTCCGCCGGCCCGTCGGTCTCCAGCACGCAGCGGGTCGTCTGCCCCAGGACCGAGATGTGTATTGCGCGCAGGAGGCGGCCCCCAGCCGATGCGGGGCTTGAAAGAAACACTAAAAAAATACATGACAAAATCAACCGGGAATAAGTTTTCTTCTTCATACCGCCTTGACTTGTGAAATCATTGGCAGTTCTTTTTTGAGCGTGGCCTCCACCCAGTTTTTCATCGTCAGCATGGACATCGGACATCCCTCGCACGCCCCCTTGAGCCTTACGTATACAACCCCGTCCTTGACGGCAACCAGCTCTATGTCCCCACCCTCGGATTTCAGCCCCTCGCGTATTTTATCAAGCGCAACTTCAAGTTTATCCTTTAACATATTGTTTTCCATGGCATATTCGTCCAAATCTTAAAAGATAATCTCTTTTTTTGCAAGAAAAAAATGCATTTGCCCGCGCTTTTTTCAATCCATCTGAAGTAACTCTTGAAATCAGGCCCGGGTTAACCTATCCTTTAGGGAGTTTTCATTTCCCGAATGAAAAATTACGCTATTGGCGGCAATGAGGAGGGACAGGACCAGTCGCCAATCCTGAGGGGAGATAACAGGCAGCGCCGCCCGCAGCTCTCAGAGCAAGTGGCGGCTCCAGATGAAGGCAGGGCAGGCAACGTGCCAAAATCATCTTGAAAAGAGGGGAAGGTGATGCCCATGATAAAACGGCTTGCATTTTTTATCGTCCTTATGCCGGCCGTCGTGCTTCTTGCCGGGACGGCGATGGCAAACGGCACTCTGACGGCGACAGTAGTTTATAACGGCCAGCCGCTCCAAGGCGCTTACGTGTATCTGCAAAGCGGGGCCAGCCTCTCCCCCAGGGAGCAATATTACCAGCGCGCGGCCGGCATCTACGGGCCTTCCGACGCCGGCGGAAACATCTCGGTCAGCGTTCCAGAGGGCGCCTACCACGTCCGCATCACAAAGAGGGCGGCTTTCCCGTCGAAACTGGGGCCTCCATATGCCGGCGACTACACCTGGAACTACACCGGCAGTCCCCCGGTCATAACCATCCCTGCCAATGGCGCGGTCTCCCTGGGCGTGGTGAACGCCACCAAATACGGACAGGGCATCACGATATCCGGTACGGTGAAAGGCGCTTCGGGCAAGGCGCTGGCGGGGTGGTCCGTAAAGGCGGCAACGGCGCCCTGCGAATCGGGCAACTGGGCCTATGCCCATTCCTTCAACGAGTGCGGAGCCTCGAAATACCCGGCCCGCACCGACTCCGGCGGCAACTATACCATCACCGTCACGAACGCCGGGACCTACTACGTCTACGCAAGCCCGGTGCTGAATTTTGGGAACCCCAACTACCCGGGCGGCTACCCAACATGCGCGACGGGCGTGGGATGCGAGGCCTGCGGCGACTATTTCTATTACAACTGCCCGGTAAACGTGTCTTCCCCGGGGATAACGGGAGTGAATGTCAGCGTCCCCGGCTATTGATTAACAATAAACATCACCAAAGGAGGGAAGGTGATGGCATGAAAAAACGTATCCCATTTTTGATTATTCTCATGTTGTCCGCCATGCTTTCAGCCGGGACGGCCGATGCCGTGGTCAATTACTCATACGTCCTTTCATGGGGCTCTTACGGAGCGGCCACCGGGCAGTTCCTGTCTCCGAGGGCGGTTGCGGCGGACGCCTCCGGAAATCTCTATGTGGCCGATCAAAATAATCACCGCATCCAGAAATTCGACTCTAACGGAAACTATCTCGCCCAATGGGGCCTCTCCGGCCTGTACCCTTCGGGCGTGGCCCTGGACGGCTCCGGCTATGTCTATGTCGCCGATTATGACGGCAGCGGCAACAGCCATATCCAGAAATTCGATTCTAACGGCAATTATCTGACCCAATGGGGATCTTCCGGCGGGGGAAACGGGCAATTCTGGTACCCCTACGGCGTGGCGGCGGACGCCAGTGGAAATGTCTATGTCCCCGATTTATGGGGCAACCGCATCCAGAAATTCAACTCTGGCGGCGGCTTCCTTGCCAAGTGGGGCTCCACGGGGCCGGGCAGCGGGCAGTTCAACGGGCCGACCGGCGTGGCCGTGGACTCCTCCGGCAATGTCTACGTGGTCGACTCAGGCAATAACCGCATCGAAAAATTCAACTCGAACGGCGCTTTTCTGACCGCGTGGGGCTCTTCAGGGCCGGGCGGCGGGCAGTTCAATTTCGGGGGTCGCGGGGGCGTGGCGGTGGACGCTTCCGGCTACGTCTATGTCGCCGATTCCGGCAACAACCGCATCCAGGAATTCGATGCAAGCGGCGCCTATCTGAGCCAGTGGGGCTTTACCGGCTACGAGCCGTTTGGCGGTTTCAATCCGCAAGGCATCGCGGTGGACGTTTCCGGCGGTCTCGGCAATCTATATGCCGCCGATTCGTACAACGACCGCATCGAGAAGTACAGTACTCCCTTTGTGCAGAGCTACACGGTGACGCCCCAGACGGGCAGCGGCAGCACAATCGCGGCGACATTCGTGTATAAAGACCCCGGCGGGGTCGTCCATCCCCTCGACCATGCCTATGTATATCTGCAGGCCGGCTCTGCACTCTCCCCCAGGGAAAAATATTTCAAGGCCGCCCAGTACATCTTGGGGCCTACCGATTCGAGTGGAAATATCTCGGCCAACGTGCCGGCCGGCGCCTATCATGTGCGCTTCACGCGCCGGGCCCCGCTTGCATCTGCGCCGACCCGGTCGCAGGCATACGGCCCGCCGGGACGCGGCGACTATACATGGAACTTCGTCGGCCCCTCAGGCTCCATCATAAACATCCCG
Source organism: Nitrospirota bacterium (assembly GCA_021789555.1). Lineage (GTDB taxonomy): Bacteria > Nitrospirota > Thermodesulfovibrionia > Thermodesulfovibrionales > JdFR-88 > JAJYGJ01. The sequence goes on from JAJYJK010000002.1 coordinate 136,402, forward strand.
GCAGGCTCCGTCAGCAACTTCGGCGCCATATACGCCACCCGGTTTGGCCAGTCGATTACAATCTCCGGCAGGGTGACCTCATCGTCCGGGGCGGCGGCGGGGGTATACGTGGTCGCCATGTCATCGCCATGCCTTAAGGCTATCGGCCAGTACCAGTGGTCGGGCGCATACAGCTGCGCGGGGACAAATTATCCGGCCCAGGCCCTCACGGATTCCGGCGGCAACTATTCCATCAGGCTCAAAAACCCCGGCACTTACTACGTCTACGCGATGCCCCTGCCGCAATCCTATGCCGGAAGCGGATTGCCCTGGCCGACCTGTAGTTCCTGCACCGACGGGACAAACTACTGGGCCGATTGCAACGCGTGCCTGAGCTATGCCGCAAGCCAGAGCCTGGGCTGGCCCGCCAGCAACATCTGCCAGCCGTACTGCCCGATAACAGTGGGCGGCGGGGACAACCTGACAGGCCGGAACATCGACAATTATAATAGCGCCGGCAGATGGCCCCGGTAATGAAGCCCCGCAAATTTTTAGGCAGGCAATACGCCCGGTACTTTTATTTTATTGCCCCGAGATTTTCCACCTCGGACTTGAAAAGACCGGATGTCTCCTTGTCGAAGAGGCAGAATTCAATTGTTTCGAGGCTGGTCCGCGGGTTTTCGCGGATGAAGCGGAGGGACGAGCGGACGAGGATTTTTGCGCATCTGTCCTTGGGGAAACCGAAGATGCCGCTGCTTATGGCGGGCATGGAGACGCTTTTAAGGGAATTCGAGGAGGCGAGCTCCAGGGAAGTGAGGACGGCGCTTTCGAGTTTTTCGTCTTCGCCCCCCTCGCCCATCCTGGGCCCTACGGCGTGGATGACACGTTTCGCGGGCAATCTGCCCGCGCCGGTCATCGCGGCCCGCCCCACGGGGACGCAGCCGATCTTGTCGCTTTCCTCCTGGATGACGCGGCCGCCCTTCCTCACAATCGCGCCGGCAACGCCGCCGCCGTGCTGAAGGCGGCTGTTCGCGGCGTTCACGATGGCGTCCACGTCCCTCTCCGTGATGTCGCCTTCCACCACCCGCAGGGTCTTTCCGTTTTCCGAATATTGGGCGACGATTTTCATTTACGTCATGTTATCGCACTCGATAAAAAAATGCCATATTTTCTTATCCCGTCCTCCCGCCCTTTCAGGGTATGGGGCTTCGCCCCTATAACCCCATTAACGACAGAACGGCTCCGCATTCATCACCGCCCGAGCTAATTATCTGCCTGATTCTTTGAGAGAGGGAGCAAGCGGACGGATACAAAATGCCGCATCCTGATAACTTTTGCCATTCGCCCTGAAGGCGATTCAATCCCGCCGTGGCGGGACCGTCCGCACACGCCCGGAACCGCGCGACCGAACGAAAGGGCAGGCAGATAATTGTTAGTCCACGCCTCCAATCCATTAACCCTTCACCACGCCCATCGGCCTCAGCCTGGCCACTTTTTTTGAAATCCCCGCCCCCTGCACGACGTCCACCACATCAGAGATGTCCTTATACGCCTCGGACATCTCCTCGGCGAGGGTCTCCCTGCCCGCCGACATGACGATTATCCCCTTGTCCTCCAGTTCCCTGTATATGGACCTGCCTCTTGCGCGCCTGATGGCCTCGTGCCTCGAGAGCATCCTGCCCGCCCCGTGGCAGGTGGAGCCCCATGTCTGCTCCATCGCCCCCTGGGTGCCCAGAAGCACGAAAGAGGCCCGGCCCATGTCTCCCGGCACAAGGACCGGCTGGCCCGTCTGCCTGTATATCGCGGGAAGCTCCGGATGGCCGGGCGCAAATGCCCTTGTGGCCCCCTTCCTGTGGACGGCAAGTTTTACCTTCTTTCCATTGACCATGTGCTCTTCTATCTTTGCGATATTATGGGCCACGTCATAGACCAGCTCCATTTTGAGGTCTTCCGGCCCCATCCCCATCGCCTTCGTGAAGGTTTGCCTGGTCCAGTGCATGATGGCGTGCCTGTTTGCCCACGCATAGTTTGCCGCGGCGCGCATCGCGCGCAGGTAGTCCCGCGCCTCCGGAGAGCCTATCGGGGCGCAGGCGAGCTCCCTGTCCGGCAGCTCGATCCCGTATTTCCTTACGGCCCTTTCCATCACTTCCAGATAGTCCGTGCACACCTGGTGCCCGAACCCCCTTGAGCCCGTATGGATCATGACGGTCACCTGGTCCTTAAAGAGCCCAAGGCTGCGCGCCCCTTCCTCATCGTATATCTCATCGACGTACTGGATTTCAAGGAAATGGTTGCCCGAGCCCAGGGAGCCTATCTGGGAGCTTCCCCGTTCATGCGCCTTGACGCTTATGAGCGACGGGTCGGCCCCCTCCATCATCCCGCCCGATTCGATCAGTTCCAGGTCCCGCGCGCTGCCCATGCCCTCACTGACGGCCCAGCGGGCGCCCCCGGTCATGACTTTTTCAAGCTCCTGCCGCGAGAGCCGGAGTTTCCCCTTGGAGCCCACCCCCGAGGGGACTTCCGTAAAAAGGGCCTCCAAAACCGCCCCCAGCCTCGGGGCGACAAGCCCCCTGGTGAGACTGCTTTTAAGGAGCCTTACGCCGCAGTTGATGTCATAGCCCACGCCCCCGGGCGAGATGATCCCTTCCTCCATCGAAAAAGCGGCGACCCCGCCTATCGCAAACCCGTAGCCCATGTGGATGTCCGGCATTGCAAGCGACGCCCCGACGATGCCGGGCAGCATGGCCACGTTTGCAACCTGGATTATCGCCTTCTCCTCGAGACCGGGTTCGAGCCTGGGGTCGAGGTAGATAATTCCCCTCACCCGCATCCCGGGGGCATAGGTCTGCGGGACCTCTATCCGGTATTCATCCAGTCTTTTAACGGTCCGAACGGCCATTTGCTCCTCCAAAATAAAATTGCTTTCCCGCGCATGCCGGCGCTTCGCTGCAAATGCCCGGAGGGCTCATATGTCGAATAGCACCATTATGACCCAAAGGCCGCCGGCATTTTCGACCTTCAGGCCATGGTACGTAGCCGCCTTTATCAGGAGCCCCGCGCTGTGCCTGCCGCGCTCGAACTGCTCGCCGTGCACGACGGCCCGTATGCGGCCGGCCCCCAACTGCCCAATCTCCACCCTCCTGCCCACAAACCCGTATGCGTCGAATTGGAAGACAAGCTCGTTGAGGAAACCGACCAGCAGCCCCTCCAGGCTGTCCGCCTCCGCGGACACCTCGATGGATTTCCTCTCCTGCACGTCCGCCAGGTCCGTTATCAGGCTGTACATGCCCGTGGCGGCGGCCTCGAAGGCCTCCTCCAGGCTGCCGCCCGTCGCCTTGATCCCCGCGTCTCCCGATATGTCCATCACCTCGTAATTCATAAGCCTACGCTATCACGCGGCCAAAACCGAGTCAAGGCAAGCAAGGATTTTCCCTTGATTTTTTATAGATTTTAACGATAATTAGAATAGCCGTTTTTTTTGGCTTTAAGGTACTGAGGCGCACCTGGAGGAAAGAATTTGGATTTCAAGGAAAGCCGCTCAGG
>JAJYJK010000086.1 GCA_021789555.1 Nitrospirota bacterium
TCCAGTATTCGCGTCGTTCAATGCGATCTGTTTTTCCCATGCCGTTTCTCCTCCTGTTTCGTTATTCAGAAGTAGAATGGCACGGCTGGGTGCTTCAGCGGAAGATGGGGTTTATTAAACGCTTACATAACATGAGGGCTATTATGCCACATCAGGGGTTGCGACCGAAATAAAGAGAGAGCCGCCATCGCCCTTTTTTTGTGGTTTTCTGTTCAAGATAAAAACCCTAACCCTTGCTTTTATAATGATTTTTTGGCCCCAGTTGTTCAAACGCGTTCATTGGACACCCCGGCTCATAGCGGTTAATTGCGCGTCCACACGCGATTTTTCATTTAAAGACTCCTTTCCGGCTTCGGATTATGATAAGCCCCGCCCGCCCCCCATCATAATCCGCCGGGCCATTACAATCCATATAAACAGTTTATGGCAAAGATACAGATTGACCCTGCAGAGGCCGGATGTTCAGGTTTCACCTTTTTCCGGAAGTCCTCGGCGGTTTCGATTCCTGATAACTATTTGATGCCCCTTCAACTCCGCACTCTTGGAGTAAGAGCCAGATACAATAATTCTGCCTGGAATCTTTCTTTAAAAATTTTGTCAAAAATTGTAAAGTACTACAGGTAATAAGCGTGTCTCGGGCTAGGCAAAAAAAGGACAGAGGAGATAAGTATGGTGTCCCCGGAATTGGCGAAAACGAAGACAAAATGAAAAGAACGAAACTTATTAAAAAATCAAATTGGGAGACCGTTGCGTTTTTGCTTATCAATAAAATTTTGGGGAGAAGAAATTTTCCATTCGAGCGACCAGGACTTATGTCAGCCGCTAATCTTCAAGCGGCTGTAATATTTTTGATGCTACTGGGTCACAAAGAAAATCCGACACATCCTGAGCAGTCTTTGCAGAGCACTATTCAAAAAATGAGGGACAAGGGATACATCGAATTTTGCGATGGTAGAGGTAAATATAAATTGACTGAAGTAGGTTATAACGAAATGTGCGCTGTGATCGAACGCCACCGAGATATACTTAATAAATTGGATGACGACCTGGGAGAATACTTGCAACTTTAATCATAACTTTTTTGTGGCATCTCGGGATCTAATAATTTTTTTAGAGCGCATGTTTTAATCGTTAATCATCGTCCGGCAAAGAAAAATAAATATTCGGGACACATCCGAATGGCGCTAGTTTAAGCCTCTTCAGCATAAATATTCATATGCCTTGTGCCTTGCCAAAGGACTTCTCTTTTTTGTCATTCCCGCAAGCGAAGCGCGTCGGGAATCCCTCTTAAGAAAGATTCCGGACAAGCCGGAATGACAAACCACGACCTTAAATATCCCGCAGCTTGCCCTGGGTAATTCCATTGCAAGAAACCCTTAAACTAGCGCCATTCGGGACACATCCCATATTCTTCTGGTTTTAAATTCGGTTGTGGGGGCGGGGTTGCCCCGCCCGTTGTCATTCATTATCATGGGCGAGGAGACCTCGCCCCTATTACTACTACTACAGTAAACAAAATACCTACCTTCAAATGTTACAACCCGAATTCGAAAGTCGTTTGCCTTACAAAAGCGCATCGGGGAATAAATCCGGGACACATCCCACATTCTTCCGGTAATCCTCACAATGCGTGTTTCCTCGCCGCGTGAACTTGTGGCCGTAACACACGCTCGCAGGCTGCTCCAGGCCAAGCAAGGGTCCTGGACGGACTATTACCTGCTTTAAAATTTTCAAAGGAGCCATATTTCTTCTATAAACAAACGATCTCGGCGCGCGGGCCACAGGTCGGGGGCAGCTTCGGTTCTCCCTCGCCCCATGGGAGAGGGGTAGGGGTGAGGGAAAATCTGCCAACTCAGGCGGTCTTGTCCTTTATGAAGGCGGATATCTCGCGCACCAGCCTGCTTACGGTCCTGCCGTCCTTGCCCTCTACCATCACCCTTATTTTCGGCTCCGTGCCGGAGGGGCGCACAAGGACCCTGCCGTTTTCCGCAAGCTCCTTCTCCGCTTTCCTGATGAGGTCGGAGAGACCGTCGATGCTCGCGGGGTTTATCTTCGTCTTCACCACGACATTTTCAAGCATCTGAGGGTAAACCGGTATCGGGGCCTTCAGCTCCGACAGCGGCAGGGCCAGCTTTTTTACGAGATGGACGATATGGAGGGCTGTAATAGGGCCGTCGCCGGTGGTGTTCAGGTGAAAATTCACGATATGGCCGGACTGCTCGCCGCCGAGCACGAAACCGCCCTTGAGCATCTGTTCGGTGACGAACCTGTCGCCCACCTTCGCCCTCAGGAATTTTATCCCGTGGCCCTCCAGATAGCGCTCGACCCCCAGGTTGCTCATTATCGTGGCCACTACGGTGTCGCCCTTCAGTTTGCCCTCGTTTTTAAGCTCCTTCGCCCAGATGCCCAGCATGTGGTCGCCGTCGACGGTTTCGCCCTTTTCATCTATGAGTATCGTCCTGTCGGCGTCGCCGTCGTGGGCGACGCCCAGGTCCGCCTTGTGCGAGAGGACGGCCTCCCGGAGCCCCTCCGTGTACAGGGAGCCGCAGGATGCGTTTATGTTTACCCCGTCCGGGTTGCCGTTGATGGTTATCACCTCCGCGCCCAGTTCCTCCATCACCCAGGGGGTTATCTTGTAGGCCGCGCCGTTTGCGCAGTCCACCACTATCTTCATCCCCTCCAGGGTCTCGTTTTTGGGGATGGTGGACTTGATGTATTCGATATACCGGCCCTTGGCGTCCTCCAGCCTGAATGCCTTGCCTATAGAGCGACCATCGGGCCTCTTCCTGAAAAATTCCTCGTCCAGGGCCATCTCCTCGATCTTCTGCTCCACCTCGTCGGGGAGTTTGAAACCCTGGGAGCTGAAAAATTTTATGCCGTTGTCGTCATATGGGTTATGGGAGGCCGAGATGACGACCCCCGCGTCGAGTCGGAGGGTCTTTGTGAGGAAGGCCACCCCCGGGGTGGGCAGAGGCCCTACGAGTATGACGTTCATCCCCATCGCGCAGATGCCGGAGGTGAGCGCGCTCTCTATCATGTAGCCGGAAAGGCGGGTGTCCTTGCCTATGAGGACCATGTTCCTGCCCTGCTTTTTTTTGAGCGCCAGGGCCGCCGCCATCCCTATCCGAAGGACGGTCTCCGGGGACATGGGGAAATGGTTTACCTTGCCTCTGATGCCGTCGGTGCCGAAGAGTTTTTTCATTGTTTTCTCCTTATTACCACCTTCACCCCGACTTGCCTGGGCTCCACCTTGTCGATGTCGTCGGGGATTTTTATATCGACATCCTTGTCAAGGCTGTCACTTGCGCCGCTGATGTCAATCGGCTCGGTTTTCAGCGAGTCCAGCCTGGACAGTGTCTCCTTTGGGCCCTCGGCCTCCGCCCTGTCGGGCGTCGTCTGGACCTCGTAGACGGTGAAGCCCGGGGCGGGACGGCCCTTTATGTCCGGCTCCACGGGCAGGATGACGCTTGCCTTGTGCTCTATGTAGAGCCAGATGCCGGAGGGCGAAACACTGACGACCGAGATATGGGGCGGGGTGTAGACGTCACTTTTTGCGAGCGGGATAAAAATCCTGCCGGTCTCCATGTCCTTCAGTTGAAGCGGTATCCTTATGTCCCCCGGTTTGAGCCTTTTAAGGACAAGCTCGTTGCCCTTGAGGGTCACGTCTATGGCATTGGGCCTCTTTTCAGCCACCGCCAGGGCCGCCGGGAGCTTGGAGAATTCCGGCTCCACCTCGACCGTCATCTCCGTCTGACCCCTGAACTGGACAAAAAACCAGAGAAAAACGGCCATCAGGAGCGCGGCACCTTTCAGCCAGATGTTGGAAAATATCTTTTCCCTCATTTCTTTTCCACCTTCTTGGCCGTAAACGCCTCGGTAAGGATCTGCCTCAGGGTGGTCATGTCCAGTTGCTCCGTCAGGCTGCCGTTCATGCCTATGGATATGGCGCCCGTCTCTTCGGAGACGACTATCGAAACGGCATCGGTCTCCTCGGTGATGCCCAGGGCGGCCCGGTGCCTGGTGCCCAGGGCCTTCCTGAGGCCGGTCGTAAGCGTGATGGGCAGGAAGCAGCCGGCCGCGGCAATCCTGTTTCCCCTGATGATGGCCGCCCCGTCGTGAATGGGCGAGGTGGGGTGGAAGATGCTAAGCAGTATCTCCCGCGAGACCTTCGCGTCAAGCGGCACGCCTATCTCTATGAAATCCTTCAGCTCCGTCTCGCGCTCTATCACTATGAGGCCGCCTATCTTCCTGTTTGCCAGGGAGACGGTGGCCCGGACGATCTCCTCTATGGATTTCAGCTCCTCCGCGGTGGTGAATCTTCGCAGGAAGGAGGTCTCGCCCATCTTGGCGAGGGTCCGCCTTATCTCCGGCTGGAATATCACAATGAGCGCGATCACGATGTAAGACCAGAAACTCTGCAGCAGCCAGTCCAGGGTCAGAAGGTTCAGGCGCCTCGCCACTATCGATACGGCCAGCAGGAGGGCGAGGCCGATGAGCATCTGGGCGGCCTTCGTCCCCTTGATGATCAGCAGCAAACGGTAGAGGACGAGCGCGACCAGGATGATGTCCAGCACATCCCAGACGCTGAATTGCTCGAGGATCGTCTTCATCATATCCTGTCTTTAAGCCACTCGGGGGGGGCGGTGATTACGAGCCCGCCGTCCCCGTCGGAATAGACGACGCGGGCAATGCCGGCATTGAGGATCATGCGCTTGCACATCATGCAGGGCTCGGAAGGGCACTCGCGGCCGTTTTCCCCCTCCGCGTCGGCCCCGGTGATGTAGATGGTCGCGCCGTTCAGCTCTTCAAGCGACGCCCTGATTATCGCATTGGCCTCGGCATGGACGCTGTGGCAGAGCTCGTAGCGCTGGCCGTGCGGAATCTTCAGTATCTGCCTGGTGCACTGGCCCGCCTCGAGGCAGTCTTTCACGCCGCGGGCCGCCCCGTTAAAACCGGTGCTCACTATGGTGTTGTTTTTAGCGATGACCGCGCCGTATTTCCTCCTGAGGCAGGTCGCGCGCGCGGCCACGGCCCTGGCGATGTCTATGAAATATGAGTCCCACCCCGGCCTCTTTTGCGCCCCGCCCTCTTTCAATTCAGCCGCTCCCCGATCTCCCCGACCTGTTTTATCAAATCAAAACGCAGGATTTATTTTATCACAAAGCCGGCCTTTCTGGCCGCGCTAATGGTATGGATCGGCCAAACTGTTTTGCGTCTATGATGCGCGTATGCGTTATAATCCATGGACTGTGAGCGGGACACACAAGATAGCCAGGGCCGCCGGCATGATGTCCGCCGCCACCTTGATAAGCAGGGTTTTGGGGTTTGCGAGGGACATGGTGCTGGCCTTCTATATGGGGGCCACCGGGGTGTCCGACGCCTTTTACGTCTCCTTCAGGATACCGAACCTGCTCAGGGAAATCTTTGCCGAGGGGACGATGTCCGCAGCGCTCATACCGGTCCTGAGCGAGTACAACCTGAAGGAAGGCGAAGAGGGGGCGGCGGGCCTCGTAAGGGCTGTCTTTACGTTTATCCTGATAGCGGTCGGAGGGGTTTGCCTTCTGGGCATCGTCCTTTCGCCCCTCATAGTGGGCGCGATTGCGCCCGGTTTTCTCTCCAACCCGGATAAATTCCGGCTGACCGTGCTGCTGACCCGGATAATGTTTCCGTTTCTCCTTTTTATCAGCCTGGGCGCGCTTTCAATGGGCGCACTCAATGTAAAGGGCGTCTTCTTTCTGCCCGCCCTGTCGAGCGCCGTGCTGAATGCGGCCATGATAGTCACGGTCGTCTGCCTGTCGCTTGTCTTCGGCAACCCGGTGGTGGCCGCGGCGATTGGGATATCCGTGGGCGGGGTCGTTCAGTTTCTCTACCAGATCCCCGCCCTGAGGGCCTCGGGGTACAGCCTGAAGCCGGTCAGGCGGTTTTTAGGCCACCCGGGGTTAAAAAAGATGTTTATCCTCGTGCTGCCCGCCATATTCGCCATGTCGGTCTCGCAGCTCAACATCGTGGTCAGCAACATCCTCGCCTCTTTTCTTCCCTCCGGCAGCATCACGTATCTTTTCTATGCGATGAGGCTCATGCATTTCCCTATCGGGGTGTTCGGGGTCGCCATGGGGCTTGCGGTGCTGCCCGCGCTCTCGGAGCACGCGGTCAGGGGGGATTTTGACAGTCTCAGGCAGGATTTCTCCTTTGCCATGAGGGTCCTTTTTTTCATGAGCCTGCCCGCGATGGCCGGGCTCATCGCGCTCAGGGTGCCGATAATAAGCACGCTTTTTCTCCGGGGGAGGTTCACGTATCGCGCCGTGGAGGGCACCGCCGGCGCGCTTTTTTTCTATTCCCTCGGGATATGGGCGATGGTAGGCGCGCGGGTGCTGGCGTCCGCCTTTTACTCGATGAGAGACACGAAAGGCCCGGTAAAATCGGCCGTATTTGCCCTGGCCAGCAACCTGGCCCTCAGTGTTGTGCTCATGCGGCCGATGAAGCACGAGGGGCTCGCGCTCGCAAACGCCATCGCCGCCACTATCAATTTCGGGACCCTCTTTTACATGCTCCGAAAGAAGCTGGTCCGTATAGACGCCAGGCGGATAATAAAATCCTTCCTGAAATCCGCCTTTGCAGCCGCCGTAATGGGGGTGGCGGCCGCCCTGGTCCTGCGGGGGACGATCTGGCGGCAAAGCGGCCATACGGCCCAGAAGGCGCTCTGGCTGGCGGGGGGGATCGCATTTTCGCTGGGGATTTACACTCTTGTATGTTATCTTTTAAAAACCGAGGAACTGCATCTGGTGCTGGAGATGCTCCAAAGGAGGTTTCTTGCAAAAAGGTCCACTACAGTTTAAAGTCCTTGAGGTAGGCCCGCTTGCCGCCAACTGCATCATCGTCTGGGAGAAGATATCAGCCGGGGCGGTAGTCGTCGACCCCGGGGATGAGCCCGACAGGATAATGGATTTTATAAATAATAGTGCGCTGAAGGTGAAATACATCGTCTGCACGCACGCCCATTTCGACCATGTGGGCGCAATCCCGGAAGTGAAGGCCGCAACCGGGGCGCCGGTTGCGGTGCACGCGGATGAGCTCGAAATTTACCAGGGGGTGAAGGACCAGGCCGCCCTTTGGGGCTACTCGCTGGCCCCCCTGCCGCCTCCCGATGTCCTCTTGAGGGACGGCGATTTTATCAATATCGGCGCGCTCCGGTTCGAGGTGATACACACCCCCGGCCACAGCCCCGGCGGAATATGCCTTTACGGGGAAAATGTCGCAATAACCGGGGACACCCTCTTTGCCGGCTCCATAGGGCGAACGGATTTTTACGGCGGAGATTACGGCCTCATCATGCGGTCGCTTCGGAGGCTCGCCGCCCTCCCGGAGGATACCCTCCTGCTGCCGGGACACGGCCCTTCTTCCACAATCGGGGAAGAGATAAAAAATAACCCTTTCTACCAATAATTTTAGCTGGAGTGAGAAAAGGGCCATTTTTTACCGCAAATGATATTAAAAAAGCCGATAACTCCCTGATTTCCCCCTGAGATTGCTTTTATTTTGCTGCTGCAAGTGTTATAATAAAGATGAGAGAGGGGGAAGATGGAAGTCCCCCTCGGGAATAAGGTCTTTAAGAAGATTGTTGGAGTTGTGCAAAAAGGCATAGTTTGTGGTATTGTTATTCTCTGCGGCACGCTTGGAGTATGAGAGCCGAGGGAACATTTTAGGCTAGGGAGCCTAAGTATGGAATGTGGTGTTGATTCCCCATCCCGAAAGGGACGAGGAGTCCTAAGCATCCATCGGGGCACCCACTTAAAAAAGAGCCTCAACGGCTCGGCAGCTTCAAGGTGCTGCGGAGAAAGAGTTTTTTTTTGTGTTCTTTGAAAACTGTAAGCAGGCCCCGATCAAGTTTCGATGAGTTTTAAACAGATGAGAGTTTGATCCTGGCTCAGAACGAACGCTGGCGGCGTGCCTAACACATGCAAGTCGAACGCTGAGCACTCAGCCACTAAGCCCATTTAGATCTTTTCAGGGGGCGCAGCAAGTG
>JAJYJK010000087.1 GCA_021789555.1 Nitrospirota bacterium
ATGGGGTACTAGGCAATATTTGAAGATGGACAGAATCGACGAGCAGTTCATGGATTTAACGGCAGCTTAATGGGACACCAGATCGAGGCCACCAGAAAAAAATGTGCGAAAGATTCTTGACACTACCTGTGATTATACTTTGCCCTAGGGATGACCATGATGTCGGTCAGGGCTTTTTCCGTTTCGGCAAGGGCTATTTCAACCCGAGTTTCGCCAATAGCAGCGGGCCTCAGTTCAGTTGCGCCTTTATTTTCAAAAGAAACCTTTGCGACCATGGCGAAAATACGAAACCGAGGAGTCCAAGAATAATTAGATTTTGGTTTGGGATATGCTTGCGGCCTGAGTTTTTCAGGTCAAAAATTCATGTTCAGGAAATCGACTGATCACTCCGCTCCGGGCAATGGGGCCGCCAGCACAATATCTTTGACCGTCTCGCCCCGGACCGATCCGGCGGCGGCCCCGCTAATCTTTTCCATCGCCTCCTCGACTGCCCCGTAGCGGCCCTCCGTGAGGACATTGAAGAGGTCGGGGTCGGGCCGTTCTCCGAATGTCCGTGCGGCCTCTATCACATCCTCGACGCTTATGGTCTCGATTGCGCGGGAGGGCATATATCCTGCGGCGCCGTTGATGGGGGATTCCGCCAGCAGTCCCTTTGCCAGGAGCATCTCCAGGACCTTTTCGAGGACGACTTCCGGCATCTTCAGGCGGGCCGCGAGCGTCTCGGCCGTCCAGCGGGGCGTGTTATAAAAATAGCTGCTCCCCACCAGGTACATTATCGCAAGCGACAGTTTTTCCTTCAGCCGTCCGCTCAGGGCCAGTTCGCTTTCGAAGAGCGGATAACGCGGGTTTTGATGATAGAAGGAGACATTCGCCCCCACAAGCAATATCACCCAGTTCAGATAGACCCAGCTTATGAAGAGCAGCATTATCGCGAAACTGGAATATATAGCCGGGTAATTCGAGGAGGCGACCGTCAGGTTGGCGAATATCCATTCCACGCTCTGCCAGACGATGCCGGCGGTGATGCCGCCGGCAAGCGCCGCCCTGAATTTTACCCTGGCGGTGGGCAGGAAGGCGTATATGTAGATGAAGGCCGCCGAGACGAAGAAGTACGGCAGCAGTCTGCCCAGGAAATAGATGAGGCTCCCGAGGGCCCTGATGGCCAGCACGTGTTTGACGATGGCGCTCGACATGAAAGATGAGGTTATGCCGAGGGCGGAGATGACCAGCACCGGCCCGATCACTATGACGCTCAGGTAATCGCTGAACCTCCGGGCCAGGGGCCGGGTCTTTCCCGTCTTCCAGATGAAGTTGACGGAGTTTTCGATCTTCTGCACCATGGAGACGACCGAGTAGATGAGCAGCAGGACGCCTACGGAGCTGAGCACGCTGGTGTTTATATGGTTTATGTAGCCTATTATTTTGTCGGTCATGACCGCGTTTTGCGGCCCCATGGGGGCGAGGAAGCCCAGCAGAAGCGGCCTTATCCTGTTGTGCATGCCAAGGGCTTTAAGGAGGGAGAAACTTATCGCAAGAAAAGGCACAAGGCCAAAGAGGGTTGTGTAGGAGAGGCTGGCGGCCCTGAGGGTTATCTCATTGTCCTGAAACCCCATCACCACCAGCGCCAGCGCCTTCAGGCACCTCAATAGCCAGGCGCGCGGCCAACTGCAATGGCTTAAGTCCTTTGCCCAGAGCCTTCTTGTCTGCTGCCGATATATTTCGACTATGCCGGCCATGTCCGCGTGCCGTATCTCCGGATTTCCTTCCCATTAAGAAGTTTACCACCGTTTTTCCCCTAGACGCGCACATCCTTCAGCCAGTCCCTGTTTTCGATATGCCAGCGCACGGTCTTTTCCATCCCCTCCTCGAGCGTGATGCGGGGCTGCCAGCCAAGGAGCCTCTTTGCCTTCTCTATGTCCGCCCAGGTCGCCTGCATGTCCGCCTTATGGAAGGGTTTTAACCTTTTCTCGCTTTTTTTGCCCAGGTAGCGCTCTGCGAGTTCGATCATGTAGCTGAGTTTGAAGGGGCTGTTGCCTCCCAGGTTTATGACCTCGTATCCGTTTTCGTTTTGGACCTCCATCGCGGCCACGGTGCCCCGGGCGATGTCTTCTATATAGGTGAAGTCCCTGCTCTGCGAGCCGTCGCCGAATATCTCCAGCGGCACATCCTCATCCGTCCATTTTATGAACCGGAAGATGCTCATGTCCGGTCTGCCGGCCGGACCGTAGACGGTGAAATACCTGAGGACCGTTATGTCCGTGTCGTAGAGATAGTGGTAGGAGTAGCAGATCGCCTCCGCGGCCTTCTTGGTCGCGGCGTATGGGGAGATGGGACAGTTGACGGGCAGGTCTTCCACGAAAGGCATCTGACCGCCGGCATAGAGGGAAGAGGTGGAGGCGAGCACGAATTTCTTAAGGCCGTTTCGCCTGCCAGCCTCCAGCAGGTTCAGCGTGCCCATGGCATTGGTCCGCATGTAAACGTAGGGGTCCGTGAGGCTGTATCTTACACCGGCGCGCGCGGCAAGGTTTATGACGGCGTCGAATTTTTCCCTCTTGAACAGCTCCTCAAGCGGTCCTTTGTCTTCTATGTCCAGGCGGTGGAAGGTGAAGTTCCCGAGCCTCTGCAGTTCCTGGAGCCGGTGGTCCTTGAGCCTCGGGTCGTAGTAGTCGTTCATGTTGTCCACGCCCGCGACCCGATAGCCCCGGCTTGCCAGCTCCAGGGTGGTCTTCCAGCCGACAAAACCGCAAGCGCCCGTGACGAGTACGGATTTGATGTCCATTAGTCGCCCCTTTCAACTTTGACGTGTATTTTTTTTCTGATTATATCATATCGAAGGCGCCGGCATGCGCCCCGGTTATCGATACGGCATGCCGGCGCGGTTTGATCCAAGGCCCTGTTTGCGCCGGAGCTTGCGCGATGTCCGTAAAACATTTAAAATGAGAAGGGCCTTCTGACAGAAGGCAATCGAGGTTATCGGATACGGAGGCCCTTCTGATATGGAGGATGGAAAGCGGTCGTGCCCAAGACAGCCGCGGTCATCATAATCGGCAACGAGATACTCTCCGGCAAGGTGAGGGACGAGAATGCCCACTTCCTTGCCGGGGAGCTAAGAGGGCTCGGGGTGGAGCTCTGCCTCATATCGGTCATCCCGGACATCGTGGAGGAGATAGCCGGCGCCGTGGCCTCCTGCTCCGGGAAATATGATTATGTCTTTACCTCCGGGGGGGTCGGCCCCACGCACGACGACGTGACGATGAGGGGGGTCGCCGCGGCCTTCGGCCTGGAGACGGTCATGAACGAGCGTTACCGCCAGGCCATCATCGAGCGCTGCGGCCGTCAGACGTCGGAGGTGGCCCTGAGGATGGCGGAGCTGCCGCAGGGGGCCGAAGTGATCGAGCTGAACGGCATAAACTTCCCGCCCGTGCGGGTGGAAAACGTCTACGTTTTTCCGGGGATACCGGAGTTCCTGCGGAAAAAATTCCTCGCCATGAAGGAGCGCTTCCGCGGCGAGCCCTACCACCTGCGCCGCATCTATCTAAACGGCGAGGAATGCCTGATAGCCGAATCGCTTGATGCGGTGGCCAAAAAATTCCCGATGGTCGAGATAGGCTCCTATCCGAAGATAGGCGAGAAGAGCTACAGCATACTGGTCACGCTGGAGAGCAGGTCGGAAGGGGCGCTCGCGGACGCCGTGAAAGAACTTTTAAAACTCCTGCCCGGGGATATCATCGTCGGCACCGCGTAGGCCGCGCAGGTAATCTCCCCATTCCACAGGCAGGCGGTTTCGCTTTTCCCGGTTGCACCGTTTGCAGGCCGGCACTATGTTTTGCCTGATGGACTTGCCCCCCCGCATCAGGGGCACGATGTGCTCCATCGTCAGTTCGGAAGGGGGGAATTTCCCGCCGCAGAAATGGCAGACCCCGGAGCTTCTTTTCCTCTTCCACCAGCCGGACTGGCGCAGCTCGCGGGCCTTTCGTCTCTCCTTGAGGATCTCTTCAGGGGTAGCCTCCGGCGTAAAAAAATCCATAAATTATTTTAACATTTCTGGATTCGGGCCCGAAAACCCCTTTTGTGGGGGTGTTTAACACCCCCACGCCCCCGGACTTGTTTTTTTGTTAAACCCTCTCCCTGACAGGGAGAGGGTTGGGTGAGGGTGACTTTCTTTGCCGCAGCGGGTGGGTTTTACGCCTTGGAGTTTTTTTCCATCTCCGAGCAGAGCCCGGACAGATAGGGCAGGAGATCGAGTTTGGGGATGGAGGTCTTCTGCCTGATGCAGGCGCATATGAATTCCATGAGGCCCACGCGCACATTCCGGCCGTCGGCCTGGAAGGAAAGTATAAACCCCTTCTTCCGGTCTGCCGGGTTGTACAGGGACGTGGCCTTTCTGGCGAAGAGGCCCTGCGCCTTCTTTATGACATCATCGAGGTCCGCCTCTCTGGATATCACGATGTAGTCATGGGTATCTATCGTGCCCACGAAGGAGTCTTTTACGCTGTCGGCCGTGGTCTTCAGTATGGCCGCCGCCCATTCTATGAGGTCGGCGTGGTGCTCGTAGCCGTATTTTATCAGGAAGGGGTAGATGTTCGAGACCCTCACATAGGCCGCCCCGAAGTGGCCGAGCCTGGGATAGACCCGGTCCAGCTCCCGCAGGATTGCGGCCTTGCCGGGCAGCCCCGTGAGGTAGTCCGGCCAGTTGCCGGGATCGCTCTGTTTTCTATGCAACTGGGCTATGTATTTTCTTGCCTCGGATGCCCCCATGATGTCTAGAAAACCAGAATTCCGGGGGCTTTGTCAACTTGAAATTGTGGTTATAAGATGAACTGCGCGGCGGCCTTTTGGACCGCCGCCAGCGCTGAAAAACAGTTATTAAACAGTGGCCCCGCCTTAATTTAAACAGTGGCCCTTGAGAGGTCCGCGCCCGTTTTGCTCTTTGCCGCGGCCTGGGCGGCGGCCAGTTTGGCTATGGGTATCCTGTAAGGGGAGCAGCTCACGTAATTTAGGCCTATCCTGTGACAAAATTCCACCGACTTGGGCTCCCCGCCATGCTCGCCGCAGATGCCCATTTTCAGGCCCTTCCTGACCTTCCTGCCTTTTTCAACCGCGAGTTTCATAAGCTGGCCCACGCCACCCTGGTCCAACGTGATGAAGGGGTCTTCCTCCAGGATGCCCTTTTCCACATAAGCCGGCAGGAACCTGCCCGCATCGTCCCTCGAAAGGCCGAATGTCGTCTGGGTGAGGTCGTTGGTGCCAAAGGAGAAGAAGTCGGCCTGGCCGGCTATCTCATCGGCGGTGATGGCCGCCCTTGCCACCTCTATCATGGTGCCCACGGAGTAGTTCACCTTTATCCCGTATTCATGTTGGACCTCTTCGGCCACCCGTATGGTCATCTGCCGCATCGACTTAAGCTCGTTTACGTGCCCGACAAGCGGTATCATTATCTCCGGAGAGACTTTCACCTTTGCCTTTTTAAGTTCGCAGGCCGCCTCCATAATCGCCCGGACCTGCATCTCGTAAATTTCCGGGTAGGTAATGCCGAGGCGGCATCCCCTGTGCCCGAGCATGGGGTTGAACTCGTGGAGGGCGCTGTTCCTGGCCTTTAACTTTTCAAACGGCACCCCCATATCTGACGAAAGCTCCGTCAGCTCCGCGTCCGTGTGGGGTAAAAACTCATGGAGCGGCGGGTCCAGGAGCCTGATGGTGACGGGAAGGCCTTTCATCTCCTTGAATATACCGATGAAATCCCCCTTCTGCATGGGCAGGAGCTTTGCCAGGGCCTTTTTCCTGCCTTCGGTGTCGTCCGAGAGTATCATCTCTCTGACGGCCTTTATTCTGTCGGCATCGAAGAACATGTGCTCGGTCCTGCAAAGCCCGATGCCCTCGGCCCCGAACCCCATTGCCGTTGCGGCGTCCTTCGGGGTGTCGGCGTTGGCCCAGACGCCTATCTTCCTCGTTTCGTCGGCCCACTTCATGATGGTCGCAAAATCCTTCGTCATCTCGGGCTGGACAAGCGGCATCTCGCCCAGCATGACCTCGCCCGTGGTGCCGTTCAGGGTTATGAAATCGCCCTCCCTGACGGTCGTGTTGTTAATGGTAAACAGCTTCGCCTGCTCGTCTATGTTAAGCGCGCCTGCGCCAGCGACACAGCACTTGCCCATCCCCCTTGCGACAACGGCGGCATGGGAGGTCATCCCGCCCCTTCCCGTGAGTATGCCCTGTGCGGCGTTCATCCCCCCTATGTCCTCGGGCGATGTCTCCGGCCTCACCAGTATGACCTTCTCGCCCCTGGCGGCCCATTTCTCGGCCTCATCGGCGGTAAAGACCGCCTTGCCGATGGCCGCGCCCGGGGAGGCGGGCAGCCCCTTGGCAAGCGCCTTTATATGGGCCTTCGGGTCTATCATCGGGTGCAGGAGCTGGTCCAACTGCGCCGGGTCCAGCCTCAGGAGGGCCGTTTTCTTATCGATCTGTTTTTCCTTTACCAGGTCGATGGCTATCTTCAGGGCGGCCTTCGCCGTCCGCTTGCCGACCCTCGTCTGGAGCATGTAGAGTTTGCCGTCCTGAACGGTGAACTCCAGGTCCAGCATGTCCCTGTAGTGTTTTTCCAGTTTTTTGTAAATGCCGTCCAAGTCCCTGTAAGCCCCGGGGAGCCTCCGTTTCAGCTCGTCTATATGAAGCGGCGTGCGAATGCCCGCCACCACGTCCTCGCCCTGGGCGTTAATGAGACATTCGGCAAAAAAGCGCCTCTCGCCGGTCGAGGGGTCGCGCGTGAAGCCAACGCCGGTGCCGGAATTGTCGCCCATATTGCCGAACACCATCGTCTGCACGTTGCAGGCGGTGCCCAAATTATCGGGTATGTCGTTTAGTCTCCTGTATTTTATCGCCCTGTCGCCGAACCAGGAACCAAAGACGGCGTTTATGGCCATTTTCAACTGCTCATACGGGTCCTCCGGGAAGCCGTAGCCCGTCTGCCTCCTGTATATCTCCTTATAGGTCTCGACAAGTTTTTCCAGGTCGCCTTCCGTAAGGTCCGTATCCTGAGTGGAACCTCTGCTTTTTTTCGCCTCATCGAGGGCGTCCTCGAATTTCTTCTTGCTTATGCCCATCACGATGCTGCCGAACATCCCTATGAAGCGTCGGTAGGCATCGTATGCGAAACGCTCGTTTTTTGTCTTCCTGATAATTCCCTGGAGGGTGTCGCGGTTCAGGCCCAGGTTGAGGACAGTGTCCATCATGCCGGGCATTGAGAACTTGGCCCCGGAGCGCACCGAGACCAGAAGCGGGTTATCGGGGTCGCCGAACTTCATCCCCATCGCCTTTTCGACTTTCTTCAAGTTTTGGAGCACCTCTTCCCACATGCCCGCGGGGTAGCGGGGACCAGCCCCCTTGCCGCTATCGAAGAAGGCGTTGCAGGCCTCGGTGGTGATGGTAAAGCCGGCCGGCACCGGCATCCCAAGCCTGCTCATCTCGGCAAGCCCGGCGCCTTTGCCGCCCAGAAGGCCTTTCATCTCCCCCTTGCCGTCGGCCCGGCCCATGCCGAAGAAGTAGACCCATTTTTTCCCGGCAGGGCTTTTGGCCCCGGCTTTATTGGTTTTTTCCGTCTTTACGGGGACCTTTCCCGCTTTCGCCGCTTTAGCCATCTATCTCCCTCCAAAATGAATTTAGAGTTTTTTGTTTTAGCCCGAAGGTCCATAAGTCTAACCGATAAAGCCCCGATTTTCAAGCCGTAAGGCTATTTAATGTCAAGGCAAAGTAGAAATGTCCGGTTTTCGGCAAAGTAGAAATGTCCGGTCATGGTGTTGTGGCCGCCAGTGGTTTTTGGGCCTGGAAGCGCATCTTCCTAAAGAGGTTGCGGTTGCCTTTTTTCCAGGGGTGGGAAGCCGGCTGGGGGCGCGACT
>JAJYJK010000021.1 GCA_021789555.1 Nitrospirota bacterium
CTCGAAAACCGTTGTGGGGGCGACCCCACCCAGGGTTCGAATCCCTGCCTCTCCGCCATTCTAGCAGGACAGGAATTTTTCCCAGAGGCGGTCTTCGTATTCCTCAAGATACGGGGGGCGGTTCAGCAGGACCCCCAGTTTGGCGAGCTTGAAGTCGAGCTCCCGCAGTTTTTTGAGCCTCTGCTTGTCGTCGTCTATTGAATTTATCAGGTCCCTTAAATTCATGATCTCTTTTTTAAGCTCCACTTCAGGGGGCGCAAATCCGGCATTTTTAAGGACCCGGAAGGCAAGTTTTAAATCCTCGGGGACGAAGCTGTCGTCTTCAAATGAGAGGGGCTTACCCGCGCCGGCCAGGTTTTCAAAGGCGCCCTCGCCCATTGCCTCCTCGATCTTACGTTCAGCTATTTTTGTCAATATATCCAGCAAGCCACTCCACCCATTGGCCGATGCCATCCCCATTCCTGGCCGATACCTCGAAGATGTTGAGCGAGGGGTTTAGAGACAGCGAGTCTTTCCTTATCTTCCCGACATCGACGTCGAGATAGGGTTTCAGATCCATCTTGTTTATTATGAGCGCCCTCGATTCCTGGAACATGAGCGGGTATTTCAGGGGCTTGTCGTCCCCCTCGGCAATCGAAAGGAGCATCACCTTGGCGTCCTCGCCCACGTTGAATTCCGCGGGGCAGACAAGGTTGCCCACGTTTTCTATTATCAGGAGGCCGATTCCGGCAAGCGGCAGGTCCGGCAGCGCCTCTCTGACCATGTTGGCGTCCAGGTGACAGGCCCCGCCCGTGTTTATCTGCACGACGGGCACGCCCAGCGCCCCTATCCGCTCGGCATCGGACGTCCCCTGGATATCGCCCTCGATGACCGCGACGCGCAGCCCCCTTGCCTCAAGCGCCTTTATCGTGGCCTCTATGAAGGTGGTCTTTCCCGCGCCGGGGGAGGACATTATATTCAGGACGAAGACCCCGCTTTCTTTGAAGAGCGCCTTGTTTTGCTCCGCGAGCCTCTCATTGGCCTCGAGAATCCGGGTCACTATGTTAACTTTCATAAAACCCTCAACTCGGGGTTAACTTTCATGAGACCCTCAATTCGGGGTTGACCTTCACGAGACTTCCATCCCGGTGAGGTCAAGCTCCCTGCCCCTCGTAATATCGAGGCGGCTCCCGGCGCAGGCCGGACACTGGAAGACGAACCTCTCGTCCGTGGAAAAATCCTCCCCGCAGGAAAGGCAAACACCTCCGACCGGGACCTCATCGATAACCAGGGCGGCCCCGTAAAACGGGGTGCCCGGTTTTAGGGCCTCGAAGGCGAATTTCAGGGCGTCGGAGACTACGCCTGTCGCCCGGCCGATCCGAAGCGATATGGAGTCCACCCTTTCGTAGCCGGAGCCTTCGAGTTTCCCGAGCGCGATTTCAAATACGCTTTGCATTATCGAGGCTTCATGCATCAGGACTGGGCGGATTCTTCGTCCCGCTCCACGCGCTCTTTCTCCCGGACATAGGCCTCCTTTCCGGCTTCCAGGGCGCTTTTAATCATGTTTTTCCTGTCGCTGACGGCCTCCCTGCCCTTCTGGATGCCCTCACTTACCTTGCCTTTCACGTCGCCGACGTAGTCGCCGGCCTTGCCCATGACATCTCCGGTAAAATCCTTGATGCGCTTCCTGGTCTCGCTGCCGGACGCGGGCGCAAAAAGGACCGCGGCTGCCGCGCCTACAAGCGCCCCAAGAGTGAACGCCAAAATGACATTGCCGCTGTTGCGGCCGCTTTCATCACCCATTGTCGGAGCCTCCTTTTTTTAGGAAATTGGCCTTTAAAAATTTCAAGGCCGCCCAAATCCCGGCCTTAAACCCCTCCACGCTCGCCCTTGCCTTGAGCGTCGTGGAGCTGATCGTATGCGTGATCTTGTCTATCTCCTTCGCCAGGTCCTGGCCCGCGCCGCTTACCTGTCTTACGTCGTCGGCTATGCCGTTTACCTTTTCAACTATCCCTTTGACCCCCATAATCGTCTCCGAGACCTCTTGTATTGTCGGGAAAAGGGTATTTTCCAGCCTCTGAAGGGACTGGTTCAGGATGCGGACCTCCCTTCTGAACTCTATCAGGCTTAAAACGATGGCAACGGATATAACGAGCACCAGCAGGGACGTCACGGCAATCAGGACATCGATCAAATTAGCAGTCCTCCCTCCGTAAAATAACCACCTCCGCCCCATAACCTCCAACCCAATTTTATATTATCCGGGGGAAATTAAAAAGGGGAGTCCGCATCTTTTTCCTTTTCCCTTATAAAAGCAATATTTTCAAGCGGGACCGAGACCCAGCCCGTCTCGGACTCCAGCCAGACCTCGGCCTCCCCGACCCAGGCAAGCCGGCCCGTGTAAACAAGCTCCGCCGTCGCCACCTCCACGATCTTGCCTGTCAGCTCCATCATGATCCCTTTGCCCCCTCCCCTATTTGCCAGCGCCGGCGTTATGCGCGACCTCGCCGCCGATGATGAATATGCAGCAGCAATAGAATATCCACAGCAGGAACACCATGAAGGCCGAAAGCGGCCCGTATATCTTTCCGATGCAGAAAGATTTTATGTAGACCGCAAAAAAGCGCTTCGCCGCCTCTATCGTTACACTGGTAAAGAGGGCGCCCCACACGGCATGCGCGAGCCTTATCCTCCTTGCGGGTATAAAGAAATAAACGGCGGCGGAGACGGCAAACAGCAGCGCCCCCGGCACGATATATTTTATCGTCACCAGATGGACCGCCCTGAGCCTGAAAGTCTCTCCTATAAACGACAGAAACGGCTCGAACCCGTTAAAGACGATTGAAAACAGGATCAATACCCCTATCACCGATATGACAAAAAGGGCAAGCAGGGCGGAATGGAGGACGTGCCGCCCCTTCTTGACCTTGAAGACCACGTTCATGGCCCTTTCCAGATTCAAAAAGAGCCCGTAGGACAGGAGGCCGTAAATCGCCAGGCTCGCCATACCGGCGTTATGGTAGCGGCCGAGGCCCCTGACTATCCACGCCATCTTCTCCGTCCCCTGCGGGAAATAGTTGATTATCCTGGAGAAGAAGAAGCGGTAAAACCTCATGCTGCCCATGAAATAGCCGGTAAAGGACACGAGGAATATGAGAAAGGGCACCATCGTCATCATCGAGAAATATGCGAGGGCGGCCGCCTGGGCCACTCCGCCGTCAAGATAAAAATCCCTGAAACTCCTGGCGAGCACCCGGAGGGCCCTTATCATCTCTTCCTCTTGGCGACTATCTTGACGGGGGTGCCGGCAAAGCGAAACCTCTCACGCAGGAGTCTTTCGAAAAATTTCAGGGCTTGGGCCGTGAGGCCCGCGGGCTCACTGCAGTAAAGGGCGAAGACCGGCGGCTCCTTGCCGATCTGCCTTATGCCATAGACCCGCACCTTCCTGCCCCTGTAGAGGGGCAGGCGCAGCCCCGCGCCCGCCTGCTCCAGCAGCTCGTCAAGCTCCTCGGGCGGCACGGTCTTCGCGCGCTCGGCAAGCACGCCGTCTATGAGTGGGAATATCTTCGTTATCCTTTTCAGTTCGAGGCCGGAGGCGGTAAGCAGGGGGGCATGGTTGAAAAACCATATCTTGCGCGCAAACTCCGCCATGAAATCCTTGTACGCCTCTTCGGGATTGGAGACCAGGTCCCACTTGTTAAGGACGAAGACCGCCCCCTTGCCGCTTGCATGCACCAGGCCGGCTACCTTCTGATCGTCGGAGACTATCCCCTTACTGGCGTCCATCAGTATGACGGCCACATCGGAGCGCTCTATGCTGCGGTATGCCATCACCATGGAGAATTGCTCGACGGGGTAATTTTTCGACTTTCTCCTTATGCCTGCCGTGTCTATGAAGAGGTATCGCCTGCCGTAGTAGCTGCAGACCACGTCTATCGAATCCCTGGTGGTCCCGGCAACGGGCGTCACCACGAGCCTTTTTTTACCCAGCAGTGAATTTATGAAAGTCGATTTCCCCACATTCGGCCTGCCCACAACGGCCACTTTCGGCATCCTGTCGGCGGTCCCGGGGCCGGCGCTTTCAGGCAGCAGCTCCGCCACCTTCTCCATGAGCTCCTCGAACATATATCCGGTCGCGGCCGACACCGGCAGCACCTCACCGCCCCCTATCCGGTAAAAATCGTAAAAGAGGTCTTCCCTCGGCGGGGCGTCCACCTTGTTGACCACCCAGAGGACCTTCTTTCCCGAGGACCGAAGCATCGCGGCTATCGCCTCATCGGCGGGCAAAAGCCCCTGCCTGGCGTCAAGGAGATGGATTATCAGATCGGCCTCATCGACGGCAAAGAGCGCCTGCTCCTTTACCTCCGAAAATATCTCCTCAGCCGGCTCGGGATAAAATCCCCCCGTGTCCACTACGATGAAACGCTTCGCCTCCCACCGGGCCTGGGCGTAATTCCTGTCCCTGGTGACACCCTCCACCGCCTCCACAATGGCGCGCCTTCCCCCCACCATGCGGTTAAAGAGAGTGGATTTGCCGACGTTCGGCCTTCCTATAATCGCCACCAGCGGTTCGGACATATCTTAGAATTTCACCTTCCACGCGGCTATTACCGCGGTGAATCCGATGCAAAGCTCACCGCGGCCCCGGCAGGCCCGCCACATGAATTCATTGAAATTTTTCAAGTATTTATTCATATAATTCAGAAATTGCGTTAATTATAGCAGTGGATATTTGAAAAATGTGTGAAATCACGTAAGAAAAAAACAACACCTTTTTATAACTCCTTGAAAAACAAGGATATATCAAAAGGCATAAATATTGCAAGGGCATTATGGAGTAATTATGCCATTAAAGACCAGAATGATAGGCATTATCGCGCTGGTTATAACAGCCTCCGTTGGCCTGTCCACCGCCATAGTCCTTAACTACCAGTCGAACCGTCTAACGGAAATGAATGCGGAAAACCTGCGGCTAATGAGCAAGGTCATCATCCAGGGCATGGAAGACGACATGCTGCGGGGCTTTGCCGGAACGGAGCTGCAGAGGACGATCACGAACATCGGCAAAAACTCCGAGATAATGAGCCTCAGGATTGTCTCGCCGGACGGCTACGTGCTGAATTCCAACATACCCTCGGAGATAGGATACAAATCCAAGGACTTCGTCTATGTCCGGGCCCTTGCCGGCGAACCCGTGGTCAGGGGCGGCGCCATGGTCCTCCATACCCCGATAATGAACAAACCGGCGTGTTACAGCTGCCACAGCAAACAGATAAAGGTAAACGGCGTTGTGGAGATAAAGTCGGATTTCTCCGGCACCAGGGACGAAATATTTTCCCTGAGGCGGTTCCTCATCCTGCTGAACCTGGCGACCGTGCTCGTCGTCTCGCTGGTGCTCAGTCTGCTCTTTGCGAAAAACATAATCAAGCCCATCAAGGCGCTCGTCGACACCATGAGGAAGGTCGAAGGCGGGGACCTCGACGCGCGGGTGGAAACCGGCGCCACCGGAGAGTTTGGCGCGCTGGCGGACTCGTTCAACCGGATGATAGGGCAGGTAAAGGACCTGTATGAGAAGAACCTGAAGAAGGAGAGGAAGATAAACAACGCACGCGTGGAGCTTGACCACAAGCGCATACTGGAGGAGCTAAACAGCCGGCTTGAATTCAAGGTTAAGGAAGTGGAGACCGCGAACAAGGCCATCCTCAGCCTCACGAGGGAACTCAAGACCAAGAACCTGGAGCTTGAAAAAATGGTCGAGCGCCTGAAGAAGATAAGCGATGTTGGAAGAGCGCTCGCCTCGATAATAGAGATGGAAGAGCTAATAAGGCTCATAATCCGCACGGCCTCGGAACTCCTGAAAGCCGGCAGCGGCTACATCTGCGTCGAGAAAAAAGACAACGAGAGACTCATCCTCCAGTATCGGAAGGGGATGGGCGTGGAAAACGTGGATGTCCCCCCGGAGACGAACCCGCTCTATTTAAAACTGATTAACGAGGGGATCGGCGTCTTCGTGAGGGCGGCTGAGGGGCCGGGCGGGGTCTCCACAATCGGCGTGCCCCTCAAGGTGAAGGGCAGGATGATAGGCGGGATGCTTCTGGACAAGGCGGATTCCAGCTTTACCGAGGACGAACTGGATATACTCTCCACGATGGCCAATCAGGCGACGGTGGCCATCGAGAATGCCTGGCTCTACGAATCGGTGAAATCCAATTATTTCGGCACCATCCAGGCGCTCGTAAACGTGCTCGAAGCGAACGACAAGTACACGCGCGGCCATTCCGAGAGGGTAAAGACCCTCGCCCTCATGATAGGCAGAAGACTCGGGCTGAACCACCAGGAAATAGAGCTCCTGGAACACGCGGCGATACTGCATGACATAGGGAAGATAGGCGTGAATTCAATGGTCCTCAATAAAAACGGCAGGCTCACGCCCGCGGAGTTCAGCCTGGTGAAGGCCCATCCGCTTATCGGAAACGAAATCCTGGGGCCGATTGGCACCCTGGAAGGGATAAGGACCACCATCCTGCAGCACCATGAAAGGTACGACGGAAACGGCTATCCGCACGGCATAGCCGGGGAAGAGATAACCCTCAAGGCGAGGATACTGTCGGTCGCCGACACATTCGACGCCATGATGACGGACAGGCCCTACAGAAAGGCCCACACGATCCGGAAAGTAAAAGATGAGCTTCAGGCGTGCTCCGGTTCCCAATTCGATCCCCTTGTGGTAAGCACCTTTGTGGATATGCTGGACTCCAGCGAGCAGGAGATACTTCATTTGGCCGGCTACTCAATAGAGAAGGCCGAGGACAGGGCCGCCCAGAGCGCCTGATTCAGGCAGCAAGAAACATCTGAAAGCTTTTAACTTGCAATTCCCTGCAGCTTGCCGCAGGGTGGTTCATTCTTGTGTGAAACCCTCTCCCCTTGGGGAGAGGGTTGGGAGAGGGGTTTCCCAGGGGGTTTTTTTATTCTCCTGCCTCGAATATGAAGTCCGCTTCGAGCGGGCTGTCAAGGGGCAGCACGGAGACGCCGACGGCGGCGCGGGCGTGCCTGCCTGGGTCTCCGAAGACCTGGACCAGAAGTTCGGAGGCCCCGTTGAGGACGGCGGCCTGTCCTGTAAAGCCGGGGGCGGATGCGATATAGCCGGTGATTTTTACGCATTTTCTGACCTTCGCAAGCTCTCCCAGGTGCGATTTCAAGACCGCAAGCGCGTTTATCGCAACGGCCCTCGCAAGCCGCACGCCCTCTTCCGCCGTCACCTGGTCGCCGATCTTTCCCGTCTTCAGGAGCTTGCCATCGGCAAGGGGCAGCAGCCCGCTTAAAAAAAGGAGGTCCCCCGTCCTCTGGACGGGGAGATAGGCCCCAAGGGGCGCGGTAGAGGCGGGCAGCTCTATGCCGAGCGCCGCCAACTTCTGTTCGGGGGTCAAGCTGATCAGAGCCCCAGCTCTTCGGGCACGCCGATTCTTCCCAGCACCGCGGAGGCCGCCGCAACGGCCGGCCCGGAGAGATACACCTCGCTTTCGGGGTGTCCCATCCTGCCTACGAAATTCCTGTTCGTGGTGGCAAGCGCCCTTTCCCCTTTTGCCAGTATGCCCATGTGGCCGCCGAGACACGGCCCGCAGGTCGGGGTGGAAACTACCGCCTCGGCCTCGACGAATATCTCAAAAAGTCCCTCTTTCATGGCGTCAAGATATATCCGTTGGGTGGCCGGTATCACCAGGAGCCTGACATTCGGGTCCACTTTCCTTCCCTTCAATATCCGGGCAGCCTCGCGGAGGTCCTCAAGCCGCCCGTTGGTGCATGAGCCTATGACGACCTGGTCCAAGCCGACATGGGAGAGCTCCGCTGCGGGTTTTGCGTTTGACGGCAGGCTCGGGACCGAGACCGTGAGCGGGATTTTTGAGGCGTCGTATTCCTTTATCTCCACGTAGCTCGCATCCTGGTCCGACGTGAAGAAAGTGAATGCCCTTTTCGCCCTGCCCTCCACGTACATTCTGGTCACTTCGTCGGGCACGATGATGCCGGACTTGGCGGCCGCCTCTATCGCCATGTTGCACATGGTAAGCCTTGCGTGCATAGGCAGCGAGTGTATGGTCTCCCCGTCAAACTCCATGGCGCGGTAAAGGGCGCCGTCGACCCCGATGTCGCCTATCGTGTGAAGGATGATGTCTTTTCCGCCGACCCATTTGCCGAGCTTGCCGTAATATATGAACTTCATCGACTCGGGCACCTTGAACCAGAGCTCGCCCGTTGCCATGGCGGATGCGACATCGGTGGAACCCACCCCCGTGGCAAAAGCGCCCAGGGCCCCGTAGGTGCAGGTATGGCTGTCGGCCCCGACTATGACGTCGCCCGGCAGCACCAGGCCCTCCTCCGGCAGGAGCGCGTGCTCCACGCCCATCCTTCCGACCTCGTAGTAATATTTCAGCCCGTGCTCATGGGAGAACTCCCTGAGGAGCTTGCACTGCTCGGCCGCCTGGATGTCTTTTTGCGGGGCGAAATGGTCCGGCACGAAGGTCACTCTCTGCCGGTCGAAGACGTCCCCGGCCCCGATGCGCCCGAATTCCCGGATGGCTATGGGGGCGGTTATGTCGTTTGCCAGGATGAAATCCACCCGCGCGTTTATGAGCTGGCCGGGAAAGACCTCCTTTTTCCCGTCTTCATTGTCTGAGAGGTGCCCGGCCAGTATCTTCTCGGTTATATTCATGCGTTTAAATCCTCCTTTTCATCCGGACCATCCGTCCTTAACGCCTTTTGATTCGAGTTTTTTATTATATCCCCTTCATACGACGCTGGGCAAGACGGGCTGTGGGAGAGAGAGGAGCGAAGCGGAGGGTGAGGGCATCCGCCAGTCCATTTGCTTATTTTTCCCTTCCGGGCTATGATAGGCCCATGGCAGGTTCTGACAGGATTGAAATCAAATCCGGGGCCAGCTACCTCCTTGAGGCCAGCCTCACCATAAACTCAAAGCGCTATCTCGTGCTTACGGAACCCGCAGGGGACCTGATAATAACGCGCGTGTATCTGAATGGCCAGATCATTTCCACCAAAAAATCCGAATACCAGAAGGCGAGCGGCCAGGACGAAAAGACCGGCCCGGCCTTAACGGAGCTCATGCGGCGCCAGCACGAGCTTGCAATCGCCGGGCTCAAAAAAGAGCTTTGCCCGGAGGAGGCCGAAGCATTCCTCAAGGAGACGCTGGGCCTTTTAAGGAAAGGCCGGGGCCGTTTGGCCTTCGATGTGCTCTCCGAGGGGCTCGCCCATTACCCGGACAACTCCTTCCTTCTTTCCTATCACGGGTTTTTGAGGGCGAAGCTGGGCATCGGTGTTTCCGAGGGGATCGAGGAGTGCATGAAGGCGGTCAAAAACACATTGAAGCTGCCCTTCGGGGCGGAGTTCTACCATCCGTTTTTGTACCTGAACCTGGGCAGGGCATACCTCGCGGCGGGCAGGAAGCGGGAGGCGATGAGCGCGTTTAAAAAGGGGTTTGCCGCGGACCCCTCAAACAGGGAACTCCAGTCCGAGATAAAAAAGATGGGGTTAAGGAAGAAACCGGCCGTCCCCTTTCTGGACAGGGGCAACCCGATCAATAAATACGCCGGTAAATTCAAGAGCGCGCTTTCCCGAGGAAAAGACTAATAGGCGGGTATCTCTTTTCTGCCCTGCCTGGGCAAGACGGCTATGCCCGAGGCGTCTATATGGCAGCGGAACATGTCCCTGGCCGGGTCGTAACCGATCGTCTCGTCCCGCTCTATCAGGTTCATCTTATCGATGACCGCGTTTTTCAGCTTCGCCCCGCGCTTGATGACGCAGTGGTCCATGATTATGCAATTGTCTATGACCACCCCCGGCTCTATCCTAACGCCGCTTCTTATGAAGGACCTCCGGATGGTGGCGCCTTCTATCAGGCAGCCGTCGGCGATGACGCTGTCCGTAATCTCTCCGCTTAAGATCTTTGTGGCCGGCCCCTCGAAAAACGCCGGGTGTATGGGCCAGAGGCTGTTCATGGGGTCGAACCCTGGTTCCGGCCCGAGCATGTCCATATGGGCGTCGTAATACGATTTTATCGTCCCCACGTCCCTCCAGTAGCCGGTCTCCTCAAAGGGCTTCATATCGGGGATGGCGTTCGAGGAGAAATCGTAGGCGAAGACCCTGCCCTTCTCCAGAGAGGCAGGCAGTATATGCGTGCCGAAATCATGCTGTCTTTTTGCCTGCGCCTCGACCAGAGCGCGGATGAGGAAGTCCCTGCCGAAGATGTAATTGCCCATGGAGACGTAGGCCCTGCCGGGGTCGGTGGCCATCGGTTTGGGTTCCTTCGGCTTCTCCTGGAAGGAGATGATCCTCTGGTCGGCGTCCGCCACGATGACGCCGAAGTTCGAGGCCTCCTCAAGCGGCACCGGCCTCGCCGCAACCGTTATGTCGGCCTTTTTCTCCAGATGAAAATCCATCATCTGCCTTATGTCCATGCGGTAGACGTGGTCCGCGCCGAATATGATCACAAGCTCCGGGTTCAACTGGCTTATGAAGGCCAGGTTCTGGAAGACGGCGTCCGCCGTGCCCTGGAACCACTCCGGCCCCATCCTCATCTGCGGCGGGACGACCGCGACAAAGTGCTCGCGCATGACCGAGGAGAGCACCCAGTTGTGCCTGACATGCTCTATCAAAGACTGGGACTTGTATTGAACGAGCAGGTATATCGAATAAATCCTCGAGTTTATGAGATTGCTCAGGGCGAAGTCCACGATCCTGTATCTGCCGCCAAAGGGGACCGACGGCTTCGACCTCATCGCCGTAAGCGGAAAGAGCCTTTCGCCTTTCCCTCCGGCAAGAACGAACGCGAGTGTTGTCGGATGCGCCATTATCTGTCTCCCTGGCTATCTCTGCAGTCTTGAAAAATTAAAATTTACAAGTAAAAGTAAAAAATAAAAAAACTTGAAGGCGGTTAAAGAACTGAAAGCCTGCCTTTTCAGGCTTCAATTATACCACAGGGCCTTGTCGGCGGGGACGCGCCAGTGGATGAAGTCGTACCATATGCCGATGGGCGCTTCATGCACGCCCTTGAACCTCCTGCTCAAGACGGGCAGGGCGTCGGGCACATAGAGAAAAGTATAGGGCTGGTCCCAGGCGAATATCGCATGGAGCTTGTGATAAATGGCTTTTCTCTTCCTGAGGTCCAGGGTGCTGCGGCCCTCCTCTAGGAGCCTGTCGGCCTGCGGGTCCTTATAGGAGATAAAGTTGAATTCCCCTTCTTTTGTCTGCGAGGAATCGAATATCTGGTAGAGGTCCGGGTCCCTTGACAGCGACCAGCCCATCAGCACCGCCTCGAAGCGCTTTTTGTCCACGAAATCATGAAGCATGGCCTGCCATTCGAGGACCTTTATATGGGCCTCGACGCCGACTTTTTTCAGGTCCTCCTTTATGATCTGGGCCGCCAGCAGCCGCTCGGTGTTGCCCTGGTTCGTGATGATGGTGAAGCTGAAGGGCACCCCGTCTTTCTGGAGCACGCCGTCTTTGAGCGTCCAGCCGGCCTCGCGGAAAAGCTCGAGGGAGCGCGCCGGGTCGTAAGAGGGGTCCTTGACATCCGGGTTATAGGCCCAGGAGCCGGGAAGGAAAGGCCCGGTGCACGGCGTGCCGTATCCCATGAGCACCCCCTTTATGATGGATTTCTTGTCTATCGCATGGGAGAGCGCCCTCCTGATCCTGACATCCTTAAACCTGCTGTCGAGCTCGTTCCATCCCAGGTAGGTAAAGGCGAAGGCGGGATAGCGGAACCGCTGAAAATACCTTTCAAAAAACCTGGAGCGGGAGACGACGAGCTTGTACTGCTGGGGCGTGACATCCATGTAGTCTATGCCCCCGAATTTCAGCTCCAGAAACATGGTGGCGTTATCGGGGATGATCCTCATTATGAATTTTTTTATCCCCGGCCTGCCTTCAAAATAGCCGTCGAAGGCGTCGAGCTCTATGCTCTGCCCCGTTGTCCAGCGTTTCAGCCTGTAAGGGCCGGTGCCGACCGGGTGTCTTGAAAACCTCTCATCGGTCATGTCCCTGCCTTCAAGGATGTGCTTTGGGATTATGCCCATGCCCCAGGATTCAAGGGCCGGGGCGTAGGGTTTTTTGTAATAGACCCGGACCGTGTACGGGTCCGGGGCCTCCACTTTTCCCACCGGGCCGTAATTGCTCGAATAAGGAGTCGGGACCTTCGGGTCGGTGACGGTATCGTAGGTGAAAAGGACGTCGGCGGACGTGAACTCTTTTCCGTCCTGCCATTTGACCCCCCGTCTTAAGTGGAAGATTATCTCCAGGCCGCCATTTTTTATCTCCCAGCTCTTTGCGAGGTCCGGCACGATTTTGAGGTCCTTGTCGTATTTGGTGAGCCCGTTAAAGATCCAGCCGCTTATTTCCGCGGAGGCCGAGTCGCTGGCCATAAGGGGCAGGGGATTTCTTGCGTCCGCGAGCGAGCCGACCACAACGGCATCCGGCATGTGGATGCTGGGCGCCCTCCGGCAGGCAGTCAGCAGTGAAAGGGCAAAAAAGACGGCTGCTAAAAGGACTGAAGCGCGGTAAAACCTTCTAAAAGACACGCACGGTCATTTCCCAGCGGGGCCCGCAGGGGGGACATTCCCTGGCGGCTGAGGCGTAAAGGGCATCTGGCGCGCCGGCATCCGCCCGGCCGCGGAGGGTCTCAGTATGGACCCGCGGCCCCTCATGGACGTCAGCGTCAGCACCATCGAGGTCACCATGAAAAGGGCCGCAAAGGCCGTTGTGAGCTTGCCCAGGAAGGTCGCCGCTCCTCGGCTGCCAAACAGCGTCTGGCTCGAACCGCCGAATGCGGCGCCAAGCTCCGCCCCCCTTCCGCCCTGTATGAGCACGACGAAAATCAGGAACAAACAGATAAGAACGTGCAGGATCGTAACAACTATGGTCATCTCTATCCTTTCTTGAACATCACAAGTCTTGAAAAGCTCTCCGGATCCAGGCTTGCCCCGCCTACCAGGGCCCCGTCCACATCCGGGCATGCCATTATCTCATCGACATTGTCCGGCTTTACGCTGCCGCCATAGAGTATCCTCATGTCGCCCGCTATGTCCCCGCCGTAAATCTCCTTCATGACCGAGCGTATGAAGAGGTGCGCCTCTTCAGCCTGCTCGGGCGTTGCCGTAACCCCGGTGCCGATAGCCCAGATCGGCTCATAGGCGAAGACGGTATTTTTGAAATCCGCCTCCTGAAATTCCACCAGCGCCTCGGAAACCTGCCTCTTGACAACATCGAAGGTCCTGCCCGTATTTCTTTCCTCGATGGTCTCGCCCACACAGATTATGACGCCCAAGCCCCCCTTGAGCGCGGCCTTCGCCTTTTTGTTTACGAGGCTGTCGGTCTCATGGAAGTACTGCCTCCGCTCCGAATGGCCGACGATCGCAAAACCGCCGCCCGCGTCCCTTATCATCGACGGGGAGACCTCGCCGGTGAAGGCGCCTTTCTCCTCGTAAAAAACGTCCTGGGCGGCGACGAAGATGTCCGTCCTGCCCCCCTTCTTAAGCGCCGCCGCCACGGAGCTTATGGCGGTAAACGGCGGGGCTATGAGGATGTCCACATCCGCCGCGTTCCTCACCATCGGCACAAACCGACCGACATAGGCGACCGCCTCCGGGATGGTCTTGTACATCTTCCAGTTCGCCGCTATCATAGGTCTCCGCATTCTAAGAATTTATAGGGAAAAGGACCCAAATGTCAAGTTTTTCGGGTACAGTTTGAATTTTCTACGCCTTCATGATCCTTTGACTTCGCAAGCATTCCGGCATGGGTGAGCTTGAAATGGCGAATACGAAAGCTATGCCGGAGATGAGCGGAATGCTTGAAGCGCACTCCTTGCCCATGCCAGGGGCAAGCACATGCCTTCGCTCCTCCGAGGCTTGTCCTTAGCCTTGCGGGAGATGAGAGTTTTCAGCAACTCTCGGCCAAGCTAGGCATTCAGTATTGTCAGCCTTTTTCCTGACAAAAAGCAGCTATAACGCATTCGCTACACTTGCGGGAGCGCGCAGTGCATATCTTGCGGCCATGAGAAACCATGTTCACATGTAAAGAGAAGCGAAATTCGGGCGGGATAAGCTCCTGTAGATAGTCTATAGCATTGTCGATGCCCTGTTTGCTGTTCCGCTTCTCGCCAAGCCATCCTAATCTACCCGCAATCCGCCAGCAGTGGGCGTCTACCGGGAAAACCTGCCGGTCAAGCGAATAAAGCATCACACAGCGGGCAGCTTTTTTCCCAATCCTAGGGAGACCGGTGAGAAACTTCTCGCACTCCTCACCTGACATCTTTTTGAGGGGAGCTAAGGTCGGCTTGCCAAATCTCTCAATCAGGTGTTTGACGATTTCTTTGGCAGCGGCGGCCTTCTGATTTTGCAGCCCGCCCCAGGCGACGGTTCTGCTTATCTTATTCGCCGATGCAGTAGCAAGCAGCTCATATCTCGGGTAATTTCGTTTCAAGGACCGGAAGGCTTTGCGGTAAACCTTCTCGCTCCTCTTAACGCTGCACAGGATAAAGAATAGCTCATCCAAAGGGTTCTTTTTATTGTGGTGTGCAAAATCCTTATATTCTTTCCTTAATTCCAGCGTTACTCCTTCTACGTTTGCCGTCAACCACTGCGCAGCAAGCTGGGCCGCATCGTCGCGCATTATAAATTTCAAGGCTATGTAAATGCCTTTGCATTCCAGCCGCGAAGGACTTGCCCTAATATCAGATAGTCCCGGTCGGGATAAAATTCCTTTCGTTTAGGAACATTGATTGCGTCGCGGCAGGTTTTCTTGAACTCGGATTCTCCGCCATCCCACCCAAGCGCTCTCAGACGGTCGAACCGCTCCTCATTAAAAATAATCGAATAATTCCGCTTGATCCCAATAAGCCCTTGATCAAAAGCCCGGTGATGAAGTGCACTCAAACACAGGCCGTTTCTGGTCTCATCCGTCCCTTTTGGGTGTTCTACTGGAATAATATGGGCAGCATCAAGCAAATCGAGTTGTATGTCGCTCATAGCACATCTGAAGCCGTAAGCCACAAGAACATTCTTCCTGAATCTCGCGTCGCGTACTTTTCGCTTTAGCTTCTCCATGACTGTTCTTCGTGATCCGGCAGGCACATCTTTGACCTGCCACTCAATATCACTCGCTGCGAG
The DNA here is from genome assembly GCA_021789555.1 of Nitrospirota bacterium. GTDB lineage: Bacteria > Nitrospirota > Thermodesulfovibrionia > Thermodesulfovibrionales > JdFR-88 > JAJYGJ01. Next base: position 15,153 of record JAJYJK010000021.1, read on the forward strand.
CTCTTCCAGACGCTTTATATCAACTGGGCGTTGCGCCGCGCCGTGAAGGTCCTCAAGCTCCTGCACGTAAGTTACAAAGAACTCCGGTCTGAATGCGATCACATTTTCCTGATTGCCCCTAACCTGAGGGAAAAAGTCCTTGATCTTTGCTGTCTGCAAAGTCTCGCGCCTCACCTGAAGGGAGGGTGATCTTCCCTTCATTGAAATGAGGTGCTTCGTGACATCGAAACCGGCAAACATTCTCTCTTCCTCGCTCCAGCCAAGAAGTAATGTTTTGACTCCGGTCTCGACCTGGAACCGATCGACACCAGTAATCTGGATTCGAAGCTCATTAGGGTTTCGCGGATAGCCGCCGTGGGTCATGTTCCAGATATAGCAGAGGACTACAAGCGTGGTATTGCTATCGAAAATTGATAGCCGGAAAGGTAAAGCTTGAGACAGAACGATAGCATTCCATCCTGACGACCGGACAGCCCAAAGGACCCGCTGTAAGAGGTCTTGTTTTCCTAACCGAGCCTCCATCAATCTACACCGGTTTTTTCACGCTGCGTTGCTTAGCAACATAAGCCTTCCGGCTCTCCAGCAATTTCATTTGCGCTGGCTTTTCTTCAGTATGCCCGTACTCGTGCACTGAACCTGAAGAAGTGCCTTTGCGCAATACCCTTTTCGCGCCTCCGTCTTTCGGCAGAAGAGCTTCATCTGTGCCGTTCCACATAAGGCCAGGCTTGAAAGCCCTGTAAAAATTCTCCACCTGACCCGCCGAGATTGTGGGCGTTCTATTTTCCGCTCTTCGTCCGGGCTGGAACCGGCCCAAGGCCCCTTCCACATATTCGAGGACAAGCTCACAGCATATCCATTTACGATTTGTTTTTTCAGCGGCTTCACCAGTAACGCAGCTTCCAGCGAATGGATCGACAACAAGATCCTGAGCGTCAGTAAGCATCCTGATAAAATATTCTGGTAAATCTACAGGGAACCGGGCGGGGTGAGGCTTTATTCCATGATCTCTGCAATATCGAATATAGAGCGAATTGCTCTCCGTGTGGGCAAGAGCAAGCAGATTGGGCGGGATAGCCGCGCCGTTATCAGTGCCGAACTTATTCGAAATATCATGACCGGATGGTCTCATTTTCGGCTTATATCCTTTGACCAGAAGTTCCTTCATGCTTTCTGAATAGGGCTGCAAGACGCGTCGATTGCTTGCTTTCGGCCAGGGTGTGGGAGAAAGCCACCATATACAATTAATGGCGTCTTTGACGCGAATCCTTCGTACCGTCACCCACTCCGCCGGGGTTGGCAGCCGCGCGGGATTCCACCAGAAAAACTCTTGTGCAAGGTGAAAACCGAATTCTTGGCACAGCATGAGCAGGAGTTCGTAATGGTAAAGGCTACGTGTCGGCTGCCCCGGAATCCAGGAACCGCCGATATCGATAACTAATGACCCATGAGGTTTTAGAGACTTGTGAATCGCTTCTGCAAATGGACGAAACCATTCAACGTATTTGTCCGCGTCGACATTGCCGTAATCTTTTTTTCTAACCAATCCAAAGGGCGGGCTGGTCATAATAAGGTCAACGGATTGTGGCGAAATTTCATCACGTAAGACCGCCAACGAATCACCGTGAAAAATACGTCCATGCCGTGTACGATAAAACAACTTTGCCGACTCCGGTCCGATTCTATTCACTGTTCCCATTTTGCCTATGAGTTTAGCAGCTCACTTTGCAACTAAGCAATCTCGCGTATTGCCTGGGTCTTTAGCCCCTGAAACCGGAGTCAAAATATCAAACGGAGTTGACACCACGGACGAAGCAGGGGACAATTTGTAGGGCAATCTGGAAATAAACGGGCGCAGCCCCCCGCGGCTGATAAAAAAACAGTTGCATCGGGATTTTGACCGCGCGGGCGCTTCAATCGAAGGAGAGGGATTTGGGTTGGCAAAATCCATTCTGACAGTCATCCTGGCCCTCGGGATCATTGTCCCACATGAGGCCATGGCAGGCGGGGCCTATCCATACGGCCCCCGGGACACGGTAATCGGCGCTCCGCAGACATATACCATTAGAGATGACGAATCGCTCATAGAGCTTGCGCCGGAGTTCGATGTGGGCTATAACGAGATAACCGATGCCAACCCCGGGGTCGACCCCTGGGTCCCCGACAAGGGCACCATCATAAAAATTCCCACCTTCAGGGTGCTCCCCAACGCCCCTCATCGCGGCATCGTGATAAACCTGGCCGAGATGAGGCTCTACTACTATTTAAGCTCCCGGCTCGTGATCACCTACCCGATAGGGATAGGCATGCAGGGGTTTAATACGCCCCCCGGCGTCTACAGGGTGATACAGAAGATCAGAGACCCGGCATGGTATGTGCCGCCCTCCATAAGGAAACAGGACCCGGAGCTACCCCCGGTCTTGCCCCCCGGGAAGGACAACCCGATGGGGCGGTTCGCCCTGAGGCTCTCGCGGCCCACATATCTCATTCACGGCACGAACAGGCCTTTTTGCGTCGGCCTGAGGGCAAGCCACGGGTGCATAAGGCTTTATAACGCGGACATAGCGCAGCTCTTCCGGCTGGTCCGGGAAAATACACAGGTCACGATAGTCTACCAGCCGGTGAAGGTGGGCGTGCGGGACGGCCTGATCTATGTGGAGGCGCACAGGGACTACCTGCACAGGGAGCCGGACCCGCTCGAGGTCATAGGGTCCCGGCCGAGGGTTGAAAACAACTTCCATCCGATAGATATGAAGAAGCTCAGGCGGGCGCTTAAAGAGCGGACGGGGATGCCCGTTGCCATCATGCGGGCGCGCCGGCACGTCTATCTCCCGGACAAAACCGTTAAAAAGAATTATTGAAGGATGATTGCCCGCCCTTTAAGATTGAAGTGCCCCGCGCGGCCAAAAAAGCTTTTTTGACCGCGCGGGGGCCTCCAACAGGAAAATGCCCTCTTATTTTCTCTGCCTCAACTTGAAAGCCTTCTCGCACTTCTTTGCAGCCTTCTCGCACTTGTTTGCGGCCGTCTCCGCCCGGTTTGCCGCATCCTCGGCCCGCTTGGCCGCGGACTCCGCCTGGCTTGCGCTGGCGCTCGCGCTGGATTTGGCCTCCTCGGCCATCTTCTTCGCGTCGGCCACGTCATTTTTCAAATCGTTGATGGCCGCGTTTTGCACGCCCAGCCTGGAATCCAGGTCGGCCACCTTCTTGTCGAGGTCGTCGAGGCGGCTTTCGACCTTCGCAAGCCTGTCTGAAAGCGGCTGCACCTGCTGCATCACAAATGTCTTGCTCGCGCAGCCGGTAAGGATAAACAAGAACCCCAGGACCACCACAAACCTCGTAAAAAGAAATCCCTTCTTCATCCGCACCTCCTTTGAGAAATTCTGGAATTTGATAAAAAAAACATTGCCTGTTCTCCGGCTCCTTGGGCCCCTTGCAATCGGTAATGGCATGCACGGACCGGTAGCTGCACAAATTATAGGACGATTTCCGCCCCCCTGCAATCGGTATGGCGCACGCCGCAGGGCAGTGGCGGCGTCACCCGCAGCCGCGGGCTTTTGTGTGTTATCATCAGTCAAAAGGGATGAAGCGCTTCATACTGGGCATAAGCGGGGCAAGCGGACAGGCGATTGGCGTTAAACTGCTGCGGGAGCTCCTTGAGAGGAATTTTGAAGTCCACCTGGCAATTTCAAGACAATCGCTTCCGATCCTGGAGCAGGAGACCGGGATCAAATACGGCTCCGGGACCCAGGGGGAAAAGGCCCTTCGGGGGGGCGTGCGCGGGGGAAAGCTCTTTTATTACGACGAGACCGAAATGTCGGCCCCGATTGCAAGCGGCTCTTTCAGGACGGAGGCGATGTTCATCGCGCCCTGCTCGATGAAAACCCTTTCGGCGGTCGCAAACGGATATGCCTCCAACCTGCTTGAAAGGGCCGCGGACGTGAAGATAAAGGAGGGCGGCAAGCTGATACTGTCTCCAAGGGAGATGCCCTTCTCCGCAATACATCTGGAAAACATGCTTAAACTGGCCAGGCTGGGCGTGACGATAGCCCCGCCCGTGGCCGCCTTTTACCACGGGCCTCGCACCATCGAGGCGATGGTGGAGTTCTTCGCCGGCAAGCTCCTCGATCAGGCGGGCATCGAAAACAACGCCTTCAAAAGATGGCGGGGGTAATGATTTAAGTCATAGCGGCGCGCCTGCCGCCCTGTTATAAAATAGATAATGGCGAAGGAAGGCTGTCCGGGGAGCCGGGAGATAACGAACCCTCACCCTGAGGAAATCCGGTGCCGCCACTGCGGCGCGGCAAACGAGATATGGTCGGACGAGCCGGAGATTGAGTGCGGGGGCTGCGGCCAAACCATCTCAAGGCGGATGGCTTACAATTGCATCCTCTGGTGCCCAGCCGCAAGACAGTGCGTGGGCGAAGAAAAATACGAAAGGCTCATTAAATCGATGAAAGGCCCCGCGGCCCGAATCAATAAAAAGCCCGGCCCCGAAGCTTGACCAATCAATAAAAAGCCGGAGCGCGGCCGCTCAGGCGTATGGTCTTCAATTCCCCTTGAGCTTGTCTATCTCCTGCCGGATGCCTGCCGCGTCCGGGGCGGAGGGGTTCAGTTTGAGATATCTCTCGAACATCTTTTTCGCCTCTGCCGGCTTGTGCAGGTCGTAAGCGAGGACGACCCCCATGTTTCTCGTCGCAATCGGATGGTTTGGATTAATCCTGAGGGCCTCTTTATACTCGGCAATCGCCTTTTGGGGGTCTCCGATGTCCCTGTAGCATGTGCCCATATCGACCCGCACGTTTACATCGCGGGGGTCAAGTTTCAGGGCCGCGCCGTAGGCGTCTATGGCATCCTGGTAGCGGCCGGAATCCATCGAGATGTCGCCCAGATCGATCCATGCCTTTTTGTTTTTCGGGTCCTGGCTGACTACCCCCTTCAGCGCGCTTATCTGGCTGTCCGGACTAATCGCGGCCCCCGCGCCCATCCCCCCGTTGCCAGAGGAGCCCCCCTGGTTTTGACACGAAAAGAGAAACAAAGCGGCCGTTACAAGGCAGAAAAAAACCGATTTCCTCATAAATCACAGACCTCCTTTTGATGCGCCCAGCTACTTATTTTACATCAAGCAGCTTTGATCTTGCCTTGCGGCCTTATCAAATTTGCATGTGCAAATTGCATAGACAATCTTATTTATATATAGTTGACTATAAAAAAATAAACTGCTAAAATAAATCAGCCTTAAACGAGATGTACCCTCCCACTCGATGAGGCATGCCCGGGGAAACACCCCGTATCCCCGGGCTCTAATTTTCCACAGATTCCCCGCTTGCGGAGCCTCCCGTTTTGTATCATAATCTGAAAGATTGAAATTAAGAAAAAAAGCGGGAGGTTTTTATCATGGGCTACACGGTGGTAGCGCTAAAAGACAAGATAACGGAGATGTATCCTGAGATCGGGCGGCATGGTATATCGGTGGGCATTGCCTTCAGCGCGGAAAAGAACGCCTATATCGTAAAATTCAGCAAAAACGGCCATGAACTCACGACGCATCTGGAGAAAAAAGACGCCGATGAGTGCATGGACGGCATCAAATGCGTATATCTGGGGGTCCAGATAGGGCAGTTCGTAACGAACTTCACCGGCTGATTTTTTTTAATGAATCGCCTTATTCGCCTTCTTCCAGCGAAATCGCCTCCTCGGGGCAGTTTTCGGCCGCGGCCTCGCAGCAGCCGGCAAACTCACAGCCCTCGGGGTCCATTACCTCCGCCTTGCCGAGTTGCTCGTTCAAGTGAAAGACGGCCGGGCAGACCTCTTCGCAATTCCCGCAGCCGATGCATTTATCGGGGTCGATCTTCGGTATCATCATCATTATTATATCGGCTCGGAAGAGGGCTTTACAAGAAAACGGAAAATCCATTCTATAAAAAAGGACTTAAACGGGCGCGCCGGGCTCCCTGAGAGGTGCGATAAAGGCGAGGCCGAGGAGGAACAGCCCGCCCACTGCGGCAACCGCCGGCCTCTCGGAGCCTGTCAGGCGCGATACGAGCCCGAAGATCAAAGGCCCCGCTATCGCGGAGGTCTTCCCCATCATCGAATATACGCCAAAGAATTCCGATTGACGCCCAGGCGGGATAAACCTGGAAAAAAGCGTCCTCGATGCCGCCTGGATGCTGCCAAGCCCAAGCCCCGCGATCCCGGCAATCGCCCAGAACTGGTCCTTCTGCCGGACAAAAGTAGCGGCCGCGGCGACAAACACCCATAGAAAGAGCGTAAACACTATGACCTTTTTCGGCCCCCAGAGGTCCGCAGGCTTTGCCATCGCAAACGCCCCCAAAAACGCCGTTATCTGCACCGCCAGATAAAGGGCCACCAGTTCGGTGGGGCCGAATCCGAGGCTCTTCGAGGCGAAGATGCTCGAAAATATTATGACCGTATTCACCCCGTCCTGATAGAAGAGATAAGAAAGGAGAAAGCTCCTTGCGCCAGGGTTTTCCAGCCAGAGCCATCTTAGCGCGGAGATGGCGCTCTTTGTCCCCTCGGCGGCGTAATGGATAATACTTCCCTCTCCTGCAGTCCGTTCGTCCCGCGGCAGAAAGTGAAAAGCCGGGAGCGAAAAAATGAGGAAAAAGGCAGATACCGAAAGCCATACCAGAGGGAAACGCCCCGTCCTGACAAGGGGAAGGGCAATAAGAAGCGCGGCCGCCGAGCCCACATATCCAAGCGCGAAACCCCAGGCCGAAACCCTCCCCCTAAACTCCCACGGGGCGATGTCCGGCAGATAGGAGTTATAAAACACGATGCCGCCCTCCTTCGCCACGTTGGCCGCCACCATGAGCAAAAATCCCCCGATGACCACGCCCGCCTTGAGAAAGGAAAACATGGATACAAAAAAAACCGCGGCCAGCGTGTAGGCAATCAGGAATTTCTTCCGCACCCCCGCCCTGTCGGCTATCCCCCCTGCAAACGGCGAGGTGACGGCCACTATCAGCATGCTAAGCGAGATGGCCCTGCCCCACCACAGGTCCCCAAGCCCGGCCGTATTGCCCACTATGTGGTTGGCATAGTAGACAGGGAAGATTACGGCTGCAATCACGGCGGCGTAGCTTGCGCCCGCGAAGTCGTAGAGACACCAGCTTATAATCACGCTTTTTTTCATGCCGCTCCATATAATATCCGATTTTACATTCCGGACGTTCCACTACCGGCAGCTTTTGGGTTAAAATTAAAATACCGGCAAAGGAAAAAAGGAAGGAGCGGGTCATGGCTGAGGAATTTTTAGAGATAGTAGATGAGAAGGGCGAAGTGAAGGGTCTTGCCCCGCGGTCGCAGATACACGGCAACCCTGCGCTCATGCACAGGGTCGCCCATGTGCTTGTCTTCAACCGGAAGGGGGAGATACTCCTTCAGAGGCGGTCGATGAACAAGGATGTCGCACCGGGCCGGTGGGACACCTCGGTAGGCGGGCATGTCGACCCGGGCGAAAGCCCGGAGGGGGCCGCGCTCAGGGAGATGAAGGAAGAGATTGGAGTGGATGGGCGTATCGAATTCCTGCACTCATACATCCACACCAACGACTATGAGACGGAGCTTGTGCATACCTTCCGCGCCCTGAAGGACGACGGCTTTGAATTCAATGCCGAGGAGATAGAAGAGATAAGGTTCTGGGACCTGGGGGAAGTCGAAAGGGCCGTCGGCACAGGGGTTTTAAGCGACAATTTCGAGCGCGAGATAAACATTTATCTGGGAAAATTCCGGTAAGGCGGGCGCATATCTAAAGAGGCCCCGCTAAGGCCGCATTTCCGCCCGGCCTTTCCTTGCCGTTTTGAGGGCCGTTTTTGGGGCCGTTTTGGGGCGTGGCCTCTTTTTTGAAATTGGGCACAATCTTTTGGATTTCTGAAAAGACCCCCTCCACGTCGTCCCGCGAGACCAGTTCCCCGAGCATGGCCAGATGGCGTCGCATGGCCTCGCGGCTCGGCACGTGGGCAGGCACGGCGGTCGTCAGCCTCTCGTGGGGCGAGGCCTGCATCATCTCGGTCTCATCAAAGAGCTCTTCAAAGAGTTTCTCTCCCGGCCTTAAGCCCGTGAACTCTATTTTTACGTCCTTATGCGGGGCGAAGCCGGAGAGTTTTATGAGGTTTTCCGCGAGGTCGAGGATCCTTATCTGACGGCCCATGTCAAGCACGAATATCTCTCCTCCCCTTCCGCGGGCGGCGGCGACCAGCACCAGGTGCACGGCCTCGTCCGTCAGCATGAAAAACCGCTTTACCTCCGGATGAGTGACGGTGAGCGGCCCCCCCCGCCTTAGTTGCTCCCTGAATATGGGCACCACGCTGCCGCTGCTGCCAAGCACGTTGCCGAAACGCACCGTCGTGGACTTCATTCCGGAGGCGCGGCCCGTCGCCATCGCCAGGAATTCGGCGACTCTCTTTGTCGCACCCATCATGTTTGCGGGGTTCACCGCCTTGTCCGTAGAGATCATCACGAAACTTCCTGCGCCGTGGCGGCACGCGGCCTTGATGAGGCTGTCCGTGCCGAAGATGTTGTTTTTCACCGCCTCCAGCGGGTTATTTTCCATCAGGGGCACATGCTTGTGGGCGGCCGCGTGGAAGACTATATGCGGGGCATGGGCCGAAAACAGGCGCTCCAGCGCGGCCTCATCCAGCATGTCCCCAACGATGCTCACCACCTTCGTCCCGCCTCCCCCATTTTCCCCGTCCCGCCTTTGGAGGCCATCATGGTCACGGAGGCCATCATGGTCCTTTGCGGCCAGCTCACAGCCGATGGCGAAGAGGCCGTTTTCGCACCGGTCGAAGAGGAGGAGTTTTGAGGGCCCGTACGCGATGATCTGCCTCGAAAGCTCCGAGCCTATGGACCCCCCGGCCCCGGTGACGAGGACCGCCTTGCCCCTTATATAATCGCCGACCGCCTTCATATCGGCGCTGACCGGCTTGCGCTGCAGGAGGTCTTCCAGCCGGAGCGGCTTTATCTGAGTGACGGATATCCTTCCGCCGAGTATGTCGCCAAGCCCGGGGAGCGTCTTTATCGGGATGTCATGCGGCTTGCATAGCTCATATATCCCGCTGACCGCCCCGCGGCCCGCCGAGGGCATGGCAATCAGTATCTCATGCGGCCGGTGCGCCTTTATGACCGAGGCAAGGGACTCTCTGGCGCCGAAGATCGGCCGGCCGTGTATCACGAGCCCGGTCTTGTGTTTGTCGTCGTCTATAAACCCGATGGGATCATACCCGTACTCCGGGTTGTTGAGCATGTCCCTTGCGATCATCTCCCCGGCGTCTCCCGCTCCGATGACGAGTATCTTCCGGCGGCCCGATTCCCGCGCCGTTTTCGCGGCCGCCTCCGGCCTGCGCTGCCTGTATATCCTTATGAGCAGCGCGCCTGCGCTGCCCACCATGACCAGCAGCAGCCAGTCAAGCACATATATGGAGAGGGGATAGCCGGCGTCGCCTATCGCGTATCTCACCATGGCGATGAAGACGGCGCTGCCGAGGGCGGCCGAGCCCGCAAGGCGCATGAGGCCTTCCACGCTGAAATACCGCCAGAAATCCCGGTGTAGTCCCATCAGGGCGAAAAAGACCAGGCGTATGGCGAGAAGAAAGGGCAGATAGAAAAACATCCGCTCCAGATCGGCCGCGGGTATAGCCATGTCGAACCGCAGAAAAAAGGCGAGATAATTGGCAAGGGCCGCCTCCCCCAGGTGGACAAGGGTGAGGGCGGCGCGCCTGTAGTCCGCAATGAAGGCCTTCAACTCTCGTTTCATGCCCTGCCTCCTCCCTTGATGCGAAGGAGCGTGCGAACGATGATGCCCACGTCTGCCGTCAGCCGGGGGGCCGCGGCGTAGCTGGCCGCAAGCCTTATCTTTTCGGGCAGCACATGCCTTATGTAGTCCTCCTCCGCATCCGGCGATGAGGCCAGGATGCATTCCTCATCGCTGTACCGGATGGACGCCGGGTCCGTAATCCCCGGCCTTACCTTCAGGAGCCGCTCGTAATCCTCCCTGAAGAGCCCGACGTATTTTTCGACCTCGGGGCGGGGGCCCACAAAGCTCATCTCGCCCTTGAGGACGTTTATCAACTGCGGCAGCTCGTCAATCTTGGACCTCCGCAAGATCCTCCCCGCCCTTGTGACCCTCTTGTCGCCGCGGGCGGTCAAGGACGGGCCGGAATTACCCGTATACATGCTCCTGAATTTATAGATACTGAACCTCCTGAAATCCCGGCCCACCCTCTCCTGCCTGAAAAAGACCGGCCCCGGGCTGTCGAGTTTTATCAAGAGACCGATTACGGGAAAAAAAGGCAGCAGCGCGGCAAGCCCGGCGATGGAGAGGGCGATATCGAAGAGTCTCTTTGCCACTGAGGCCTACCCCTTCTTTATAACGCCGATGTAGTGGGTATTGAATATCTTCGCCTGTTCAAGAAGATAACAGAGCAGACTGGAATGGGGGCTATCGCCCTTGCAAGCGGCGGCGCAAGGATGACGCGCCTCATGCGAATTTCAAGACCCCGGAAGATATCACGGAGTTCCCGCATCTTTATCCCCCGGACATCGGCATTTTTCGGGTTGTCCATATGGAAGTCGCACCAGAGGATGACGCCGCCGCGTTTCAGGACCCGTTCCATCTCGCCCGCAAGATTTCTCTTCATTTCCATGTCAAGTATGGATGTGAATACGGTGATGCACAAGATGATGTCAAATGCCCCGCCCCTGAAAGGCAATCGCTCGGCGTTGCAGCACCTGAAGTCGATATTCGGCGACAGCCTCCTGGCTTCGTCAATTTTCCAGGGGAGGAGGTCCACGCCGAAGCAATTTTCAGGCCTTGCGCCATACCTTAAAAAATCCCTTAAAACGCTCCCATCGCCGCAGCCGACCTCGAGGATTTTTTCCCCGGAGATATCTCTCATGTCCTCCGAGCAGAGCGTCTTCAGTATCTCCTTTTCCCGCTGCTGATACATAAAAAGAGCGGCCGGTCTGAAAAAAGAATAAATGGTGTCCTTCCCGTCCGAATCCCTGCGGTCATAGACCCGCTTTATCCTTTCGGCCTCTTCCGCCGTCGCCATTTCCCGCATATCCCCGGCCGCCGAAGGTCTGCTCATCCGAGGAGAATGTCCCTGACCGCCCTGATCACCATTTCCTGGTCGTCCCCGGACATCCTGGTGTAGATGGGCAGGCTCACGGCTTTTTCATAAACGCGAAGCGTCTGCGGGAAATCCTCCGGCCTGAGGCCGTACTTGCTCCTCCAGTAAGGCTGTATGTGCAGGGGGATGAAATGGACGCTGCAGCCAACTCCCTTTTGGGCCATGAGGTCTATGAAGGTGTCGCGCGATATCTTTGCTCCGCACAGACGGATCACATAGAGGTGCCATGAGTGGATATCCGCGCCCTTCGCCCTCGGCGGCAGGATGACGGGGAGCCCGCTAAAAGCCTCGTCGTAACGCTCCGCCATCTCTGAGCGGCGCCGCTGGAAGGCCCATGCCTTCTTGAGCTGATGGATGCCGATTGACGCCGCCACGTCCGTCATGTTGTATTTGAAGCCCGGGGCGACCACTTCATATTTCCAGGAAGGTTTGTGTCCCAGGGAGGGCGTCCGGTATCTTTCGAAGACATCGCTCGATATACCGTGCAGCCGCATGAGACGGCACCGGTTTGCCATCCTGCGCCGCCTTGTAACGATCATGCCGCCCTCGCTCGTGGTTATGGTCTTTGTCGCATAGAAACTGAAGACGGCGGCATCGCTGTCAAGAGAGCCGACAAGGCCGCCCTTGTACGAGGCCGGCAGCGCGTGGGCGGCGTCCTCGATCACCTTGAGGTCGTGCCGCATGGCGATATCGAGGATGGCATCCATGTCGCAGGGCAGCCCGCCGAAATGCACCGGGATTATCGCCTTCACCGTATTTTTTCCACCCTGACGCCTAAGTGCCAGGCACTGCTCGATGCGGGCAGGGTCGATATTCAGGGTGTCCGGGTCGATGTCCACGAATATGGGGTCGGCCCCCAGATAACGGACCACCTCCGCCGTGGCGGTGAAGGTGTGGGGGGTTGTGATAACCGAGTCCCCCGGGCCTATCCCCGCCGCCTCCAGGGCGAGGTGAAGACCCGAGGTCGCCGAGTTGACCGCGATCGCCTCGACGCCCCCCGCGCCCTGGGCCATCATCCCCTCCGGCGTCTCATCAACGCCAATAAGACTGACATCGGGCGGGACAAAAACGTCCCCGATGAAGGCCGCAAAATCCCGCTCGAAGCGCCTCGTCCTTGGCCCCGTCGTTATCCACCCGGAGCGCATCGCCTCGACCACCTCCGCTATCTCCTCCTCTCCTATATCGGGCAGGGCAAATGGCAGAAACCGGACGCCCTTATCACCGGTACCCTTGCCTGAGGGGACTGGCCCCTTGGGGGCTGGTCCCCTATTTGCGCCAAACGGTGCGGTTGACATAGTCCGTATAGCTCATGATTATCCTCACCACTTTTTTCGATACGTTGCCGGTATCGTAATCCCCGACTATCCTGAAATCCCGTCTGCCGTTTTTAAACTGCGCCGTGACGATATCTATCGACTCCAGCACCCGGCGGGATGAAAGTCCGCACATTATGAGGACGCCCTCGTCCATCCCCTCCGGCCGCTCGTGGGCCTCTCGTATCATGACCGCCGGGAACTTGAGTATCGCGGACTCCTCCGTGATGGTCCCGCTGTCGGAGACGACGCAGAAGGCGGACATCTGGAGTTTCACGTAATCCAGGAACCCCAGGGGCTTCATAAACCTTATGCCGCGCTCCAGGGGATCCTGCCTTTTTTGCCCGACTTCCTCCAGCCTCTTTCTCGTCCTTGGGTGCGTGGAGACTATCACGGGCCACTTGTATTTGCGCGCGATGCAGTTCAGGGTCTCAAGCAGGTTGCCGAAATTGACATCCGAATCGATATTCTCCTCGCGGTGCGCGCTCACCACAAAAAATTTGCCCGGTTCGAGCCGCAGCCGCTCAAGGACGTCCGAGCCCTGTATGCGCGGCATGTAATATTCGAGTATCTCTTTCATCGGGGAGCCGGACTTGATGACGGTCTCCGGCCTGAAACCCTCCGAGATGAGGTACCTCCTTGCGTGCTCCGTCAGCGTAAGGTTTATGTCGCTTAGGTGGTCCACGATCTTCCTGTTTAATTCCTCAGGCACGCGCTGGTCGAAACACCGGTTGCCGGCCTCCATGTGGAATATGGGAATCTTCCTCCTTTTTGCCGCGATGACGGCCAGGCAGCTGTTGGTGTCCCCGTAGAAGAGCACCGCGTCTGGTCTCTCCTTCTCCATCACCTTGTCGGACCTGGCTATCACCGCGCCGATGGTATCGGCGACGCTTTCTGCCGCAGCCTCCAGAAAATAATCCGGCTTCCTCACCCCGAGGTCCTGGAAAAATATCTCATTGAGCTCATAATCGTAATTCTGCCCGGTGTGCACGAGGACGTGCCGGACGTGCTTCTCCAACTCGTACATGGTCCTGCTCAGCTTGATTATCTCGGGCCTGGTGCCCACAATGGTCATTACCTTCATGCCAGCTTTTCGGCCTCCATCACCGCCTGGGAGACAAAGCGGATTTGCTCTTCGGCCAGCCCTATCCAGGTAGGCAGGCAGATTCCGCGATGGTAGGCCAGGTTGGAGTTTTCGAAGTCCCCGTCCCGGCATCCCAAATGCCTGTAACAGGGCTGCCTGTGGAGCGGATAGAAGAGGCTCCTGGGCTCTATCCCTTTCCGGGCCATGTACGCCATGGTCTTTTCCGCGTCCCTGACGAATATCACCACCCTGAAGGGTATGTACGCGTAATCGGTCCTGGGTTCGAGGAACTCCACGCTGTCTTTGAGCCATCTGCGGTAGGCGTCGTATATCATCCGTTTTTCCCTTATGATGGTGGGCAGCTTGTCGAGCTGGGAGAGCCCGAGCGCCGCCTGAATGTCCGTTATCCTGAAGTTGTAGCCTATCTCGGGATGAATGAACGTGCCGCTTTTTTTCCTGCCCTGGTTCCTCAGATACTGCATCCGCTCGAAGAGCCGGGGGTCCCCGGTCACGACAAAGCCGCCTTCGCCCGTGGTGATCGTCTTGTCCGCGTAAAAGGAGAACACCCCTGCGCGCCCGAAGGTGCCCAGGTGCCGCATCTTGCTGCTGACCCCCAGCGCCTGCGCGGCGTCCTCGACCAGGTATATGCCGTGTTTCCGGCAGAACTCCGCAACCTCTTCGGTGTTGCTGTTTGCGGTCCCGTACAGATGGGCCAGTACGAGGGCCTTCGTTTTTTTGGACGGCCGGACCTTGTTCAAATCTATAGTGAGGTCCTTGTAGGAGAGCACGTCGGCGAAGACGGGGCGGGCCCCGGTCATCTCAACCGCATTGGCCGAGGCGATGAAGGTGACGTTCTGCACTATGACCTCGTCTGCCGGCCCGATGCCCAGGGCCCTCAGCGCCAGGTACAGGCCGGTGGTCCCGCTCGTCGCAAACGCGCCGTATCTCGCCCCGATCAGATCCAGGAGCCTCATTTCGAACTGGAGCGCATACGGCCCCTCCGCGATGTGGTGGTTTTCAAACACCCCGGAGAGGTTCGCGTAATCGGTCTTGTCCACAAAAGACCTGAACTGCGGGATCACCCCGCTCGGGTGCGCGGCCGTCTTCTCCGCGCTATTCATAGATGGCTTGGCTTGCATGGCGCCTCCTGACTGCCTGATAAAAAACGTCCTCCTCGGCCAGTTCCTCCATCATCCGGCCCCACGGGGGGACCTCGATTCCGGTGGCCTCCCTGAACCGGCTTCCTATAAGGGTCCGCGCGCAGAAGAAATCATCATCGGGGACGATCTCCACGTCCAGCCCGAAGGCGTCCCTCGCCAGGCAGAGCAGGTCGTATTTTGAAATGACCTCCCCCGAGAGGTGATAAAGGCCCGAGAGGCGCGGATGATACTCTATGAGGTCCCCTACTACCCTGCTTAAAAAAACAGTCGACACGCCGGTATAGAGCGCCCTCCGGAAACCCTTTATCGTTTGGCCTTCCTGCGCCAGGAACCACTCCAGAAGCTCGGTAAAACCGGTGATCTCCCTGCCGATAAACGACGTGCGAAGGGTAAGACAGTTTTCCTCCTTCAGTTCCCCCAGGTACTTGCTCTGCCCGTAGATGTCCCTTGCGGTGGGCGGGCTTTCCTCCCGGTAATAGCCCCCCTGCGAGACTGGCCCCCCGTGGACCGGGCTACCGCTGAAGACGCAGTCCGTGCTGAACTGAAAGACCCTTGCGCCCCTGTCACTCGCCCACTCCGCCAGCCTGTGCGGCAAGAATGAATTCAGCACCAGGCTGGGTATCGTATTTCCCGAATCCGTCTTTCTCTTTGTGATGCCGTCGCAGTTCAGTATGACGTCCGGCCTTATCTCTGCCAGTATGTCGTAGAGCATGCGAAAATCCGTTACGTCCACGCCGTCCATCACCCGGTCGCCCTCGTCCGGATTGTACGGGCCGGTCCCGTAGAGGCCCGTCCATTCAAGTTGGCCTTTTTTCCCGTGGATGATCGCGTGGACGTCCGGGAACCTTCTGCCCAGGTCCAGCCAGAGCCTGTGGCCTATCATCCCCGTGCCTCCGATTATAAGTATCCTCAAATTACGCCCCCTTTCACTATGGATTTTTGGATTTCAATTGAATTGCCCCTGGCAAGCTGCCGGGCATTCCAAGTTAAATCCCCCTTTGGCGCCAGTCCGTCTTATACGGGTCGGGGCGTGCCGAAAGGGGCGTTATCTTCAGGGCGCCCTTCGCGCCGTGCAGGATATTAGCAGCGGCGCGCCTGCCCATCTCCTCCATCTCCTTCCTGATCTCCGGCAGGCCCAGCAGCAGTCCCTCCACGCCCCCGACGTCGAGCCTTTGCGTGCTGTGGGACGTGTAGTCTTCAATGTGGGAGCCCCCCGGGTCGCCCTCGGTGAAATATTTGCTGTAATTCAAGTCCCTGTTGTCCATCTGTATCCTGTAATATTCGCCCAGGTCGTCGGACCTCCGTAATTCCTCCTTTGTAAGCAGGGTCTCGTAAATCTTTTCCCCGTGCCTGATGCCGATGACCCTTGTCTGGCAGTCGGAGGCGAAGAGGTTTTTCAGCGCGGTGGTGAGGTCCATTACCGTGCAGGCCGGGGCCTTCCTGACGAAGATGTCGCCCTGCCGGCAGCGCCCGAACGCATACAGGACAAGGTCTATCGCGTTTTCCAGTGAGAGCATGAACCTGGTCATCGAGGGCTCGGTCACGGTAAGCGGCTTTTTTTCCTTTATCTGCTTCACAAACAGCGGGATGGCCGAGCCGCGCGAGTACATCACGTTGCCGTAGCGCACGCAGCATACCATGGTGCCGCCGGGCCCGGCCGAGCGCGCGGCCGCCTGCGCCACCTTTTCCATGAGCGCCTTCGTCATCCCCATCGCGTTTATCGGGTAGACGGCCTTGTCCGTGCTGAGGCACACCACCCTGGAGACCCTCTGCCTTATCGCGGCCTCAAGTACGTTGGAGCTGCCGATAACGTTGGTCAGGACGGCCTGCATCGGAAAGAACTCGCAGGAAGGGACCTGCTTCAGGGCGGCGGCATGAAACACGAGGTCCACGTTTTTCATTGCAGCCTCTACGCTGTCCCTGTTTCTGACATCCCCGATATAGAATTTCACCTTCGGGTCTCCAAGCTCGTTTCTCATCAGTTCCTGTTTCAGCTCATCCCTGCTAAAGACCCTGATCTCCCTGCAATCAAAATCGCAGAGCCTCCTTAATACCGCGTTGCCGAATGACCCTGTGCCGCCGGTTATCAGTATCGTCTTGTCCCTGAACATTTTCCCGTCCTCTCCGGAGCCCCAATTTTTTCATTTTTTTCATACGGCCGCCGGCCGCTTGAGAGAAATCCCCCATCCGCCTGAAGCCCCCCGGTCAGCCTGTCCTCCGCGACCTGTCTGAAAAGCCGCTCGTATCTTTCAATCCCGGCCGCGGCCGTGAGGTTCTTTAGATAGAAATCCCTTCCCAGCTGCCCCATTTCCTTTCGCTTTTGGGCCGGCATCAGAAATAGCTCCATCACCTTTGCCGCCAGGTCGGCCGCGTCCCCCGGTCTCGCCACGAGCCCCGCCTGCGCCGCCGAGACGAACTCCGCGGCGTCGCCCCTGGCCGCCATCAGAACGGGTTTCCCGCATGCCAGATAGCTGTGGGTCTTAAGCGGGATCGTTATCTCGCACAGCGGGGCATCCATCAGGCTGACCAGAAGGACGTCGGCAAGCGCGAAAAAATCCGCCATCCTCGATGCGGGCTGTCCCGGTATGAACCGGACGTTTCCGAGGCCGCCCTCCCTCGCCATGCGTTCGAGCGCGGGCTTCCCGCTCCCCTCCCCGACGAACACGAACTGGATGCCTCCCGTCCCCGATGCGCCTTTTGCCCGGAGCATGCGGGCCGCCTCCATGACACTCCAGAGGCCCTGGGCCGCTCCGATGTTTCCCGCGTACATCACGTTGAAGCGGCCGCCAAGACCGGTCTCGCGGGCGAGCCGCTCGTCCCGGCCCACCGGCCTGTAAATCCTTTCATCGGCCCAGCTGTAAATGACGTGAACTTTTTCCTCCGGCACCCCCTTGCCGGCAAGGTTTTTCTTGAAACCGGGCGATATGACCGAGATGGCAGCGGCCTTTTTATATAAAAAGCCGCAAAAGCCGCCGACGGCCCTGTAGAGCATGTGCCCCCTTGAGATGCCAAGCGCCTCCAGGGACTCGGGAAACATGTCCTGCAGGTTGTAGACGAACGGGGCGCCGCGCATGAGCCCCATGAACCAGGCCGGGATGCACATGGTAATCAGGTCGAAGACGAAGATGACGTCGGCGGGGCCGCTTAGAAGCGGCCCGAGGACGGAGGCGGCGAGCGGCAGGCTCATGTAATAAGCGGAGCGCCGGAGCGCCGAGAGGCTGTGGTCCGGTATGAGCGGCAGCCGGAGCGCCTTTACCCCTTCCACCTCGTCCCACTGCCAAGGCCGCTGCCGGTATCCTTCGTAGATCGCGCCCCTGGGGTAATTGGGGAACCCGGTGATGACAAGCACCTCATGCCCCCGCTCCATCATGCCCCTTGCCAGCTCATGCGGCAGCGGCATCGGCTCTGGCCAGTAATATGGTGTAAGCACAAGGACGCGCATTTTTCCGGTTTTCAGCGGCTGGTTCCGGGGCCTATCTGGCAGAGACGCTGCGCCCGCTTTTTTTCATGTTTTACGCCCGGCAGCGATCCTTCGGTAAAACACCGCGTGTTTTTCCGCGCATATCCCGACATCCAGCTCCCTTACCGCGACCTCTCTGGCCCTCCTGCCGAAAGTCCTCCTCATGCGCTCGTCCTCTATCAGCGTCCTCACCTTCTCAGTCATCGCCCGCACGTCGCCCACCGGTACGATAAACCCGTTTTCCCCGTCCCTGATGTATCTGCGGACATCGCCCACGTCCGTCGAGACCACCGGCTTCTCCATCGACATGGCTTCCCACACGCTCATGGGGCTGGCCTCGCTCAGCGAGGAGCAGACGTATATGTCGGCCGTTTCGAGCAGCACTGAAACATCGTCCCTTCGCCCGAGGAAAAAAATATTTTCCAGTCCTTTGGATTCAATCATGCGCTTCAGGCCGGAAAAATAACCGGTATGGCTGGGATATACCCCCCCGGCCGCGAGGAATTGCAGGTTGCCGTATGTCTGCGTCAGGGCGGCCGCCATTTCTATGAAATGCCTGTATCCCTTCCACGGGTTCACGTTTGCAACCGTAAGTATTCTTATGTCTCTGCGGGAGACGGGCCGGCCCTCCCGCCCTCCGTTTGTTTCAGCCGGCCGGCCATTTGTTCCGTTTGGACAAAAAAACCCCGTGTCCACCGGGGCGGGGATTTGGATGCACGGCTTTCTTTTGAGACCCGTCCCCTCCAGATAAAAATCCCGCACCCTTTCCCCGGAAACGATAAATCCGGATGCGCAGAACCGCGCAATAAAATGAAAGAGTCTTTTTATGGTACCGGGCATGCCACTATCGTTCAGGTGCCAGACCACCGGGACCCCGGCGAGCCTGCCTGCGACGGCGCCCTTAAGCTGATATGAGCCATTTACGTGGACCAGGTCGAAACGCTCCCGCCTGAAGATACGATAGAGCATTAAAATCTCTGCGGGAAAACCAACGACGTATCTGACCATGGTCGTTTTCCCCCTGCCGGGCTTCGCGATATTTATCGCGACCCCTTTGATGCCCGCTTCGGAGAGCCTTCGGGCGAATCCATCGGAGCCTTCCTTCGAAAAGAACACCGTGGTCTCAATTGCCATGGCGTCAACAAGGGGTGCAACCTGCGCCACGCGCATCTGCGGCCCCCCCAATCTCGAATCTTCAAGGACAACGGCCGCGCGGAGTAGTCCGGCGGGGGTCATGGCCCCTTTATATGAGAGGGTATTATGACTGTGCGGCAAAAGCATATCAGTCCCCTGTCAGACCCTCGATGATGCTCTTTAATTTTGTAATTTCCCCGTCCACGTTGCGGCTCTCTTCAATCCGCCTGCGCGCGGCCAGCCCCAGCCTTTGCGCCTCCCCCGCCGCGCTCATCATGTGTATGATCTTTTCCTTCAGTTGGTCGGCCCCGTTTATCAGAAAGCCGGTTTTACCGTCGATGATTACCTCGCCTACGCCTCCTACGTCCTTTGCGATTGAGGGGACGCCTCTTTCCGCCGCTTCGAGAATGGAGCGCGGGGTCCCCTCGGTCGTGGAGAACATGAGCATGCAGTCAATGGCCGTAAAGGCGATGTCCGGGTCCTTGACCCACCCTTGAAACCGGACGACATTCCCCAGTCTCAGGTCACGCGCCAGCGCCCGGAGTCTTTCCCCGTCGTTGCCGTCCCCGAACACCAGCAGGCGGAAATTTTCCCCGCGTTCAAGGGCCACCTCTTTGATTAGACGAAGGACTGCATCTATCCTCTTTTCCGGCGACAATCTTGACACTATTCCGAATGTGAACGGGTCATGCGTCTTCCTCGCCTCAAATGGTCTCACCCTGATGCCGATGGGGACCACTTCGATCTTCCGCTCATCCACTCTGTATTCGTCGCAGAGAAGCCTGGCGTCATGCCGACAGATGCATATGACCCCGGAGGCGCATTTAAACGCCGATTTTGAAAGGGTCGCATACAACTTTTTCTTTAAAAAAAATTTAACCGGCGGCATGGGATTGCCGGCCACATAGACGATATGGGCAATGGAAGGGGCCCCCGAGACCAGCCGGAGTCGCATCGCCGCCGAGACAAGGAAATCGGCCCAGACAAACATGCTTATGACGGCATCCGGCCCAAATGACTTTATTTCATTGTAAACGGCCGCAGCCCCCGCTATGACTGTGAGCCTTCCGGCACGTCCAAGCCTTCCGTCGTTTTTTATCGCGGGAGCTGTCAGTCCCGGGATCTTGGACCCCAGGATTTCAAGCACGGCAGCGTCCACGCCGTGACAAAGCACCCTCAGATCGTAATCCGCGGACAAAAAATCCGTCCATAGAGACAATCTGCGGATTGACCCTCCGCGGCTGGAAAGGGGAGTAATTACGATTAGAACCCGCTTTAAATTCTTGATGGCGACTGCCTCCTGCTAATGAAGTAAAAGCTGTTCATCAGGCCAAGGTACATCCATATCTGTTTTTCCCCGCCGCCGTATAACATCAGGTTGCACATCATCCCGGAAAAACCGGCGACAAGGCATGCGGCCTCCTTCTTCAGCCGGCCCGAGGCCGTTCTCCAGACCCCGGTTATCATCAGAAAGGTGCAGATGAAAACCAGCGCCACCGGCAGCGCCCCGGCTATGCCGTTTGTGGCCGCTATGGCAAGGAAAAAATTATGTATCTCCTCATTAAGCCAGCCCAGGTCTCCGCTTTGAGCGTGCGAAACGCCGAAAAAGGGGTTTTGAGCAATGCAATTGAGGGCGTCACGGTCGACCCATATCCTCTGGTTTGCCGACAAGCGGCCTATATTGTAAAGGCCCTCAAACAGACTGGCGATGGTGTTGCCAAGCATAACGGATACCGCGATGACGGCAGGCAGGACCGCCCCGATGAAGAGGCCTAAAAAACTCTTGAGGTCCCGCGCAAGGTAATTCAGCGTGAAGAACAGGACCGTGACCACTGCAAACATGCCCCAGGTGGCCCTCGACCCCGATATGATGATGCCGAAGATCAAGACCGAAAGCAGGGCGAGATAGACCGCAACCCGCGGCGCGTTGCCCGCGGGCGCTGTCCTCATGGCCTTTATCTTGTCGGCAATTGAAAGATAAACCCACCAGTTGCAAAAAATAATTGAAAAAAGAGGGATGACAGCATTGTAGAATGGCCTCTGTACTGGATAAAATAGAGTTGCTCACACCCAAAATATCCAGTACAGGAGGCCACCAAAGGTG
>JAJYJK010000022.1 GCA_021789555.1 Nitrospirota bacterium
AAAAAGGCAACCGCAACCTCTTTAGGAAGATGAGCTTCCAGGCCCAAAAACCACTGGCGGCCACAACACCATGACCGGACATTTCTACTTTGCCGGAAACCGGACATTTCTACTTTGCCTTGACAAAATAACACATTTTCCTTGACTTTTAGCCCCTGCGGACGTATAAGTTACCAAGGATGGGCAAGGGGGGCCGATGGGGGGGCTGAAAGCAAGGGGGCAGGCAAAGAAGCGGGCAAGGGGACGGGTAGGGGGATGGGCAGGGATTTTTAAGATTTCCGCCGTCCTTTTCTGTCTTCTGTTTGCCGTCGCGGGATGCGGCACTGTCGATTTAAACCGGGCCGTGACCGATACGGCCTGCGCCGGCAGGGCGCAATGCCTGAAAGACCTCAATCTGCCCAGTCCGGCAGCGCCGGAATATGTATTCGTCGTTGATCCGTATACGCTCGACCAGAAGGCGAAAGGGTCATTCGGCGCGTCGCTTTTGGGGCCGGTCAACCGTGCGGACGTGGACCTCTGCGTGGCGAAGGCGCTGGCGGAAGAGTTTGGGGACAAGGCAAGGATAGTCTTTGACAAGAAGGGCCTGAACGGGCCCTATGCCGGGATAAAAATCGACAGGGCCGACTTCCGGAGCGCCTATACGGCGGGCTGGTCGATGGAGATAGATTACAGACTGACGGCCCGCGGCAAATCAATCCCTCTTGCCGCGAAGACCGGAATAGAGAATTTCTGGAGCGCCCGGAAGGCGGTGGAGACCCAGTACCTGCGGGCCTGCCGGGTCCTCGCCAGAGAGGTGAAGGAAAACCTGAAATGAAAATCCTGCTTGCCACCGACGGTTCGGAGCATTCGGAAAACGCCGCAAGGTTTCTCTTCAGGTTCAAGCTCACCATGGATGACGAGATAACCGTCCTGCACGCGATAGGCTGGATTCCCTTCCAGGAGGACATCGAATCCCTTTACAGGAATATCGCCTTCCTGAGAAAGGAAGTGGCCGGGAAAATCCTGGACTCCGCCGTGGACATATTAAAGCCGCTGCCCGCCAGGATGAGCACCGCGATCGGGGAGGGGTTTGCGGACAAGGCCATCATGGATGCGGCCGCGGCCTCCGGCGCGGACCTGATCGCCATGGGGGCGAGGGGGCTGAAGGGATTTGGGGCCTTTCTGCTTGGGAGCGTGACCAGGGCGGTGGCCTCGCGTTCTACGAAGCCGGTGCTTGTAGTCAAGGGCGCGCAAGGCGCGGCACCCGAAAAATTAAAGATACTCCTGGCCACGGACGGCTCCGATTCGGCGCTGGCCACGGCCGATCTCCTCGCCGTTTTGCCCTTGCCCCCGGACACAACCATCAAGCTGGTGAACGTCACCTGGTCCGCGGTCTCCGATGTCCCGGAGCGCTATATCATCGAGGTGGACGAACTGGTGAGGGAGGAGATAGCAAGGGCGAGGGAAAAAGAATATATAGCCTCCGGAAAACTCCTGGAGGCGGCCAGGGCACGGCTGGCGAAATTCAAGGACATAAGCGGTGAGACAAGAATCGGAGATCCGGCGGCGGAGATCCTTGCGGAGGCCGACCAGTTTGGAGCGGACCTGATAGCCATGGGGTGCAGGGGACTAAGGGGTATAAGGGGCATGATGGGGAGCGTCTCAAGAAGGGTATTGGACCATGCAAAATGCTCCGTCCTGCTGGGCAGGATGTGCGGAGAGTGAGGTGATGGGCGGAGCCCCCAACCCCGGATTAAGACCCCCGCCGGTAACTGTCTTTTTTCCTGATATAATCCGGCTTATACAATTTTTGTCCCGGATTTAATAGGAGAAAATACCTTGGAGCTTACCCGGAACGCCCAGAAAGTCCTCAGGGCCAGGTATCTCCTGAGGGACGAGCATGGCGCCGCCATTGAAACGCCGGAGGAATTGATGAGGCGGGTGGCCCATAGCGTGGCCCGGGCCGAGACGAATTACGGCGGAGACGCCGCCCTCTGGGAAGACCGTTATTACGGCCTTCTCGCCGGCTTGAGGTTTCTACCCAATTCTCCGGCGCTGATGAACGCGGGCAAGCCGATGGGCCAGCTTGCCGCCTGCTTCGTCCTGCCGGTCGACGACTCGATGGACAGCATATTCGGGACCCTCAAAAACGCCGCCAAGATACTTCAAAGCGGCGGGGGCACCGGTTTTTCCTTTTCCCACCTGAGGCCGAAATCGGACATAGTGCGCTCTACCATGGGGATAGCCAGCGGCCCTGTCTCTTTCATGAGGATTTACAACACCGCCACGGACGTCATAAAGCAGGGCGGGGCCAGAAGGGGCGCCAACATGGGCATCCTGCGGGTGGACCACCCCGATGTGCTGCGCTTCATAAGGGCCAAGAGGGCGGCGGGGGAGCTGACGAATTTCAACATCTCGATCGCGGTGACCGACGCCTTCATGGACGCGCTCGGGAGGGGCGGAAAGTACTGGCTCGTAAACCCCCGCACCGGCGGGCCCGTAAAAGAGGCCGACGCGGGAGAGGTCTTCGACGAGATCGTATCCTGCGCGTGGGAGACCGGGGACCCGGGGCTTATATTCATAGACGTCATAAACAGGGATAACCCCACCCCGAAACTGGGCCGGATAGAGAGCACCAACCCGTGCGGCGAGCAGCCGCTGCTGCCCAACGAGGCGTGCGTCCTGGGCTCCGTCAACCTCTCCAAATATGCAATCGCGGGCGGCGGTGAGGCAAGACTGGACCGTGACGCGCTGGGCGCGGACGTCCGCATGGCCGTCCGCTTTCTGGACGGCGTCATAGATGTGAACCAATACCCGGTGCCGGAGATAGAGGCCATGCACAGGGGAAACAGAAAGATCGGCCTGGGGGTGATGGGTTTTGCGGACCTGCTCATCCTGCTTGGCGTCCGCTACGACAGCCCGCAGGGTTTCACCTTCGCCGGGGAGCTGATGCGTTTCATACAGGAAGAGTCGCATGCGGCATCCGTGGCCCTCGCGGCGGAGAGGGGCGCCTTCCCGAATTTCAAAGGCTCCGTCTGGGACAAGCCCGGTGCGCCGCCCATGAGAAACGCGACCGTTACGACGATAGCGCCTACCGGCAGCATATCGATAATTGCCGACTGCTCAAGCGGCATAGAGCCCATATTCAAGATAGCCTTCAAGCGCCTGGTCCTTGACACCGAGCTCTTCGACGTGAACAAGCATTTCATCCGCATGGCCAGGGAGCGCGGTTTCTACAGCGATGAGCTGATGCAGGAGGTCATGCGGAAGGGCTCGCTGAAGGGCGTCAAAGGGGTGCCTCCCGATATAAAAGAGCTTTTCAGGACGGCCCACGAGATCGCCCCCCGTGACCATATAGAGATGCAGGCCGCATTCCAGAAATACACCGATAACGCGGTCTCAAAGACAATCAATCTCCCCAGGCGCGCCACGAAGGAGGATGTGGCAAAAGCATATCTTTTGGCTTATGATAAGGGATGCAAGGGAATCACCGTCTTTCGCTACGGGACAAAGAAGAGGGGAACGCTGGTGAGGCTCACCGAAGTGACAAACCTGGCGGACCTGGTGGATTAGGGGCGCACTGAAGGGCATGGTCCTTCTGGGAGTAAATGTCGATCATGTCGCCACCCTGAGGCAGGCAAGGGGCGGCCGGGAGCCGGACCCTTTAATGGGCGCCGCCCTCGCCGTACTTGGCGGGGCCGACGGCATTACCGTCCATCTGAGGGAGGACAGGCGCCATATAAACGACCGCGACTTAAGGCTGATGCGGCAGCTCGTCTCGGTAGAGCTGAACCTCGAAATGGCTCCCGTGAAGGAGATGGTGAAAATAGCCCTCGAAACGAAACCCGACATGGCCACCCTTGTGCCCGAGAAGAGGCGCGAGCTTACGACCGAAGGCGGGCTTGACGCGAAGGGGGATTTTAAAAAGATCTCGGACGCCGTCAGGCGGTTAAAGGACGGCGGCATCCAGGTGAGCCTCTTTATAGACCCCGTGGGGGTAGCGGTCGAATGGGCCGCGAAGACCGGCGCGGACATGGTGGAGCTGCATACGGGCTATTATTCAAACGCCCGGCCGTCAGCCAGGCATAAGGAATTGGAAAAGGTAAAATCCTCCATGGCCCTGGCCGGCAGCGCCGGCCTTATGGTCAACGCAGGCCACGGGCTGGACTACGCCAACGTCGCCGGGATTGCCCATCTGCCGGGGCTCAGGGGGCTTTACATAGGCCACAGCATAGTGGGCAGGGCCGTGCTGGTGGGGATGAAGGAGGCCGTGGCCGGCATGAAAGCGCTTATTAATCTGGCCGCCGCGGACAAAAAATGATCATGGGTGTCGGCGTGGATATCGTGAAGGTGAAGAGGTTGAAATCCGCCGTGGACAGGTGGGGGCGGCGCTTCCTCGAACGGGTCTTTACCGGGGCCGAGATAGCCGCCTGTTATGAAAAGGCGGAGCCCTTCCGCTCCCTTGCGGTGCGCTTTGCCGCGAAAGAGGCCCTCATAAAGGCCTCGGGGGGAAAACTTTCGGGGATAGCTTTCAGGGAGATAGAGGTAGCGAACCTGGCGGGCGGCGCCCCGGTGATAAAAAAGCAGGGCAGACTCGCCCTGGCCCTTGCCGAATCGGGGATAGAAAACCTGCACCTGAGCTTGAGCCACGAGGAGGAATACGGGGTTGCGATGGTCGTGGCCGAGGGCGAGGAGAGGGAAGCGAGGTAAACGCCCGTCTTTTGAAGCGGGATAAAAAATGTTCGGAAACCGCGGGCATATGCAGGAGATAATAAGGCGGCTCAAAAAGGCATATCCCCGTGCGAGGACCGAGTTGAATTTTGAAACCCCCTTTGAGCTGCTGGCCGCCACAATCCTCTCGGCCCAGGCCACGGACCTTAGCGTAAACCGCGCCACGGAAAAACTCTTCAAAAAATACAGGAGCGTGAAGGATTTCGACGCCGCCCCGATTGAAGAGCTTGAGAAAGGCGTTTCCGGCATCAATTTCTACCATAACAAGGCCAGGAACATAAAGAGGTGCGCCGCGATAATACTTGAAAGACACGGCGGGAAGGTGCCGGACTCCATGGCCGCGCTTGTGGAACTGCCGGGCGTGGCCCGGAAGACGGCCAACATCGTGCTTTCAAACGCCTACGGCAAGAATGAAGGCATAGCGGTGGACACCCATGTGAAGCGCCTCAGCCAGAGGCTTGGCCTCACAAAAAAGACCGACCCGAACAAGATAGAGGCGGAGCTTATGGCCATAACGCCCCAAAGCGAATGGGCGAACATCTCCCACATGCTGATACTGCATGGCCGGCGCGTCTGCGCCGCGCGCGCGCCGAAGCACAAGGAGTGCGTTCTCTACGGCATCTGCCCTTCTAATAATATCTGAAATTTTTTCCTGACCTTTCACCCGAAACTCATGTCCCGGTGGCCACCCGCCCTTAAGGTATAGGGGCTTTGCCCCCCATAAAAACTTGCCGAAATTTCTTGTTTAATGCAAAATATCTGATGGTGCTGATGAAGGGCCCATATGCTTAGGTTCGGAGTAATCGGGGCCGGCTATCTGGGCCGGCACCACGCGAGGGTCTATTGCGCCCTGGGACAGGAGATGGGCGGCCTGGAGCTGGCCGCCGTCTGCGACACTGACCCTGAAAGGGCGCGGGAGGTGGCCGAGACCTACGGGGCGAAGTTTTTCGCCGATTACCGGCAGATGCTGCCGATAGTGGACGCGGTGAGCATCGTGACGCCGACCGCCTCTCATCATGAGGTGGCCATGGGGTGCCTTCAGGCGGGCAAGGACGTCCTGATTGAAAAGCCCATCTGCGCCACGATGGCTGAGGCCGAGGAAATCTCGGCCCTTGCCGAGGAAAAGGGGCTCATCCTCCAGGCCGGACACATTGAGAGGTTTAACCCGGCCGCCCGAAAGGCCCTCTCGCTGGTCGATAGGCCTCTTTTCATAGAGGCCCAGAGGACCTCCCCGTTCCCAGAGAGGTCCCTGGACGTCGATGTCACCCTGGACATGATGATACACGACATAGACCTCGCGCTCGCCGCCTTCGGCTGCCCACAGGTAAAGGACATAAAGGCCGCGGGCGCCCGCATAATCACCCGCAACCTGGACACCGCGCAGGCGTGGGTGGACTTTGAAAACGGCTGCTCCGCTTTTTTCAGCGCCAGCCGGGTCGCGGCGGAAAAAAGGAGGGTCATGGAATTCGTTGAAAACGGCAGATTCGTAAAGGCCGACCTGCTGGCCAAGCAGGTCACGCTGAAGACACGGGACGCCGAGGAGCGCATAGAGGCCGGCCCCGCCGAGCCGCTGAAAGAGGAGTTGATGGATTTCGTAAGGTGCGTCAGGACGAGAATGGCCCCCAGGGTAAGCCCCCTCGAGGCCCGGCGCGCGCTTGAGCTTGCGCTCAAGATTTCCGCAATCATAAGGAGCGCTTCCTGAAAATGTCTTCGATCCCGATGCTCGATTTGAAAAAACAGCTTGCAGGAATTAAAGACGAAGTGGTCGGCGAGGTCCTGGGCGTCATCGAAAGCGGCCAGTATATCCTGGGCCGGATGGTCGGCAGGCTCGAAGAGCATGCCGCGGCCTACATCGGCGCGAAGCACGCGATAGGCGTGGCCTCGGGGACCGACGCGCTCGCTCTTTCCCTGAGGGCGCTTGGAATAGGGCCGGGTGACGAGGTGATCACAACCCCCTTTACCTTCTTCTCCACCGTCGAGGCGATACTCTATCTGAACGCGAAACCCGTCTTCGCCGACATAGACCCGGATACATTCAACATCGACCCTTCGAAGGTCGAGGAGAAGATAACGGCCAAAACCAGGGCCATACTGCCCGTTCATTTATTCGGATACCCCGCCGCTATGGGAAGGATTTTGGAGCTGGCCGGCCGGCACAATTTGAAGATAGTCGAGGACTGCGCCCAGTCCTTTGGCGCGACTATTAATCGAAACGGCCAAAAGGCGGGTAATCGAAACGGCCAAAAGTCTATTGAGCGAAAGAGCCTAAAAACTGGCAGCTTCGGGGACGCCGGCGCATTCAGCTTCTATCCGAGCAAGAACCTTGGCGCATATGGGGACGGGGGGCTTATAACGACAGACAACGATGAGATGGAAAGGCAGATAAGGCTCCTCAGGAACCACGGCTCCTCTGGCGGTTACATCCACCATTACGTCGGCTTCAACAGCAGGCTCGATGAGCTTCAGGCGGCGGTCCTCCTTGTAAAGCTCAAGAGGCTCGATGCCTATAATGAAAAAAGGAGGCAGAAGGCCGCCCTCTATGGCAGACTGCTCTCGGCAGCGAGCATCAAATGCCCGTCCGCGGATGACGGCGCATCCGGGCATGTCTTTCACCAGTACACCATTCGTCACCCCCGGAGGGACGCCGTGAGGGAAAAGCTCCAGGGGCAGCAGATATCCTCCATGGTCTATTATCCCGTCCCGCTGCATCTCCAGCCTGCGTTGAGGTTCATGGGGCACAAGGAGGGCGATTTCCCCCGCGCCGAAGCGGCCAGCCGGGAGGTGCTCTCGCTGCCCATATACCCGGAGCTGGAGGACTCGGCGATAAAGCGCATCTCCAAGATCGTCTGCAGTGTCTAGTGTCTAAAAACCTGCTTATAGTGGCCGGGGAGTCCTCGGGCGAGCTGTACGGGGCGCTGCTGGCCGCGGAGCTTCGCAGGATGGCCCCCGATGTTAGGATAATGGGCGTCGGGGGAGAGCGGATGAAGGCCGAAGGGGTCGAGATCATCCGCCAGGTATCGGGGGCCTTCGGGCTTACCGAGCTTGTCTCCCACATCAGGGACCTCAGGGCCACGTTTCGAGAGATACTGCAAAAGGCAGATCAAGACCGGCCGCAGGCGGCGGTGCTCATAGATTTTCCGGATTTCAATTTCCGGGCCGCCTCCGAGCTGAAAAAAAGGGGCGTGCCCGTCCTCTATTACGTAAGCCCGCAGCTCTGGGCCTGGCGGGCGGGCAGGATAAGAAAGATGAAGGGCCTGGCGGACAGGGTCGCCCTCATCCTGCCCTTCGAGCAGGAGATTTACCGGAAGGCCGGAATCCCGCATGAGTTTGTGGGCCACCCGATTCTAGATGAAATTTCCGGCATGATGCCGGACTCGCAAAAGGCAGCACCGGATTCGATAAAGACGTATCTTGGGCTGGACAAAGCGAAACCGCTGCTGGCGCTGCTGCCCGGCAGCAGGCCGTCCGAGCTTGAAAGGCACCTGCCGCTTTTTTTTGACGTTATGTCCCTCTTCAAACGGGAATTCCCGGACTGGCAGTTTTTCATGCCCATCGCCCCTAATTTGAATACAGGCCCTTTCGGCGGGCTTTTCAGGGAGTTCAGGGAAAACGGTGTGGCCATCGGGAAGGGAAACGCCATTCGGGCGCTGGCCGCCTCGGACGCCGCCCTTGTCGCCTCCGGCACGGCGACCCTCCAGGCGGCCCTCCTTGGGAAACCCTTCACCGTCGTCTACAAGCTCTCGCCCCTGACGTTTCTGATAGCAAAATCGCTCGTGAAGGTAAAATATGTCTCGCTTGTGAATATCCTCTGCGGGGGGCAGACAGTGAAGGAGTTTTTACAGGGGAAGGCAAGGCCCGGCGATGTGATGGAGGAGCTGAGGCAGATAGTCAAGGACCCCGGCTACAGGCAGCGCATGGTCTGCCGCTTCCGGGATGTCCGGGCGATGTTCGAGGGCAGGAGCGCCTCGGCGCGCGTGGCCCGGATGGTCTGCGAGATGGCGGGCTGGAGGTAAAAGACGCCCTTGTTTTTCATCTATACCGTTTTATACGCCGTAATACTTCCTTTTTTCCTGCCGGGGGAGCTTTTGAAAAGGCCGAAGGGGGCGCGCATGGCCTGGCTTGCCCAGAAGTTCGGCCGCATGGGGAAAGAGATTTTCCAGGCGCGAAGGGAAGGGGGCAGCGCCGTATGGGTCCACGCCGTGAGCGTGGGCGAGGTGCTGGCGGCCGTGCCTTTTATTGAGGCCCTGAGGGCGAGGGGCCTGGAGCCGGTCATCTCCACGATCACGGAGACGGGGCGTCAGGTGGCGCGGAAAAAATTTCCGGAAGGCCGGATAATCTATCTCCCCTTCGATCTTCCTTTTGCGTTTAAAAGGGCCGCAAGAGAAGTGAAACCCCGGGCCTTCATCCTCATGGAGACGGAGCTATGGCCGAACGCCGTAAGGACCATGCACGGGCTTGGCATACCGGTTTTCATCGTAAACGGCAGGCTCTCGGAGAAATCCACCGCGGGCTACCGGAGGTTTCACTTTTTCTTCAAACGGGTCGTAAGCAAGCTGTCTTTAATATGCGTCCAGGACGAGGTCTATGCCAAGAGGGCGGCCCTGATAGGCGCGCCGGAGCAGAAGATTCTCGTGACAGGCAATTTTAAATTCGAGATGGGCGCAAAAGGCCCCTCCCTTGCGCCCGCCTGGCCCGTTTGGATGGAGAAGCTGACCCGCCCGGTCATCGTCGCCGGCAGCACGCACGCGGGCGAGGAAGAGTTTCTGATCGAAATTTACAAAAAACTGCAGATGGAATTTCCCCTCCTGTCCCTGGTGCTCGTCCCCCGGCACCCGGAGCGGGCCCCGGAGGTCGGGGCGCTGATAAAAAAGGCGGGCATGAATTATATAAAAAGCTCCATGCCCGGTGTGGAGGAGGCGAGGGGAGAGACAATGGTTGATGCGGGACAGCCGGGCATTGTACTGGTGGACACCGTGGGGGAACTTTTTAATATCTACTCGAAGGCGGATGTGGCCGTAGTGGGCGGCAGCTTCATCCCGCGGGGAGGACAAAACCCGCTTGAGCCGGCCTACTGGGGCAAGCCCGTCATTTGCGGGCCCGATATGAGGAATTTCACTTTCATGCCGGAATTCCTGAAGTCGGGCGGGGCGCTGACGGCAGATAAGGAGACGCTCCTTGAAAAATTGGCCGGGCTCCTGGCGGATGAGGGCAGGAGGACCGCGATGGGCGCGGACGCAAAAAAATTCTATCTCGAACGCTCCGGGGCCGTGGGAAAGACGGCAAATGCGATAATGGCCGTGTTGGGATAAGATAAGGGCGGTGAAGGGTCTATTTGAGCTGGCCTATTATCTGGGCTACAAGTTCGACAGACGCCGGAAATCGGCGAAGGCGAAGCGGCTTCCAGGCGCAAAAGTCATAAGCGTGGGCAATCTCACGACCGGCGGCTCCGGCAAGACCCCGCTGGTCATCGCGCTTGCCAAAAGGCTCGCCGAAAATGGCCGGAGGGTCTCGGTGCTCACTCGGGGCTATAAGGGCGCGCTCCGCGGGCCGGCAGTCGTGACCGCGGCAATGGGCGCGGCGGATGCGGGCGATGAGCCCCTCCTCATGGCCGCAAAACTTCCGGGCATCCCGGTCGTGAAAGGCAGGGACAGATATGCCGCCGGCCTCTGCGCGCTCGCTCTAGAGCCGAAGCCGGAGACGTTCATCCTCGATGACGGCTTTCAGCACTGGGGGCTCAAACGGGACCTGGATATACTCCTCCTGAGCGCGGACAATCCGTTTTATCTTGACAAACTCCTGCCGGTCGGAAGCTTGAGGGAGCCGGTCTCCGAGATGAGGCGGGCCGGGATCATCGTGGTCAGCAGGTGCGAAAATAGGCAAGTCCCGCCGGATTTCGAGGGGCAAATCAGGACATACAATCCGCACGCGCCCATATTCCCCGCCTGGTTCGAGCCGACGGGGGTGGTCAACTGCGGCAGCGGCAAAAAATATCCCCCGGCCTGGCTCAAGGGCAAAGAGGTCTTTGCCTTTGCCGGCATCGGCGAGCCTTCCTCCTTCAAACAGAGCCTTCTCGACGCGGGCGCTTCCGTAAAGGGGTTTTGGAGGTTCGGAGATCATCATATGTTCCGGAGCGCGGAGATTGAGCGCATCAGGAAGAAGGCCCAGGGGCTGTGGATAATCACGACCGAAAAGGATATAATGAGGCT
The DNA here is from genome assembly GCA_021789555.1 of Nitrospirota bacterium. Classification (GTDB taxonomy): domain Bacteria; phylum Nitrospirota; class Thermodesulfovibrionia; order Thermodesulfovibrionales; family JdFR-88; genus JAJYGJ01. The sequence goes on from JAJYJK010000022.1 coordinate 10,917, forward strand.
CGGAGGAGACAGGGCGGGCCTTTATGCCCTTTCCGTTGAGATGCGCACAATGGATGGGTTTTTTGCCGAGGCGCTTGAAAGGACTTCGGAGGGGGAGACGGGGGCCTGTTGAATCATGATCAAGTACCTGAACGTCCGAAGCCGCCAGAGAAACGAGTTCATAGACATAACGGGTGAAGTGGAGCGGGCGCTGGAAGACTGCGGCATTGCAGAGGGCGTCTGCTACATATACGTGCCCCATACGACCGCCGGCGTCACGATAAACGAGGGGGCTGACCCGGCCGTTGCCCGCGATATCGTAAACAATCTGAGCCGCCTGGTGCCTCACGACCTCGGGTATTTCCACCGTGAGGGCAATGCCGACGCGCACATCAAGTCCAGCCTGACGGGGGTGGGCCTTCACGTGCCGGTCGAGGCCGGGAAACTTACCCTTGGCACCTGGCAGTCCATCTATTTTTGCGAGTTCGACGGCCCCCGCCACCGCAGGTGCGTGGTCAAGATCATACAAGGCTGATTGGGCAATAATCTAAAACGAGTGTGGTGCGCCGGGCGATCGCGGAACGAGGCCATGCGACGGCAGAAAAAATTCTGAAAAACGAAAACCGCTATTCCCCGGCATGAAAGACAAAGCATAATGGCGAAAATGGAAGGTAAGAGATACGATGTCGTAATCGTGGGGGCCGGCCCCGCGGGCATCTTTGCCGCCCTCGAACTTTCGAAATCCGGGAAGCAGAAGGGCAAAAGGCCGAGGATACTGATGGTCGAAAAGGGGAGGGACATAACCGGCCGGCACTGTCCCATGAAGCTCCAGGAGGTATCCTGCGCGGCCTGCCCCGAATGCGGGCTTTTAAGCGGCTGGGGCGGGGCCGGGGCGTTCAGCGACGGCAAGCTGAGCCTCTCGCCCGATGTAGGCGGCTACCTCAAGGAATACATCCCGGAGCCCGAACTGCTGGAGCTGATCGATTACGTCGACGGCATATATATCCGGTTTGGCGCCCCCAGCCGGTATTACGGAGGCGACCTTGAGCGGCTGGAAGACATAAGCCGCGAGGCGGCCAGGAGCGGCCTTCTATTCATACGCTCCAGGATCAGGCACATAGGGACGGACAGGGCGAAGGGGCTTCTTAAAAAAATGAGGGAGCACCTGGTGGGTCAAAAAAGGGTGGACGTGCTCTTCGAGACGGAGGTGCAACGCATACTGACTGCCCCCGCCGGCGGGACGAAAGGGTCCAGGGCGGTCGGCGTGCGGTTGAAAGACGGGCAGGAGATCGAGGCCGGTTTCGTCATAGTGGCCCCCGGCCGGGAGGGCTCCAAGTGGCTCGAGCAGGAAGTAAGGAGATTGAAACTCTCTACGGTCAACAACCCCGTCGATATAGGGGTGCGCGTCGAGGTCCCGGCCCCGGTGATGGAGCGCCTCACGGAAGTCACATACGAACCCAAGTTCATTTTTTATTCGAAGGCCTTCGATGACAAGGTGAGGACTTTTTGCGTGAACCCCTACGGCGAGGTCGTAAAGGAATACCTGAAGGGCATCTGGACGGTAAACGGCCACAGCTATGCAAAGAGAAGGACGCCCAATACCAATTTCGCACTGCTTGTGAGCACCACCTTTACGGAGCCGTTCCATGAGCCCGTATCCTACGGCAGACACATAGCCCGGCTCGCCAATTTCCTCGGGCACGGCGTTATCGTGCAGAGGCTCGGGGACCTGCTGGGCGGCAGACGCTCCACGCCGGAGCGGATAGGGCGCGGGGTGTGCAGTCCTACCCTGAAGGACGCGACCCCGGGGGACCTTAGCTTCGTGGTCCCCTACCGGTATCTCAGCGACATATTGGAGATGATGGAAGCCCTTGACAGGCTGGCCCCCGGCGTAAACTCCAGGCACACTCTGCTTTACGGAGTGGAGGTGAAATTCTACTCGATGAAGCCCAGGCTGACCGGCTCGCTCGAAACCGCGGTAGAAAACCTCTTCGCCGCGGGTGACGGAGCGGGGGTGAGCAGGGGGCTGGTCCAATCTTCTGCGTCCGGCGTTATTGCTGCGAGGGAGATATTGAAAAGGCTCTAAGGCAGCCGGCCCAAAAAATCCGCTCCTCCCGGTTCAACTTGAAATTCCACCTTGTTTCCCTCAACCACAGCCCCTCCCGCCCGTAAGGTTTTCTGCTATTAATGGGCGAGTAAAAAAGTGCCCGCATGAATTTCAAAAGGGCCTGCCAGCCGTATCAAGACGATAGGCGGGGCCTTCTATAGCCTGTCTCCCCATTGCCTGATATAATGGGCATATCCGGGCGGGGTCTGAAAACATTTTAACTCTAACTTTTTTATCCTGTTGCTGTCTTTTGGAGCGGAGGATGTGACGCGCATATTCCGCATCGAAACCGGGATTTTCTCCGCGGCGGCCGCCTTTCCGGCCGCCCTGCCGCCGCTGACGGCCCTTGCGTTGGCGGCCCTCCTGTCATTGATGGGATGCGCCGTGGGCCCCGCCTTCAAGCGGCCCCAGGCGCCCCCGACAGGCGCATATACGGCGGCCCCCCTGCCGGCAAGTACCGAAAGCGCGCCGGTTGCCGGGGGTGCGGCGCAATGCTTCAAGATGGGGGCGGACATCCAGGCAAGGTGGTGGGCGCTCTTTCACAACCCTGGGCTTGACCGGCTCATGCGTCTGGCGCTTGCCCGAAGCCGCACGCTTGCGGCCGCAAGGGCCGCGCTCGCCGTGGCCTATGAAAACGAGCGCGCGCAGGCCGGGGCGCTTCTCTATCCGGGAGTCGACGCGAAGGCCACCGCGGAGCGCCAGAAATTCTCAGGCGCCGCATTCGGCGAGCCGGGCGGCCCCGGCATCATCTTCAACCTCTTTAACGCCTCGGCGGAAGTCTCTTACCTGTTTGACCTTTTTGGCGGCTCCAGGCGCGCCATCGAGGCGCTTGGGGCGCAGGTCGACTACCAACGTTTCGAACTAGAAGGGGCATATGTCGCGCTTACGGCAAACATCGTGACGACAGCGGTGACAGAGGCCTCCCTGCGCGCGCAGATAGGAGCGACAAGGGAAATCCTCGCAATCCAGCGGGCGCAGCTTGGCATAGTCGAGCGTCAACTGGGACTGGGCGGCGTATCGCTGCCGGATGTGCTGGCGCAACGGGCCGTGCTCGCTCAGACCAGGGCGACCCTGCCGCCGCTTGAAAAGGCGCTTGCCCAGAGCCGTCACCAGTTGGCCGTGCTCGCCGGGGCCTTTCCGGCCGATGAGCGCAAGTTGCCTCAGTTCGATCTCGAAGGTCTGAAACTTCCGCAGCAATTGCCAGTTAGCCTGCCTTCGAGGCTTGTCAGCCAGCGCCCCGACATCCGCGCCTCCGAGGCGCTCCTCCACGCTGCAAGCGCGGAGATAGGCGTTGCGACTGCCAACATGCTGCCCCAGATAACCTTTACGGGCGGCATCGGGTCGGAGACAACGAAGGCAAACGATCTCTTTGGGCGCAATACGAGCATCTGGAGCCTGGGGATGTCGCTCCTGCAGCCCGTTTTTCGCGGGGGAGAGCTGAAGGCAAAACGCCGCGCGGCCGTCGACGCCTATGAGCAGGCCCTGGCCCAGTATCAGGAGACCGTCCTGGAGGCGTTCCGGAACGTGGCCGATGTGCTCCGGGCGCTGGACAAGGACGCAGGTGCGCTCGCGGCCCAGGCCGAGGCCTGGAGCGCGGCGCGGGACACGCTGGACATCACCGGGAAACAGTTCCGGCTGGGCGCGGTGAGCTATCTGCAGCTCCTGAATGCCGAGCGTCAGTACCAGCAGGCGCGAATAGGCCTCGTCCAGGCCCGGGCGGCGCGCTATGCCGATACCGCCGCCCTGTTTCAGGCGCTTGGCGGAGGGTGGTGGAACCCCGCCCCAGGCGGGGCCGGCCGGCGGGCCGAGGCGGGCAAAAAGCCGGCAAGTTTTAAAGGCATAGGCCGCTCATGATAAAGCGCATGGTCATCATGCTGGCGGCGGTGGGCCTGCTGTTTGGCGGCATATTCGCCTATCATGCGTACAAGCTGAGGATGCAGGCCAGGTCGATGGCCGCACACCCGCCGCCGCCCGCGGCTGTAAGCGCGATAAGGGTCCGGTATCTCTCCTGGCAGCCCGAGGTAAAGGCGGTGGGCAGCCTGCGCGCCGTGCGCGGGGTCGATGTGACCAGCGAGATTTCCGGCCTGGTGCGCCGTCTGTATTTCAAGTCCGGCCAGGAGGCCGGGAAAGACCAGACGCTTGTCCGGCTTAACGCGGACTCTGATATAGCGCTTCTGCATTCGCTTGAGGCCGCCGCCCAGTTGGCGCGCACCGTTTATGAGCGCGACAAAAAACAGTTCGCCGTGCAGGCCGTAAGCAGGGCCGCCCTGGATGCGGACGCCGCCGATTTAAAGGGCAAACTGGCCCAGGTGGACGAACAGAGGGCCGTGGTCTATAAAAAGACCATACGCGCCCCATTCGCGGGACGGCTTGGCATAAGCACCGTCAACCCGGGGCAGTACATCAATCCAGGCGACAAGATAGTCACGCTCCAGGCTCTCGACCTGCTCTACGCCGATTTTTACCTGCCGCAACAGGAAATCTCAAAAATCCGGCCGGGGCAGAGGGTCATCGCGGAAACCGATGCCTATCCCGGCGGCAGGTTTCAGGGGCGCATAACCTCCATAAACCCACAGGTGGACACCGCCACCCGCAACGCGGAGGTCGAGGCCACACTCAAAAACCACGGGCACAGGCTGCTGCCCGGCATGTACGTGACGGTAGACGTCCATGCCGGGGCGGCCCGGCGCTACCTGACGCTGCCGCAGACGGCCGTCACCTATAACCCCTATGGCGAGACCGTCTTCGTGATTGTCGAGGGCGGGAAGGGGCCGGACGGAAGGCCCATACTGATAGCCAGGCAGGTCTTCGTGACAACTGGCGGTACAAGGGGCGACCAGGTGGCGATAATCTCCGGCATAAAAGAGGGCGATATGGTTGTGACGAGCGGCCAGATGAAACTCAAAAACGGAAGCCGCGTGGTGATCGACAACCGTATTGCGCCGGGCAATGACCCCGCCCCCCGTCCGCCGGACAGTTAGAGGCCCTCCCGAATGCGCTTCACGGATATATTCATCAGACGTCCGGTGCTGGCCACGGTGGTGAGCCTTCTCATTCTGGTTTTGGGACTGCGTTCGATGGGGCTGCTGAAGGTGCGCGAATATCCGGCAATCCAGAGCGCGGTCGTGACCGTATCGACCACTTACTACGGCGCCGACCCGTCTCTGGTCGCGGGTTTTATCACCACCCCGCTTGAAAGCTCCATCGCCCAGGCAGGCGGCATCGATTACCTGACCTCCACGAGCACGCTTGGGCAGAGCACCATCGAGGCCAATCTGCGCCTGAACTACGACGTGGGCAAGGCGCTGACCGAGATCAGCACCAGGGTAAACGCGGTGACCGATCAACTGCCCAGGGAGGCGCAGATACCGCAGATCACGGTGGCCGTCGGCGAGGCGGTCGATTCGATGTACATAGGCTTTTACAGCAAGGCGCTGCCGACAAACAAGATAACCGATTATCTCATCCGGGTGGTGCAGCCAAGGCTCCAGGCCGTGGACGGCGTGCAGACCGCCGAGATACTGGGCGAGCAGCGCTTCGCGCTCCGGGCATGGCTGGACCCCGGGAAGATGGCCGCCTTCGGCGTCACCGGCTCGGACATAAGCGGCGCGCTGGCCGCCAACGATTTCATCTCCGCCATAGGGCGCACCAAGGGCCAGATGGTGACGGTGGACCTCACCGCGGCCACGGGGCTGCACACCGTAGACGAGTTCAGGGACCTGGTCATCAAGTCCCGGGGCAATGCCATCGTCCGCCTGGGCGACGTCGCCAACGTGACACTGGGCGCGGAAAACTATGACACATCCGTGTTCTTCGACGGAAAGAGCGCCGTCTACATCGGCATCAAGGTCGCGCCCAACGCCAACCTCCTTTCCGTCATCGCGGACATCCACAGGATATTCCCCTCAATCGCGGCGCAGATGCCCCAGGGGCTAAGCGGGCGCATCGTCTATGACGCGACGAAGTACGTGCACAGCTCCATCCGGGAAGTGATAAGCACGATTGTCAAGGCGCTGCTGATAGTGACCCTGGTGATATTCATCTCGCTTGGCTCGCCAAGGTCGGTGGTCATCCCCACGGTGGCGATGCCGCTGTCGCTGATAGGGGCGTTTTTCATCATGCTGGTGCTGGGCTACACGATAAACCTGCTTACGCTGCTGGCCCTTGTGCTTGCGATCGGCCTTGTGGTGGACGATGCGATAATAGTGGTGGAGAATGTCCACCGGCACATCGAAGGCGGGATGCCGCCCATGGGGGCCGCCTACCAGGGGGCGCGCGAGCTTGCAAACCCCATCATCGCCATCTCGGTCGTGCTGGTTGCGGTCTATGCGCCCATCGGCTTCATGGGGGGCCTCACGGGGGCGCTGTTTACGGAATTCGCCTATACCCTGGCGGGGACCGTGGCCGTCTCCGCTGTGATCGCGCTTACGCTTTCGCCCATGATGTGCTCGCGGTTCCTGAAACCCCATGCGCCCGGCAGGCAGCGGTTCGTGGCCTTCGTGGACCGCTGGTTCGGGCGCCTCCGGGGCGGCTACCAGCGCCTCTTGCACGGCTCGCTGAACTACCTGCCCGTGACCGCGGTATTCGCCGCGGCAATCCTGCTTAGCAACTACTTCCTGTACAAGAATTCAAAGAGCGAACTCGCCCCGACGGAGGACCAGGGCGTGATAATCGTCCTGGCCACGGCGGCGCCCGACGCCACGCTGGAGCAGACGATGCTCTACACCCGCCAGGTCTACAAGATCATGGCCGGCTACCCCGAGACCGATCACGTCTTCCAGCTTGACGGCATAAACGGGCTGAACTCCGGCATCGCGGGCATGGTCACAAAACCCTGGGACAAGCGGAAGGCGACTACCATGGAGCTTCAGCCGCAAGTGCAGGGGAAGCTGGGCCAGGTCACGGGCCTGCAGGCGGTCGCCTTCCAGCGCCCCCCGCTGCCGGGAGGCGGGCGGGGCCTGCCGGTGCAATTCGTCATCGGCGCAACGGAGCCGTACAAAAGATTGAACGAGGTGTCGCAGGCCCTGATGGACAAGGCGCGCGCAAGCGGGATGTTTGCCTATGTGGACAGCGACCTGAAGATAGACAAGCCGCAGACAACAGTCTGGTTGGACCGCGACAAGGCGGCCCAGATGGGCCTGACGATGAGCGATATAGGCGGCGCGCTGGGGTCCATGCTCGGGGGCGGTTATGTGAATTATTTCGACCTGTCGGGACGCTCCTACAAGGTGATACCGCAGGTGATGCGGCGTGACAGGCTGAACGCCGCGGACCTCGAGGGCTACTACATAAAAACCTTAAGCGGCGAATCCATCCCGGTGTCGACCGTCGCCAGGCTGAAGACGTCCGTGGTGCCTGAATCGCTCAACCATTTCCAGCAGATGAATTCCGCCACTCTCTCGGCGGTGCCGGCGGCGGGTGTGACGCTCGGCCAGGCCCTGGACGCGCTGCTTAAACTCTCCAGCGGCGTGCTGCCCGGCGGCTACAGCATCGATTACGCGGGCCAATCGAGGCAATACGTGCAGGAATCAAAGGCCCTGATGGTCACGTTCTTCTTTGCGCTCATAATCATCTTCCTCGCGCTTGCCGCCCTGTTTGAGAGTTTCAGGGACCCCCTCATCGTCCTCATAAGCGTGCCGATGTCCATCTGCGGGGCGATGATATTCATAAGCCTCGGGGTCGGGGGGGCGACCCTGAACATCTTCACCGAGGTCGGCCTGGTGACGCTGATAGGCCTTATCAGCAAGCACGGCATCCTGATAGTGCAGTTCGCAAACGACCTGCAGGGCGGGGGCAAAAGCAAGCGCGAGGCCGTGGAGACGGCCGCCGTCATACGCCTGCGGCCGATACTCATGACCACGGCGGCGATGGTGCTTGGGGTGCTGCCGCTGGTGACCGCCACCGGGGCGGGCGCGGAGGGCCGTTTCAATATGGGCCTGGTGATAATGACCGGCATTTCGATAGGCACCCTCTTTACGCTCTTTGTGGTGCCGGCCATGTACATGCTGCTGGCCGCGGACCGCTCAAAAGGCGGGCGCCCGGAAGGGCCTGAAAAAATGAATTAACCAGGGCTTTTCACTTCGGCCCTGAAGGGCGCCGTCCAGTAAAGCCCCAGATAGCCGACCAGGTGACGTTCGCCGAGGATGCTGTGGCCCGCCGAGAAAAGGAGGCTCATGCCTTCGGTGAAATTGTAGTATCCGCCAAAATTCAATATCCCTGTGCCCCGCCCGTCTTTCGTCGTTGCCCCCAGCGCGAAGACCTCCCCGCCCAGGGTGAGCCGCCTGCCTAATTCCCTCTGCGCCATCCAGCCGCCAAAAAGGTAATTCCTGCCGTCAGGGGCATGGTTTATTGTGAAACCCATCCCGCCGTAAGTCGTCCAGGGCCCGAAACTCTTCTGGAGCCAGATCGGGATTTTTTCCATCGCGCGTCCGTTTCCAAGCCCCCTCGATTCGCTGCCCGAGGGGAGCTCTATCATGGGGAAAATCCCCACCTGGGGCGAATTCGCGGTCTCCCGTATGAACCTGTATTTGACACCGGCCTCGATGTCCCCGGGGCCGTAGGCCGATGGGCCGTCCCTGGGCAGGGAAAGCGTAAGCGGTATGACCGCATGAAACTGGGTGTCCGGAGCGACACCCGCGTTGAATTCGAAGGCGGGCGCCTGGAGGGTCGTGCCGTCCCGCGCCCTGTCAATCGTGGAGAAGGCGTAAAACTCGTAATGCCCGTACTCCACGGGCGCCGGATCATCGGTCAAAAAAGGCGGCCCCGCGAAGGCCCGCGCGGAAATGGCTGAAAAAAGGCAAAGAGTCAATAAAAAAGGGAGGGACCGCCGATGCATGTTACGCCTGGTAATGCGAGCAGCGGTGGCGGGGGACCATGCCTTTATGTCCTTCCACGTAATGCGCCGCGGCCAGCGCGGCCGTGCAGCCGTCGGCCGCCGCGATAACGATCTGGTTTGCGTATTTCTGCCTGAGGTCCCCGGCGACGAAGACGCCGGCAACATTTGTCTCGCATTTGCCGTCCGTGATGACGAAGCCCTGTTCGTTCATCCGGACGCCAGGGGGGATCAGGGCATTATTCGGCGCATAGCCGATAAAGATAAAGACGCCCTCAACCTGCAACCTGCCCTTTTCGCCGGTCTTTATATTTTCGAGGGCGACGGCCCGGACCCCCGTTTCGTCTCCCTCGATTTGCGTTAAGACCGTGTTCCAGACCGGCTCTATTACGGGCTCGGCTTTCAGGCGGCCCTGGAGCAGCCTGCTTGCCCGAAGCTCGTCTTTCCGATGGACGTGGTAGACCTTTTTGGCCAGTTTCGCCAGATAGAGCGCCTCCTCCGCGGCCGTATCGCCGCCGCCGACGACGGCGACCGTTTTGTCCTTGAAGAAAAAGCCGTCGCATGTGGCGCAGTAGGAGACGCCGCTGCCCAGGTATTCGGCTTCTCCCGGGATGCCGAGCTTCCGCACGGTCCCGCCGAGGGCGAGTATCAGGGAAAGGCTGCGGAGCGTCTCCCCGCCGGCCAGCCCGACCGTGTGGACGTCGGCCCCGGCCTCCACCTGCGTGACTTCCCGCCGCATGACTTCGAGGCCGAAGGACTCGGCGTGGCGCAGCATTTTCTCCGCCAGCTCGAACCCGGTTATGCCCTGCATGCCCGGATAGTTCTCCACCTCTTTCGATATGGCAAGCTGTCCGCCGGCCAGCCCTTTTTCTATGAGCAGCGTCTTCAGGGCGGCCCGCTGGCAGTAGAGACCCGCGGTAAGACCCGCCGGCCCCCCGCCGACTATGATCACGTCATAACATTCTTCCGTATAATCAAGTCTGGCTTTCATATAATTCAAGTCCGGCTTCCATATGATTAAGTCTGGATGGACAGGAAAACGGGCAATGTCATCTGCGAGACCTGGTCCAAAAGCCCTTCTATGCCGTCTATGTGGTTGTCTTCGTCGCCAAGGATGTGTTCGAGTATCTCGCGCGTGGCGAAATCATTCGCCTCTCCCGCCTGTTTTATGGCGGAGTTGTAAGATTTTATCGCGCCTTTTTCCGCCTCGTGGTCGTTTTCGAGCTGCTTCAGGACATCAGGGCCGATATGGATTTTCCTCAGATCGGAGACGATCGGAACGCCTTCCAGAAAGAGTATCCTCCCGATGAGTTTTTCGGCGTGCTTCATCTCGGTAATGGCCCGCTTCTCGAAATGCTCATGCAGCTTTTTGTATCCCCAGTTGGAGCACATCTCCGAGTGCACCATGTACTGGTTGATTGCGGTCAGTTCGTCGGCAAGAAGCGAATTCAGCGTCTCGATCAATTCGGGATTGCCCTTCATGAAAAAAACCTCCTTGGTAGAAAAATTTTAGACATTCGTGCATGTTATCATGTTTGGAGACGTAACGCAAATGGCGGATTTTATCCTGTTATCGGCACTTTTGCGCCGCGTATCTTCCCCTGTTTGATGTCCGGGAGCGCCCGGTTCGCGTCCTCCGCCTCCTTATTTTAACTCGCAATTCCCTGCTGCTTGCCGCAGGGTGGTTCATTAAGTGAAACCCTCTCCCTTTAAGGGGGAGGGTTGGGAGAGGGTGTTATACTTAAATATACTCTTTTTTTATTCGGGTGGAGATCAGAAATGCCCGGCCGGATGGATATGATATGCAGTCTCGACTACCTGATAGGCACGCTCGCCACCGCCTACAAAGGCGTGCTCACCACGCTCGTTGCAAAGGATTTTTGCATCTGCGAAGCAGACGGGATTTCACTTTTCAAGGGCGCAATCCTTTCGATGCCTGCGGGAGATTATTCCGTCTCCCTCATAAAAGCAGGGGAGGAGCTTGCCCGCTCGCCCATTGCCTCGGGGGGCAGTTTCGAGCTTGCGGCCGAAAGCGCCCTGACGAGCGAGGCCCCGGACTTGCAGATCGATATCCTTCAAAACGGAAGGCACATAGGCACTTTCCTTCTAAAGAGGGGCAAAGGGGGCGCCTTTCCCTTCTACACCCCGGCCTTCGAGCTCTCGGAGGAGATAAAGGGCGTGGATTTCAATCTCCTCACCCGGCCCCTCGAAGGCAGGCCGGGGCTTCTCCGGAAGGCGGAGGACATCGTCTACACGGCGCTCTCCGCCAAAAAGGACTGGCGGAAATTCTCCGATGAGCTGCACGGCCTGGCAAACGATCTCTTCTGGCAGCAGCGGGAAGTCTTTTACGGCTCGTTCGGCCTGTTCGTCAAATTCGCCCTCCTGGCCGCGCAGAAGTCCGAAGCGGGCATTAAGACAGAAAGACCCCTGGCGAATTTCCTGGACCTGATGGAGCAGCCGCTCTCCATGGAGAGCGACGCCGGCAGGCTTGAAAAGGCCGTCGATGCGTGGCTGAGTGCGCTAAAGGGTTCCAGGGCGGAGCTTTCCCTCCGGCTCTCCCAATCGGCGAGGGTGCTGTCCGCGATAAATGTGAAATTCCCGCAGGCCGAAATCGGGCCGGCTGTCCGCGCCCTCTTTGCCTCTCTTTTGGAGAGGATAAAAAAGGCGCCCGCCCTGAGCGCGGAGGCCCTCGGCGAAATAAAGGGTTTCGTTTCGCCGGATGATTTTCGCGGGATTGAAAGATACGGTGAGGAGGCGAAAAAACGGCTTTTGGCGGAGATGGAGGAAGCGGGACGCCCAATCGTTGCCGCCGCGAAGACGGCAAAGGGCGTACAGCCGGAAATATATGCCGGGTTTTTCCGACAGATGGAAAGACCGGGACTTGCCCTTCCGGATGAGATGGGGATGGTGGAGGGTTTTTTCGGCGCGGTCTCGAAAAATTTCAGCGGGGAAAGCGCACCCGCCTTTACCCGTGTTTTATTCGAGGTGCTCTCGCGCCTGAAGGAAAACCTCTCCGGCCGGGCCGGAGGCGCACTCATCACCGGTGTTGTAGGGTTCGCGGAAAGGCTGATGGCGGCGGGAAGGCCCGATTTATGCGTGGAGCTTCTCTCGAAGGTCGCAGGAGAGGGGATAGAGCTGCAAAAGGAGGTGGTCCTCAACGCCGCGATGGCCTCCCGGATTCTGGCCTCGCGCGATGAGCTTTTGGCTTTCTATAAAGGCGTTTTGAAGCAGATAATCATTCCGCCGCCGGGCATACGCGGATATTCGACCGAGACGTGGGCCGAAAACGCAAACCCGCTCCATCTCGAACTCATTTCAAGATTTTTGGAGGTGCTTGGCGCGGGTGGCCCGGAACTTGACGACGTAAAGGCCCACGTGATATGCAATCTCTTTTTAAGCGGCGTTTTCATCCCGGATGACAGGCTCTTTCAGCGCAAGGTATCGGCATATCTGAATTCCCCCGCCATGAAGGGGAATTTTCTCCTCAATTACATGCTGTTAAAGAGGCTCCCCGTTTATTTCAATGAGGTGGGGGCCACCGACATGATAAGGGACTACACCACCCGGATAGATTCCTGGGGAGACGACCCCGTGCTCTATTTCCTCAGGAAACAGGTCCATGTGAACGCGAGCAACTACAATATCCGCCTTGCCGAAGGCATTATGAGGGCGTGGGCGGCAAATGAACCCGCTCTCCTGGAGGCGCTCGTGCCCCAAGAGGTTTTTAAGGGCCTTGATAAAAAACTCCTGGAGGGCTATCACCGCGTGATGAGACCTCTCTTCGAGGCCTTTAACCTTAACCTCTTTGATGAGAAGGGGGACATCCGCTTCGAGGAGAAACTCCTCGATGTCCCGGAGGACCGCATGAAAGAGGAGATTGAAAAGATACCAGGCGGGGAGGAGGCGCGCCAGAAGGTGCTCTTTCTTTGCAGGATATATCAGGAGATCGTGAAAAAATACGCCCTTTTCGGCGGGGCCGCAGTCCCCCGGACCGGCTCCGGCCTTCGAGAATTATTGGATAGCATGGAGTCGGCGAAGGTAAAATTTCTCTCGCCGGAAAAGACGGAGCCCCGGGAATCCCTCTATTTTAAACGGCACATCGCCTTCGGCATCCCGTCGGTGCTGGGCACCTATCACGAGGAGAAGTTCGACGCGTTTTCCGAATTCTTGAGGCTTGGGGAAAGGGCGAGGGTGGCCTTTGAGGGGATCATCTCCGGAATCGAAGCCGGGAGCGAGGGAGAAAAAACGGCCGAAAAAATCTCCGAATGGGTGGAGGCGCCCGGCCTGGCCAACCGGCTTCTGACGGCTGGCGGGATTGCCAATTTCCAGGCGGATGAATTTTCAGTGGTCCTCGCATCCCTGGACGGGCTCCGGCCTGGACAGATACTGGACGTCCTTCGCATGTGGCAGAAGGAGATCAGATGGGCCGTGGAATCTTTCAACCGCATTTTCCTGCACCCGCTTGGCGAAGTGCTAAAGGCGACCCACCCCCTGTCCCTCCCCGGAGGGGCTGATTTTGAAAGGCCCCTTCATGGAGGGGATGATTTTGCCGTGAAGGCGGCGGATATCGTAATCAGGGACATGATGACGAGCATCCCCGGGTTTACGGAGGCCGACAGGCTCATAAACGTCGTGGCGGACAGGATTTCCGCCCGTATCGAGCGGGACAAGATCGAGGGGAAGGGCGAGGCGGATATCGTCCCGGCCGGCCCCCGCCCGTCGCCTGGGGAAGAGACGGCGGATTTCCTCATGCTCGATGAGCTGACGGACGCCCAGGCGATGAGGCTTGCTCCCATCATCGGGGGCAAGGCAAAAAACCTGGTCTATCTCAATAACAAGGGATTTTTGGTGCCTCCGGGCGCGGTCTTTTCCTCCGGACATACATGGGACTATGAGGAGTATACGAAAAGCGGGGGTTTCAGGTCGGCCCTGAGGAGCGCCGTAGGGAAGATAGAGCAAAAGACCGGGAAGGTCTTTGGCGGGGACAATCCGCTTTTCCTCTCGGTGAGAAGCGGCTCCTATATCTCGATGCCGGGCATTCTGGTGTCAATCCTTTACTGCGGAATGAACGGCGAGACGATAAGGGGTTTCACAAAACACACTGGCAACGCGCTTCTGGCCTGGGATTCCTACAGGAGGTTTCTTGAGCATTTCGGGACGTCCGCCCTCGGCCTTGAGCAAAGACTTTTCGAAGGCATCAAGGGGGATTTCATAAAAAAATACAAGGCGGGCTCACTGGGACAGTTGGATGCCCGCCGCATGGAGGAGCTTGCCGGCCTTTATCTGGGCGCCCTCTCCGGGATGGGGTTTCAGATACCCGACGACGTATATGAGCAGCTGGGGCTTTCCGTCAGGGCCGTTTACGCCTCATGGTTTGGCGGGAAGGCCGTGCAGTTTGCGAGGATTACGGGGATGTCGCCAAAATGGGGCACTGCCGTCACGCTGATGCGGATGGTGTCCGGCAACGCGCCCGGCGCGGGCGCGTCGGTCTTTTTTACCAGGGACCCGGCCACGCTGGAGGAGGAGGTTTACGGCGAGACGAAACAGGGCGCAACCGGCGACGAGCTTGTATACGGTGCCGGCATGGCCATGCCGGTTTCGAAGCGGGCCAGGATTGAGGGGCAGCTCAGCCTGGAGGAGAACGACCCGGAGCTCTTCCGGATGCATAACGAGCTTGCCCGACGAATAGAAGGCGCACTGGGTGGGCTTCCGCAGGAAGTCGAGGCCACCTACACGCGGGAAGACGGCGGCAGGAAGATATACGTCCTTCAGACCAGGCGGATGGAATTCGACGCCCGGTTCATAGAACGGTTCGAGGAGATATGCAGGATGGAGTCCAGGGTGATAGGAAGGGGGATAGGGGTGCACGGCGGGGCGCTAAGCGGGGTCGCCTCTTTTTCCGATTCCCCGGAGGCCATACGTGCGCTCAGGGAGCAGACCGGACTGCCTGTCATACTTCTCAGGCAGACGGCAAGCACCGCCGATGTCTCCCTGATGACTGAAGTGGGGGGGATAATAGCGGCTGCCGGCGGGGCGACCTCCCATGCCTCCATCCTGGCCCAGAAATTCAACCTTACCGCGATAGCGGGCTGCGGGGACCTTAGGATAGGCCCCGGCCAGCCGGACAGAGAGGGAGGGCGGTTTTGCGCCCGGATAGGAAACGCCGTCATCCGGGAGGGCGAGCCCATAAGCATGGACGGCCAGACCGGGCTCATCTTTTCGGGCATCTGCCTGGACGTGACAAAAACGAGGCATTAAATGGATAGCGAGCGTATTCCCCGTGGCTTGGGGACCAGTCCCCTTGCCACGGGGTCAAGCGAGCGAATATGGTGAAAAAATTCCTTACATTAGATTCCCTGCGGCTTGGGGACCAGTCCCCTTGACGCAGGGAAGATCAATGGGGAAGACCGGATGGATTTTGTCCCGCAAAAAGTTTAGAATCCATGATGCCTGAAAATACATCGCCGGATAAAGCATTTATCCTCCACCCTATAGGCATTGTGCGCTCCGAGCTTAGATCGCGCGCCGAATGCCCCAAGCAGGGGCATGAAGGCGCACCCGAGGCGCAAATTGAGATCGCCCCCGCCTTCGCCCCCGCGCTTGACGGCCTATCCGCCGGGCAGGAGGTGCTGGTCATCACCTGGTTTCATGAAGGGCGGCGCGATGTGGTCAGCGTCCACCCGAGGGAAAATCCGGATGCGCCCCTCCGGGGCGTCTTCGCCACAAGGTCGCCGGACCGTCCAAACCCGATCGGCCTTCACCGGGTAGAGATACTTGAGATCGGACAGGGGCAAATCCGCGTCCGCCCGCTTGAGGCCATGGACGGCACACCCGTCATCGACATAAAGCCGCTCCTCTCCCGCTCCGAAGAAGGATAAAAACCGGGGAATTGCCCGCGGGCCGCCCCTCCCTGAAGACAGGTCCCCTTCCATGTGATAAGATTCAAAAAGGAAAGGATAAAGGTGGAAATGCTGAAGAAGATCATAGTGCCGGCCTGCCTCGTTCTGTTTTGCGCCTTTCCTTCAGTTGCGGCCGCCGCCGGGCAAAATTACATAGTCGCAAAGCTGGGGGCGTATTCTCCCCAATCAAACGATCTTAGCGGCTACTCATCCGATTTCGCGGGGGAGCTCGCCGCCGGGCATTATTTCAACAGCAACTTTGCGGCGGAGTTCGGTGTTGGCCATCTGCAGACCTCAGGGACTGTTCTTGTCAGCAACCGCAATATCTTTTTTGCCCAGGAAGACATAGACGCCACTTTCCTTGAAGCGACGGCGAAGGTGGTCTTCCCGGTCCCCTACTATTATTCCCCGGCCTATATGGATTTTTACGCGGGCGCGGGCGTGGGCGTCTATTTCGCAAATGACAATGTCGACGCCATAGGATTTTCCCGGTCCGACACGGTTGGCGGTTTTCACATCCTGGGCGGGGTCGATTTCAATATTAACAGGGACTTTTTTCTGGGTTTTGAAGCCAAGTACCTTTGGGCAAAGCCGTTTGATACAAACCTGGACGGCCTTATCTTCACGGGCAATTTCGGATACAGGTTTTAAAAAAAATCACCCGCTCCATGGTCTCCGGTCTCGCATGCCCCGGACAGTTTCCACCCCACCGGTCTTAACAGAATTTTTATGCAACGGGCCGCCATTTTTGCACTAACTTTATCCGGTTTCCTGTTATTCTTTAGAAGGAAAGGAGTTTTTCACTTTTCACCCTTTATCATGGACGCGATATACATATTGCTCATTGCCGGACTTTTCGGCCTGTCCTTTTTGCTTGTGAAACTCTTCGGGAGAATTTAGCAATGGATATCTTTTACTGGATAGGCGGCATCGTCACGGCCGTCCTGTTTGCATACCTGGTGGTAGCGCTGTTGAAAC
Organism: Nitrospirota bacterium; assembly: GCA_021789555.1. Taxonomy (GTDB): domain Bacteria; phylum Nitrospirota; class Thermodesulfovibrionia; order Thermodesulfovibrionales; family JdFR-88; genus JAJYGJ01. The sequence goes on from JAJYJK010000022.1 coordinate 27,712, forward strand.
CAGAGATATTTTCATGACCGGAGGCGGCGCTTTGCAGATAGTTTTGTATTTCGGTATCCTGGGGGTCCTTGCGTGGCCGCTTGGCCTGTACATGGCGCGGGTTTACGAGGGCGTCCCCTGTGGGCTGGACGGCGTGCTTGGCCCCTTGGAGGGTCTCATTTATAAGCTCTGCGGCATCCGCCCCGAAGAGGAGATGGACTGGAAGCAGTACGCCTTCGCCGTTCTGGTTTTCAGCGCGGCCGGGGTGTTTTTGCTCTATCTGCTCCAGCGCGCGCAGGGGATGCTGCCGCTAAACACGCAGAAATTCGGCGCGGTCTCGCCGGACCTCTCCTTCAATACCGCCATAAGCTTTGTGAGCAATACCGACTGGCAGAACTACGGCGGGGAGTCGACGATGAGCTATCTTACCCAGATGGCCGGGCTTTCGTTCCAGAACTTCCTTTCGGCCTCGGCGGGGATGGCGGTGCTCGTGGCGCTTATCCGCGGTTTCAAGCGGCACTCCGCAAACACAATCGGCAATTTCTGGGTGGATATGAGCCGCACGACAATTTATATCCTTATCCCGCTTTCGCTCCTCTATTCACTCCTGCTGGTCTCGCAGGGGGTCGTGCAGAGTTTCGATAAATACAGGACCGTCACACTTACCCGGACCGTCAACTACGAAACACCGAAGCTTGACGCGAACGGCAATCCCGTCAAGGACGCAAGCGGCAGCCCCGTCATGGAAAGGGCGCAGACGAAGCAGCAGACAATCCCGCTTGGCCCCGCGGCCTCGCAGATTGCGATAAAGCAGCTCGGCACGAACGGCGGAGGATTTTTCAACGTAAACTCCGCCCATCCGTTCGAGGACCCGACGCCGTTTTCAAACTTCCTCGAGTGCCTTGCGATACTGCTTATCCCGGCCGCGCTCTGCCTCACCTTCGGCAAGATGGTCGGCGACATGAGGCAGGGATGGGCACTGCTTGTCACCATGTTTTTGGTGCTCGCGCCGCTTACATTCCTATGCTCAAAGGCGGAGCAGGGCGGCAATCCGCATTTTTCTTCCATGGGGATTGATCAGGCCGCAAGCGCCCTGCAGCCGGGCGGCAACATGGAGGGCAAGGAGGTCCGAAACGGGATCACCGGCTCCGCCGTCTGGGCCACATGGACGACGGCGGCCTCAAACGGCTCGGTCAACTCCATGCACGATTCATTCACGCCGATAGGTGGAATGATGCCAATGCTGCTCATACAACTGGGCGAGGTCATATTCGGGGGCGTGGGCTCCGGCCTCTACGGCATGCTCATATTCGCCATCATCACCGTGTTTGTGGCCGGCCTGATGGTGGGCCGCACGCCCGAATACCTGGGGAAAAAGATAGAGATGTTCGAGATGAAGATGGCCGCCTTCGCGGTGCTCACCGTAAACGCCCTGATAAAAGTGGGCACGGCGATTGCGGTCTCCACGAAGGCGGGGACAGCAGGGATTTCGAACCCGGGGCCGCACGGGTTTTCCGAGGTGCTCTACGCATTTTCGTCCTTCGCGGACAATAACGGCAGCGCCTTCGCGGGTCTCAACGGCGACACGGTCTTCTATAACACCATTGGCGGCATAATTATGTTTTTCGGAAGGTTTTGGGTGATCATCCCGGTGCTTGCCATTGCCGGCTCGCTCGCCAGGAAGAAGCACGTTCCGGCGGGGCTCGGGACGCTGCCGACCCATACGCCGTTATTTGTGGTGTTTCTGATCGGGGTCATCATGATAGTGGGGGCCCTGACGTTCATGCCGAGCCTTGCGCTGGGGCCCATCGCGGAACAATTAATGTATCACTGATAAAAACGGGTAATGTATCACTGACCCTTCAAAACCCTCCCCCTTAAAGGGGAGGGCTGGGGAGGGGGTGGATTTATTAGTTTAAGGAGGAGGTGGATTTATTAAATGAGGTTGAGGCAATAATGAGCAGGAAACAGAAAAGGTCTCTTTTTGAACCGAAGATAGTGCGCCGGGCGCTTTGGGATTCGGTCAGGAAACTGAACCCGGTCCACCAGATCAAAAACCCCGTGATGTTCGTCGTGGAGGTGGGCAGCGTCCTTACGACCCTGCTTTTCTTTCATGCCGTCATCACCGGCAGGGGGGAGGCGTCACCTGGCTTCATCCTTCAGATCGCCATCTGGCTGTGGATAACCGTGCTCTTTGCGAACTTCGCGGAATCGATGGCGGAGGGCCGCGGGAAGGCGCAGGCCGACGCCCTCCGGAAGACCCGCAGGGACGTGATCGCCAAGCGCCTTTTAAAACCCAAAAAGGGGGCCGAGGTCGAGGAGGTCTCCTCTTCCCGGCTTAAAAAAGGCGATGTGGTCCTGGTGGAGGCCGGAGACGTCATCCCGATGGACGGCGAGGTGATCGAGGGCGTGGCCTCGGTGAATGAGAGCGCGATTACGGGCGAGAGCGCGCCGGTGATACGCGAAAGCGGCGGCGACCGGAGCGCGGTCACCGGCGGCACCCTCGTGCTTTCCGACTGGATCCTTGTGAGGATAACGAGCAGTCCCGGCGAGACCTTTTTGGACAGGATGATAGGCATGGTGGAGGGCGCGAAGCGCCAGAAGACGCCAAACGAGATAGCGCTCGACATACTTCTGGCCGGGCTCACCATCATCTTCCTGCTGGTGACGGCGACCCTGCTGCCGTTTTCGATATTCAGCGTGAAGGCCGCGGGGCATGGAAGCCCGGTCGCCATCACCGTGCTTGCCGCGCTTCTTGTCTGCCTGATCCCCACCACCATCGGGGGGCTGCTGTCGGCCATCGGCATAGCCGGCATGGACCGGATGATACAGGCAAACGTCATCGCCATGTCCGGGCGCGCGGTTGAAGCGGCGGGTGACGTGGATGTGCTGCTGCTGGACAAGACCGGCACGATAACCCTGGGCGACCGGCAGGCCACCCTCTTCATCCCCGCGCCGGGCGTCGATGAAAAGACCGTCGCCGATGCCGCCCAGCTCTCCTCGCTGGCCGACGAGACGCCTGAGGGCAGAAGCATCGTGGTCCTGGCGAAGGAAAGATACGGTATCCGGGAACGGGACATCCACGCCCTGGGCGCGCATTTCGTGCCGTTTTCCGCGCAGACGAGAATGAGCGGCGTGGACTTGGACGGCCGGGAGATCCGCAAGGGGGCGGCCGACGCCGTAGAGAAATACATACAGGGGCAGGGCGGCGCCTTTCCTTCCGATGTGCGCGTGGCTGTGGATGACATCGCCAGGCAAGGGGCCACGCCGCTGGTTGTCGCGGAGGGCCGCAGGGTGCTTGGCGTCGTCCGCTTAAACGACATCATAAAGGGGGGCATCAGGGAGCGCTTTGCCGAGATGAGGCAGATGGGCATAAAGACGGTCATGATCACCGGGGACAACCCGCTTACGGCGGCGGCGGTAGCCGCCGAGGCCGGGGTGGATGATTTCCTGGCCCAGGCGACCCCCGAGACGAAGCTGAAACTCATCCGGGAGTATCAGGCGGGCGGCAGGCTGGTGGCCATGACCGGCGACGGCACAAACGACGCGCCCGCCCTGGCCCAGGCCGACGTCGCCGTGGCCATGAACACGGGCACCCAGGCGGCCAAGGAGGCCGGCAACCTGGTGGACCTCGATTCAAACCCCACAAAGCTCATCGAGATAGTGGAGATAGGAAAACAGCTCCTGATGACGCGCGGCACGCTCACCACATTCAGCATCTCAAATGACGTGGCCAAATATTTTGCCATTCTGCCGGCCGCGTTCATCTCCATATACCCCGCTTTGGGGGCGCTCAACATAATGCATCTGGCCACCCCGCAGAGCGCCGTATTGTCGGCCGTCATCTTTAACGCGCTCATCATCTTTCTGCTCATCCCCCTTGCGCTGCGCGGCGTTAAATATAAACCCCTGGGCGCCCAGATCGTATTGCGAAACAACGCGCTTATATACGGCGTGGGGGGGCTGATAGTGCCCTTCATCGGGATAAAGCTGCTAGACATGCTCATAACGGCCCTTCATATCGTCTGAAACGGAGAGGGAAAAATGTCAAGAATGATTCGAAGCGCGCTCATGTCCGTCCTGGTATTTACGCTCCTTGCGGGGGTTGTCTATCCGCTTGCGGTGACCGGCATCGCGCAGGCGCTCTTTCCGGCCAGGGCCAACGGCGGCATCATCAGGAAAGGGGGCGTTGCCGTCGGCTCCGCGCTCATCGGCCAGCAATTCGATGGAGCGAAATATTTCTGGGGAAGGCTCTCGGCCACGACCCCCTATCCGTATAATTCCGCTTCTTCATCGGGGTCCAATCTGGGCCCCGATAACCCGGAGCTTTTCAAGGCAGTCCAGTCGCGGATAAATGCCCTGCGCGCGGCCGACCCGGGCAATCGAAAACCGATACCCGTCGACCTCGTGACCTCCTCCGCAAGCGGACTGGACCCGGATATAAGCCCGGCTGCCGCCCTCTGGCAGGCCGGAAGGGTGGCAAGGGCCAGGGGGCTGGATGAGGCGGAAATCCGCGCCCTCATCAGGGAAAATACCAGGGGGAGGTTTTTTGGGATATTCGGCGAGCCCTCCGTAAACGTGCTCAAGCTGGACCTTGCGCTCGATAAATTGAAAAAATAAAAAAATCACGGGCGCCATTTTCCGGAGGCGTTATTTGTCCTTTTAGATCTTGAAGGAAAACGGGGACGGGAAGGAGCATGTGATTGTTGTTAAGATAAAATAGTGGAAATAATTCCTGTCAGGAGTAAATGAATATGCCTGTAGTAGCATGGTTTATCTTTGTACTTGCGGCGGTGCTCGAAGTGGGCGGCGACGCGCTGATTCGGCGCGGGCTCAGGTCCGGCGGACTTATCCTGATCGCGATCGGGTTTGGCATATTGGGTTGTTACGGGATCACGGTCAACATGGTGAGATGGGATTTTTCAAAACTGCTTGGCGTTTATGTAGGGGTTTTCGCCCTGGTCAGCGTCCTTTTCGGCCGTTTTGTCTTCAAGGAAAATATCGCAACCTTCACCTGGCTGGGGCTTCTTTTGATAATCGCGGGGGGCCTGGTGATTCAATTTGGTAACAGATAAAAACGGGCAGTTTGGTAACAGGTAAAGGCGGGGGATTCGGGTATAACTAAAAAGGGCAACCATGGACGAACGCAGGCCTAAGCCGGAGGAGTTTCTGGAGCAGGCGCGCCGTGAAGAGGAGCGCGGCCGTGAAGGGCAGCTGAAGATATTTTTCGGCTCGGCCCCCGGGGTGGGCAAGACCTATGCCATGCTCGAGGCCGCCCGGCAGAGACGCTCCGAGAATGTGGACGTGCTTGTCGGGCTCGTGGAGACCCACGGCCGCAAGGAGACCGAGGCGCTGCTGGAAGGTCTCGAAATCCTTCCCCGGCGCGAACTGGAATATCGCGGCACGAAATTAAAAGAATTCGATCTGGATGCGGCGCTGGCCCGCAAGCCCGCCGTCATGCTGGTGGATGAGCTTGCCCACACCAACGCCCCGGGCTCGCGGCATAAAAAACGCTGGCAGGACATCTACGAGCTGCTGGGCGCGGGCATCTCCGTCTATACCACGATGAACGTCCAGCACCTTGAGAGCCTGAACGACATTGTCACCCAGATTACGGGCGTCAGGGTGCACGAGACCGTACCGGATTTCCTGCTTGAGCGCGCCGACGACATCGAGCTTGTAGACCTGTCCCCGGAGGACCTCTTGCGGCGGCTTCAGGAGGGGAAGGTATATGTGCCGGAATTGGCGGCCCGGGCAAGGGAGAATTTTTTCCGGAAGGGCAATCTGCTCGCGCTTCGGGAACTGGCGCTCCGCAGGACCGCCGACAGGGTCGACGAGCTGATGCGCAGTTACCGGCTTGTCAAAAGGGTCAAGGCGGTGTGGCCCGCGGCCGAAAGGGTCCTCGTGTGCGTAGGCCCGAACCCCCGCTCGATACGCCTCATACGGGCGGCAAAGCGTATGGCCGACAGCCTCAAGGCGGAGCTGATAGCGGCTTACGTCGAGGCCCCGCACAAGGTGAAACCCTCTGAAAGCGATATGAGGCAGCTTGCCGAGCACATGCGCCTGGCCGAAAGCCTGGGGGCCGAGACCGTGACGCTGTCGGGGACGAAGGCATCCGAGGAGATATTGAATTATGCGCGGAGCAGGAACGTCACCAAGATACTGGTCGGCAAACCCACTCATGCCAGGTGGAAGGACAAGGTGTTCGGCTCCATGCTCGACGAGGTCGTGCGTGGCAGCGGAGACATGGACGTCTATGTGATAACGGGCGAGACCGCGGAGCCGGTGACCAGTCATATAGCGGAGGCCGCCCGGCCGCGCCCGGCCCCGAAAGAATGGCTCCTCAGTCTCTCGGCAGTCGCGGGCGCCACCGGGATAGCGTTTCTGTTGTCCTCTTATTCCACTATCAACGTCGCCATGGTCTATCTGCTTGGCATCGTGCTCGTCTCGAGCCGCACGGGCAGCGGGCCTTCCCTGCTGGCGACCGTCCTTAGCATAGCTGCCTTCGATTTTTTCTTTGTCCCGCCGATGTATACCTTCAACGTAAGCGACGCGAGGTATTTTTTCACGTTTGCCGTCATGTTCGCCGTGGCCCTTGTGATAAGCAGGCTGACGCTCAGGATCCGCCGGCAGGCGGTCGCCTCCAGCGACAGGGAAAGGAGGACCGCCGCCCTCTACGGGCTCTCCCGCGAGCTGTTGCACGAAAGGGGGATCGAACGAGTGGGCGCGGTCGCGACAAGACATCTGAGCGAGCTGTATGCCTGCCGTGTAGTGATACTCGTGCCCGACGAGCGTGACAAGCTCGCGGTGGCGACGACCGGCCCTGCTACCTTTGCCCTCGACCAGAATGAGATGAGCGTGGCCCAATGGGCCTTCGACCACCGGCGGGAAGCGGGACTGGGGACCGATACCCTTTCCGGGGCGGAGGCGCTGTACATACCCCTTATAACGTCATCGAGGGCGGTCGGCGTGCTTGGCATAATGCCGGCTGCGGCAGAAGCGGGCTTTCCCGCAAGGGGCGTGGCCTTCGACTATGAGCAGATACACGCCCTGGAGAGCTTCGCAAACCAGATAGCGATGGCCGTGGACAGGGCGATGCTTGCCGAAGAGGCGCAGAAGGCCCTCCTGAGGGCGGAGGCCGAGGCCCTCAGGAGCACGCTTCTAAGCTCCGTCTCCCACGACTTGCGCACCCCGCTTGCCGCAATCACCGGGGCGGCCACCGCGCTTGCCGAGCGCGACATAGCCCTTGACAGGCTGGGCAGCCGCGAGCTTGTCCGGACCATCCAGGAAGAGGCGGAGCGCCTGAACCAGATCATCAAAAACGTCCTTGACATGACCCGTCTGGAGGCAAAGGCAATCAGCGTGAAAAAGGAGTGGCAGTCCATAGAAGAGATTGCGGGCGTGGCCCTGAACCGGCTCTCCGAGAAACTCGAAGGCCGCCCCGTGAGGGTGGATATCCCGACGGGCCTGCCTCTTGTCCCCTTTGACCCGCTGCTTATCGAGCAGGTGCTCATGAACCTCCTGGACAATGCCGTCAAGTACAGCCCGAAGGGCGCCCCCCTGGAGTTGTCCGCTAAGATAGAGGACGGCTCCCTGCTTTTCGAGCTGGCGGACCGCGGCCCCGGAATCCCATCCGGGGACGAGGAGCGGATATTTGAAAAATTCGTGCACGGCGCGGGGGGTGGCATAGGGTTGGGGCTTGCAATCTGCCAGGCCATCATCACGGCCCATAAGGGGCGCATCTGGGCCGAGAACCGGCCGGACGGCGGCGCGGTCTTCCGGTTTAACCTGCCCGTGGGGGAGCCCCCTCCGATGCCTGAGCCCGAAGAGCTTACGGAGGCCTGAGCGGATGCCGGAACAGAAAGAGGCGATACTGCTTATAGAGGACGAGCCGCAGATGAGGCGTTTCCTGAGGGTCATCCTGCGGGGGCACGGCTACCAGATGTTCGAGGCCGCCACCGGGGGGGAAGGGCTTGCGCAGGCGGCGCAACGCAACCCCGAACTTGTCCTTCTTGATCTGGGATTGCCGGACATCGACGGGATAGAGGTGACCAGGAGGCTGAGGGAATGGAGCGACGTGCCTATCATCGTCATCTCGGCCAGGGAGCAGGAGCTGGACAAGATCAGAGCCCTCGACGAGGGCGCCGATGATTACCTGATAAAACCCTTCGGCAGCGGGGAGGCGGCGGTTTAAGGGCCTAACCGGCGCGTATCCAAAGGGATTAAGATTCCTGATCTTCCCCGCGGCCTCTGCCGCGGGGAAGATCAATATCCCTATGGGGTATAATATTTCCCGTTTGCCTCATCTCCGATGATCGCGAAATTCGACCTTGATGTCTCCAGCGGGTCGGACTTCCACGAGAAACCCAGCGAAG
>JAJYJK010000023.1 GCA_021789555.1 Nitrospirota bacterium
ACAATCTTATCGGCTTTTTCCCCCGCCTGGGCAGGGCCGATGGCAAATGCAAAGCCATACAAAACGGTATTATAGTCGGGGAATTCAACGGCACGGAGGCAAGGGACTTTCATCGCGAGCTCGATTTGCCGCGAGATGTGTTTATCATAGGCTTCATGGGCCGCTTCATGCCGCAAAAGGGATTTATTCACCTTATTGAAGCGATGGAAATGCTCCGGGATGATAAGGGCCTGCCCGCAAAACCGGTCGTCATTGCATTTGGAAGCGGCGATTTTATCAGGGAGGACAAGAAAAAAATCATACGAAGGGGGCTCGAAGGGCACTTTTATTATTTCCCGTTTACAACCCAAGTGGCGGCCGCTCTTAAGGGATTCGATGTGCTGGCAATGCCTTCGATGTGGGAGGCATGCCCTCTTTTGCCTATGGAGGCCATGGTGGCCGGAGTCCCGGTGATAGGGACAAGCTGCATAGGGCTGCGGGAGGTGCTTAAGGACACCCCAAGCATAATGGTAAAACCCGGAGACGGCCGCGCCCTGGCCCTTGCCCTTCGAAATGAGATGGAAAGGCCTTCAAGGCGGATAGCTGAGGCATTCAGCGCGGAGGCGGCGCGCAGGTTCGATGTCAAAAGACAGGCAAAGGAACTGCAAGCAACAATGGAGCAGATGCTGTCAAGATGAAGGGCCCACAGGATAAATCGCTGCCGCTAGTTACGGTCATCATACCGTGCCACAACAGCGAGAAGTTCATTAAACAGACCATAGACAGCGCGCTTTCCCAGACTTATGGGAACATTGAAGTAATCGCGGTCAATGACGGCTCGACGGACGCGACCAGGCAGATACTTGACAGCTACCGGGAGCGCATCAGGGTCCTTGAACACCCGGGAGGCCAAAATAAGGGCCAGTGGGCATCCGCCAACTTTGCCATGCGCCACTCCGGCGGCGATTACGTCGCGCTGCTTGACCACGACGACCTCTGGGCCCCCGCGAAGATCGAGCGCCAGGTCAATTTTCTGGCCGGCCGGCCCGATATAGGCTTGGTTTACATAAACGGCCATGCGATAGACGAAAATGGAAATCGTCTTTATAAACTTTTCCCGCTGGGCCACGGGGAAGCGAACCGGCCGGAAAAGATACTGCTCAATTGTTACATCCCTTCGCCCTCAAACAGTCTTGTTCGCCGCGCTGCTCTGGATAAGGCAGGAGAATTTGATGAGGAATTAAGTTGTGTGGCAGACCATGACATACTGATAAGGCTTGCGGAGGTGACCAGGTTTGCATTTCTGGACGAAAATCTCTACTTTTATCGACGGCATGCCAATCAACTCAGCCAGCGCAGCGAAAGACGCATGTGGGAAAACGGATTCAAGGTCCTCGACAAGGCCTGCAAAAGATACGGCTACTCCGGGAATGTCAGGAGAAAGCGGCTCGCGGTCTTAAATTACAGGCTGGGACGCTGCGTGGCCGATGAGAGTGGAATACTGAGGGCCTTGCCATATTTTTTCAAATCAGGATTTACGGACCCTTTACGCGCTATAAAAATATTGTTTGGGCTGGAATCAAAAAATTAATCGGTTTCACAAGCGATGAGCAGTCCATACAGACTAAATTTTTCAAAATATTCAGTTCATAACATTATCAAGGAAAATATCGGTGAAAACCAGGTCGCTCTTGATATAGGCTGCAATGAAGGTTATTTAGGCCGCTTCTGCAGCAGCTCGAATGTTTTTTATGGCTTAGATTACCTGGAGGGAAATATTGACATAGCCGCGGCATTTTATAAAGGGGCGATAGTTTATGACCTCAATCTTCTTGAAGAATTGCCATGGAAGACGAGATTTGATGTTTTGGTTTTTGCCGATGTCCTTGAGCACGTTTTGAATCCGGAGGAAGTGCTTAAATTTTTTGTTAATAATTATTTAAAGGGAAACGGCCAGGTAATTATATCTTTGCCCAACATTGCCAACTGGCGGATCAGGATTCAATTGCTATTAGGCAGGTTCAACTATACTCAAACTGGCATACTCGATAAAACACATTTACATTTTTATACATTCAAATCAGCTCGCACTTTAATACAAAATTGTGGATTACGGATAGTCGCCTGCCATGGCGGCAGTAATTTTTTCGGCCCTGTGATTAAATTTCTTCCTCATTTAAAGACTTTGTTGGCTCTCAACTTGATCTTTATCGCTAAAAATGAAAATCCCTTTTGAAGAGAAGCCTTAGGGGCGGATATGTTTGAGGCGCTCCTTTCAGGGCTGGCCTGCGTCTTTTTTCTGGCGCTATCCATGCATATTTTATTTTCTCCCCGGCGTGTTTCAACCCAGGGGGCGGGTCTCGCCTTCTCCATCATTATCTTCTGCCTGGTGGAGGCTTTCAGCGGGCTGATATCGGCCGGTTACACGTCTTTTGAAGAACCGCTGCTTTTTGCCGAGTCCCTCCTGCCGCTGACCGCATTGCTTTTCGGCCTTACGTACGGCCGGAAAGACCCCTTGCGCGGCGCGCCATTGCCGATGAAGGCCCTTGCTGCCCTGGCCTTTGTCTTTCCGGCAAGCGCGGTCCTGCTCCCCTATAGCGCATTCTTCCCGGCGCATGCGTATCATGAAATTCTCCCGCTTGGCAGCGCCGGCTACCCGTTTTATCTGGGGATAATGTTTTACTGCATTATTGCCCTATTCAATATCGAGGTGACGTTCAAGGCCGTTCATGATCCTGAAAAATGGTGGGGGATGAAATTCGAGGTGATCGGCTATGGCGCGATTTTTGCCGTCCTCGTCTTTTATTACAGCCAGGGCCTTCTCTATCATTCGATAGATATGGGCTTCGTCCCGGTGAGGTCCGGCGTCTTTATCATTTCCGCCCTTCTAATACTATATTCCGGGCTTTTCCGCGGCAGGGGCATCCGGGTTACGGTATCACGGTATGTGGTTTATCGCTCGATGACGGCGCTTGTTGTGGGGGGCTATCTGATAAGCCTTGGCCTGATAGGCCTTGGAATAAAATATCTGGGGCTTTCCTTCGGCAAGGGCGTAACGGCGTTTGCGGCGTTTGCCGCCGGCATCTTTACGGTCATCCTCCTGTTGTCCAGCCGGTTTAGGAGGGAGGTAAAGGTGTTTGTCAGCAAGCATTTTTATGCCCACAAACACGACTACCGGGCCGTCTGGCTCTCTTTCACCGACCAGCTTGCGCATTGCCGGACGATAGGGCAGGTGGAGGACGCCATCCTCGGCGCTTTCATAGACGTTTTCGGACTTAAAGGGGCCGCGCTTTATCTTTACAACAAGGACAGAGGCTCATACGTCCTGTCCGCAGAGAGCGCGATGCCACTGGAGGCGAAAGAGATACGCGTTTCTGCCGGGCTGGTGTCTTACCTGTTGAAAAAAAACAGGGTCCTTAACCCGGCCGACAAGGAATACCTGCCCACAATGGAGGAGGCCGCGTTTTTCAGGGCGGAGGGCCGCTGCCTGGCCGTCCCGCTGGCCGCAAACGGCGAGCTGGAAGGGATCATCCTGCTGGGCGGTCAGCTTGCCCATGAGGAGCTTACTTATGAGGATTTTGACGTAATGAAAAGCCTGGCGAAACAGTCTTCCCTCTCCCTCAGGATTTTCAAGCTCTCCGAAGAGCTTTCCCAGGCGAGGGAGATGGCGGCCGTCGCCAGGATGTCTTCTTTCGTGATGCACGACCTTAAAAACCTCGCATCTTCGTTTTCGCTGCTGCTCGAGAACTCGAGGCAGCATATGGCCGATCCGGAATTTCAGCAGGACATGATTCTCACGATACAAAACACACTCTCTAAAATGCTCGAACTCATAAGAAAGCTGAAAGGCGTGCCAGAGAAGCTGGTACTTAAACCGGAGCCGACTGACCTTCAGGAGCTTGTGGGAGAGGTGGTGGAAGAAGTGAAGAAGGCAAACGGTAGGGCCGCCATATCGTTTTATGGAGAAGCCGCCGTCTCCATGGCGGACAAGGGAGAATTTAAGAAGGTGGTCATCAATCTTCTTTTCAATTCAGTGGAGGCGACGGCCCAGAAGGGGACCATAAGCGTGGAGACCGGAAGGGCCGGAGAGAGCGTATTTCTGAGGACAAGGGACGACGGATGCGGCATGAGCCAGGATTTCATGAGGAACGGGCTTTTCAAGCCCTTCAGGACGACCAAGGCAAAGGGGCTTGGGATAGGGCTTTGCCAGTGCAAGCAGATAGTGGAGGCCCACGGGGGGCGCATAGAGGTGCAAAGCGAGGAGGGCAAGGGTTCGGTATTCACGGTGTATCTGCCGGCCTCGGACGGCGCCGGGATTGATAAGGCAAATGAAAGCAGTTAAGAGCATCCAGTTAATTCATCCATGTGCGGCATAGCCGGGATATACAGCGATAGCGGAAGGCCTTCCCGCGAGCTTCTGAGCGAGATGATCCGGATGCTCAGGCACAGGGGGCCGGACGGTTTCGGCCTTTACGCGGATGAAAAAATCGGCCTCGCCCACGCCAGGCTGAGCATCATCGACCTCTCCGGCGGCGGCCAGCCCATGCCGAATGAGGACAAGAAGATATGGATCACCTTCAACGGCGAGATATTCAATTATCTGGAGCTGAGAAGCGACCTCGAGGGCAGGGGGCATGTCTTTCGCACCAAATCCGATACGGAGACAATCCTGCACCTCTACGAGGAGTACGGTCCCGCCTGCCTCGATTTTCTAAACGGGCAGTTTGCCTTCGCCATCTGGGACAAGGGCGCCGAAAGGCTCTTTATGGCCCGCGACAGGGCCGGCATCAGGCCCCTGTTTTATGCCATGAGCGGCGGATCTCTGCTCTTCGCCTCCGAGATTAAATCGATATTCATGGACAGCCGGATAAAAAGGGAGCTGGACCCTTTCGCCCTCGACCAGATATTTACCTTCTGGATGACCATACCCCCGAGGACCGCCTTCAAAAATGTGTTCGAGCTGCCGGCCGGCCATTTCATGGTTGTTCAAAAGGGCGGGACGCAGATAAAAAAATACTGGGACCCGGATTTTACGCCCCTTGAAAAGACGAGGACGGAGGCGGAATATGCCGAGGAGCTGAAATCCCTCCTCATCGACGCGACAAGGCTTCAGCTCAGGGCGGACGTCCCGGTCGGCGCGTATCTGAGCGGGGGGATAGACTCCTCTGCCGTGGCCGCCCTCGTAAAAAACCATACGGAGACGCCCCTCAGGACTTTTTCCGTCTCCTTTGAAGACGGGGCCTACGATGAGGGCCGTTATCAGCGGATGATGGCGGGACACCTGGGCGCATTGACATCCCATAGCTCGGTAATGTGCGGCTATGCCGATATAGGCCGTGTCTTTCCGGATGTCATCTGGCATACCGAAAAACCGGTGGTGCGCACCGCCGCCGCGCCGCTTTTCATTCTTTCAAGACTTGTGAGGGACAGCGGCTATAAGGTGATACTTACCGGGGAAGGGGCCGATGAGGTGCTTGCCGGATATGATATCTTCAAGGAAGCGAAGATAAGGGAGTTCATAAAAAGAGAGCCCTCTTCGAGGTCCAGGCCGCTTCTGCTGAAGCGCCTGTATCCCTATCTTGCCAGGTCGCCCGTCAAATCCACCCGGTACGCGGAGCTATTTTTCATGGGGGAAACGGAAGGCTACCCCGCCGAATACGCCTCGCATGTGCCGCGATGGATGACTACCTCGAAGATAAAGGTCTTTTTCTCCGACGCCCTGAAGGAGGCGCTCCTGGGGTACGAAAATATTGCCGAGCTGGAAGCAAGCCTGTCAGAGGAAAAACTTCTGTCTTACGATGTCCTCTCGCGGGCCCAGTATCTGGAGATAAAGACCCTGCTGCCAGGCTATCTGCTTTCGTCCCAGGGAGACAGGGTGGCCATGGCCAACTCGATAGAGGGCAGGTTCCCGTTCCTGGACCACAGGGTAATGGAGTTTTCCTGCAGCCTGCCGCCAGTACTCAGGATGAATGCGCTCAGGGAGAAATATCTCCTTAAGGAATGTATGCAGGGGCTTTTGCCGGGACCGGTCCTTCAAAGGACGAAACAGCCGTATATGGCCCCCGATTCGGCGAGTTTCTTCTCCGGGGGCGCCGATTACGTGCAGGACTTGCTTTCGGAGAGGCGCCTGGCCGAAACCGGCCTCTTCAACCCGGCCATGGTGTTGAAGCTTGCGGAAAAATGCCGCAAAAATCACTCGCTCGGCTTCAAGGACAACATGGCCATCGTGGGCATCATATCCACGCTTCTTCTGCATGAAATGTATGTAAGCGGCTTTTCGGCAAAGGCCGCTGAAATTCAAAAAAATTCAGAGACGGGAGCGATTGCCTATGCAGATAAGGACTGACATAAGGGATTTCCTGATCGAGAATTTCCTCTACGGGCAGGATGGCGGGAGGCTCAAGGAGGATGTCTCCCTGCTTGAGACGGGGCTGATAGATTCGACCGGCATACTGGAGCTGGTCTCTTTCATCGAGGACAAATACGGCGTTACCGTCAATGACAATGAGCTTGTGCCGGACAATTTTGACTCCATAAACAAACTGGCTCATTTTATACTCAAAAAGATCGGGGGCCCAGGGTCTTGAAACCCTTCAGGCACACGCTTGTAAACGAATTTCTAGAGCATAGCGCCGAATTGTATCCGGACAAGACCGCCCTCGTCCATGCCGGCGGCAGATACTCCTATGCCTGGCTGGACACGGCCGCGAACAAGCTGGCTGGCGCGCTTCTGGAGGAAGGTGTCGAGCGGGGCGATAGGGTTGCGATATTCATGGACAACGGCATGGAGGCCGTGGTCTCGATCTTCGCCGCCCTGAAGGCGGGCGCGGCCTTCATGGTGATAAATCACGGGACCAAGGTGGAAAAACTTCAATACATACTCAATAACAGCCGGGCGAAGGTGCTCCTGGCGCAGGCGGCAGGGGCCGGGGCGGCATCGTACGCGGCCTGTCCTTACCTGGCCAGGACCATAATGTGCGGCCCGCACGATGATGCGCCCTCCGCCCTGACATTTGAAGAGATAATGGACACCGGCAGGGGCTCCCCGGCCGGTTCGGGGTGCATAGACCTTGACCTCGCCTCGATAATCTACACGTCCGGCTCCACGGGGCGGCCGAAAGGGGTCATGCTCTCCCACCTCAATATGGTCTCCGCCGCGCACTCCATCACGACATATCTCGAAAACCGGGAGACGGACGTTATAATGGATGCGCTGCCCGTCTCGTTCGATTACGGCCTTTATCAAATCCTTATGGGTTTCAAGGCGGGAGCGAAAGTCGTGCTGGAGAGGTCCTTCGCCTTCCCCTACCAGATTATCGAGGGCATTATGAAAGAGGGGGTGACGGGGCTTCCCGGCGTGCCCACTTTTTTTTCCATATTGCTGGGCCTCAAACAAATCTCCACGTACGATTTCAGGAGCATCAGATACATAACCAATACGGCGGATGCGCTGCCTCCAAGCCATATCAGGAGGCTCAGGGAACTTTTCCCCCATGCAAAAATCTACTCGATGTACGGCCTTACCGAATGCAAGCGGGTCTCCTTCCTTCCGCCTGACCAGATAGACCGAAGACCCGCCTCGGTGGGCCGGGGCATGCCCAATGAGGAGGTCTATATCGTTAATGAAAAGGGCGAACGGGCCATGCCAGGCGAAACGGGAGAGCTTGTCGTAAGAGGGACAAACGTGATGCTTGGCTACTGGGAAATGCCCGAGGAAACGGCCATGCGCCTCCGGCCGGGACGATACCCGGGCGAGAGAATACTTTATACCGGGGACATCTTCAGAATGGATGAAGACGGGTATCTGTATTTTGTGGCCAGAAAGGGCGATATCATAAAATGCAGGGGCGAAAAGGTCAGCCCCAGGGAGATAGAAACCGTCCTTTATTCGCTGGAAGGCGTTGTCGAGGCGGCGGCCATCGGGGTGCCGGATGAGACATGCGGGCATGTGGTGAAAGTCTATGTGACCCTGGCGGACGGCTGTGCGCTAACGGGGAAGGACATACTGGGTCATTGCAGCCAGCGCCTCGAGAATTTCATGGTCCCCAGGGAAGTGGAGATAAGGCAGTCGCTGCCAAAAACCGCAACCGGAAAGATAAACAAAAATGCCCTCGACTGAAAGACGCTGCACCCTCTGCATACTGCCCGCGACTTTCCCCAATATAAGCTTCGATGAGCAGGGCAGGTGCAATTACTGCCGCAAGGCCGCCGGCAGAAAGGCGCAGGTTTCGGAAGAGAAGCTCAGATACAAGGAAAAATTCACTGAATTGCTCGCCGCCATATCGGACCATCCGTCCCGCCGCGCCCGCCCATACGATATCCTGATGGCATACAGCGGCGGCAAGGATTCCACATACACCCTGTGCCTCCTTAAAAGGCAATTCGGGCTGCGGGTGCTGGCCCTGAGCTTCGATAACGGCTTTGTCTCTGAGACCGCAATGGCGAATATCAGGCGGGTGACCGAAAGTCTCGGCGTGGACCACATCTTGTTTGCGCCAAGATGGGACGCGCTCAAGAAGATATTTTCCGCTTCGGCGAGGGAGGAATTTTATCCCGGGAAGGCCCTCGAGAGGGCCAGCACTATCTGCACATCGTGCATGGGGATTGTAAAATCCGTATGCCTGAAAACCGCGATAGAGATGGACATCCCGATGATAGGGTACGGCTGGTCTCCGGGGCAGGCCCCGCTGCAGTCTTCTATCATGAAGAACAACCCCGCGCTCGCGAAGGCGGCGCAACGCGCCTTCCTGGGGACTTTCGCCCAAATCGCGGGCGGCGGCACCAGGGCCTGGTTCCTGAACGAAAGGCATTACAGGGCGCCTGGACGCTTCCCTTACAACATTCATCCCATGGCCTGGGAACCTTATAACGAAGAGACGATATTCAAGGAAATCGAAGGGCTCGGCTGGATATTCCCCGAGGACACGGACAGCAACTCCACAAACTGTCTCCTGAACGCCCTCGGGAACCACGTGCACCTCGAAAAGTACGGGTTTCATCCCTATATATGGGAGATATCCAACATGGTCAGGGACGGCATCATGACCAGGGAGGAGGGGTTTAGGAAATTTTCGGCCCCGGTCAATCATGAACAGGTGAAGATTGCAAAAAGAAAACTCGGGCTGGCGGAAGAACAATGAACGCGTTTGGCAGGCCAAAAACCCCCTCGGGCGTCCGCAATGCCATGACCATAGACGTGGAGGATTATTATATGGTGTCGGCCTTTTCGGACGTCGTCAGGTTCGATGACTGGCGGAAATACGAAAGCCGGGTGGAAAGAAACACCCGGATATTGCTTGGGCTCCTCGCGGAACACGGGGTAACGGCCACCTTCTTTGTGCTGGGCTGGGTGGCGGAACGGTTCCCTTCCCTCATCAAAGACATCCATTCCGACGGGCATGAAATAGCCTGCCACGGATATAACCACAGGCTCGTATATGAGATGACCCCGGAGGAGTTCAGAGAGGACATTCGCAGGGCAAAGGGCGTCCTGGAGGATATCGCCGGCTCGGACGTCATCGGGTACAGGGCGGCCAGTTATTCCATCTTGAAAAGGACCCTCTGGGCGCTGGACATATTGATAGAGGAAGGCTTTCTTTATGATTCGAGCATCTTTCCGATACGGCATGACCGGTACGGGTTTCCCGGGGCCGCAAGGTTTGCCCATGAGATAAAAGGCGAGAAAGGCACGATAAAGGAATTCCCCCCGTCAACGTACAGGCTCCTCGGGCAGAATATACCGGTTGCCGGGGGCGGGTATCTGAGGCTTTTACCCCTCTCGCTGACCATGGGCGCGATAAAGAGCATTAATCTGAAGGAGAACCAGAGCGCGGTAATATACCTCCACCCCTGGGAAGTGGATATCGACCAGCCCCGGATGAACGGCCGGCTCATGTCGAGATTTCGCCATTACACAAATCTGAAGACCACTCTTCCCAAACTGGACGAGCTCCTGAAATGGTTCAGCTTCGGCCCGCTTTGCACGTTCATTCAAAGATAAGTGACGGCGGGATGAAAAACCGCAACCCAGCAAGGTGCGGAATATTCAAGGAATTTTTTAAAATCGGTGGGCGAGGCGCGGAACCGGCCGACGGCGAAGCGGGAAAACCCGGTATAATGGTCCGGGAATAATGGGCGCAAGCGGGCTGGTAATATGCAGTTTTTTTTAAAGAGAAAGACTGGTATTGGAGGCGGGGCAAAAAGATGGAAAAAATTATGATAGTTGATGACGACGAGGAGATAAGAAGGCAGCTCAAGTGGGGTTTGGGGAGCGGCTATGCCGTTTTCCAGGCCGGCAGCAGGGCGGAGGCCCTTTCCCTGCTGGAAAAACACAAGCCGAAGGTAGTCACCCTCGATCTGGGGTTGCCCCCTCATGCGGACGGGGTGGAAGAGGGTTTCGCCGTCTTGTCGGCAATCACCAGGGAGTCCCCCTTTACGAAGGTCATCGTCATCACAGGCAACGGCGAACGCGAGAACGCCCTGAAAGCCATTCAGGCGGGCGCCTACGATTATTACGAGAAACCGGTAGACCTGCAGGAGCTGAAGGTGATCATTAACAGGGCCCTGCACCTGCACCGCATAGAGCAGGAAAACCAAAAGCTGCAACGCGGGTTAAACGTTGCCGGGACAGAGTCCTTCGGCATAGCAGGACAATGCGAGGCCATACAAAGGGTCTTTTCCACCATCAGGAAGATCGGGTCTTCCGATGTTTCCGTTCTCATCATGGGGGAAAGCGGGACCGGGAAAGAACTGGTCGCCAAGGCCATACACGCCATGAGCCTCAGAAAAGACGGCCCTTTTGTCTCCGTCAACTGCGGGGCCATACCTGAAAACCTCCTCGAGTCCGAGTTCTTCGGGTATGAGAAAGGCGCGTTTACCGGGGCGCAGGCCCAAACACAGGGGAAGGTGGAGTACGCCTCGAAGGGCACGCTTTTTCTTGACGAGATCGGAGAGCTCCCGACAAACCTGCAGGTGAAGCTCCTGAGGTTCCTGCAGGAGCGGACAATGCAGCGCATAGGCGGCAGGGAAGACATTCACGTGGACGCAAGGATCCTTGCCGCAACAAACATCGACATGGCGAAGTCCATAAGCGACGGCTCTTTCAGGGAAGACCTTTACTACAGGATAGGGGTCATAACGATAACGCTGCCGCCCCTGAGGGAGCGTGAAGACGACATCCTTCTGCTGACGAACCTCTTTCTGATGAGGTTCGCGGAGATGTTCAAGAAAAGAATAAAGGGGCTGAGCGCCCAGGCCCGGGAATTCGTCGAATCCTACAACTGGCCCGGCAACGTAAGGGAGCTTGAAAACAGGCTGCAGAGGGCCGTCATCATGGCGGAATCTCCATTGCTTGAAATTAACGATCTGGGGTTTGCCGACGGCGAGAAACTTGCGGCCGCCACCCAGAGCTGGAACGGCATGACCCTCAAAGAGGCGAAGAACTCCATCGAGCAGCACATAATCGCCTCCGCAATCGGAAAGTTCAGGGGCAATATCGCAAAGACGGCCGTGGAACTCGGGGTAAGCAGGCCCACCCTCTATGACCTCATGAAAAAACACGGCATCAATAATTCATCCGCCGAGGGTTACGAAAAAAAGACTACTTCACTCAAAGGAGAGATAAATGGAATTGATTGAAAAAATCAGGTCAAGAAAAGCCAAAATAGGCATTATAGGGCTTGGCTATGTAGGCCTGCCGCTGGTTTTTGAGTTCTCAAAGGCCGGCTTCGAGGTGACGGGTTTCGATATCGACCCCTCGAAGATAGAATTGCTGAAGCAGGGGAAAAGCTATATAAAACATATCGATGCCGAAAGGATAAGGCAGTGCGGGTCCTTCACCCCGTCCGCCGATTTTTCCGGCCTTTCCGGCATGGACTGCATCATAGCCTGCGTGCCTACACCGCTTAACAGGAACCGGGAACCCGACATGACCTATGTCTTCGATACAACGAGCACCATAGCGAAGCATCTGAGGCGCGGTCAGCTTATTGTCCTCGAATCGACCACTTATCCCGGGACGACGGACGAGGACATGAGGGCGATCCTGGAGCAGACGGGATTGAAGGCGGGGGTCGATTTCCATCTGGCCTACTCGCCGGAGCGTGAGGACCCCAACAACAAGGACTTTTCAACCGGGATCATTCCAAAGGTGGTGGGAGGCTATACGAAAGGGTGTCTTGAGACGGCCAAGGCCCTTTACGACTCCATAGTGACCAGGACGGTGCCCGTGTCATCCACCAAGGTGGCGGAGGCGACTAAACTCCTTGAAAACATCTACAGGGCGGTCAACATAGCGCTCGTCAACGAGCTGAAGATGCTTTTCGATAAGATGGGCATAGACATCTGGGAGGTCATCGAGGCGTCCAAAACGAAACCTTTCGGCTTTCAGGCATTCTATCCAGGGCCCGGCCTCGGGGGACACTGTATCCCCATAGACCCGTTTTATCTTACCTGGAAGGCCAGGGAATACGACAGCCCGACAAAATTCATAGAACTCGCCGGGGAGATAAACACGGCGATGCCATATTATGTGGTCCAGAGGATTTTTGAGGCGCTCAGCGAATGCGGGAAGTGCCTGAAAGGGGCCAAAATTCTCGTCCTTGGCCTTGCCTATAAAAAGGATGTCGATGACCCGCGGGAATCTCCCTCTTTCAAGCTCATCGAGATACTCGAGGAAAAAGGGGCGCTTGTGGACTACAATGACCCATATATCCCAATTGTCCCCAGGATGAGGCATTTCAAGATTGAAAAATCCTCCGTTGCCCTTACCGCCGAGAACCTCGCCGCCTATGACTGCGTACTGATTGCGACAGGCCACTCGTCGTACGACCCGGAGGTGATACTGAAGCACTCCAAGCTCATCGTGGATACCAGAAACCTGATTAAAAATGGCGATGGAGGGTCCGGGAAACTAAAGAAGGCGTAAGATTTTTTTGTAACCCTTTTAAGGCGTAAGCCAGGCGAGGTTTTTTAAAAAACTTCGCCTGGCTTTTTTTTTCGGTATTTTTAGCTTGGCAAGACGGGATGATATCAATATAAATTACTGAAAACGATTTTCGGACTGTCTCTGTCTCTAACAGGCAGGTCCATGGTGGCGATGCGAAGCGGTGTCAGTATTTTAAACCCTCTGAAGAGATAAAAAAAAGGGGGCTTGCGCCCCCTTTGTATAATCGACTGAATTCCTGTCCTACGCGCCCTGCTTGGCGAGCTTGGCGCCCACAACCGCAAAGCCCAGGAGACCCACGCCCAGCAGAAGGAGCGTTCCCGGCTCGGGGACCTTTGCATTTTCATCTGAGGTCGTTGTGCCTGCGCCAGAGTGGTATATGTCAGCTGTCAGCTCTAAAGTGTCTGTTGACAATAGAGATGTCAGATAGCCGAATTCCGACCCTGAGAATGCACCAGGCCCAACTGCGGGGGATGTTGCGATCAGCGTCCCGTTGTCAAGGAATGTGAAAACTTCTGTGCCATCTGTCGTGCCGCCACCTGCCAGGAGCACTGACACCGGCCCGCTGGAAGGACCAAACCCGTTATCTGAAAACGTAGCGGTGAGATGGCCGCCTGAGGAGTTGGTCGTCCCGACTACATTAAGATCCATTAAATTGGGGTAACTCAAAACCGGGTGCGATTGCCCTGTGTCAACGTTTACAGTCCAGTTGCCCAAGGGCCCCGACCACAAAACGGCACCTGTCAGGGAATTTTGGTCAAGAGGCGAATTGTCCGTAATGCTAACCGAATGCCCGGCGTTATCACTTACAGTGAGAATCGCGGTGGCGTGAGCAAACTGAGCCTGCGCCAGTAAGACAAAGACAAAAGCAACCATAACTGCCAGAAATCTTTTCATCTTGCTTCTCCTTTCTTCGATATTAAGTTTTACTTCTTCTTTTCTCATGCACCAGAATGAAGCAATCATCATGCCAAAAATAAACTATTTGATTTTTAAGGAAAATTTATTAAACCGTCTTTTAAAGGGCAGGATAAATGTAAAGAAAATCGACGAATTGTAAGAAATTGAAGACGCCCCAACGGCAAGTTTTTTATCCTTTGGGAGATGCGCTCGCTATCCATATTAAACGGAAAGGTTTCATTTCGGGCGCTCTCGGGGGCCGGGGCATCTGATAAACTACATCATTACCGGATGGAGCGAGGAATTTAAATGGATAATAACGAACCGGAGAAGATGCCGGTGGAAGAATTGCGAGGCGAGCTCGAGCGTCTCAGGGACGAGCTTCGAGACCTCGAAGACATACATTCATTCACCTTCGGGAAGACGTCGGTCCATATAAGCGCCGAAAAGGCTCAGAACATGCAGGCCGAATTCGAGGAAGAGCGCGGTCAATTTTGCCGGCGGATATCGAGGATTGAAGAATTATTAAGGCAGAGGGGCGCGCTTTAGGCCGGCATCCGGCGTCGTTTCACTCTCTTAAAGAGCAGGGCCGCGGCGATGCAGAAGAGGCAGACAAGGGCCAGAAACCGGAAACCCTGCACGTACGCGAGCAATTGGGATTGCCTTAAAAGCGACCTGTAGATGAAGAATTTAGCTTTTCCGGCCGATTCCGCGGGAAAGGGGCCGGAAGCGAAATAGTTTTGGATCCCGGGGAATTTTAACTGGTATGGAAGGTCCAGGGGGGTCAGACGGGAGACCAGGACCGTCTGGTTTTTCTGCGCGTGGCGCGCGAGATAGGTTATCAGAAGGGAGATGCCTGCGCTGCCGCCCACGTTTCGCATAAGGTTGAATATGCCGCTTGCGTTTCCTATCTCCTTTTGTTCAAGCGTGCCCATCGCCACTGTCGCCAGGGGGATGAACAGCATCGAAAGCCCCACGCCCTGCAATACCGACGGCAATGCGATGTCCCAGATGGATATCTCCAGGTTGATGCCGCTGATGAGCCACAGGGAGACGGCCACAAGAAAAAATCCGACCCCGATCAATTTCCGGAAATCGGCCCTGTCCGTAAGATATCCCACCACCGGCATCGCCATTAAGGCGCCGATGCCCCGGGGGCTCACGGCCAGGCCGCTGTTTAAAGCCGGGTATCCCATGAGTGTCTGAAGGAAAAGCGGTATCAATGTTATGGCGCTGTAGAGCGCCACGCCCATCAGGGTAATAAGAAGGGTCCCCACCGCAAAATTCCGGTTCCGAAATACCCTCAGGCGCACAATGGGCTCTCTTGCGCGCAGCTCCCGGATGATGAACAAGACCAGCGAGACGGCGCTTGCGGCGGTGAACCATCGTATCCAGGCGGCCTCGAACCAGTTGTCCTGCTGCCCTTTGTCGAGCACCACCTGGAGCGCGGCAAGGGCCACGGCCATGAGCCCGAAACCGCTCCAGTCGATTTTCTCTGGCCTTCGGCCCATGACATATGGGGGGTCTTCCACGAACGTCCGTATCATCAGGACAGCGAGCGCTCCCACGGGGATATTTATGTAGAAGGCCCAGCGCCATGAGTAATTATCGGTGAGCCAGCCGCCCAAGGTCGGCCCGACAATCGGCGCAACGACCACCCCGAAGGCGAACGCCGCCATCGCCATCCCGCGTTTTTGAGGGGGGAAGCTCTCAAGGAGGATGGCCTGGGAGATGGGCTGCAACGCACCGCCCCCGGCCCCCTGCAAGACGCGGGCCGCCACCAGCATGCCGAGACTGTACGCCGCTCCGCTCAGGGCCGATGCAAGGGTGAACAGCGCGATGCAGGCCGTGAGGAATCGCTTCCGGCCGAAATAAAGGGCCAGCCAGCCGCTGGCCGGCAGCACTATCGCGTTGGAGACCAGGTAGCTCGTCAGCACCCAGGTGGCCTCATCGTTGCTGGCCGAAAGGCTGCCGGCAATGTGAGGGACCGCGACTGTGACGATTGTGGTGTCCAGCACCTCCATGAAGGTGGGAAGCATCACGGCGGCCGTGATGAGCCAGGGGTTGACGCCCGGCCGCCACTGGCCTTCCTGATTATCGATACCCTCTACCTCCTGTCTGCATCCTGCATAATAAATCCTTTATATCATAAACCGCCGGTAATTCAAGCCGCCCGCCTGCTGCATGAAGGCCTTCATGAAATATTCACGTCATTTTCATGGATATTTCATCTTTCCGTGTCTTTTCTGCAAGCGCCTGATATTTCCCGCCTGGCCGGTGATTCGGATTACATACATTAGGAAAGGAGTTTCTTAATCTATGAACGCAGCGCGTCATCGATAAACCGGGCAATTTACCGATGGCCTGCGGATGTGAAAAAGTTTTTTTTGCGGGCGTCTTTGCTGATATTCCATGAGGCAAGGGCATGAGTTATCAAACCTTGGCCGCTGTTTTAAAAAAACAGCGTGTGTGGAAGCGCCAAGACGGAAAGGGGAGATTTATGAGGAAGTTCAGGTTTTACGGATGGGTGCTGACCGCATTGATGGTGTCGGCGCTTGCGGCATGCGGCGGGGGCGCCAGCGGAACGAGTGGCAGCGGGGTCTCGACGGGGGCGGCCGCCAAGGCCGCTTCAGGCTCCGGCGGCATAACGGGCCGGGTAATCGACATAGCAACCGGGGCGCCGCTGTCCGGTGTCAGTATCAGCGCCGGCTCCAGCACGGTTAAAACGGATTCAAACGGGGTTTACACTCTAAACGAACCCGCGGGCAGCTATACCCTGCAGGCCTCTACATCGGGTTACCTGAACACCTGGCAGATGGCCTCGGTGACTTCGGGGTCGGCAGCGACCGTGAACTGGAGCCTTACGAAAAAATACGGCAACCAGGCGATACCGGCCGCGAAAATGAACTATGTCGTCCTGGCCTGGAACGACCTGGGGATGCACTGCGACCAGGACGACTACTCGTATTTCATGATCCTGCCGCCATATAACACACTTCACGCCCAGGTAATACAGCGCGGCGGTGAAGGGGCCAGCGTGGTGACAAGCGGCATAACGGTCAGCTATGTATTTCCGAAAAAGACCAATACCGCCCTGCACACGAATTTCTGGCAGTACGCGGCCCAATACGGATTTAACGCGCCGGTCAACACCGGCATATCGGGCACGAAGCTGGCGGGCGACATGACAGTTGATTCAAACAAACTGGGTTTTGTCGCCACCGGAATCCCGCTTAGCCCTTATGATGACGACGGCACCTGGGACCCGTACGGGACCGCGACGATAACGGTAAAGGACTCAAGCGGAAACGTCCTGCAGACGGCAAACGTGGTCGCCCCCGTCTCGACCGAACTGATGTGCAGCAACTGTCACGGCACGGCCAATCCGATGCTGGACATACTCCAGAAACATGACAAAGACAGCGGGACGACGCTCGCCAATGACTATGCGAGCAAAATAGTCCACGCCTGCTCCGAGTGCCATTCGGACAACGCCCTTGGCGCCGCCGGAAAGCCCGGGGTGGAGAGCCTTTCGCTGGCGATGCATAATTTCCATAAGGACAAGATGACGTATACCGCGGCGGCCGCAACCATGACCCCGAGTTGCTACAACTGTCACCCAGGACCTAAGACCCAGTGCCTGCGCGGCCAGATGTCCCGCGCCGGGAAATCCTGTCAGGACTGCCACGGCGATATGAGCGCCATGACCAGCGGGATGCAGGGCGGGCGTCAGCCGTGGCTCCAGGAGCCGCAGTGCGGGACCTGCCACGGCTCCGCGCACGCGGAAAACGCAAATACGCTTTACAGAAACTCCGTGCTCCGGAACTCGATTGAGGGCGACATGAACGGCAAAATCTACTGCGAGGCGTGCCACAACAGCACCCATGCCGAATTCACCTCGGCCAATCCCGCGGACCCCACTATCCCCAACAAGTTCCAGGGCGACGATTACTGGATATGGAGCTGCACGGTCTGCCATAACAATGAAAACGGCTCGTCAATGCACGCCGGCGGGACCTCCGGCTCAACGACCATTTCCTCCTCGGGTGGCGACAGCAGCTCGACGAGCACGACCACTTCCAACACGGGTGGCGACAGCAGCTCGACGAGCACGACCACTTCCAACACGGGCGGCGACAGCGGCTCTACGACAAACTACTACACTGGAGGTGACTAGGAATTAGACCAAACTTTCAGGGGGCCTTTCCGGGCCCCCCTGAAAGTTTCCTGTTTATCAACCCAAAATCCAAAATGGAGGTCTTGTTTTTATCATGAGGAAAGCCGCAGGGATTTTACTTTTTACAATCATTCTGGCGATGGCGCTTCTGCCTGCCGGCTGCAAGGCCGGCCTCTTCGGCAATAACAAATCCTACAGTCCCCAGGAGGTGCTGGACAAATACTTCTCCTCCGCCATGAGAAGGGACTACGCCGCTTCGTACGATTGCTATTACGCCGCTTACAAGGCGAAGATAAACAAGGCCGACTATGTGAAGCACCGCGATGAAGACCCGGCGGTCCTGCAAAAATATCAAATCCTTTCGCTCCGGCAGACTGACGGCGCCGCGCTGGCGAACGTGCTTTTGACCTTTGCCTCGGCAAAGCAGCCGGGAAGCGCAAGACCTGTCTCCATAAACGTGAAAGAGAATCTGGTAAAAGAAGGCGGGCAGTGGAAGATAAAGGTCTGGTAAACGCATAGCGGGCCGTTTCTCCCCCCGTTAAAACCCTCTTTTAAATGGATGGCGGGCGCATCGCCCGCGGCGACGATACCTCTCTGCCCGCCGGGCTTGACAGAAACAAAATAAACTGCAATTATGAAACCCGGAAACGATACCGGGTTGTTCCGCATGGGGCGGTTTTTATGGTCATC
The DNA here is from genome assembly GCA_021789555.1 of Nitrospirota bacterium. GTDB lineage: Bacteria > Nitrospirota > Thermodesulfovibrionia > Thermodesulfovibrionales > JdFR-88 > JAJYGJ01. The sequence continues at coordinate 18,690 of JAJYJK010000023.1, forward strand.
CCGGAAAAGGCGGCAGGGGAGAGCGGAATGAAAATTTTTGCCTTTCGCGGCGGATGCCGGCTGCACAGGAGATTTCCATTATTCTGCGCCCTGGTCATGGCGCTTTTTGTTTTCGCGGGCTGCGGCCGCCGTGTCCAAAACCGCGTGCAGGGCTATGTCGAGGGGGAGTTCGTCTATGTCGCCTCCCCGTTTGCCGGGGCGCTCGTCGATTTGCGTGTGCAGCGGGGCGAGCAGGTGAAGGCCGGACAGCCGCTTTTCAGGCTTGAAAGCGAGCCGGAAAAGGACGCCGCGGATGAAGCGGCGCGCCGTCTGGCGCAGGCCCGGAGCCTCTTGCGGGACGAGGAGAAAGGCAAGCGCCCTTCGGAGATGGATTCGCTGGAGGCCCAACTCCGGCAGGCGCAGGCGGCGCTTGCGTTCTCACAGAAGGAGTTTTCGCGGCAGGAAAAAATGCTCAGGACTGCCGCCACCTCGCGGCAGGACCTGGACAGCGCGCGTTCCTCACGCGAGCAGGCGCGCGAGCGCGTGGCCCAATGGTCCGCGGACCTGGAGACGGCGCGGCTCGGCTCCAGAGAAGACCAGATACGCGCGGCGAAGGCCAACGTGCAGGCGCTCGATGCGGCCTTGGCCCAGGCTGAGTGGAATCTGGCCCAGAAAAGGCAGGCCGCGCCAAAAACGGGCCTGGTCTTCGACACGCTCTACCGCGAGGGGGAATGGGTCCCCTCCGGCCGTCCGGTTGTCGTGCTGCTGCCCCCGGAAAACATAAAGGTGCGCGCATTCGTCCCGGAGACGCTCGTGGGAGGCATTCATCCGGGCGCGGCCGCGCGGGTCTTTGTGGATGGCGTTTCAAGACCTTTCACGGGTCGGGTGAGTTTCATCTCGCCGCAGGCCGAATACACGCCGCCCGTGATTTACAGCCGGCAGAGCCGCGAAAAATTCGTATTCATGATCGAGATAACCTTCGACCCGGAGACGGCCTCGAAGCTGCATCCGGGCCAGCCGGTGGATGTGGAGCTGGGAGCAGGCGCGGGGCCTGCGCCGCGCTGACATGCCCGATGGACTCGCAATAGATGTGCATGGGATGACCAAGCGTTTTGACGGCCTGACCGCAGTCAACAGGGTTGACCTTCAGGTGCGGACGGGAGATATCTGCGGCTTTCTCGGGCCAAACGGCAGCGGCAAGACCACCTTCATACGGATGCTCTGCGGGTTGCTGAGGCCCGACGGCGGCAGCGGGACCTGCCTGGGGCATGACGTGATGACCGGGAGCGAGGCAATCAAAGGCCTGGTCGGCTATATGACGCAGAGGTTCAGTTTCTGGGACGACCTGACCATTCATGAGAACCTCGATTTCGTGGCGCGCATGTATTCCATCGGCAACCGCCGCAGGGTCGTGCGGGAGAGCATCGAACGGCTCGGGCTGGAGGGGCAGGGCAACAAACTCGCAGGAGAGCTGTCTGGCGGCTGGAAGCAGAGGCTGGCCCTGGCCGCCTGCATGATCCACGACCCGAAACTCCTTCTGCTGGATGAGCCGACGGCGGGCGTGGACCCCAAGGCGAGGCGCGAATTCTGGGAAGAAATCCACAGGCTTGCCGAGCAGGGGCTTACGTTTCTCATAGCCACGCACTATATGGACGAGGCCGAGCGCTGCCACCGGCTGGCCTTCATCTTAAACGGCAAGCTGCTTTCGCAGGGCACGGTGGCGGAGGTGATCGAGCAGGCCCATCTTACGACATGGTCCGTAAGCGGCCCCGACCTGACCGGGCTTGCCGGCAAGCTCCGGGTCCGCCCCGGAGTGGAGCAGGCCGTTGCCTTCGGAAACACCCTGCACATCAGCGGTGACGACGCGGACGCCCTCCTTGGCGCGATAGCCCCGTTTCGCGCCGCACCGTATGAATGGCGGGGCATCGATTCCAGCCTGGAGGACGTCTTTATTCATTTTATGGGAGGCCGCGCGGGTAGGCAGATGGAAGGCCCCCGGATGGATGGCCCGTCATCATGAAATTCTCCCCCTCAAGGTTATGGGCGATAGTCGTCAAGGAGTTTGTCCAGATGCGCCGGGACCGGCTGACCCTCGGGATGATGGCCGGAATCCCTGTCTTGCAGCTCCTGCTCTTCGGCTACGCGATAAACGCAAACCCCAAACATCTTCCGACCGCCGTCCTCATGGCGGACAACGGCCCGCAGGGCCGCACCCTGCTCTACGCCCTTGAAAACAGCAGTTATTTCGATTTTGTAAGACGGGTGAAGACCGAACCGGAGGGACGCCGCCTGCTTGCGCGCGGCGACGTCCAGTTCGTCGTGAACATCCCGGAGAATTTCACCCGCGATTTTTTGCGCGGAGCCCGTCCGGCCATTCTGGTCGAGGCCGACGCGACCGACCCCGTGGCGACCGTCAACGCCCTTGCCGCCCTGAACGCCGCCGTAAACGGCGCGCTAAAAAACGATTTAAAAGGCCCGCTGGCCTTCCTCTCCGGCACGGCGCCCCCCGTGGAGCTGCAGATACACGCCCTCTATAACCCGGAAGACATTACCGCGTACAATATAGTGCCCGGCCTGATGGGGACGATACTTACGATGACCATGATCGCCATCACCGGGCTGGCCATAACGCGCGAACGCGAGAGCGGCACGATGGAAAACCTCCTTTCGATGCCGACGCGCCCGCTTGAGGTGATGATCGGGAAGATCGTCCCCTATATCCTTGTGGGCTATATGCAGATGGCGCTGATACTGCTAACCGCCCGTCTGCTCTTTCGAGTGCCGATGGCGGGCAGCATCGCCCTTCTGATGGCGGTGACTTTCGTATTCATCGTCGCAAACCTCGCCATGGGCATCACGTTTTCCACGCTGGCCACGACACAGCGCCAGGCCATGCAGATGTCGATGTTCTTCTTTCTGCCAAATATCCTCCTGTCGGGGTTCATGTTCCCGTTCAGGGGGATGCCGGTCTGGGCGCAGGACATAGGGGAATTCCTGCCCCTCACCCATTTCCTGCGGATCATCCGCGGCATCCTCCTTAAGGGAAACGGTTTTACCGACGTTGTCCGGGAGCTTTGGCAGATAGCGCTTTTTGCCATAGTTGCGATTGCGCTAAGCGTGAAGAGTTTCAGAAGGACGCTGGACTAAGCCGGTGAAGACCGCCTGTTCCATAGGCGTTTTTGGCATGATGGCGCTCTTTGCGCTTGCCGCCTGCACCGTGGGACCGGATTACAAGAGGCCCGATGTCGCGGACATCACGCCAGGGCATTGGCATTGGAGGCCGGCCAGCCCGGGCGATACGCTCCCCAAGGGGAACTGGTGGAAGATATTTCATGACCCGGTCCTGGACGGTCTCGAAAACGCCGCCGCGGCCGGCAATCAGGATTTGAGCGCGGCCATGGCGCGCGTAGAAGAGGCGCGTGCAGTCGCAAGACAGAGCCGGAGCGCATTTTTCCCGGAGCTATCACTCGATCCCTCCGCCAACCGCCAGCGCACTACGGGCCACCTGCCCACCCCGATTCCCATTACGGTGCCGCCGGCCTACATAAATACCTACAGCGTCCCGTTCGACCTGGGTTACGAGGCCGATCTCTGGGGCCGGCTCCGCCGCTCATTCGAGGCCGCGGGCGCGCAGGCCCAGGCGAGCGCCGCCGATTATCAAAACACCCTCTTGACGCTTACCGCCGATGTCGCCGCGGATTATTTTCTCATTCGCTCGATGGATGCCGAGATCGATGTCCTCCAGGAGACGGTGAAATCCCGCGGCGAGTCCGTGCGTATATTGAAGGACCGCTTCGATGCGGGGGCCATCCCGGAGCTGGACCTGGACAGGGCAAGGAGCGAACTGGCCGGCGCCAAATCCGATTTGGCCGACGGGACCCGCCAGCGGGCCCTCACCGCAAATGCCCTGGCGCTTCTGTTGGGGAAACCCGCCAGTTCATTTTCGCTTGTCAGCGGCCCCGCGCCCTCTTCGCCCCCATTGGTCCGGGCGGGGCTTCCTTCGACTCTTCTCGAGCGGCGGCCGGACGTTGCGCGGGCGGAGAGATTGCTTGCGGCCGCAAACGCTCGGATAGGAGTTGCACGGGCGGCCTATTTCCCGGACCTCCGGTTGACCGGCCAGGCGGGCTTTTTAAGCTCGGAGGCGGAAAGCCTGTTTTCAAGCGACAGCCGGGTCTGGACGATCGGGCTTGGCGTGACCCTGCCCATCTTTAACGGAGGGCGCATCAGCGCGGAAGTCGCGCAGGCCCGGGCCTCCTATCTTGAGGCCCTCGCCAACTACCGGCAAACCGTGCTTGAGGCGTTCAAGGACGTTGAAGACTCGCTTGCCGAAATCGTCCTTCTGAAACAGCAGGCCGCGCGGGAAGACGATGCCCTCGCCTCCGCCCGAAAGGTGGCCCTGCTGGCGCAGGCGCGCTACGACGCCGGCGCGGTCGGTTACTTGGACGTCGTCGATGCCCAAAGGGACGTGCTCGATCGGGAGCGCCTGAGGGCCAGGCTGGAAGGGCAGCGCTTCGCGGCCGGCGTGCGGCTGATAAAGGCCTTGGGCGGCGGCTGGAGCGCAAAGTAAACACCCTCCCGCCCTTTGTCTATTTTGAAATCCCCTCCCTCGATGGGAGGGGATTAGGGGAGGGTGTATTGAGGGGAGAGGGTTTCACAGAAGGGGCGATTCCCATCATTTGATAGAATTGTGATATATCGCGTGGGGGGATTATGCGTAACTGGAACGTGGTGGCCATCATCCGTGAGGGCGGGTTCAATGAGGCCCTGCGGGTGCTTGGCGAATTCGGCTATGTGTGGCGCTCCCGTTTCTACAACGTTTTTTTAATGAAGGTTGCCAATACCAGGGAGCTGCTCGAATCGATGCGCCGGAGGCTGGCTGAAAATCCCGGCTCGCTGGCCTTTCTTTCGAGGCTGCTGCCGGTGGAGATGACATTTGAGTTTTCCACGCGGGAGGAATTCGAGGAAAAGGCGAAGGAATCGGTCCTCGCGTTTGTCGCTGAACTCGGGGGGAAGAGCTTCCATGTGCGGATACACCGCCGGGGCTCGAAGGGGATGTTCCAAAGCCCCGGAGAGGAACGCCTCCTGGACCGTCTGTTGCTTGGAGAGCTCGAAAAGGCGGGCAGTCCCGGCAGCATCGGCTATGAAGACCCCGACGCCATCGTAGCGATAGAGACCATGGAAAACAGGGCGGGGGTCTCTCTCTGGAGGCGGGAAGATTTCACCCTGTATCCCTTCGTCCGGGTCGAATAGGCCCTGTTTCTAACCCCGCATACCGTGAAAAGTGAAAAGATGAACGGAAAAGGCAAAATCATAGACCGGGTCTTCAGGCTTGGAGTGGTCTTGAAAGGCATTGACGGCATTTTTGAGATTATCGGTGGGATACTGCTGTTTCTGATTTCTCCCGGGCAAATCGGCCATTTCATCGCGCAACTGACCCAGCATGAATTGCAGGAAGACCCCAGAGACGTCCTGTTTAACCTGATAATAAAAATGTCCCACCAGTTATCGGCCGGGACGGAATTTTTCACGGCCGTTTATTTCATGGCCCACGGGGTCATAAAAGTGGGGTTGATCGCGGCGCTTTTGTCAAGAAAACTGTGGGCGTACCCGGCGGCGATAATTTTCTTTGCGCTCTTTGGGGTCTATCAGATTTACCGCTACCTTTATACGCATTCCGTCTTGATGATCGTCTTGACGTTTTTTGACGCGGTCGTCATCGCCCTGACCTGGCTGGAGTATAAAAGGATTAAACCCGCGCATCCCTAACGTTTGTCTTTTTTTCTGCGGTATTTTTTATGTATGACCCTTTTTCTTTTCGAGGTGGTCTTCCTCGCGGTCTTTTTTTCTTTTGTGGCCGTCTTTTCCACGGGCCTGGTCAGACGGGCGGCGGGCGCGCCGATGCCTTTTAGCATCTTGCCGGCTTCTATCTCGTCCTTCATCTTCTGGATATTGTAGCTGAGGTCCCAGAAGCCGTTTTTAAAACTCGTGTAATCGGGGGCGCCGGTCATGGCGGCCGCGTATTTTACCGTGTTGGCGTAGAAGAGCCACTGCCGCACCCAGTCCATCTCCAGCGCCTCATCGAAGGGGTTTGTTTTGTCGGCGATGCCAAGCTGCCAGGCCTCGAGCATGAGTTTTGTAGCGGCATAAGTCATCTGGTCGGCTTCCTTTACCGTCTCGTCCATCTTTTTAAAATGCCCGTTTGTCCAGTCGCCGGAGTGGCAGGAATTGCAGACGGATTTCATTATGCCTTCGCGCCTCGCCTGCTCGTCCTTGCCGATGAGGTATTTTGAGGCGGGTTCTCCCGTGAAGGTGACCGGCAGCGGCAGGCCGTCCTTGTTTTTTATGATCGTGGTGTCGCCGTTTTTAGGCTGTGCGGTCGTGTAGATAAGGCCAAAGAGTCTTATCCAGAGCCTCGATCCGAAATCATGGGTCCTTTCGGCTATCACGTTGCCGTCCGGCCCGGCAAGCAGGCTGCTGTGGCAGGCCGCGCAGGTGGGCGTCTTGAAATCCACCCCCGGCCTCCAGGGCACATGAGTGAAATTCCATCCGGACCCCTCCGAAAGGAAGATGCCCCCATGTTTGCTTTCGTCATAGACGTCCCAGGCGGGCACGTCCGGCTCCATGTGGCACTGGGCGCAGGTGTAGGGTTTCCTTGCCGTGGCGATGGAGAAAGAATGCCCCGGATGGCAGGCGTCGCAGGCCCCCCTCGATCCGTCTGGATTGACACGGCCAACGCCCGTATTGGGCCAGTTGGTGAGGTCGGGGACGTTGATTATGCCGACCGGTGTTTCCAATCTCTTAACCCCCTTTACCTTTACCCGCATCCCGTGGCAGCCGTAGCAGGTGTTGCCGGCGACTTCCGCCGAAGGCTTGCGGATAACGACCGCGCCTTTATCGGAGATCTCTTTTACGCCTATGGTGGTGTCAACCAGGGTATGGAAGAGGGGATTATTTTCCAGGTTGTTCCAGGCGTAGGCCATTTTGCTCCTTGAAAACTGCGCCTCCTCGACGGGATGGCAGGCCGCGCAATCCCTTGGCGAGACGATGACGTTTATGCTGAACCCGAAATGCTCGAAATTGTCCGTGTGCGCCTTGGGATTTCTCCCGTGGCACTCAAAGCAGCCCACGGCCTCATTTTCAAGCCCCTCGGGCGCCTTTGCGGCCGAGAACTCCCTCTCAAGGGCGGGCTTGGAGAGCGCCATTGCCGGGGTGACCTTCGAATGTCTGCTCGCAAGCCAGCCCTCCACTATGCCCGGCGTGTATATCCTGTGACAGGCGATGCACGCCTGGCTTTGAGGGCTGACCGGCGCCGATTCCCCGCCGGAGGCCGCCGCCAGCGCCGGCAGGGCGCATGAAACGAATGCCGCCAAAAGAAAAAAAACAAGAGTGTGAAATCTTTTCATCAGCAATTCTCCGTTTTAATAAAGCGGACTCCCGCGAAGGCCCAATCACCAAATCTTAAATTCCGGTCTCTGGTGATTTTAAAATAGTATAATTAAAAAAGGGGAAAAAGGATATGCCTTCCGGGAGATTGGAGGAGAGAATTGCAAAGAGATTTTTGGCGCCGTCTATGATGTTCGCCGTCATGATATTGGCTGCCGGGTGCGCGCATGTGGCCGCTTCGGCGAAGAGCGGAGGGCCGCACATAAACTGGCACACCCTGGCCGCCGGCCGCGAGTTCGCCATGCGGGAGAAAAAGCCGATGGTGGTGGACTTCGCTTCGGGCCCCGGCTGTCCGAGGTGCGAGCAGATGAGCGCCGGCCCATACAGCAACGCCGAGGTCATTTCGGAGCTGAACCGCGAGTTTGTCCCCATAAGGATAGACCTCTCAAGGCCGATAACGCCCGGGGAGCTGGCCCTGGGCAACAGGTTCAATTTCAGGAACGACTGCCTGCTTCTGTTCCTCGATTACAGGGGAAACCCCATCGCCGACCCGATAGAGGGCAAGCTGTGCTTCGTTGAGGCCGTGAATTCGAAGGATTTCCTTAGATACCTGGACGCCGCGCTCAAAAACGCGAAAGAGGTGAAATAATTGCCGCTGGCAATAGCGGCTTTCGCTTTTTATGAAACCCTCTCCCCCTAAGGGGGAGAGGGTTGGATGAGGGGAGATAAGGACATTGTTAAATGACGATCCGTTAAGCCTGGCGGTCCGCGTGCAGGAGTTTTTCAAGAAAAAAGGGCTTACCCTTTCGGTCGCCGAGTCCTGCACCGGGGGGCTCATAAGCCATTACATTACGGCGGTCCCGGGGGCGAGCGGTTTTTTCGAGGGCTGCGCCGTCACCTATTCCACCCATGCGAAGGTGCGGATGCTTGGGGTTTCCGAAGGCGTGCTCGGTTCTTTTGGCGCAGTCAGCGCCGAGACCGCGGCCGAGATGGCGGGAAGGGCAAGGGCGCTTCTTGACACCGATTTTTCCCTCTCCACTACGGGCAACCTGGGGCCGGATGCGCTCGAGGGCAAAGAGCGCGGGCTTGTATACATCGGGCTTGCGTCAAGGACGGGCAAGCCCCAGGTCATCAGGCTCGACCTCAGGGGAGGCCGCGACGAGAACAAGCAGGAGGCCGCCTTCCAGGCGCTGAAATTTCTGCTCGATGCGGCAAAGAGGGGGATGCTGGAATAGCAAAATAATGAGACGTTTTAAAACAGGTTGGGTTTGGAAGGGGCCGGCCCCCCTTTTTTGAGCATCTTTTCAAGCTCGTCGTAGGAGATGGTCTTTACGCCGAGTTCTTTTGCCTTTGCAAGCTTTGAGCCCGGGTTTTCCCCGGCGACCAGATAGCTTGTGCTGGCCGAGACCGAGGATGAGGCGTGTCCCCCTTCGGCCTCTATCAGCTCCTCGACCTTTTTTCTGGGCCTTGGCAGGGTGCCCGTCAGCACGAAGGTCATCCCCTCAAGCGGCAGTTTCCGCCTGCCCGCGGCGAAGTCCGGGTTTTGTATCTTCAGGCCGAGGCGCTTCAGGGTATCGAGCGTCTCTTTGTTTTTGCCGTCGCCAAAGAAGGCGGACACCGCGTTTGCTATCTTTTCCCCCATCTGTTTTATCTCCATTATCCTGGCGGGGGTCACGTCGTAGAGGTCTTCGAGCCTGGAGAAATTCCTGGCTAGCTGCTTCGCCGCGTATTCTCCGACATGTATTATGCCGATGGAATAAAGGAACCTGGCCAGCGTGGCGGTCTTGCTGCGTTCTATGGCGGCTATCATGTTGGAGGCCGATTTTTCCGCGAACCGGGGCAGCGCGAGCAGGTCCTCCTTTTTAAGCCTGTAAATGTCTTCGAACCCCCTTATGAGGCCGCGCGAATAGAGGAGCTCGACGTTTTTTTCCCCCAGGCCCTCTATGTCCATGCCATTTCTGGAGGCGAAGTGGATTATCTTCTCCCGCACCTGGGCCGGGCAGCCAAGCGCGATGCACTTCACCGCCACCTCGCCTTCCTCCCTCACGGCATTCGAGCCGCAGGCGGGACAATGGCGGGGAGGAGGCAACGGCCTTTCCCTGCCGGTCCTTTTCTCCTTTACGACCATGAGCACGTGGGGGATGACGTCGCCCGCCCTCTCCACCACGACCGTATCGCCTATCTTTATGTCCTTTCTCTTTATCTCGTCCCAGTTATGCAGGGTGGATTTGCTCACCGTGACGCCGCCTATCTTCACGGGCTCGAAGACGGCAAAGGGCGTGATGACGCCGGTCCTGCCGACGCTGGCCTGGATATCCACTATCCTGGTTGTCGCCACATGGGCCTGGAACTTGTAGGCGATTGCCCAGCGCGGCTCCCTGGTCTTTGAGCCCAGTTTCTGCTGCAGGCCGAAATCGTTTACCTTTATGACGGCCCCGTCGGTCTCGAATCCGAAGCTGTCGCGCATCTGTTCGATGCGTTTGACCACCTGGAGGGCCTCTTCTATCCCCTCCGCGGTCTCAAAGACGGCCGGCGTGGGAAAGCGCATGCGTTTCAGCCAGCCGATGAAGTCGGACTGGCTTTTGAAACGGACCTCCTCGGAGACGCCGACCCCGTAACAGGCCAGGTAAAGCTTTCTTCCCGCGGTGACGGCGGGGTCCAACTGGCGCACGCTTCCGGCCGCGGCGTTTCTAGGGTTTGCGAAGGCGGGCAGACCCGCCTCCTCCCTGCGCCGGTTGAGCTTCCTGAACTCCTCCACTTCCATGTATACTTCGCCGCGGATATCTATCACCTCCGGAGGCCCCCCCGGTAGCTCATCCGGCTCGATCTTGAGCGGCGCGCCCCTGATGGTCTTTATGTTCCGCGTGACGTCCTCCCCCTCGTAGCCGTCGCCCCTGGTCGAGGCCCGGTCAAGAAGGCCTCCGGCATACGTAAGCTCGATGGCGAGCCCGTCATATTTGGGCTCCACGGTGTACTGGATATCCTCTGCCGCGCCGCCGCCAAGGAGCCTCTTTATCCTCCGGTCGAACTCGCGGACTTCGTCATGGGAGAAGGCGTTGTCGAGGGAGAGCATTGGCATGGAGTGCCGGACCTTTGCGAATTTTTCAAGCGGCGGGGCGCCTACCCGTCTTGTGGGCGAATCGGGAAGCACATAGCCGGACGCCTCTTCCAGCTCCACGAGCCGGCGATAGAGCCTGTCGAACTCCTCGTCCGTGATGACCGGGGCGTCGAGGACATAGTAGAGGTAACCGTGATAGTTGATCTCCTTTACGAGGGACTCTATCTCTTTTTTTATGTCTTCAGGCGGTTGTTTTGGCATCTCAATTCAAGCGCCGGATTTTTTGTTCACCAGGCGTTATCATTATAAATATTCTACCGCCAAAAAACGATTGTTTTTTTTGCGTTTCACTCAACTCCTGCGCGTCCTGATACAACCACAGGTTGACAAATTTTCCCGCTTTCTGCTAATCTCCGCGTGACGGTGGAAAACTGGTATGCGATTTACCTGAAGCCCGGCTGCGAAAGATTGGTCTCCGGACGCCTGGAGTCCGCCGGGGTGCCGACCCTGAACCCGCTTTTGAGGAGCAGGAGGTTCAGGGGCCGGAGGGTTATCGAGAATATATCGCCCCTTTTCCCCTGTTATATATTCGCCCGTTTCGACCCCGCCGCCCGCTATCGGATGATAATTTACACGCGGGGGGTGAGATACGTCGTGGGCGGGACCTCTCCGCTGCCCGTGCCGGAGGAGATAATAGAGGCCATAAGGGGGAAAATGGCCGACGGCGTCATTGAACTGCCGCCGGAGGATTTCACGGAGGGCCGGCAGGTCCTGATAAAGGACGGGCCTTTCAAGGGTTTTAACGGCATCTTCAGGCGGTACACGAATGGAAGGCAGAGATGCCTGGTCCTGCTTGAAAGCCTGGCGTGGACGCTTGAAGCTGACCCGTGGCTGGTTGAAAGCGCGTAGGGGCCATCATATGCCGCCCGTGTCCTATTTTTGCCTGAAGGGGCCCCGCCCCCGCACCTTTTTGCCTGAAGGGGCCCCGCTCCCCGGGACTGCAGAGAGTTTTTTCTCCAGTGGTGCAATTTCCAGCCCCGCCTCCGCGCCCCAGGACTGTGCAGAGGCCTTTTTTGCGATTGCGGGGCCGCCTTGCGCCGCCGGTATTTGAAGCCCCAAAAAAGGGCTTGACAACGACTGCGGTTATCACTATTATAGGTTGCATATATACAACTAAGGGTTGAAGGGCGCCCCGCATTTTTCAGATCTCAGGCGGAGGCAGGCGAATATCAATCCTCGGATTATTATCCGAAGAAGGAGGGCCAGATGAAGAAGGCGGGACTCATGTTGGTGATTTTTTCACTCTGTGTCTTTGTGCCTCTCGTGGCGATGGCGGCTTCTGCGGACTGGATAGGCCAGGTCTACCCGGCGGGCAACGCGCAGGCCCTTTTAAAAGGGGGGCAGTGGCTGAACGTGGGCGGTGTTTATCCCGTCCCTGAGGAGGGCAGTTTCAGGACTGCGAAAGGTGGACTTTCTTTTTCATTCAAGGACGGCACTCAAATGGATATGGGGGCGAACTCCGAGGTCTCATTAAAAAGGCTGTCCAACGGCAAGGTGGCCGTCTCGCTCCGTAAAGGCGCCATAGGTATAAACAGCCCGGCGGGAGGCAGGGTGGTGATAGTCACGCCTGAGGGTCTCGGATACGAACCCGGCCCCAAGGGTTTCACCGGGGGGTTCTCTTTTGACGGCGCGAAGACGCGGACAAAGACCCTGGCAGGCAATATCGGTCCTGTGAAGGACAAAGAGACGCTTGCGTCTCTAAAGGAGGTCCCTTCGCTGCGACAGGAGGCTGCGGACCCTCCTCCTTTAGCGCCCGCGATTATTCCTGGCGCGTTTGCCGGCACGGGCGGATCGGCAGGTCCGTTGACCGGCCTGCTGGTCGGAGGCGGATTTGGCGGACTCGCAGGGGGCGGGGTCGCCACAGAGGAAAGCAGGGGGCCCAGTCATGCAAGCGCCTTTACGCCTTAGGTGAGATAAGGCAAGGCGGACGGGGCCATACAGGTGAAAATAAAATTGTTTCCGGTGATTCGCGGAGGTGCCCGTCGGGCAGGTGATCATCGGGTGGGGGCGGGGAGGCGTCATTGCGCCTGCGCCGGGCCCGCCCCCGGTTTTCGCCGTATCGTGGAGGGATTTATGCTGCCTATGCCCGTCCTCGCCGGCCTCATTCTGCTGATTTCATCCTGCGCTATGTTTTTGCCGTCCTGCGCTTTCGGCCCGGACGGTTATCAGCGCATCATCAGCAATGCCTATTCGAACGGCGCTTCATCGGACAGGCTCAACAGCGAACTGATAAAGAGGGCGATGACGGCCGGGGCCCTTGCCTCGACCGCGGACTACCGGATAGGCCCCGGAGATTTGCTCGATATAAGCGTATTCCAGGTGGATGACCTGAAGTCCACGGTAAGGGTGAGCCAGGCCGGAGGGATAGACCTGCCCCTGATAAACGACGTAAAGGCCGGGGGGTTGACCACCGCGGAGCTGGCCTCCGCCATCGCGTTAAAACTCCGGGCCTATCTGGAAAATCCGGTTGTGACGGTCTTTGTGAAGGAATACATGAGCCAGAAGATCACTGTTTTGGGGGCGGTGAAGACCCCCCAGGTCTTCACCGTTTCCGGCCAGAAATATCTGCTTGACATGCTTTCGATGGCCGGCGGGCTAAGCGACGACGCATCAAATTTCTGCATAGTCCAAAAACAGGGGGGCGGCAACGGACAGGCCGGCGCCATAAAGATAGATTTAAACGAACTGCTGGTGAAGGGCCGCGCGGACTTGAACGTCCCGCTCAACTCAGGGGACGTCGTGAGCGTTCCGGAGGCCGGCCGCTTTTTTGTGGACGGCGCAGTCGGGGAACCCGGGTCCTTCCAGCTCAAGAGCATAACCACCCTGACCCAGGCCATCAGCATGGCAAAGGGACTCAATTTCGAGGCCGCAAGGAAGATAAAGATATACCGTGACGAGGGAGATGGCCGGCGAAAACTCATAGTCGCCAACTACGATTCCATACTGAGCGGTAAAAGCCCCGACTTCTATATCAGGGACAAGGACACGATCATCGTGCCAAGAAACGAGTTGAAGGCGCTGCTTAAAGGGATAAGGGGCACCATCTTCACCAGCACCGTGGCAGTTGGAAAGGAAGGATACTAGAGAAATCCATGGACCATGACGATTTGAGCCGCGAGATCGAGCCCAGGAATGAGCAGCAACTGGCCGCCCCGGAGACCTACCATGTAAAGGCCCAGCCCGAGGAGGAAGTCCATCTGAGGGATTACGTACATATACTTTTAAGGCGCAGATGGATAATGATCTCCTTTTTTCTGTTCGTGGTTGTTACCGTGACGGTGTTTACGTTCGCGATGAGGCCGCTCTATACCGGGACAGTGACTATCAAGATAGACAGGGCGGACCCAAATATACTTACGTTCAAGGAGATGTTGGAGACCACCAGCCAGGATGATAAGGACTATTACCAGACACAGTACAGGATATTAAAGAGCCGGAACCTCGCGGCCAGGGTGATAAAGAGACTCAGCCTGGACCATAACGGCGACTTGATCCAGGACAAAGAGGTAAGGGCCGCCTCCAGGGGGGCGGCTGAGGGCGATGGGCTGGTCATGTCGGCCCTGATAAACGCCTTTCTCAAAAGGGTGGGGGTGAACCCGGAGCCTGATTCCCAGCTTGTAAAGGTGAGTTTTACCGACCACGACCCGGTCCTTGCACGGGACGCCGCAAATGCCATAGCCGGCGCCTATACGGATTACAACGTGGAGAGCAAGTTCCAGGCCGGCGAGCGGGCCAGGGCCTGGCTGCAGGAGCAGATAGAGATAATGAAGGCCAGACTCGAAGGCTCGGAGCAGTCGCTGAACAAATATACCGCGGACAACGAGATACTCTATATAGAAAGCAGAGACAACGAAAAACAGAGCCTTATCGACAGCGAGCTTGAATCCACATCGAAGTTCATGGCGAGCGCCGTCGCCGACCGGATAGACAGGCAGTCCCGCTATCTGGAGACGAAGGACGGGGGAAATAACCCGGACGTGCTTGATAACCTGCTCGTCCAGAACCTCAGGGCCCAATATTCCGACTTGATCGGGCGTTACAACAGCATGCTGAAGACCTATAGACCCAGCTACCCGATGATGAAGCGCCTTAAAAACGAGATAGCCTCGATGGAGGCGTCGATAGCGAAGGAGGAGGCGGAGGTCCGCAAGGGGATAAAGGCCGACTACCTTGCCTCGCTCGAAAAGGAGACCGAAATCAAGAAGGTTTTCAACGGCGAGAAAAAAAGCGCGATAGACTTCCAGAGGAAGATGGTGGATTACCAGATACTCACCAGGGAGGTCGAGACCAACCAGCAGCTTTACCAGAGCCTGCTGCAGAGGATGAAGGAGATCGGGGTCTCCGCCACGATGACCTCGACCAATGCCCAGGTCCTGGACAGGGCCGAGCTGCCCAGGCGTCCTTCCTCGCCGAATAAGAGAGCAAACCTGGCGCTGGCCCTCGCCCTGGGGCTCTTCGGAGGCTCGGGCGCCGCCTTTTTCGCCGACTATCTGGACAACACCGTAAAGGACACCTCTGAAATAGAACGGAGGATGAGGCTCGCCCCTCTCGGGATAATACCCTATGAAAAGAAGATCGAGAAACAGCAAGCGGCGCTTGCCATCGGCGAAAACGGCAAGGGGGCGCTCGCCGAGGCCTTCCGCTCCCTGGGCACGTTCATCCTCTTTTCCTGCTCGCCCAGGCCCCCGAAGACCATCCTGATCACGAGTCCCGGCGAACATGAGGGGAAAACCACGGTGGCCTGCAACACGGTCATTGCCCTCGCAAAATACCTGGGCAAGGGGATAATAATAGACGCCGATTTGAGGAAAGCGCATGCCCACAAGGTCTTCGGAATGGAAAACGGCCCGGGGCTTTCGAATTACCTCTCCGGGAACCTGGAGTTCCAGGAGGAGGGGTTTATACGGAAGACGCCGGTTGAAAACCTGGACATGATACTTGCCGGCCCCGTGCCGCCGGACCCTTCGGCGCTTCTGGGCTCCGAGAGGATGAAGGAACTCCTCAATAGGCTCTCGGGGATATACAATTTTGTGATAATCGATTCGGCGCCCATGCTGGGCATGGCGGATTCCATCGTCCTTAGCAGCTTCGTGGACGGTGTGATAATGGTTGTAATGAGCGGACAGACCACCAGGAGTGCGCTCAAGGAGACAAAGCGGGTGTTCGACTACGTAAACGCGAAGGTGCTGGGCGTAATCATGAACGGCATCAGGAACGGCGATATGCACTACGGATATTATTCGTACTACTATGGCTCCTCATATTACGGCGGCGGCGACCGGGAGGCATGAGGAAGAGCCGCCCGTCTTCGGTCTTTTTGATATGTTTGCAGATAATAAGCCTCCTCATATTCTACAGGCTGGGCGCTGACGCCCTGGCGGAACTGGCATACCGAAGCGGAGACATCCGGGTCTTGCGGCTTGCCGCCCTCCTCGACCCGGGCAAGGCGGACGTCTTTTACCGGCTCGCCCTCGACAGCCATTACGGCCTGGCGGACCGGGACTTGAACAAGGCGATAAGTTATTACAAAAAGGCCCTCGTCAAAAACCCCTTTTATATGGACGCGTGGTATCAGCTTGCCCAGGCCTGCCAGTCCAGCGGACGGAGGTCTTTGGCGGCGAGGGCCATTGGAAATTATGAGACGATGGGACTCCATAGCTGCGACGATCTCTGGAGGGCCGCGGTTTTCCATCTTATAAACGGCGGGCATCTGGTCAGCGGGGGCAATCCGGCCCCGGCTTACCAGATTGCCAGTTATCAGATTGCCCCGGACCACCAGATCGATAACGCGCTCAGGAGGTGCCTCGACCTCGATCCCGAATCGCGGGACAAGGTCTATGGGCTTTTGCTTCTGATGGGCACCCGGGAAGACCATGCCGTAAAAATCCTTCCGCGGACGAAGGAGGCTTATTCAGATTACATGGACTACCTGGTAAATCTGGGCGGCGCGGACGATGCGCTGGCCTTCTGGAAGCAGGCCGGCCACAAACTCATAGGGGGCGATGCCGCTACCGGTCTTTGCCGCCTGCTGCTGGCCGACAGGCAGCCGGATACGGCCTGGGATATCTGGCGGCAGTCCCACGGCGCCCCCGCGCGTGCGGACGGTCCCGCGGTCATAGTAAACGGCGGCTTCGGGGAAGATATCGGGAAAACGGCATGTTTCGGCTGGAGCGCGTCTCTCGGGCCGGGGGTCGATTTTTCCTACGATAAAAGCGCGGAGGCGGGGGGCGACAGGAGCCTCCTTATAAGGTCCGATGGCCGGGAGGGCTCCTATGTGCAGGTATGGCAGCCAGTGATAGTGAAACCGGGGCGCTCCTATGAGCTTGCGGCCGATGTCAAAACGGACAATATCATCACGGCCGGCGGGGTCTATCTAGGGGTCTACGGCCCGGACTGCGGAGAGTTTTTTTTGCACACCGGCGAACTGAGAGGCACGAACCCGTGGAGGACGCTCACGCTTGATTTCAGGCCCCCGCAGGGATGCCGGATCGTCGAGGTCTCCCTTATAAGGGAAAAGCCCCTCAGACTGGACCCCAAAGAACCCAGCTCCGTATGGCTCGGCAACGTGAGGATTTATGATTCGGGAAACGGACAGCGCGGGCAAAGGCTTTTGGCGGGCTCCGGCGGATAAGGCCGCGGCATGAATATCCATTGGCTCAGGTGGCACAAAGGGCACAGGGGGGGCAGAGGGAGACACAGGGGGCACAAGAGGGGCAGAGGAGGGCCCAGGGGGCTCGGGCGGGTATCTAAGGAGAGTCCTGCGCGGCCAGCGGGCTGCCGGCGACACTCCGCATGGACCTCGGCCGCCGGAGCTGAATG
>JAJYJK010000088.1 GCA_021789555.1 Nitrospirota bacterium
ATATAGTGGGTGCAAACAATAGACGTTCCAGAAAAGAGCGCATTTCACCAGACATCGACCCGAAGTATATGGGCGATCCAAGGACAATGGCGTCAGCCTCATCCTCGATCTTTTTGAGGATAGGGGTCAGATCGTCTTTCATCGCGCACCTGCCCTGCTGTTTTCCATCTTTCATCTTGCAGGCAAAACAACTGGTGCACCCTTTATAGGTAAAATCGTACAGATGGAACAATTCCGTGCCCGCCCCCTGCGCCGCTGCCCCTTCGAGGGCCTTGTTGAGCAGGGTCGCGGTGTTCCAGCTCTTCCTCGGGCTTCCGTTGACGGCAATGACTTTCATGTGTTTCTGTCTCCTTATCGTGAAATGTGTACCGCCATCTCCAAAATAAAAAAGCCACGGATTTTGTTCCGTGGCCTTCGGGGTTCTTTTCGGGGCTGTTAGCGTCTAAGAATAGCAGCCCTCCCGGCCACGACACCTGCCAGGCTTCCTAACTCGTGCGGCTGCTATGCGTTTAAGTGAGAGCATTTGTAAAACATTAAACCAGTTTCGTTACGGATGTCAATAGAAAATTTTTCCCCCGCTTGGCGTCCCTTTCCGCTTCCCCCTTATTTTATTTTTTTTGCGACAATCCTCCAGTGATCGCCTTTATCTTCAGCGCTGATCAGTTCCTGTCCAACCATCCTTAGCCATACGGGCGCAACTACGCCCGTGTCCCTCCTCGATGAAAGCACCTCGATAACCGCTCCAACATCCTCCCATTTTATGGCCTCGATCAGCTTCATCAGTGGGTCGGAATTTCAACACGTAAAAAGTCCGCGCACATCGATCATCTTGTCAATTTTCAAGTCTGTCATAATCATGTCCTCTCTTTTTCGACCCCAACCGGGTGCCTGAGTTTATTTAGCAAGGTCTTTCGCGGCAGAATCCAGCTCGTACTGGATATCGGCCGATACATATCCTTTCTCCTTGCAATATGTAGTCAGTATATTCAGCGCCTGCTCGAACTCCTCCTTGATCATTGCAAACTCCCCCATTCCGTCGCAGCCCCGCCGTCTTCTTTTCGAAAGCAGATAAAATTCGGCACATTCCCGGGCATCCACAAGGAGTTTCAGAAGCTCGCCGTCCGTTTTTGAGACTTCCCGGATCGCTCCAAACATACTTCTACGAGCAGCATTTGCTGCCTTCGGGGCAGCACCTCTCTTCTTTTAGATCCCCAAATAAATGGCCTGCGGATTTTTTGGCCTTGTCATACGCGCCTTTTTTTACAGATTCTGCCACCTCAATCGCTGCCCGCATCTCCTGCGCGTTCGCCCCGGCTTCGGCCGCTTGCTGTTTGTGAAGCTCCATGCAGGGCTGACAATTCACGGCGTAGGCCGCTCCGAGGGCTATCAGCTCTTTCGTTTTCTTATCCATGTTTCTGCCCCAACTCGGCAAGGACCGAGTCCGCCACCGTTCGCGCCGCCTCCAGCCGCTCTTTTTCCGGCACGGAATCGGCGTAAAAGAGGTCCGAATATTTTTTATAATAGGAGAGCGCATCGAACTGGCGCAGGTTCTCCGCTCCCACAAGGTTCTCCAGGATTCTGCCATGGCACCTCAGGAAACAGCCGTCTATGAGCACAATCTTCCCGGTTTTAATCCACCTGGCCAGGGCGGATTCTGGCACGGTGAACAATTCCCCATGGCAACCCCGCCGGTAAGGCTCCTCCTTTGCCACCATGTTTGCTGCTTGGCGGGCGATCTCTCCCCTTATGCAGGCCCCTTCGCAGGAGAGGACAGGGATTTTCCCCTCCTCAAGATTTGCGTTTCCGGCCTTTTCCCCGGCGGCGCAGGAATTGCCCGTTTTTGAAATCTCGACCGTGAAACTTTCATTTGTTTTTTTCATTACGTCCTCCTTTACCCATATAGACGGATGAAAAGGGGGAAAGGATACACCTAATTTTTCAGAAATTTAAGGGGAACAGTCTTCCGGTCACAGGCAAACTCATTGCGCTCATCCCGGTAAAAATTGCAATGGGTTTCAAGCTCTTTTTTAAGCCTTGCCCTTGCGCGGTGCAGCCTTATTTTCACGGTATCTACGGAAATACTCAGGATTTGGGAGATTTCCAAGTTCGTGAACTCTTCCATCTCGCTCAACGCCAGCACGGTCCGGTAGTTTTCCGGCAAACCGTCCACAATGCCGCGTATACACTCGTTCATCTCCATTCGGATCGCCTCCGAATCGAGAGAATTAGTGCTCTCTTTTTCAACCATGCTACGGCAACCCGGCAAGAGAGCGTCATCTGTCAATTCGGATGCCGCATGCAAAGACCGCCAGGGCGTCTTTCTAAGGTGGTCCATGGCTGCATTCGTTGCGATCCGGTAAATCCATGTTGACAGGTTGGATTCGCCGCGAAAATTGGCAAGCGCTGCGTTTACCTTCAGAAAAACCTCTTGCGTTACGTCCTCGGCATCGTGCCAGCCGACCAGACGGCCGACATAGCCCAGTATCTTAGGGTGGAAATCCGTGTAAATTTCATTGAAGGTGGAGGGCGGCTTATTCGGGCCTGGAGACTGTTCCATAATCCTCCTTGGTGCACCTGATTATAACAAAACCCCTTCGCTTTCCGCCTCCATAAACCTAAAAATATCCCGAATTAGTAAAAAACCAGAATTCCATATAAACGCCGTCAAGCCTGCGCGAGGCACAAGCATCCTTGTGCAGAAATGCGTCCTCAAGTATTGGGAAAAGATAATCGGAAAGTCCTGTTTCACTCCTGTGAATAGGAATATATTTGCGCGAGATTATGAGAATCAAAACTATCAAACTTTTACTAACAAACGAAAAATGCCTCCGGCAACAAACGGCATTAAGAACAAACAAGAAAACTAACAAAACCGAGGGTTCGCGTCGCCTACATCCGACATCTTATCTCTTATCCGAGTATTGCGTCTTGATACCCCCCCGGACGCTTGTCACAGTTAAATTTTTATTTAATATGGATAGAAATACTCTCCAAATACTTCACTGCGGCCATGAAATAAGCTGTGGATAAAAGTATGGAAACCCAAGACTGAAAACTATTTGCAGCTTTCAGTTTGGCTTTGCGACTCCACCGCTTAGTAATTTTTGTGTATTCTCCTTTTTTCCCGAATAATGCCTCAGTGAACGGTTCTACTATTTTTTCAAACCCAAACAGTAGAGCAAGCATCATCAGGAAAAGCATTAAAAAAAATCCCATACCTCTATCACTGATTGAGTTCGTAATAATAGCTACAGAAGAAATCAGGCCAATCCCCAAAAAAATATTCTTTATGCCATCATCTTTAATTAGAAATTTCTCCAACCGTTTATCAAAAGTCATAATGTTCCTCCTTATTTAATTCAAAATCTGCTTAGCCTAATAAATTTTAGTTGTAATGGATGGAATTATAACAGATTTGAAAAATGCTGAGTTTCCTCAGGATACCTTTCATTTTTGACCTGAAAAAACACCGCGAACTTAAAGTTCCAAAGTTGCCCCCGTCCTATATCACTATAGATGGACATAAAAAGGGTTCTTATTGTCTTTATCTTCATTTTTTCGTCTGCCGCCCCGGCCCGCGCCTTCTGTTTCGAGGCCGCCGGGGCGGAGTACGGCGTGTCCCCGCGCCTCCTGTGGTCGATCGCCAAGGTCGAGTCCGATTTCAGCCCCTGGGCCATCAACTGGAACCAAAACGGCACATATGATTACGGCCTCATGCAAATCAACTCCGCCTGGGCCCAGAAGCTCGGCATGGGAGTCTGGCGGTCCCTGGGAGACCCGTGCGCGAACGTCAGGGCGGGCGCCTGGATACTGGCCCGGTGCGTCCGGCGGTACGGCTACACGTGGGAGGCTGTGGGCTGCTACAACGCTTCGAATAATGCAAAAAGAGCGCAATACGCGAGGAAGGTCTATGCGGTTTTTAAGAGACATTTCGGGCGGCGCTGACCTCCGGGCCGTCGCGGAGAAGTACGAGCTTCCATTTGACGAGGCGAAAGCGGCCATCGAGAGGTCGATTTCCGGCACGCTTTCGGGCGTCTTCCACCTGGATGTGGAGTGCCTTCTGACCGGCGATGGATGCGAAATATACGTCTTCAGGGAAAACAGGGTCGAAATGCTCCCCATGGAGCGCCTTAAAAAGAACGTCCTTCGGGCAATCAAGTACGGCGTCGTCGCAGCCCTTCAAAAGGAGGCCACGGTCCGGGGCTACGAAAAACTCCGCTACCTTACGGGTGGGATCATCGGCGGGCATGTCGCCGTGGTGTTCGAGGAGCGCATTTTCATCGAACTGGACGGCAGTGTCGGCAGGCTTGTGGTCGGGGTATGCGAAAGGGAGCACCAGACGCCCAAAGAAAGGGGCCTTTACCGTACCGGCGACTACATCAACTTCTACGTATCGAGCGTAACGCCATCCTCGAACGGCCGCGTCCCGGTCCTGAGGGTCTCTCTGAGCAGGACGCCCAAAAGCCTCACTGAGGGGCTTCTCCAGAGGGAGCTTTCGGAAAAGCTCCTGGCCATAAGGGTCAGATGTATGAAAAGAGCCGCCGGGGTCTTCAGCCTGGTAGAGGCGGATGGCAGAATCCCCGGGGAGTGCATCAAGGCAGTCTCCAGAGAGCTTAAGGAAAGGATCATCGTCCATTTTGATGGGAGATAAGGAGCCCCGGTTCATATTAGGCCGGGGCCAGAAACTGGCCGATCCCACCCGGAATATCGAGATATCCGTCCCAGACACCCACCGTAACGGCCACCTCTGGTGCTTTGGGACCACCCGCGTGGGCAAGACCCGCGTCATCGAAAACATGGCCGAGCAGGACATAAGAAAGGGCCACAGCGTGGTCCTCATAGATCCCAAGGGGGACGTGGAGATTTTCTCTAAGATCGTCCAGACGGCCTTCGAGGAGGGCCGGCAGGAGGAGCTTATGCTCGTCACGCCGATATTCCCGGCCTACAGCGCCATCATAGACCCTCTGGCCTATTATTTCATGCCCGAGGAGCTTGTGGGGCACATAGTCTCCGGCGTCGAGGTGGGCAAGGAAAAATTTTTCTATAATGTCGCCTACGAGGTAAGCCTGGTCGTGGTCCAGGGCCTCATCCTTCTGGCCAAAAACGAAGGGAAGCCTCCCCTCTTCAACTTAAACGACGTCAAAAACCGGATTTCCCATACCGACCTGGAACATCTCAAGGCCGAGATCGACTCCATAGATTCTGATGAGGCCCGGCAGCTTTCCTCGGACATGCAGAAAATCCTCGATTCCCCACAGGACTATTACGGAAAGGTCTCCTCCTCGCTGCGCGTGGCCCTCATGGAGCTTACCTCCGGCAACATCGGGAAGATTATAGGCCGCGCCGATGAAAACAGGTTTTTAAAGCGGCTTGAGGAAGGCAAGCGAGTGATAATGATAGTCCAGCTTGCCTCTCTCATCACCCGAAGGGCCGCCTACACCCTGGGAAAGGTGGTCATCTCGATGATACAGAGCTTCGTGGGCAGGGTGTTCGCCTCAGGCAGGAAGGTGACGCCGCCCCTTTGCCTCTACATAGACGAGGCGCAGAATGTCCTTTACTACGGCATAGACGACCTCTTCGCCAAGGCCGGCGGGGCCGGCGTGTGGGTACATGGTTTTTCCCAGTCCGTAAGCCAGCTTTACGCGGCCCTGGGTGAGGACTACGCAAACGTGATACTGGACAACACGAACACGAAGCTCTTCATGAGGGTCCCGGACGCGAAGACCGCCCAGTACGTGGCAGACCATTTCGGGGAAAAGGCCAAGTACGCGCCCATACTGAGCGTCGGGGGCGGCATGACGGTGAGGCAGATGGAAGAGCCGGTGCTAAAACCGCAGGACGTGCTCAATCTGCCGGCAAGAAAATTCTATATGATGGGTTACTCCGGCGCCTTCGTGGGTAAGACCGAGGACGTCTCGAACCCCTATGTCCACATAAAGCTCCCTAACATAAGCGCCGAGGAAGGGACGATGGAATCATCGACAGGGGCAAATGCTTGAAATAGCCCTGATCGCCGGGATCGCGGCGGCCGCTTTCGGGCTCTGGAAGACGCTTTTTCCATCCGCTGGGCCCATGCCGGGCCTTCCTTCACGGAAAAAGAGCGGCAAGCAGGAGATCGCCCTGGAGGCCCTGTCTACCATCTGGTCGAGGCATAGAAACTCGGAGATATCCCTGGAGCAGCTTGCGTGCCTCTGGAGGAACCAGGCCGGTCAGTCTCTACCCGCGGAGGCCGAAAACCCTGCCTTCGAACATCCGGAGATACAGGATTTTTATGACGAGTACGTAAAAGAGCGGACCTTTTTGGCCACCCCTGCCGGCGGCGTGATCGGGGAAATTCTCCAACTTCTCGATCGGGAGGGGGACTGCCCGTCCGTCGTGAATGGGAAGGGAGAGGCCGAGGGCCTTACGGACAAAAACGCCTATGACGTCCTGACCGGGGTGAAACTCTACCGGCATACCCTGAACGTGTCGGAAGAGATGATAAGGGCCTTCAAAGGCTCCGCCGCGATGCTTCCCAAGATCCTGATAGCTTCCCTAGGGCATGATCTTGGAAAACTGCCTTCCTACCGGAAAACCCTTTACTCTCTGGGAGACCACCCTCTTATAAGCGTAACGGTTCTGGAGGGCCTCCCGGGCTACGCAGGGCTTCCCTATAAGGACGAGGTCAATAAGGCCATTGTCGACCACCACAGGTACCCAAAGGGGCTGCTTGGAGAAAAGCTCAAGGAAGCGGATCAGGATGCCAGGCGAACGGAGATTGCCAGTAACATCCAAGAGCACCCTGCCGCGGGCGGGCCCGGCGCGGAGCCTGACAAACCGGAAGAAACCCTTCATCTGGCCGCGAAAGTGGAAGCGGACCGGGCCGAAAAAGACAGTATCTTTATCACCCACGCCAAGAAAGAAAAAGAGAAGGTCAAGCTGAAGGAAGTCCCCCTGCCCTGGTTTAACGCAGACCGGTTCCTGGCGGAGCTGAAGCCTTATATCAACCGCCTGGACGGCCAGCGGTGGAGCGCCTTCTCGATGCCGGACGGACATGTGTATTTTCAGACGGGGGTGCTCGAAGAGGCGGCCAAGAAGCTTGGCAAGGGCGACCCGGATATAGCCCTGATGGACTCGGACAAGGAGCTCAAAAGGAACATCCTCTATTCGGTCGTCTGCCTTCTCCGCCGGGAGAAAGAGGCCATCTCTCGCGGACTCATAAAGGACGGCTTTTTCGGCGGTCCGTTTATCGTCCAGATGCAGGCCGGCCGGGAAATCTCCTCTTACTACACGCCCTTCAACGCCGAGGCCTTCGGGGAGAAGGTGTCTTATTTCGAGGGGCTGAAGGAGGGGAAGATAAAGGAGATCGAGGAAGTAAGGCCGAAGATCAAGAATTAGCCGCTTTGTCTTAGTT
>JAJYJK010000089.1 GCA_021789555.1 Nitrospirota bacterium
TGAGTTTTCCGCATGTGCCGTCCCGTGGCAGCTCCCGCAAGCCGGTTCCTGCAGCCAGGGCTGGCGTCCTCCCTGCATCCCGCTTACCATGCCGTTCATATCCCCGTGGCAGTCATGGCAGGATTTTCCGGCCCGGTACATCTGGCCGCGCAGGCACTGCGTCTTGGGTCCGGGATGGCAGTTATAACAATCCGGGGTCTCCAGAGTTACACCGGGCAAAGCATAAGCGGGCGTCATCTTGTCCTTGTGGGCATTGTGCATTGCCAACGAAAGGCTCTCGACACCCGTCTTCCCCGCCATGCCGAGGGCGTTGTCCGAATGGCACTCGGCGCAGGCGTGCACAATGCCGCTTGCCTGCTGAGAAGCCAGCGTGGTGCCGTTAAGCGCATCGTGGTCCTGGAGGATGTCCAGGAGCGGGTTGCCGTTTGCCGAGCTGTGACAATTGCTGCACATCAGTTCGGTCGAAACAGGGGCGACCACGTTTGTCGTCTGCAATATGTTTCCGCTTGAGTTCTTTACCGTGAGCACCGCGGCGCCGAACGGGTCCCAGGTGCCGTCGTCATCATATGGACTAAGCGGGATACCGGTGGCGACGAATCCGAGATTTTTTGAATCGACTGTCATATTGCCCGAAAGCTTCGTGCCGGATATGCCGGTATTGACCGGCAAATTGGGCCAACCGTACTGGGCCGCGTACTGCCAGAAATTCGTGTGCAGGGCGGTATTGGTCTTTTTCGGAAATGTATAGCTGACTGTTACCCCGCTTGTCAACACACTGGCCCCTTCCCCGCCGCGCTGAATTACCTGCGCATGAAGAGTGTTGTATGGCGGCAGGATCATGCAATACGAGTAGTCGTCCTGATCGCAGTGCATCCCGAGGTCATTCCAGGCCAGGACCACATAACTCATCTTTGCAGCCGGAATGGCCTGAGTACCGTATTTCTTCGTAAGCCTCCAGTTGACTGTCGTGGTCGAACCTGAAGTCACGGCAGCCGTTTGCCAGGTACTGAGGTATCCGGAAGCGGATGCCTGCAACGTATAATTTCCTGCGGATACTTTAAGAGTATAAACACCGCTGGAATTGGTTTTTACATTACTCCCGCCGTCGCTGATGGTAGCCCCCGAAAGCGGTGAGCCGGTTGTAATATCCGCCACCGTGCCTGTGATATCAGACCCTGAGCCGGATGCCTTGACAGTCCCGGCGGCGCTGCCTGTGCCGGAACTGCCGCTTGTAGTACCACCTGTGCCACCGCATGCGGCCAGACCCGCAATGACCACCGCGGCCAATACCCATCCGAAAAACTTGAAGCCTCTCATAAAATACTACCTTCCCGTTTTTCAGCGTTTACCCGTCAAGCTGGATTACAGGATAGCTGTCTCCCCTGCCTTCCCAAAGTCCAGTTGATTTTTTTGGCGGACTTTCGCCAAAAACCAGATGCCCTCTATGTCAATGAGTTTATAGATTAAACAACAGTACGCCGTATTAAGGCTGTAACAGGTGTCACCGGATGCAAAAAAATTTGAGAGGGACTTTCCTTTTCATCAGGCAGGTGCTTCCGGTCATGAAAAAACAGGGGAGCGGATTGACAATTAACATCTCTTCGGGTTTGGGTTTCGAGGTCTATTCATAGACGCAGGACCGAAAACGCCACGTTTTGCTGTATCATATCCGCATGCAGGAAGACTTTTCAAAGATGATAGCCGGCCACATGGACGCGGGCTTTCTTGAAAATATAATAGACATGATAAAAAAAGACCGAGAGCTTCTTGAGCTTGTCCCCGTTCTTATAAATGACGACAGGCAGAGGGTAAGGATAGGCGCCGTCGCTCTGGTAGAGACTTTTCTTGAGGAAAACAGAAATGAGATAGCGGCGCTTGTCCCGTCCATCTCGGCCGCTCTTCTTAACCAAAACCCCTCCGTGCGCGCCGATGCCATTTACATGCTTTCTCTCATAGGCGGCGTCTTGGCCCTCGCATACCTGAAACAATCCGTCCTGGATGTCCATCCCATGGTGCGCGAGGCAGCGATGGATACTATCCGGGAACTTTCCTGAGCGAAATCTCTTCCTGATCTGATGCCATCAGTTTACAACCGCATTTTTTAGACCGGCAAATTTCATATCGTTCTACGATCACATCTTTACGCTCTTATAAGGAATCCATAATTTCTTGTTGACAATCTTTTACTCTCAGTAAAACCCTGCCAGTTTTTGAAAACTTTAAAAAGGGGCGGAAATAAAAAAGGTCGCCGCCCCGAATTTAACAGTTGAACTACTGTCTGTTTTTTACCAGGCTGTCCACGACCGTAGGGTCGGCCAGCGTCGAGGTGTCCCCCAAATCATCTATATCGCCCCTGGCTATTTTCCTGAGTATCCTCCTCATTATCTTGCCGCTTCTGGTCTTGGGCAGGCCCTGCGCAAACTGCATCTTGTCCGGCGCCGCGATGGGCCCGATCACGCTCCGCACGTGGCCTATAAGGCTCTTTTTAAGGTCGCCGGTTGGCGCAAACCCGTCTTTCAGGGTCACATAGCTGTAAATGCCCTCGCCTTTTATATCGTGAGGGAAACCCACGACGGCCGATTCAGCGACGGCATCATGGCTGACAAGGGCGGATTCCACCTCGGCTGTGCCTAACCTGTGGCCGGATACATTTATAACGTCGTCCACCCTGCCCATGAGCCAGAAATCACCGTCTTCATCCACTCTCGCCCCGTCGCCGGAAAAATATTTACCGGCAAACTTACTGAAATAGACCTCTTTCATCCTCTTGTTTTCCGGGTCTCCGTACGTGCCCCGGAGCATCCCTGGCCATGGTTTTGTAATGCACAGATAGCCTCCCTCATTTGCCCCGGCAGGCTCGCCTTTTTCGTTCAGGACAACAGGGGCAACGCCGGGAAACGGCCTGGACGCGGAGCCCGGTTTAAGGGACATAGCGCCGGGAAGCGGCGTGATCAGTATCCCTCCCGTCTCGGTCTGCCACCAGGTATCCACAACGGGGAGCTTTCCCTTGCCTACATTTTTGAAATACCACATCCAGGCCTCCGGGTTAATCGGCTCTCCAACCGAGCCAAGCACCCTTAAGGACGAAAGGTCGTGGCCCTCGAACCATCTTTCGCCTTCACGCATCAGCGCCCTTATAGCGGTCGGGGCGGTATAGAAGATACTCACTTTGTGCTTGTCCACTATCTGCCAGAACCTGCCCGGGTCCGGGTAGCTGGGTATCCCCTCGAACATGAGCGATGTGGCCCCGGCAGAAAGCGGACCGTACAGGATATAGCTATGACCGGTCACCCAGCCTATATCCGCCGTGCAGAAATGTACGTCCTCCGGATGGCAGTCGAAGATCCACTCGAAGGTCAGGTTGGTGTAGAGCATGTAGCCGCCGGTGGTATGAAGAACACCCTTCGGTTTTCCGGTGGACCCTGACGTGTAGAGGATGAAAAGCGGGTCTTCCGCGTCCATCTCCTCTGGGATACAGTAGTTCGCTATATCCGCGGCATTCATCTCCTCGTCCCACCAAAAATCCCTTTTTAGGGACATATCCACGTCGCCGCAGGTCCTGCGGACGACTATCACCTTTTCCACGTTGGGGCACTCGTTCATTGCCTGGTCGCAGTTGGCCTTCAGCGCCACTTTTTTACCGCCCCTCAGTCCCTGGTCAGCGGTTATGACGAGTTTTGCCTCGCAGTCGTTTACCCTGTCTCTTAACGATTGCGCCGAAAACCCGCCGAATACAACGCTGTGTATGGCGCCTATACGGGCGCAGGCAAGCAAGGATATGGGCAGCTCGGGAATCATTGGCAGATAGACCGTGACCCGGTCTCCCTTGCGGATACCATGCTTCCTGAGCACGTTTGCGAAACGATTGACCTCAGTGGCGAGCTGCTGATACGTGAAAGTCTTGTAAAGACCATCGTCTGATTCCCAGATCAGTGCGGCTTTGTTCCTGTTTGGCCCGAGAAGATGCCTGTCCAGACAGTTATAGCATGCGTTAAGCTTCCCCCCTGTGAACCATTTTACGTAGGGCTTCTCAAAATCGTAATCCAGGACCTTGTCCCATTTCCTGTACCATGTCAGCCTTTTTTCCGCCATCCCGGCCCAAAAACCTTCAGGGTCTTCTATCGAACGTTTATAAACCGCCTCATAATCCTCTATGCTCTTAATATGGGCTCTGGCGGCAAATTCCGGCGAGGGCCGGAACACCCTGCCCTCGGACATAAGCACATCGAAACCGTTCCCAAGCTCGTCATCAGCCATTTTTCCGTTTCTCCTGGCAAACAGATTTTTGTTTTTTGTATCGTGATTTTAGCATATTATGCGCCTCTCACATATGCTCCAGTCCCATTTAAAATATTTCATCAGGGGATTTGGCCTGATCCCGAGAATAAAAAATAGGCCACGGCTTTGCCGTGCCTATTTTTTTGATGAAGAAAAAACATTCAAATTAGATCGCAAGCCAGATTCCAGATTCAAAAACGCAACTGCTGCCACTCCAAGGTGACGGCCTTCTTGCCGTCTCTTTCCCGGTTGGCGCCATTCCAGACCGCGAAGGCCACCGGTATGCTGCCCCGCCCCTTCAGGTTTACGCCTTCGTCCGGCCGGCGCGCAAGGGACGGACGAATACCACAGCTGTAACCTCTCGCATTAATCTACCCTAAAGGCGGTCCTTTTTCTTACAATCATCTAACCCATATAGGGAAGTTATAGGAATAAGTTACCCTGAAAGGAAAGAGGGTAACCGGGTGATTTCTGTTTGGCGGCAGACTCCCCGGATACCCTCCCCGAACACGGTCTATTGTTACTGCATTTGGCCGTTGATGTAAAGGCCCTTTTGGCGATGGGGAAGAAGTATCCGTGGGAGAAGCCGGGGAGGTGTCCGCAGTGTGAGGGGATAAGGCTCTGGGGACACGGATATGCGACCCGATACTTTGAGGGCATAGACCAAGAGGTTTTTGTAAAACGTTACCGTTGCCCTGACTGCAACGCGGTCCACACCTGCCGTCTCCTGGGGTATTGGAGGCTGTTTCGCCATCCGGTCAGTATCCTTGCGGCGAGCCTGGCAAACAAGCTAATTCACGGCAGATGGCTTAAGTGCCTGTACCGGCAGACCCAGGAGTATTGGCGCCGGCTACTATGGCGGTACGCTTCCAGGCATGAGACGGTGCGGACGTTAACGTCGGATCATCTTCGGGATTTTCTGTGCAGGAGATTGTGAAAGGCCCTGTCCCGGCGAACGACCCCACCTGGTTTTTGCGGCGATTTGTGCGGGGCGTCTCTGGTACGATTCCTAAAAATTCGAAGCAGGAGGAATCGTATGGACGAAGAGGCAAAAAAGCGGGTTGCGGAGTTCCGGTTCGACGTCATTCACGATCTGATAGGTGACAGGAAGCTTTCAAGAGGGGAGCGCAGACGGCTCCTCAAGGAGAAGTCTTCGTGCGTTTGGGAGATACCGTTTTCAAGGAGAAGCTACATAGGTTCATCCACGGTAATTGCGTGGGCCAGGCGGTACGAAAAAGGCGGCAGAAGGCTCGACAGTCTTTACCCTGAGGCCAGAAGCGACAGGGGCAGGCCCAGGGCCCTTGATGAGGAGACCGTGCTTTCTCTTGTCGAGCTTAAAAAGGGGATGAAAGGGGCCTCATTGCCCGTGGTCATGGGGCAGGCCAGGTTGAAAAAGATACTGCCGCCGGAACTCAAGGTATGCAAGGCGACTATCTACCGGCTTTTCAAGCAGCGGGGGCTTATGAGGCGGGAAGAGATATTCGAAGACCGGCGGAGGTTCGAGGCCGAGCTGCCTAATGACATCTGGCAATCCGACGCCATGCACGGGCCCCTGGCGGAAGTAGGGGGGAAGAAGAAAAAGACGTATCTCTTTGCCTTCCTGGATGACATGAGCCGGCTTATCTGCCATGCCGAGTTCTATCTGAACGAAAAGGTGGACTCCTATATAGAGGCCCTCAGGAAGGCCCTGAAAAAAAGAGGACTCCCAAGGAAGCTCTACGTGGACAACGGGCCGGCTTTCCGCTCGGGTCTTCTGGGCCATGCGACGGCATCTCTGGGCATCGCGCTCATTCATTCCAAACCTTATCAACCCCAAGGTCGTGGAAAAATTGAACGCTTCTTCGGCACCGTAAGAAGGCAGTTCCTCGTAACATGCCCTGAGGAGATCACACTTGAGGGGCTCAATGAAAGGCTCAGACTCTGGGTTGACGGGCAGTATCACGAAGCCGTTCATTCAAGCACGAGACAGACCCCGCTGGTCAGGTATCTAAAGCATGCCCATCTTGTGCGTGAGGCTCCGAAAGATCTGGACGACCACTTCAGGATGAGGACCACAAGAAAGGTGGACCGGGACAGGACGGTTTCCTTAAACGGGCGGCTTTATGAGGCCCCGGTCAACCTCATCGGCAGGACTGTCACCCTTCTGTACCATGAGGACGATCCTGTAAGGGTGGAGGTGTTGCTCGACGGGACCTCCCATGGGATGCTCGTACCACTCGATGTAAAGATAAACTGCAAGGTGCGCAGGCGCCACGATGTTGTGGAACTTCTGCCCAGGCAGGCAGAAGGAACCCCGGAGGAAGAAAACAGATACAAGGAAGGGCGTATCTTTGGAGGCCAGGAGGAAGACGATGGGATATAAAAGCTGCTTCGGGTTCCAGAAGGAGCCTTTCTCGCAAGAGATAAGGGTGGAAGACCTCTACCCGCTGCCGGGCCTTAAGGCGGCCACTGAGCGGTTCCTGTATGCGCTCGAACTGGGTGCTGTCTCGATCGTCACCGGCGATGTTGGAAGCGGCAAGTCCACGGCTCTCAGGTATGCCGCGAGCAAGCTCCATCCTTCGAAATACAAGGTCGTTTCCCTTGTGGCCTCCACGGGCTCAATGGTCGACATCATGAGGCTCATATGTACTGGGTTCGACGCCGAGGGCTCAAGCTCTTCTCTTACGAAGCTAGGCCGGATACTCAAGGCGGCAATAATAGAAATCGCACAGAGAAAGCAAACACCGGTGCTCATAATCGATGAGGCCTCGCTACTACGGCTTGATATATTCGCGCAGCTGCACGCCATAAGCCAGTTCGACATGGATTCAAGGCCCCTCCTGCCCATCATCCTGGCCGGGCAGAACAACCTCATAGACAAGCTCATGTTCCATTCATCGAGGCCCCTGGCCTCCAGGGTCATCGGAAGGAGCCACATGGAGGGATTAAAGCTCAAGGATATGACAGGGTATATAAAGCACCATCTGGAGATTGCCAGCGTCAAGGAGCAGCTGTTCTCGGAAGAGGCGGTCCTCGCCATACACCAGGGATCCGGCGGTCTCCTTAGAAGGGCCAATCTCCTTGCCAAAGGTGCCTTGATGGCGGCGGCAAAAGAACAGTGCCGGGTGGTCTC
>JAJYJK010000090.1 GCA_021789555.1 Nitrospirota bacterium
CGTATATCAGAGTGATCTACCGTCGTTTATTACTGCTGCTCTGCTCGAAGTTCACATACTCAAAGGAGATAATATCAGAAAGCTAGGAAAAGGCACCCACTTGACAGGTTTATTACATATCAGAAGGAGAGACCATTCATGGAATCCGTACTTGTAACCGGCGGCGCCGGTTTTATTGGCAGCAATCTGGCCGAGGCTTTGCTTTCAATGGGTTACGAGGTAACGATTATCGACGACCTCAGCACTGGGAAAATGGGCAATATAGAAGGGCTGCTGAAAAACAGCAGGCTGAGCTTCTTTGAGGGCAGCATACTTGATGCCGGCCTCCTCAAAAGCGTTATCGGACAAAAAGGCGTGACCCTGATATCGCACCAGGCTGCGATCCCGAGCGTCGCCAAGAGCATCGATAACCCGCCAAGGAGCATGCAGGCGAACGTCGTGGGCACCTCCACGCTATTCGACGTCGCCGCCCGCGCGGGCTGTAAAAGGATTGTCTTTGCCAGTTCCTCATCGATCTATGGCGATACGCCCGAGCTTCCCAAGAGGGAAAGCATGCCGCTGAACCCGAAATCTCCCTATGCCGTCTCCAAGGCGGCCAAGGAGATGCTCGCAAGGGTTTTCTCGGGCCTCTACGGGATGGAGATAGTGGGGCTGAGATATTTCAACGTCTACGGCAGAAGGCAGGACCCCGCTTCGGAATATGCCGCCGTGGTCCCTAAATTCGTGACGAGGGCAATGAGGGGCGAGCCTATCACCATCGAGGGAGACGGCCTTCAGACGAGGGATTTCACATATATAGACGATGTCATCCAGGCGAACATCAAGGCGCTTACGGGGCGGGGGGTCCAAAGCGGGGCCTTCAATATCGCCTTCGGCGAGCGCATAAGCGTGCTGGACCTGGCGCAGATGATCCTGAAGATAACGGGCTCAAAATCGCAGATAGTCCACAACCCGCCGAGGCCGGGAGACGTAAGGGACTCGCTTGCCGACATCGAAAATGCAAGAAGGCTGCTTGGATATTCGCCTTCATTCGCTTTGAAAAGCGGGTTGGAGGAGACCGTCAAATGGTTCAAAAACGGGGCGGTCTGAAATAAGTTGTGCAATGCCTTTCCGTAAAGCCCTATGATTTGCGAAATCCGATGATTTCTAAAAAAGGCATTTCAGGCCGGATATACCCGGCCCGGCTTGCTGTTGCGGGCCGGGAAGGATGAACCGGGCGCCGAATCAATTCCGGGGCCTGAAAAGCAACGGGACCCTGATGCCGGTCGCGCTGCTTTCCGCGGCGTTTGTTTTTGCCTACTATAAGTCAATAGCGTTAATGATAAATGTATGGAGTACGAGGCCGGAAAGTTCGCACGGCTTCCTTGTGCCTTTTGCGGCCCTTTATTTTGCCTACACGGACAGGGACAAGCTGAAAGGGATTCAGGTAAAGCCCGCGCTCTGGACCGGGGGTCTGTTATTGCTATTGTCGAGTTTTTTCCTGAGGCTGGGGCAGTCGAGCGGGACTTATATACTTGAGCTGTTTTCGCTGATATGCGTCATTTATTCGCTTTTCATATTGACGCTTGGGTGGAAGTTTTGCCGTTCGGCATGGTTGCCGCTGTCTTATCTTGTATTCATGGTCCCTTTTCTGGATATCGGAAATGAAAAGATGCACTGGCCGTTTCAGCTTTTGACCGCCCGTATGGCGTACACGGTCCTGAGCGCAATGAATATCACTGTTCGACGGGTTGTGAATGTCCTGCAGTTCCCGGATTTCTCTCTGGTCGTCGCGCCCGCGTGCAGCGGGATAAGTTATCTCCTTTCCATCATCGCCATAGCCATACCGGTGTCCTATTATGTTTTCAGGCAGCGCGGCTTTAAGGTCTTTTTTTTAATTTCCGCTCTGGTTATCGGGATAGTAGCCAACTGGTTGCGGGTGGTCCTCATTGCCCTGTGGTCGCTCTCTACGGGCAAGGTCTCGCACGGGCCGATGCACATATTTCAGGGTGTCTTCGTCTCCGTAATCGGATTTATCGGCCTGTTCGCGCTGGCGTTCGTCATGTCCAGGCTGGAGCGGAAACCGGAGGACGAAAAAAAGCAGCGGGTCGGCGCGGTTGCTGGCAAAAAGGCGGGCAATTGGCGCCTGGCCACATTCATAGCGGTTTTCATGATCTTATTGTTTGGTGTTTATGAGCAGGTCACTAAAATACGGGACGCCTCTGCCATGGCCGGCATCAATACGCTTCCATACAGCCTTCCGGGCTGGACCGGAAAGGACGTTCAACTCCCCGATAGTCGCGCCCTTAACGATTTAGACCCGGACTCTTATATTATGCGCAGGTATACGGGTCCCGGGGGGGAAATATTTTTATACCTCGGCTATTATGAGGCCCAGAGGTATAAAAGGAAGCTCGTGAGCTACCGTCTGGAGGACCTTTATGAAAATGCAACCGGTTCGAACCTTGGTTCACGGAGGGTCATGAAAACCGTGCTCAAGATCAAAGGGAAGTCCTATTTGGCCCTTTTCTGGCTTGAGGCCGGCGGCAGGACCGTGACAAACAGATACGAGGCAATTCTCTTGTCGGCCCTTCAGGGCCTTGTCCATGAGAAAAACAGCAGCGCCATCATTATTTTGTTCAGCCCGGAGCGGCCAAATACGGATATCGGAGGACAGCTGGACGATATCGAATCATTTGCAGCTCAGATGGGGCCGGGTTTCCAAAAAATACCGTGAGAGTCGTCGTCGTCGATGAAGGGCCCCCTTTCCCGCTCGACACGGGGAAGAAGATCCGCACGTTTAATCTCATGAAGCGCCTTTCACGAAGGCATGAGATCACGTATATCTGCTATGGGTATGGGCCTGTCCCGCCGGAAGTTTCGGGCATCCGTTTTGTTTTTTTGAAAAAGAGGTTATTGGAGCAGCGCGGGGCGGGATTTTATCTTTCGCTCATAAGAAATCTGGCCTCTTACCGCCCCTATGTTGTGGAGCGGCATTATTCGGCGGAAATGGCCGAAACTGTTCGCAGGCATGTGAAAAACGGATGCGATCTCATGCATTGCGAATGGACGCCTTATACGGAGGCGATCAGGGAGCACCTGGGTTCGAAGCCGGCCGTCCTTTCAGCCCATAACGTGGAGTCCCAGATATGGAAGCGCTACCTTGAAAACGAGGGCAGCCTCCTTAAGCGCGAATACATCAGGGTCCAGTATAAAAAATTACTGGCTTATGAAGTGGCGCTCTGCCGCAAATATGACCGCGTGGCCGCCGTTTCCAGGCTTGACAAGGAGCATTTTCAACGTCAGTATGCCTGCAGAAACGTCGATATCGTGCCAAACGGAGTTGATGAGACTTATTTCAAGCCGGCGGATGAGGCGATTGAACCGAATTCAATAGTGTTCACCGGGTCTATGGACTGGAGGCCGAACCAGGACGGAATCAGGTTTTTTCTGCGGGAGATATGGCCCGAGATAAAAAATGAATTACGCGGGGCAAAATTCTATATAGTGGGCCGCCGGCCGCCCGGCTGGCTGGTTAAAATCGGCGCAGCGGGCAATGATGTAATAGTGACCGGCGGGGTGGAGGACGTGAGGCCTTATATTGCAAAAGCCGGACTCTATGTTGTGCCCTTGAGGATAGGGGGCGGCTCACGGCTAAAAATTCTCGAGGCCCTCGCAATGAAAAAAGTTGTCCTTTCCACGACCCTTGGGGCCGAGGGACTCGATCTTTCAAACGGGGTCCACCTTTATCTGGAAGACCGGCCGCATGAGTTCGCAAGAATGGCCGTTCACGTATTGAAGTCGCTGGGACGGCACGCCCATATTGCCGAGAAAGGATGCCAGGCCGTGCTTGCCGGTTATACCTGGGATTCGATTGCTGAACTGATGGACGCGTGCTGGATGAAGGCTGTTGGATAAACTGAAGGTCCTTCACATCAGGGCCAGCAATTTCAATGGCGGACCTGAAAAACAGATTTTGGAGCACCTGTCCTGTCTGGATAATTCCAGGTTCACTTCCGTCTTGTGCAGTTATGCCAGGGGCGGGAAACAAAATGAGCTTCTGGACCGCGCAAGGGCGCTCGGCATCAAGACATGCGCGGTGCGGGAAAAAGGGCCTTTCGACATCTCCGCGCTCAGCAACATAGTCCGGGTCATACATAAAGAAGGGATTGACCTGATATGCACGCACGGCTATAAACCATATATACAGGGATGGATAGCCAGCCGGATAACCGGGGTCCCCATAATCGCGGTATCCAGGGGATGCACGTCGGAAAACCTGAAGGTCAGGATATATGAATTCATGGAAGACGTCTTCCTCAGGTTTTCGGACCGCGTCGTGGCGGTTTCACACGGCCAGAAGGGGAAGATAGAGAAGGCCGGTGTGCCGGCAAAGAAGATCTCGGTGATCCATAACGGGATTCGCCTGAATGGGAAGCCGGCTTTGCCGACCGATCTGATACGCCGGGAATTTGCGATTGGAAGGGATGCCGCAGTAATTGTGTCGGCCGGAAGGCTCAGCCCCGAAAAAAATTTCGGGCTCCTGATAGACGCCGCCGGCATGATTACGGATGAAAAGATAGAGGCCGGGTTCGTCATCTTCGGTGAGGGTCCGCTCAGGGGGCCTCTTGAGGCGAAGATAAAAGAGAAGGGGCTTCAGAATAATTTTTTCCTGCCCGGATTCAAAAAAAATCTTGCTGAATACGTCTCCGGAGCCGATATCTTTGTCTTGCCCTCTTTCAAAGAGGGACTGCCGAACGTGGTTCTCGAGGCCTTCGCCCTCAGAAAACCGGTTGTCGCAACGAGGGTCGGCGGAATCCCCGAGATTGTAATGGACGGGATATCGGGCTTCCTGGTAAGCCCTTCCAGTTGCGGGCAGCTTTCCGAATGCATTATCAGGCTGATTAGAAACCCGGAGATGGCCACGGAATTTGGCGAGGCCGGTTATAAGCATGTTCTGGCGCATTTCGATATCGGGCAACAGACAAGAGTTTATGAGGAGCTCTATATGCGCCTTGCAGGGCGGACGCATGAAGGCTGAGGCTCCTTTTATCACCGTGGTAATGCCCGTAAGGAACGAGGAAAATCACATATCCGCCGTCCTGGATGAGCTTCTTTTGCAGGATTATCCGCGCAATTGTTTCGAGATAATAGTGGCGGACGGGATGTCGACGGATTCCACGGGAGAGGTTGTTCAGGCGCTGATGACCAGGGATGAAAGGGTAAAATTGTTCCCGAACCCGCGCAGGTTTCCAAGCGCGGGCAGGAATATAGGTTTCAGAAACGGCAAGGGCGACGTCTTTGTCGTAATTGACGGGCATTGCAGGCTCGGCAACCCGGGATACCTCCAGGCGGTCGCCGACTGCTTTGAGCGCAGCGGGGCGGAATGCCTTGGCCGCCCTCAGCCCTTCATGGAGCCGGGCGAGCCTTCCACGGGCAAGGCCATAGCCCTCGCGCGCAGTTCGCGTTTCGGGCACAGCAGAAACTCCTATATTCATAAGGATGAGGAATGTTATGCCAGTCCCGTGAGCATGGGTTGCGCCTACAGACGCGAGGTCTTTGAGAAGATCGGTTATCTTGACGAAAGCTTTGACGCATGCGAAGATGTCGAATTCAATTATAGAGTGGAGCAGGCGGGGTTCAAGACCTTCTTCAGCTCCAAAATAGGCGTTCTCTATTACCCCAGGGAAAGCTTTACGCAGCTCGGCAGGCAGATGCTCAGATACGGGGCGGGGCGCTTCAGGTTCTTAGTAAAGCACAAAGAGGCGTTCAAGGCCGAAATGCTGGCGACGGTGGTTTTTTGCGCCTTGCTTCTGCTGGGCCCGTTTCTGGCAATACACCATCCCTTACTTATGGCATCGTATCTGTTGCTGCTTTTTTTGCTTTTAGCGCTGCTGGCCGCGGAGTCCCTGAGACTTGGCTCAAGATATGGAATCCGTTTTGTTGCCAGAATAATGGCCGCCCTCATAATAACCTATATGGGGCTGGGACTCGGAATGGCTAAAGGCGCCATAGACAAATTTACCGGCCTGTTTAAAAAGACCGGCGGGGCGGGTTCGTAATGGAAGAGGACTGGACGATAGAACCCACGGCCGCAAAGGAAAGGCTGAATTATCCTCTCCTGCTGGTCACGTTGTATTTGTGGGCGTTGATCACCACTCCGCAGAACCGGTTTGAATTCCTCGGCGCGATCCAATTCGAGAAAATAATCATGGCCGCGTGCTGGGCGGCCCTGGCCCTTACGGGCAGGCTCCGTCCGAAAGCGACAGTGGGCACATTCCTTCTAATTCTTTTCTATGGCGCTCTTTTTATGAGTTTTCTGTTTTCGCCTTACAGCGGATATGCGGCGGCGCTGCACTGGAAGGAGACGTACTGGAAACTGATCGTCCTTTATTTTCTCATACTGTTCAGTGTGGATTCAATGCGCGATGCGGTCCAGCTCATAGCAGGGCAGGTCATCGTGCTTTTTTTATACGAGGCCCAGTCATGGCTGGATTATATAAGGGGCGGAAGCTATGTGTACCAGCAGGGCATGAGACGGATCGTCGGACTATGGTCCGGCGGGGGCATAGGGGCGGGAAACGCCTTCGGGTCAATGGCGCTTATGGGGATCCCATTCGGGATGTTCTGGTACTCCAAAACAAAAAGTTCCAAAATCAGGAAGCTTCTTTTGTTCTTCTTCATAATGAGCGCGGCCTCAATAGTAT
This sequence comes from Nitrospirota bacterium, assembly GCA_021789555.1. Taxonomy (GTDB): domain Bacteria; phylum Nitrospirota; class Thermodesulfovibrionia; order Thermodesulfovibrionales; family JdFR-88; genus JAJYGJ01. The sequence continues at coordinate 6,687 of JAJYJK010000090.1, forward strand.
ATAGCGGCACCAGGGGAGCTTTCCTTGGACTCTTATTCCTGGTCCTTATGGTTTTGGCTTACCGGAAGAAAAAAGCGCGTCTGTTTATTGGACTCATCCTGCTTGTGGTCTCCTTTGCGGCCTTTGCGCCGCCGTATTTGAAGCACAGGTATTTAGATCAAATGACGTTTAATTACAAACAATTTGGAGGGGACCAAGCCTTGGATAAGTCGGCCGCGGAAGACGCCGAAGGGAGAATACAGGGTCTTGAAGACGGCTGGCGGATGTTTCTTAAGAGGTCGGTTTTCGGATATGGCCCTGGCGCATCCCCCATAGCGCGACAGGAGGTAAGAACCGACGCCCCATCCGTGAACGGGGAAGGGCAAGTCTTTATGCAGCTTCATAATTTTTACGGGCAGATATTGTCTGAATCAGGCATTATCGGGACTGGACTTTTCGTATTGATTCTTGCCCGCTATTTCGCACAAGCCCGCAAATTGAAGGTGCGGGACAGTTTCGAGACCGGACACTCAACGATTCAATTCGGGCGATTTCTTTCGTTATCGATAATGCTTCTGCTATTTTATGGGTTTGCCAGCCATTTGCTTTATGATTACAACTGGCTTATTCTGTTTGCCCTGTGCGACGCACTGAGCGTGGCGGCGTGGCGGGAAGAGGGCATGGAAAGGCTGCCTGCGTGAG
>JAJYJK010000091.1 GCA_021789555.1 Nitrospirota bacterium
CTTCTGCCTCATCGTGATAATGTCCCTTTCCGCCATCCCGCCTCCTTCTTAAAAGGGGCAGTATAGCACTGCGGAAACCGGACATTTCTACTTTGCTCATACCGGACATTATCATTTTGCTGTTACATAGAAATTTTCCCATTAATCAGCAAGTTACGAATTTTTTGGGGTCCTCGGGCCGCAAAAGGGCAAAAAAATGCCGCAAACGGAGATAAAATTGGCCAAAAATCTCGCAGTGGACCCGTTTTATTGAAATTTCCCCCCCGGCGATGATATTCTATCTGAGCGGGGCTGTAGCTCAGTTGGGAGAGCGCTTGAATGGCATTCAAGAGGTCGTCGGTTCGATCCCGATCAGCTCCACTTTAAAAATCAAGGGGTTACGCCGACCGGTGTGGCCTCTTTTTCATTATAAATTTCCGTTATTTGCGAGAGGCGGTTCTTATGATTAACTTTCTTGATTCTGCGGCCAGAAAGAGTAGAAGAGCAAAAGGGATAAGGATGAGCCAGACGCTAAATGGAAGGGGCGCTGTAGAGAATATCTTGTTCCCCACAGGTGTATAGATGATAAATATGCTCAGAAGGATCTCGATTAAAATCCCCAGAAGGATTAATCTGTTTGTGAAAAATCCAGCCTCGCAAGCGGAAGCTGTCCTCGTTCTGCAGGCGAAGACATTGGCTATCTGCATGATCACGATCCCCAGGAAAGTCGCCGTTGAGGCCCGATGCGCCAATAGGCCTTCTACTGGATGTGAAAGCCCCGGACGCCATCCGCTCCGGTAAAGAATGTAGAAATAGCCGAAGAGAACGCCTATTGTGCTTATAAACCCAAGGAATATGTATCCCGCGAAGAGGGTTTCCTTATCAATAAGCCCTTTTTCTTTAGGTCTCGGGGGGTGTTTCATGATATCCGCTTCGGGCTTTTCAGCGCCCAGCCCAAGGGCGGGGATGGTTTCCGTGCCAAGATCTATTGAAAGAATCTGCATGACCGTCAGGGGAAGGGGTATCTTCAATAACACAAACAGGATATAAGGGACCGCCTCGGGTGTAAGATGCGCAAAGATGTATATGATAAACTTGCGGATATTATCAAAAACCGCCCTGCCCTCCTCTATGGCGCCCACAATAGTGGCGAAGTTGTCATCCAGAAGCACCATATCCGCCGCCTCTTTGGCGACATCGGTTCCGGCGATGCCCATGGCTATCCCTATGTCTGCCCTTTTTAATGCCGGGGCGTCGTTTACGCCATCGCCCGTAACGGCAACCCGTTCTCCTTCTTCTTTAAGGATATTGACAACCCTCAGCTTGTGCTTGGGGGTCATCCTTGAGAAGATGACTTCCTCGTTTTCCAGAACTCGCCGAAGCTCGGTCTCCGGCATCCTGTAGAATTCAGCGCCTTCGACTATCGTAGGCGCGCCCTTAAGGAGCCCGATTTCCTTTGCGATTGCAATGGCCGTTCTGGAGCTGTCTCCCGTGATCATGATTATTCTTATCCCCGCCCCCCTGCATTTCCCGATAGCATCCGGGACTTCCGGCCTTGGGGGGTCTTCAAGCCCAGCCAGGCCGACAAGCACCATTTCGTTTTCGGCATCTTCCTTGGTCATGACCAACTGTCCGCTTTTCAGTTTTCTGAATGCGAAGGCGAGCACCCTCAACCCATCATCCATCATCGAATGATAGAGGGCCACCGCCTTTTCCCTCAGGACATTGTCAAAAGGGATTGTCTCGCCATCCTTCATGCAGTAATTTGCGATGGAGAATATGCTTTCGGGCGCTCCTTTTGAAAAGACAAACTTCTGCCCGCCGATGGAATTTATCGTGCTCATCATTTTCCTTTCCGGGTCAAAGGGAAACTCGGCGATTCTTTCGCTTTCCAGTTCACCCAGGACATCAATTGCCGCCTTGTAAAGCGCTATCTCCGTAGGTTCGCCCTTCAAGGAACCATCTATCTCCTTTGCGTTATTGCAAAGGAGGGCGACGATGTAAAGGGACGGCATTTCCTTTGCGCTGCCGCCAAAATTCACCGTCCTTTTCACAGCCATTTTATTCTGCGTAAGGGTCCCGGTCTTATCGGTACAGATGACGGTTACCGAGCCCAGGGTCTCAACGGAAATGAGTGTTTTTATCAATGCGTTTCTCTTTGCCATCCTCTGGGCCCCCAGGGCCAGTGAGAGGGTTACGGTCGGCATAAGGCCTTCCGGCACATTGGCTATGATAATCCCGACTGCGAAGAGAAAATTCTCCCAAAATGTCCTGCCGATAAAATACCCCACTGCAAAAAAGACCATCCCGGTAATTGCCGCGATAAAGGTGACGAGCCTCGCCAATTTATTGATTTCCCTTTGAAGCGGGCTCATCCCCGGGGAAACCGTTGCTGTGAGGCGTGCAATCCTGCCGAACTCCGTCCTCATCCCGGTTGCAAAGGCCACTCCTCTGCCATGCCCGCCCACAACCGTTGTGCTGGCAAAGGCTATATTGGGACTCATAATCAGGTTTTCTCCCGGGAAGGGCTCAACGGTCCTCGGCACAGGCTCCGACTCCCCAGTGAGCGAAGAATTATCCACCCTCAGATCTTTTGCCTCTATGAGCCTGAGGTCGGCGGGCACCTTATCCCCCTCTTCAAGGAGTATTACGTCGCCGGGAACAATCTCGCGCGCGTTTATCTCCCTTTCTTTGCCGTCTCTTAAGACCCTTACGTTAAAGGGCAAAAGCTTTTTCATGGCCTCAAGCGCCTTCTCGGCGCGGTATTCCTGGATGAATGAAAATGCCGCGTTTATGAATATCACTGCGACGACTGCAATACCCAAGTTCGACATGCCCCCCCCTGGATTAAGGTATTCGGACAGGAATGCGAGTGCCGCTGCTATCCAGAGCAGAATTGCCATAAAATGTGTGAACTGGCCAAGAAATTTCAGGTATAGAGAGGTCTTCCGGATTTTTTCTATCTCGTTATAACCGAACTCCGCGAGCCTCCGCCCGGCTTCGGAATCAGACAGGCCGGTTTCCGGCGCGACAAGGGTCTGGAAGACTTCCTCTTTGGAAAGGCTATTTATCCTCATGTCTTGGCTTAAGTATTATGAGGTCGCAGGGGGTCTCTCTCAGGACGTCTTCCACGGGGTTGCCCTGAATAAGCGAACTCATGAGGCTTCTTTCGCTTGCCCCCATGATTATGAGGTCGAACCTCTTGGCTGTCGCCTCGATGGTTATGCTCTTTCCAGCCTTGCCGGGGACGAGTCCCTTTTCCGGCCTGACCTTATACTTGTCAAGTTCTTTTATGAAATGCTCTATGTCTTTCGGCAACTTTTTTTCAAGTTCCGCGCGTCTCAAATGGACCTCCCCGTGAAAGAACCTTATAACGGGTTTTGTAATGTGAAAGAGATATACCCCGGAGTCAAAAACTTTCGCCAGCTGGCCGATAAAATAAGACCTTTCAACTATATGGTTGACGTGCGCTTTTAGGGGAACGAGCACCTTCCTGGGATGGACCCTGCCCATATGCACAACCCTGACGAGAGCAACAGAGCAGGGAAGTCTTATGGAAAGTCTTCTTGCCGTGGTCCCGGCGTAATACCTTCTCTCCACATCCTCTCTTCGTGTTGAGGCAAAGACAATGTCTATGCCTTCCGAATCAACAATTTCACAGATCTTTTCCGCGGGATCGCCGGTATCAATCTCCGCCTTCACGCTTATGCCCATATCCTCCGCCTTATGGAAGAGTCTTTTTAAGGCATTTTCGGCATATTTGAAATCCCTTTGAGAGACGCCTTTTTCAGCCACATGGCAGAGGTATAGTGCGCTGCCCGTACCCTTTGCAAGCTCAAGGGCGTACCGGGCGGAAACCTCGGAGTTCAGGTGCTCATTGACGGCGGCGAGGATTCTCCTGTACATAGCCTTAGAATATCAAAGGCGGCGCGCAAAACAAAGCGCAGAGGAACTGCCGGCTGAAGATGCCCTGCAAAGAAATGTTTGAGGACTCGCCTGCGTGATATCATGCGCCGGGGACTGTTGCCTTTGCATTCCACCAGCCCCCTCCAAGGGCGACAAAGAGCGCAACAGTGTCTTGAAGCCGCTGCGCCTGCGCCTGGAGATAGCCGATCTTTGCCTGATAATACAGATCGTCGGCGATGAGGACCTGCAGATAGTTGACGGTGCCGGCCTGGTAATTGGCCTGAATCAATCGCAGCGCTTCTTCCGCGGCGCCCAGGGCCTTCGACTGCGCGTTCAGGGTCTCAGCGTCATGCTCCAGCCCGCGCAAAGTATCGGCCACCTGTGCAAGGGCGCCAAGGACGGTCTGGCGATAGTCGGCCAGTGACTGAGCATAGGCATCAATTGCCGCGCGCCGCTCGGCGCTCAGAGTTCCGCCATGAAACAGCGGAGCGGTGAGGCTTGCTCCCAGACTCCAGATGGTGCCGGTTTTCTTGAAGAGGCTGCCAAGAGATGTGCTTTCAAGTCCATATGAGCCGTTCAGCGTGAAGCTCGGAAACATTGCCGCAGTGGCCACGCCCATGTTGGCGCTCGCAATGTGCAGGCCGGCCTCGGACGCGAGGATGTCGGGGCGCTGGCGCACAAGGTCCGAGGGCAGGGACAAAGGCAGTTCAGCAGGAAGAGTGAAGTCCGCCAGGCCGATTTCGGGTGGCGTCCATTCCGCCGGCGCATGGCCCGCCAGGATGGCAAGCAGGTGTTTGGCCTGACTGAGCTTTTGCCTGAGCGGGGGCAGTATCGCCTCGGTGGAGGCAAGCTGGCTTTGGAGGCTCAGTACGTTAGCATAGGGCACTGTGCCGGCTTCGGCCTGCGCTTCGGTAATCTTGATTTGCTCTTCCTGCAGGCCGATAAGCTGCTCGGTAGCATTAATTTCTTCGCGGTAGGCCGCCTGGGCAATCATGGTGTTGATGATATTGCCGGACAGGGTGAGATAGGTGCCAAGCACCAGATAACGTTGAAAGTCAACCTGGGCGCCGAGACCCTCCACCCTGCGGCGCTCTCCTCCAAACACGTCGAGGGCGTAGCTGATCGCAGCCGAAAGCGTATAGAGGTTGAATATATTGCTTGAGGGGCCCCCTCCGAAACGGGCCTGTGAGAATTTTTGGCGAGCGGCGTCAAAACCGGCGTCGACCTGCGGATAGAAAACACCTTCACCAGCCTGCAGGAAGTCCCTGCTTTGGCGCAAGCCTGCCTGCGCTGCTTGAATGCCGGGGCTGTTGACGATCGCCTCCTTTATTACGGCATCGAGCTTGGGGGACTTAAAGAGACGCCACCAGCCGGCGGCGATTTTGGCCCCCTGCTTAAAATGCTGCCGCTGGCCGGCCGCCCTGGCTGTCGCGGCCGGCTGCGGCGCCTGTGTATACCTGCCAACCGGAGGGGGATTGGGGCGTGCAAAATCAGGCCCCACGGTGCAGCCGGCAACCACTGAAAGGGCCGCCAGCAACAGCCTTGCCAACGCCCACCCGGACTTGTTTTTCGCCGGGAAAGCGCCTCCCATTATAATATTGCGCATTATATTTATTTTTCTCCAATATAGACATCAACCAGTTGGCCCGGGTAAAGATTGATATTTTTTGGCCTGTCAAAGCCGAATATTACCGGCAGCACCCTTACGTCCACCCTTTCGGTCCTCTGGTTCGAGAGTTCGATTTTAGGCGACACATAGGGCCGCACCCGTTCGTATTTCAAAGGATGTATGAGATGGTATATCTTGTAGTCGGGATATACTGAATGGCCCTGCTATATGTGGTGTAGAGGGTCGGGACTCCAAAAAAACCGCTGGTAGTTACCTTCGCTATGCCCGCGATGACCACCCGGTGATCGTTCAGCTCGAATTCCGCGCCCAGTTTCGGGCTGCCAAGCTTCGGGTACTCCGAGTCTTTTACCACGATGAAAGAGTTTTCCGAATAGATGTCCTCAATATTACCCGCGACGAGCTGCGGTCTTCCAAAAAGACTGGTATCGTCCAGCCCCAGGACAGTCACCGATTGATAGTCGCCGTCCCGAAGCTTTACAAGCGCGCCGCCGGAATAGAGGGGCACGGCGTATTTGACCCCGTTGCGTCTAAAATATAATCGGGCATCGGGATGCTGTTCTGGACGGTATTTACCGCAGGGTCCATCACCCACATCTTGGCCCCTATGTTTATCACGGTGGCGGACGACTTGGTCAGGATGCCGGCGAACATCGAGGTCATCATGTTCATCAGAAAGACCGCAAACGTGATGCCTACAAGCAATGCGGCAAACTTCCCCTTGTCGTTTACCAGGAGCTTGAATGCGATCTTCAGGATGCCTTTCACCAGGCGTCTCCCTAGCCCTTTCTTATTTTGCCATCATCTGCCACATAAACAGCTTACAACAGAATGGTAATTAGCAAGCTGCGGGAAGGGATCTTTTTTCCACTCGTTAAATGAATTCCCATTTGGAAGAATAAAGAAAATTGGCGGAAGGGCCAACAACGCCCTCCCGCCTTTGTGGACGGAGTTTGCCACCTTACGCCATAGTGTTAACAGCGTAATTGTTGTTGGTGCCCGCCGACTGGTCCTGCGTAAAAAAGGAAATGTCGTTCAGGACATTGCTTAGCGCCGTGTCCAGGGTTGCACTGGAAGAAGCACCCTGGCTGCCATCCGTTGAACTCAATGCACTCTGGAGTGTCTGCAGATCATTTTGAAAAGCCTGCATCGGGTCGGTCTTGCCGCCAGTGCCGGAAGACTGCCCCTGAGCGGTGGGTGCGTCACTGAGAAGCTGGCCCAATGCCTGCGACAAGGCACTTTCTGACAAGGTGACCTGATCTTGATTACCGGAACTTAAAGCACTCTGAAGACTGTTTGCGGCAGTGCTGAAGTTCCGGAAATCGGTCCTAACAGAATTCATTGTCTGATACGCGCTGTTGACTGATTGTATAGTCATGTTTTTCACCTCCTTTAAACACAACTATGACTTCGGATACGAAATAGCAAGCCTTGTGCCAAACAGCCCGGCGAGACACAATTACTGAAAAAAACAGCGACACGCCAACTTAATAACTGTCCGATTGTGGCAGCAGGTCAGGAAATATTTTCCTGACGGAAAATTTTTTCCTTTCAGGGCTTGAGAAGATCAGATATTCTTTCAAGGATAAAATCCGGAATCAGCCTCCTATTATTCCAGGTCACCTCATGGATTTCCACATCTCTTCTGTTTTTTATCTCCATGATAAAATCATTCCCTCCCAAGGACGCCGTACCTATAACAATATTGGTCGAATTGAGAGCCTTTACTCTGTAGTTGCATAAATTCCAGGAAAAATTCATCCCGAAACACTACAAAAACGGCCTCCTGATTGGTTAAAATTGACGATGCCAGTCGCAAAATCAACCAATGCAGGAGGCCACTGAAAG
>JAJYJK010000003.1 GCA_021789555.1 Nitrospirota bacterium
TTCTGCCTCATCGTGATAATGTCCCTTTCCGCCATCCCGCCTCCTTCTTAAAAGGGGCAGTATAGCACTGCGGAAACCGGACATTTCTACTTTGCTCATACCGGACATTATCATTTTGCTGTTACAGCCCCTCTCTGAATATTCTTTCTATTTCATTCTTTGTCCCCCTCTTTGAAATACCTGCCCGACGGCGCTTCTCAAACAGACTGGTTGCAAGATGCGTGTGAGGCGGAAGGCGAATGGGGGCATGGCGATGTCAGCATGCCGGGCAATGGCGGCTTTTGCTTTTTGGGCTTTTTTTCTGCCGCTGCATGGTCTCGCTTCGCTGCATCTCCGAAACTCGCCCTTGGGGACTGGTCCCCTTCGGGCTCAGACAGTCGGAGATGCGGGCGCTCCGCATCGCCGGCATCGGCTGCGAAAAAAAGCCATGACGCTCAATCCGCCATCGCCCGCCTCCCGTCCCCGTAAATAGGGTTGGATTACCCCTTGCAAATTTCAAAAGAGGTTTTTATTTTCTTTTGTCTTTTCAGCGGGGTCATAGGGGCGGAGCCCCTATACCTTTAAAGGGCGGGTGGGCGGGGGTATAAACAATTTATGTTATATTCAAGATCATGCCCCGGAGGCTCCCCGAAGAGATGGAGGGATTGAAGCTCGTCCCCCTTTGCCTCGCTTCGAGGCAATCGGAGGCCAGCCAAATAGAGTCAACCCTCGATAAAGCGGGAATGGATTATACCTTCGAGATTACCCCGGTCGCCGGCAGAAGCGTACTTGGCATCGTATTCGGTTCGATAAGGAAAGGGGTCATGTTTCTCGTCTCCGAAGCGGACTTCGCAAGGGGGCTCGAACTCATCGAAGAGGCGGGCCTCTCGCACCTGATTGTCAAATAAGGCCCTTTACTCCTTGTTGTCCTTGTCTTTCATATTTTTCAGCATGTCCCCGAGTGATTGGCGCGTCTGGGCCAGGGCCGCGTAGTCGATCTCCATGGGGGTCTGGCAGAGGCGGCACTTCGCGGGTTTCCCCGAAAGGATGTCTTTCAGCCTGAACTTGCTTTGCTTTTTGCAGCTTGGACACTGAAGCCAGCATTCGAGGTCTAACTCTTTCAAGGGAAACTCCTCCCGGTTTTTTACTTGATGGTCCGAAATCTCTTCAGGGCAGGGGAGGCCGCGAGAAGGTCTTTCACGGCCTGCGAGATGCCGTTTACGTCGAGGCCGAACCTGGCCCTCAGTTCCGCCTGGCTGCCGTGCTCGACGAATACGTCGGGGAAACCCAGGGACTGGAATTTTATGCCTCCCAGGCCCATTCTCATCAGCGCCTCGCAGACGGCGGAGCCGAAGCCGCCGAGCACCGCGTTGTCCTCGACCGTGATTATCCGGCCGGTCGCCGCCGCCCTCCTGAGCGCGTCCTCGTCCAGGGGTTTTACGAACCTCATGTTATAGACTGAGACTTTCATGTTCTCATTTTCACGCGCGAGCCGCCGGGCGGCCTCGAGCGCGGGCAGCGCCATATTGCCCATGGCGAGGATGGCCGCGTCCCGGCCCTCATTGAGGACCTGCGCCTTTCCGAGCGAAAGCGGAAGCGTGTCCTCCTCGCCGATGGCCTTGCCCCTTGGATAACGGATAGCGGCCGGGCCCTTAAGGGCCAGGGCGAATTTCAGCATGGCCTCAAGCTCGGGGGCGTCTTTTGGGGCCATGAGGGTGAGGTTTGGTATGTGCCTCAGATAGGAGAGGTCGAACATGCCGTGATGGGTCGGGCCGTCCTCGCCCACGACCCCCGCCCTGTCTATGGCGAACACGACGGGGAGCCTCTGGAGGCAGACGTCGTGGATTATCTCGTCATAGCCCCGCTGCAGGAAGGTGGAGTATATGGCCACGACGGGTTTCAGGCCGGATTTCGCCAGGCCCGCCGCGAAGACAACGGCGTGCGGCTCGGCTATCCCGACGTCATAAATCCTGGCCGGGAACTCTTTTTCGAATGCGGCAAGGCCGGTGCCTTCCTTCATCGCGGCGGTGATGGCTATGATGCGGGGGTCTGCCCGCGCGCACCTGGAAAGGGCCTCCCCGAAATACTCGCTGTAGGAAACGGAGCTGGAGAGCGGCTTGCCGGTCTCTATTTCGAAGGGGCCGACCCCGTGGAAGACGCACGGGTTTTGCTCGGAGGGCTCGTATCCCTTGCCCTTCTTGGTGACGATATGTATGAGCACCGGGCCCGCAAGGACGCTTGCCCTCCGCAGGGTTTTTAGCAGGCTCTCCATATCATGGCCGTCTATGGGGCCTATGTAATTGAAGCCCATCTCCTCAAACAGCATGCCCGGCAGCAGGATGCCCTTAAATGCCTCCTCCAGCCGCTCCGCCGCCTTCGACATCTGGGGGCCGAACCTCGGGATGCCCTTTAAAAGTTCCCTCGTCGAGTTTTTGAATTTCCGGTAAAGCTCGCCCGTGAGAATCCGGTTTAAGTAGGCGGCCAGCGCACCCACGTTCCTGGATATCGACATTTCATTGTCGTTTAAGATAACGATCATGTCCTTTTTGAGGTGGCCGGCCTGGTTGAGCCCCTCGAAGGCAAGCCCGGCCGTCAGCGAGCCGTCCCCGATTATGGCTATTACCTTGTGGTTTTCATGGAGCAGGTCCCGGGCGACGGCAAGGCCGACGGCGGCGGAGATGGAAGTTGAGCTGTGGCCCGCTATGAACGCGTCGCAGGCGCTCTCCTCCGGCTTGGGGAAGCCGGAGAGGCCGCCGGCCTGCCTCAGCTTCGGGAATTTCACTTTTCTGCCGGTCAGTATCTTGTGTGTATAGCTCTGATGGCCCACGTCCCAGACAAACTTGTCCCTGGGGCAGTCGAAGACGTAATGGAGGGCGACGGTCAGCTCCACCACGCCCAGGTTGGAGGCCAGGTGGCCGCCGCACCTGGAGACGTGCTCTATGATGAACTGCCTTATCTCGGCGCAAAGGGGGGCAAGCTCTTTTTCCTGGAGGCCCTTCAGGTCCTCGGGAGAATCGATGAATTCAAGCACTTTTATCTCTCCCCCTCACTTTTCCCTCTCTATTATATACCTGGCTATGGCGCGCAGGGGTTCGGCCTCCGGCCCGAAGACGCCTTCCAGGGACGAAAACGCCTTTTCTACCAGGTCTCGGGCCTCCGCCTCCGCCGCTTCCATACCGAGGACGGAGGGATAAGTCAGCTTTTTCTTTCTTTCATCCGAGCCTGCCGTCTTCCCCATGAGCGCGGTCTCGCCTTTTACATCAAGGATATCATCGGCGACCTGAAAGGCAAGCCCCACGCATTGCCCGTAGCCGGTGAGCGCCTGCAGCCTTTCGGGGCCGGCCCCGGCAAGCATGCCCCCCATCCGCACGGAGGCGGTTATGAGCTGGGCCGTCTTGTGCATGTGGATGAATTCTATTTCGCTTTTACCCACGGGACCCATTCGGGCCGCCGCTTCCTGAGGCGCGGCCCCGGAGAGCCCGTCCTTAGCGGAGTCGGAAAGCCCGTCGTGAGCGGAGTCGGAAAGAATATCCTGCGCCTGTCCGGCGACCATCCCCCACAGGCCGGCCCTTGCCGCCAGGTCCGCGATTATCTCCAGCAAGACCCCTTCCGGCATCTTTATTTCCGCGCCGGGAAGACTCAGCATGTGAAAGGCCTCGGTCAGGAGGCCGTCGCCCGCGAGGATGGCCATCGCCTCCCCATAGACCTTATGGTTTGTGGGTTTGCCCCTCCGAAGATCGTCGTCGTCCATGGCGGGCAGGTCGTCATGTATGAGGGAATACGTATGTATCAGCTCAAGGGCGCAGGCGTAGCGGAGTATGCCCTCCGGCCTTTTCCCGCCGCAGGCCTCATAGGAGGCGAGGGCCAGCACCGGCCTTATCCTCTTGCCGCCCGCGGAGATCGAATACTCCATCGACTCCCTCAGCAGGGGCGGCCTGATGCCGGAATTTGAAAAATACTCCTTCAGGTACGAATCAACAAGCGCTCCGTTTTTTGCGAGGTAGTGCTTGAGGTCGAATGTCCGATCGGTATGAAGGGGATCCAAGGGGTCCGGTCACCTATTCCCATTCAATAGTGCCGGGCGGTTTCGAGCTTATGTCGTAGACCACCCGGTTTACGCCCTTTACTTCATTGATTATGCGGTTTGAGAGTGTGCCCAGAAGCTCGTAGGGCAGCTTTGCCCAGTCGGCCGTCATGCCGTCCAGGCTCTGGACGGCCCGTACCGCGACGGCGGACTCATACGTGCGCTCGTCCCCCATCACGCCCACGCTCCTTACCGGCAGCAGCACCGCGAATGACTGCCATAACTCATTGTAAAGCCCCGCCTTCTTGATCTCCTCGAGCACTATGGCATCGGCCTCGCGGAGCATTTCGAGCCTGCCGGCGGTTATCTCGCCAAGGCAGCGGATGGCAAGCCCCGGCCCCGGAAAGGGCTGGCGCAAGCAGATGTCGTCCGGCAGGCCCAGCTCCTTGCCCAGGACCCGCACCTCGTCCTTGAAAAGCTCTCGCAGGGGCTCTATCAGCTTCAGTTTCATCACCTCGGGAAGCCCGCCTACGTTATGATGGCTTTTTATGACGGCGGATGGGCCCCTTACGGAAACGCTCTCTATGACGTCCGGATAGAGCGTGCCCTGGGCGAGGAACTCCACATTTTCTATCCTGCCCGCCTCTTCTTCGAATACGGCTATGAACTCCGCCCCTATTACCTTTCTCTTTTTTTCCGGCTCCGTTACGCCCTTTAACTTTTCGATGAACCTACCGCTTGCATCCACGTGGATGAGTTTTATCCGGAAATGTTTCTGGAAGGTGTCTATCACCTTGCGGGACTCGCCAAGTCTGAGGAGGCCGTTGTCCACGAATATGCATGTAAGGGCGTCGCCGACGGCCCGGTGGACGAGGAGGGCCACGACGGAGGAGTCCACCCCACCGCTCAAGGCGCATATCACGTTGCCGCCGGCCACCTTGTCTTTTATGTCCTGGACCGCCTGGTCTATGAAGGAGATCATCTTCCACTCCGGCTTGCAGCCGCAGATGTCGAAGATGAAGTTGCGGATGATCCTTTCGCCCTCATCGGTGTGGACCACCTCCGGATGGAACTGGAGGGCGTAGAGCCTGCTTTCGGGGTTGGACATCGCCGCGAAGGGAGAGTTGGATGTATGCGCAATCGCCCTAAACCCCGCAGGCAGCTCTTCTATCTTGTCGCCGTGGCTCATCCAGACAACGCTTTTATCGTAAACCCCCCAGAAGAGCCCCTTGTCGTCGTCCACGGTCAGTTCGGCCCGGCCGTACTCGCGTCTGGCCGAGCGGGCGACTTTCCCGCCTAGCATATGGGCCATAAGCTGCATCCCGTAGCAGAGGCCGAGCACCGGCACCCCCAGGCTGAAGACCGCCGCGTCCGGGAGCGGGGCGCCCTCGGCATAAACGCTTGCGGGCCCGCCGGAAAGTATGATCCCCTTCGGCCTAAACCCCTTTATCTTCTCGATAGGGGCGTTATAGGGGAATATCTCGGAATATACGTTTGCCTCCCTCACCCTCCGTGCTATCAGCTGCGTGTACTGGGAGCCGAAATCGAGGACGAGGACCTTTTCCGCGTGCATGAGATTGATTATAACCCAAAGCCGGTGATAAAAAAAGAATTCGGGGCGGGGGGGCGGGGATCGCTTCCCTCTTGAAAAACCCCCCGCACAGGATAAAATGATAAAAGAAATGATATCTTCCGGAAAGTTGCGATATCCCCTCAGAGTCTCCCTCATATACGCCCTTGTGGGCGGCGTATGGATATTTTTCTCTGACGTCCTTTTGTATCTGTTTACAAAAAATCCCGAGAGGCTCGCCGAGTTCGACGCCATAAAGGACTGGATATTCATAGGGCTTACGGCCGTCGCCCTGTTTTTCATCATCAGGGGCGCCCTCTACTCCATAATGAGCAGGGACGAACGGATAAGGAAAAACGAAAAATTCCTTGAAGACATACTAAACAGCCTGAAGGACGGCATAGTCATTCTGGACAAGTCGAGGACCATCGTGCGCGTCAACCCGGTCGTGGAGAAGTGGTTTCCTGAAAGCGGGCCCCTGGCCGGCAGGAAATGCATCGAGGTCTATCACATGGACAAGGCGGTCTGCGAAGACTGCCTGAACACCGCGCTCGAGACCGGGAAGGAGGCGCGGGCCGTGATTCAGCTCGGCATAGGAGGCGAGGTCAGGTGGATGGACCTCTACTGCTATCCGTTGATAGACTCCGGTACGGGCGGCATCATCGGCGCAATCGAGTATCTCAGGGACATCACCGGCCGGAAAAAGACCGAGGAGGCGCTGAAGCAATCCGAGGAGAAATACCGCACGGTCTTCAACGCCGCCAACGATGCGATATTCATAGCCGATGAAGAGGGTGTCATCATGGAGGTCAACAGCAAGGCGGAGGAGCTTGCCGGCAGGCCCGCGGGGGAGCTTGTCGGGCGTCCCCACACGGTGCTCCACCCCGGGGAGGAGGCGGTGCGGTACGGCCGCATACTGCGGGCGGCCGTTGAGGACAAAAGGCCGGTCTCCGGGGACATCTATGTTGCAAGGGGCGACGGCGCAAAGGTGCCGGTCGAGATAAGCGCGAGTCTTGCGGAACTCGGCGACGGCAAGATGCTGGTAGGCGTTCTCCGGGACATCTCCCACAGGCAGGAGGCCGAGGCGCGTATACATGAGCAGTTCGACATGCTCAGCGCCCTGTACTCCGGCGCGCAAAAACTCTCCGAGAGCCTCGACCTGGCCGAGCTTGCGCGCAGCGCCGTCTTCACCTCGGTGGCCAGTTTCCAGGCGAGGTTCGCCTGGATTGGAAGCGTCGAGCCCGGGGGCAAGATGCGCCTGCTGGCCCTTTACCCGGACATCCCGGAATTCAAACGCCTTGTCGCGCTCCGCCTGGACGGCTCCCCGGCGGGGCAGGCGCAGCTTTTCCCCGGCAGGGCCGTAAAAAGCGGAATGCCGGTGGTGATAGAAGACCTGAAAAAAGACGATGGCTTCGCGCCGTGGCTGGAAGATGCGCTCTCGGAGGGGTTTTCGACCGGGGCCTCCTTCCCCCTCATAAGCCGTGAAAAGACACTCGGGGTGCTAACCCTCTTCAGCGAGCAGCCGGGATTTTTCACGCGCGAGCGGGTGAGGTTCTTTCAGGCATACGCGCATCAGGCGGCGGCCTCGTTTGAAAATGCGAGGCTCTATGAGGAGACGGAGCACAGGCTCGAGCGCCTGAATGCCCTCTGCTCGATAGATACGGCCATTACGCAGAGCCTTGACCTGCGTGTGATTTTCGATGTCTTCCTGGACAGGGTGGTCACCCAGCTCAAGGTGGACGCGGTGGACGTCCTTTTGATGGACCCAAACACCCTCATCTTCAGTTGGGCCGCGGGGAGGGGTTTCAGGACAAAGGCGGTCCAGCAGACGGCGCAGCGTCTTGGAGAGGGCAACGCCGGGCATGCCGCCCTGCAGAGGCGGATAATAGGGGTCGAAAACATCGCCGAGACGATGGACGACCGGGCGGGCGCCTTCGCCGAGGAGGGTTTTACATCCTATTTCGCCGCCCCTCTTGTGACCAAAGGACAAATACTGGGCGTGCTGGAGCTTTTCCACAGGAAGCGCCTCTCAACCGACCGGGAATGGATGGACTTCCTGGGGATGATGGCCTCGCAGGCCGCAATCGCCATCGAGAACGCCACCCTGTTTGACAACCTTCAGAGGACGAACACCGAGCTTGCCCTGGCCTATGACACAACGCTCGAGGGATGGTCCCGCGCCCTGGACCTCCGGGACAGGGAGACGGAAGGGCACACGTCGCGCGTGGCCGGCCTCACGATGAGACTGGCCCGGGCCATCGGCATGAGCGAATCGAGCCTGGTGCACCTGCGCCGGGGCGCACTGCTCCACGATATAGGCAAGATGGGCATCCCCGACAGCATCCTTCTGAAACCCGGCCCCCTCACGGACGAGGAACTGGAGATCATGCGCCGCCACCCGGTCTATGCCCTCGACCTCCTCCAGCCCATAGCGTATCTGAGGCCCGCCCTTCCCATCCCGTACCTGCACCACGAGAGATGGGACGGGACGGGATATCCGAAGGGGCTGAAGGGCGAGCAGATACCCCTTGCCGCAAGGCTCTTTGCCGTGGCCGACGTCTGGGACGCCCTGCGCTCCGAGCGGCCCTACAGACCGCCGTGGCCCAGGCGGCGCGTTGTGGAGCACATGCAGAGCGAGGCGGGCGCCCACTTCGACCCCAACATCGTGGAGAGGTTCATGGAACTGGTGGGCAGCGAGGAAAAGTCCTGAAATCCTTTTAACGCAAATCCTTCCGCCTTGGAATTCTGCTTCAAACCAATCTTTTATTTCAATCGAAAACCAGGAGAAACTTCTTGTGCCGACCATCTGCATAACTGAAGTATTCAAACGAGTGCTCCGGCAGCGCGGAGAGGACGCGGCGCTTCATGCGGCGGCCCTCATGCAGCAGGGACGGGTCGCCCCTCTGGACAGCGCTATTGCTATAGAAGCCGCAAGACTCGGGTATAAGCATGACGTGCCCCTGGCTGACGGCATAATTCTAGCCACGGCTTATAACCATAAAGCTATTATCTGGACACAGGATACCGATTTTAAAGGCTTAAGGGACGTCAGGTATAAAGAGAAACAAAAGAAGCCCCCTTCTTGACTTGCCTGCCGAAAACGCCTTAAACTATCAGGTATTCGGGGCGTAGCGCAGCCTGGTAGCGCGCACGGTTCGGGACCGTGAAGTCGAAGGTTCAAATCCTTTCGCCCCGACCATTTTTTTCGCCCTCCGGGGCAGTTTCACCTCGTCAACCGGCAATTCCGGTTGCGAACCTTTCGCTGAAAGCATGGAATTCATAAAGAAAAACTCATGGACGGCGGGAATAAAAATAAGGACGGACTGAAGAGCCAGCAGTGGAGATGGCTCCTGGCCCTGGTCTTGTTCTTCCTGGTGCTCTATCTCTGGCAGACCCTCACTTACAATACCGGCCAGGAGGCGCAGACCATCACATACAGCAGTTTCCTGGGCCAGATGGAATCCGGCAACATCAAATCCGTGGTCATCGAAGGCCATTCGGTCACCGGGGAATTGAACAAGGCGGCAAGCATTATCCCCCAAAAGGGGACCAAGCCGGTCACGGTCACAAAATTCAAGACCTATCTGCCAGCCTTCCAGGGGCAGCAGCTCATCCAGGAACTCCAGTCAAAAAACGTAACGATAAGCGTGCTGCCGGAGAAGAAGACCTCTGCGCTTATGGACTTTTTAGTGGGCATACTGCCCTGGGTGCTCATAATCGGGGTGTGGGTGTTCATAATGAGGCGTACCGCGAAGCAGATAAGCGGCGGGCCGGGCGGGCTCTTCTCCTTCGGCGAGAGCAAGGCAAAACTCTTCCAGGGGGGCAAAACCCCTACGATCACCTTCAAGGACGTCGCCGGGATGGAGAACACCAAGAGGGAGCTCATGGAGATAATCGAGTTTCTGAGGGACCCGGCGAAATACCGGGCCCTGGGCGCGAAGGTGCCAAAGGGCGTTCTCTTAGTGGGGCCGCCCGGCACGGGCAAGACCCTGCTTGCGCGCGCGG
This sequence comes from Nitrospirota bacterium, assembly GCA_021789555.1. GTDB lineage: Bacteria > Nitrospirota > Thermodesulfovibrionia > Thermodesulfovibrionales > JdFR-88 > JAJYGJ01. Next base: position 9,579 of record JAJYJK010000003.1, read on the forward strand.
TGGCGGGCGAGGCCGGCGTGCCTTTCTACAGCATAAGCGCCTCGGAGTTCATAGAGATGTTTGTGGGCGTCGGGGCTTCCCGCGTGCGGGACCTCTTCAAGAAGGCGAAGGCGAGCCAGCCCAGCATCATCTTCATGGACGAGATCGACGCGGTCGGACGCACGAGGGGCGCGGGGCTTGGCGGCGGGCATGACGAGAGGGAACAGACCCTGAACCAGCTCCTTGGGGAGATGGACGGGTTTGAGTCGCACGAGGCGGTGATAGTCATGGCGGCGACCAACAGGCCCGACGTGCTGGACCCGGCCCTGCTTCGGCCGGGGCGTTTCGACAGGCACATCGTAATAGACAGGCCGGGCCTCAAGGAGCGAAAGGCCATCCTGGAAATCCACGTGAGGGGCAAGACCCTCGCCCCGGACGTGGACCTGGAGAAGGTGGCCCGCGGCACCCCCGGCATGACGGGGGCAGACCTAGAAAACCTGGCAAACGAGGCCGCCCTCATCGCCGTGAGAAAGAACAAAAAACAGGTCGAGATGAAGGATTTTGACGAGGCGAGGGACATCATCCTCATGGGCGCGGTGAGAGAGGAGACCATAAGCGACTATGAGAGGCGCATCACGGCCTATCATGAATCGGGCCATGCGCTTGTGGCCTGGGAGCTTCCCGGCACCGACCCGATACACAAGGTGAGCATCGTGCCCCGGGGGATGGCGATGGGCGTCACCCAGCTACTGCCCCAGGAGGACAGGCATTATTATCCGAGGAGTTACCTTATGAACAAACTGGCCGTGGCGCTGGGGGGCCGCGCGGCCGAGAAACTGATATTCAACGACGTGAGCACCGGCGCCCAAAACGATCTGAAGGAGGCCACACAGCTTGCCGAAAAGATGGTCGCCCAGTGGGGGATGAGCGACAAGGTGGGACCGCTTAATCTTGGCCGGGCGGAGGAGCACCCGTTTCTGGGACGGGAGCTGGCGCAGCCCAAGCGCTACAGCGAGGGCATGGCCTGGCTCATGGACCAGGAGATAAGAAACCTGATCGAAGAGGCCCAGGCCACGGCCGTGCAGATACTGAAAGATAAAAAAGAGACGCTGGATAGGCTTGCCGAAGGGCTGATGAAAGAGGAATCCCTCGATTACGGACAGATGGAAAAGATAGTTGGCACACCCAGGAAGACGCCTCAGGCGGCCCCCCCTAAAAAGGTTTAAATTAAATTCAGGGCCATGAGGCGGGGCTCGGTCATCTCCTCCACCGCGTACCTGATCCCCTCCCTGCCCGAGCCGGATTGTTTTACCCCGCCGTAGGGCATATGGTCGACCCTGTAGGTGGGGACGTCATTTATTATCACGCCCCCTGCTTCAATGGCTTCGAATGCCTGGAAGGCGCGTTTGAGGCTGCCCGTAAAGACCCCCGCCTGAAGGCCGTAGACCGAATCGTTTATCGCCCTGATGCCTTCGTCGAAGCTCTCTACCGGGGTCACGGTCACGACCGGCGCAAAGACCTCCATGCAGCTTAGCTTCATCTGCGGCGTGGCATCGACGATGACCGTGGGCTCGTAAAAGCGGCCGCTCCTTTTGCCGCCGGCGACGAGCTTCGCCCCAGCGGCAAGCGCCTCATCGACCCATGAAGCCACCCGCTCAAGATTGTCCTCATCTATCATCGGCCCAATCTGGACGGTCTCATCCATCGGGTCGCCCATTTTCAGGGCCTTCACCTTCGGGACAAACAGTTCGAGGAACGCATCGTATATCCGCCGGTGCGCGTAAATCCTCTGGACGGAGATGCAGACCTGCCCCGCGTATGAAAACGCGCCGGCCACGGCGCGGCCGGCCGCGTACTTCAAGTCGCAGTCCTCATCGAGGAGGACCCCGGCGTTTCCTCCCAGCTCCAGTATCACCTTCTTGTCGAAGGCAAGCTTCTTCAGCCCCCAGCCGACTGCCGCGCTGCCCGTGAAGGAGAGCACCTTTATCCGCGCGTCTGTCACGGCGGGCCCAATCGTCTTTGCGCTTGCCGGCAGGACGCTGAGGCAGCCCTCCGGAAGGCCCGATTCCATCATGACGCCGCCAAGCAGGAGCGCCGAGATAGGTGTTTTGGAAGCGGGTTTCAGGATTATCGGATTGCCCGCCGCGACAGCGGGCGCAATCTTGTGGGCCACAAGGTTCAGGGGGAAGTTAAAGGGCGTGATGCCGAGGACCGGCCCGGCCGGAAACCTCCTCGTGATCCCCCATCTCCCCTCGGATGCCCGGTTTCTGTCCAGGGGGATGAATTCGCCGCCTATCCTCACCGCCTCTTCGGATGCTATGCGGAAGGTGAGCGACGCCCTTTCGGCCTCCGCCCTGGATTCCACAAGCGGCTTTCCGTTTTCGCTCGTGACGGCCCGCGCCAGTTCCTCACGCCGCGCATAAATCCCTTCGGAGACCCGTTCGAGTATCTCCGCCCTTTTATAAGAGGCGAGCGCGGCCAGCACCGGCCTTGATTTCCCGGCCTGCGCTATCGCCTCTTCCAGGTCGGCCGCCCCCGCCTGGCAGACCTTTGCAACGGCCTCCCCGCTGAAGGGATTTATGACCTCAGCCGTCTGCGCCGTCTCTTTCCATCTTCCACCGAGAAGAAGGGGATGCGGGTTTTTAAATGTCGAGTCCATAATGAGATTAAAGCACAGCGGGTGCGCGAATTCAATACGCATCTTATTTATTATGCCCCCGTCCGCCTTCCGCCAAAACGAGCGGCTAGTTGTCAGCTTTTTCTTGCTCCTTGCCGCTTGCCCATTGCCCTTCCTGAATGGGTCATCGCTTCCGGGTCCAGTATCTTTTCGGCCTCTTTCTTCCCCAGATAGCCCATCTCCACCACGACCTCTTTTACCGGCCTTCCGCTTTCAAGCGCCTTTCTGACCACTATTGCCGCCGTGTCATAGCCGATTACGGGGTTTAGGACGGCCGCTATGACAGGGTTATCGCCGAGGGTATTGGCGATGTGCTCCGTGTTCACCTCGAAACCGTCCACCGTCCGGGCCAGAAGGAGCGCGGCGTTTGAGATGAGCGTGATGGACTGGAGGATGCCGTTTGCAATCACGGGCAGCATCGCGTTCAGCTCGAATTCCCCCATCGATCCGGCAATGGCTATGGCGAGATCGTTTCCCATGACCTGGGCGCCCATCATCCTTACAGCCTCCGGCAAGACCGGGTTTACCTTGCCGGGCATTATCGAGGAGCCCGGCTGAAGGGTTTTCAATCTTATTTCGTTCAGGCCTGAGGCCGGGCCGCTGGCCATGAGCCTCAGATCGTTTGCTATCTTCATGAATGCGGAGGCGGTGGTCTTCAGCATGCCCGAAAGCTCAAGGACGGTCTCCTGCGAGGCCTGGGCCTGGAAGTGGTTTCGCGCCTCGCGCAGGCGGATGCCGGTCAGCTCCGAAAGCGCCTTTGAAACCCTTTTGCCGAATTCAGGATGGGCGTTTATTCCGGTGCCCACCGCCGTGCCCCCGATTGCAAGCTCGGAGAGCCGGGGGACGGTCGATCTGGTCCTCCGGATGCAATATTCCACCTGCGCGGCCCAGCCCGATATCTCCTGTCCCATGGTTATCGGCATGGCGTCCATGAGATGGGTGCGCCCGGTCTTGACGACGGATTTTAAAAGGGCCGATTTTTTTTTCAACGATTTTTGGAGCCGCGTGAGGGATGGCAATAGCCTTTCGTTTAGCAAAATCAAGCTTGCAAGGTGGATGGCGGAGGGGATTACGTCGTTTGACGACTGGCCCATGTTCACATGGTCGTTGGGGTGGACGGGGTGTTTCGTATTTCGCATTTTCCTGCCGGACAGGATCTCGTTTGCCCTTGTCGCGATGACCTCGTTTGCGTTCATGTTGGTTGACGTGCCGGAGCCGGTCTGGAATATCCCGACCGGGAACTGATCGTCGAGCCTGCCGCGGGCCACCATTCCGGAGGCCCTGATTATCGCCCCCGCGAGTCTTTTATCCAGTAATCCGATGTCCGCGTTTACCATCGCGCAGGCAAGCTTTATGTATCCAAGGGCATGGAACAAGACGGGGGGGAATTTCATCCCGCAGGGCGGAAAGTTCTCGATGGCCCTCTGGGTCTGTGCGCCCCAGTAAGCATCCCGCGGCACATTGACGCGGCCGAGGGTGTCCGTCTCAGTCCTGGTGGGTTTAAATTTCTTGCCGGCCATTTCAGGGCCTCCTGTCGAAGGGAATTTTAAGCGCCCGTCCGGACGGTATGCTGCCCTTTGCATGGCACCGGTAGCAGCGCCCGGGCGGGTTCGAAAGCAGGATTTGCGAGTCCGCAAGCACCCAGAGGCCGGCCGCGAAAAGGGCCGTCGCCGCCATGAGCAGGAGGGTTTTCACTGTTTTTAACGCGCCCGCCCCCTTCACATATTCAACCGCAATGCCCCAGAGGCCGTAAGAGCCGTGATAGATGAGGGCCGAAAGAAAGACGAGGTAAAAGGCCAACCACGAGGGGCTTGAAAGCCTCAGGAATATGTTTCCGTGCTGAAAGGCATCAGGGCCCTTGAAATGAATGATCATGAAGTGCAACGCGAGCGCGAAGGCGAGCGCCGCCCCGCTTGCCCTCTCAAGAAACCAGAAAAGCGTTCGGCCCTTCATGGCGCCCCGCCTGTCATGTGCCTGGCGGCGACGGCGAGGACCAGGAGGCCCAGGGCGAATGCCGCCCAGAAGAGGATTTTCTGGGACCTTGTGGGCGCGCCGGCCTCAAGGAGGATGACCCTGATGCCGTTTCCACCATGGGCAAGGACCAGGGCCAGGAGCCCGGCCTCGGAAAGTTTAGCCGCGGGGCGGGTGCAAAGGCCCCTTATGGCCTCGTATTTTGCGGGGTCCCTGAGAAACCAGATGATGAGGAAATGGGGGAGGATGAAGAGCGCCAGCAGGACGCCCGTGAGCCTGTTTAGGATAAACGCAAAGAAACCGGTATTGGGCCTGTATCTCATCGGCGACCTTTCGCGTCTTTTTTGATCTTCTTGTTGATTTTCATGGTCAGGCGTTTGAGCCCCGAGATGTGCGCGGTTATATCGATGGACTTTGGACAGACCTCCACGCAGTTGTAAACCAGGTGGCATCTCTAGAGCCCGTGCGCGCCGGCGATTTTTTGCAGCCTCTCGCTCTCTCCTCCTGCCCTGTCCCTGGAGTCAAGGATGAAGCGCGAGGCCTTGACGAGCGCGGCGGGGCCCAGGTAGTCCCTGTCCGCCCAGTAAACGGGGCAGGCCGAAGTGCAGCATCCGCAGAGGATGCACTTTATCTGGTCCAGTATCCTTTCAAGTTCTTTCGGGCTTTGGGGTCTCTCTCTTTCCGGCCCCGGTCTGTCGTTCAGTAGATAATATCTGTCGTTCAGAAGATAAGGTTCGTCATTCAGTAGATAGGGCATGACGGAGCTGTTTTTTTCATAAAAGGCGTCCATGTCCACGGCAAGGTCCTTTATCACCGGGAATGCGGGCAGCGGCTCGAAGACGACGGTCCCCCGGGTGTCTTTGGCCAGCGTCTGGCAGGCCAGGGCGCTTTTGCCGTTTATCTTCATGGCGCAGGAGCCGCACATGCCGTGGGCGCAGGAGCGCCGGAAGGTGAGGCTGCCGTCGATGGTGTCCTTTATCCGTATGAGCCCGTCGAGGAGCCGCTCGTACGGCCCCAGGCTGACGTGAAACTCCTGCCACCCGGGTGAGGGACCCCCTTCGGGGTCGTATCTCTTTATCCTGAAGAGTTTTTCCATTTCTATCTGGCGCTCTCTCCCCAATTATCTGGCACCCTCTCCCAACCCTCTCCCTTCAAGGGAGAGGGGTTTTCAATCGAGGCGGAGACCTGAATGTCCTTCATCCTTCAATATTCCCGCTTCCGGGGCGGAAGCTTCGTGATAGAGACGGGACTGTAGCCGAAGGTCATCTTGCCCTCCCTCAGGAAGGCAAATGTGTGTTTGAGCCAGTTATTGTCGTCTCTCTCCGGGTAGTCCTCCCTATAGTGGGCCCCCCTCGACTCCCTGCGCCCCAGGGCGGAGCGGATTACGGCTTCCGCCAGGTTTATCATATGGCCAAGCTCAATCGCTTCCAAAACTTCGGTATTGAACTTTTTCCCCTTGTCCATGACCCGGATATTCCCGGAGCGCTGCCGGAGACCCTCAAGTTCGCCGGCTGCGGCCGAAAGCCCTTCTTCATCCCTGAAGACGGAGCACTTGTCCATCATTAATATCTGGAGGTCTTTTTTTATGGCGCCCGTTTTTTCGCCTCCCTGTCTTTCAAGGAGCGTGGAGAGCGTTTCCGCTGCGGGCCCCATCGCCCCTGGCGGGATTTCCCGGATGTTTTTGCCTTGCGCGCCTTTCGCGGCCCCTCCGGCCCTCCTTCCAAAGACCACGGTGTCCAGGAGGGAATTGCAGCCTAATCTGTTTGCCCCGTGCACCGATACGCAGGCGCATTCCCCGGCGGCAAAGAGCCCTTCCACCACGCCGCCTCTCTCGTCCTTGAGGACCCTTCCGTCGGTGTCGGTCGGTATGCCCCCCATCGCGTAATGCGCCGTGGGGACGACCGGTATCGGCGCGGCAGAGGGGTCAACGCCCATATATATCTTGCAGAAGGAGACAATCTCCGGCAGTCTTGAGCCGAGTGTTTTTTGGGGTATGCCCCTGAGGTCCAGGTGGACATAGTCCTTTCCCCCGATGCCCCTGCCGGCCCGCAGTTCCCTGATTATCGCCCTCGATACCATGTCCCTTGGGGCGAGGTCCTTTATGTGCGGGGCGTAGGTTTCCATGAAGCGTTCGCCCCTGCCGTTTACGAGGACGCCGCCCTCTCCCCTTGCGCCCTCCGTTATGAGTATGCCAAGGCCGTAAAGCCCTGTGGGATGGAACTGGAAAAACTCCATGTCCTTTAACGGGAGGCCTTTTTTAAAGAGGATGGCGGGCAGGTCGCCCGTGCTCTGGATGGCGTTGGAGGTCGTGGCATAAAGCCTGCCGTAGCCGCCGCTTGCGATTATGGTGGATTTGGCGCTGAAGGCGCAGAGCTCGCCGGTCTTTATTTCGAGCGCTATGGCACCAAGGCAGTCCCCCGCCTCGATTACGATGTCCAGGATGTGAAATTCCGGGAAGAATTCTATGCCGCATCTTTCAGCCTGCTCATAGAGGGCGGATACGATTGCAAGGCCGGTCCGGTCCGCGCAGTAGCAGGCGCGTCTCACGGGGGCCCGTCCGAACTCCATGGTATGGCCGCCGAATCGCCTCTGGGCGATCTTGCCCGCCTCCGTCCTCGAAAAAGGCACGCCGAGGCGCTCCAGCCCGACCACCGTCTTGATGGCGTCCCCGCACATGGCCTCCACGCAGTCCTGATCAGCCAGGTAATCGCTGCCTTTGACCGTATCGAAAAAGTGCCACTCCTGGGAATCGGGCTCCTCGTTGCCAAGGGCCGCCGCGATCCCGCCCTGGGCGGCCGAGGAATGGCATCTTGTCGGATAGAGTTTTGCAAGCAGCGCCACACGGCCGTGGCGGGATGCCTCGATGGCCGCGGAGAGGCCCGCAAGGCCGGAGCCTATTACCAGGGTATCGGAGCTGAAGCGCCGGGTCATCCGTCTATTCTATATCCTACGGCTGAGGAATTGAAGATGCGCCGGCCTTCCGCTTTTCAGGGTTTTATCACCCCGCTTTTCAGGGTTTTATCACGTTGATGAGCACGTCGCCTGCGCCTTGAAAGGGACCGAGGGGATTATTGGTGTCCGTGATGGAATCGATTGCGGGGCTGCCGCCCCACTGTTTGTAAACCACTACATTGTCCACCATCACCACGAGCGCATCGAACCTCCATCCGGTCTTTTTGACATGCCTCTTGAAATTGAAAAAGTCCATGAAAAAATTTCCCGTCCGTTTGTCATATATTATTCCCGGCGTTACGGAGTAGGCGCGGCATGCGGTCTTCGCCCGGATGCATTTTTGCAGCCCCTCGTCGAGGTCCTGCATCTTGATGGACGGGTTGAACATGAATTTCTGGATGATGTCCACGTACGTGATTATCATGATGTTCGGGTTCGTGTAGGGATCGAAACCGAGTCTCTTGAGGTCTTTCGCGGTGGTCTCGTCCAACTGTATGCTGTCGTAGGATTTTTTTGCCTCGTCGAAATTCGTCCAGGGGGATTTAACGGTCTCGCGGGTGCTGGGGAGAAGCCCGCCGCACCCGGCGATTATCGTCAAAAAGGCTGGAAGAAGGATGCCGGCCATGGTTTTTATCGCCATAGCCAGAAGGTATTAGATTTTAAGTCAAAAGTCCAGAACCTATTGATAACTGCATGATTAATGCCCTAAATTCCCTCACCCTCCGCCCCGCCTTTGGCAGGATTCCTCCCTCTGCCGGTAAGAGAGGGTTTGGGTGAGGAGAGGGCTAGGCGAAATGCCCGAGCCACAGCGTGGCAACCAGCAGGAAAAGCGCCTCCGCAAGCTCCGTCAGCGCGCCGAGGTGGTCGCCCGTGAGCCCGCCGAATCTTTTCGTGAAAAATTTCACCCCCGAGACACTTAGCGCGTAGAAGAAGCAAAGGAGGAAAAGTGAAAATCCCGCGCAGGCCAGGGGCGAAACGGATTTAAGATAAAAGGCGGGCAGATAAAAGGCCGCGAAGCAGAGGCCGGCAAGCAGGAGCGTGGAGAGCGCCAATTCTTTGAGACCCGTATTGCCGATGAATATCCGCCCAAGCCCGTCCTGCCTGGCCGGCCGGCCGTGATACATGGCCGGGATTGTCGTCCATTTGGAAAATGCGGGCATCAGGAACAGGAGGGCGAAGACAATGGATTTGCGGCCCGGTGAGTATGCGGGCAAATGCTTGTGCCCGGCCCCAAGCATGCTGCTTATAAACAGGTATTTCAGGAGGATGGAGATGATTAGCGCGATAGCCCCCATGGCCCCGACCGTGCCTTGCTTCATTATGTCCAGCCTCTTTTGACGGTCGGCCGGGGGATTGCCTGAGGATTTTGCTTTCACGGCCAGCGCGTCGGCGGTGTCCGCGAGCCCGTCCAGGTCAAACCCCCCGCTTGCGCTTATTAAAACGGTCAGGGACAGGCCGCCCGCGACGTACGGGCCGAAAAGTTTTGCAAACGCAAGCGAGAAAATCGCAAGCAAAAAACCCTGAAAAGCCCCGGCCAGCGGGAAAAAGGTGGCCGATGAGGCAAGCTCCTTCTCCGAGACGCCCCCGTTTACCCTCACCGGCAGGATTGTATGGAACTGAAGGGCAAGCAGTATCCGTTTTATCATTCAGTCAATTTCGATTTCAATTAATTTAAAATCTCGTCGGAGACCCCGGCCTCTCCGAACGTCGCCATCTCCCTGTAGATTTTCAGTCCCGCCTCTATGAGGCCCATGCCGAGGGCCGCGCCGGTGCCCTCGCCGAGCCGGAGGTTCAAATCCAGTATCGGGGCTAGGCCCATCATATCCAGCATCACGCGGTGGCCGATCTCCACCGAGTTGTGGGCCGCGAACATGTAGTCCGCCGTCCACGGCTGGAGGGCATGGGCTATGAGCGCGCCCGCCGTCGAGATAAACCCGTCTATGACGACCGGCGTCCTGTTTGCCGCCGCCCCCAGCACCAGCCCGGCAATCCCGCCTATCTCCGCCCCGCCCACTTTCGAAAGCACATCGATGGGGTCGCGCGCATCCGGGGCGTTCACCCGGATGGCCTCCTCTATCACCTTTATCTTCCTGTAGAGGGATTCATCCGTTATGCCCGTGCCCTTTCCAGTGACATGAGAGACATCGTTGCCGGTGAGCACCGCCGCTATCGCGCTGGAGGGGGTGGTGTTTCCTATTCCCATATCGCCGGTGCCAAAAATCATTTTACTCCCGCTTTTCCCGGCGAACCTGTCCGCCAGCCGGATTCCCGTCTCGATGCACCTTACGGCCTCGGCCCTCGTCATCGCCGGGCCTTTGGTGAAATTTCTTGTCCCCATGACCGCTTTTGCGGATATCAATCCCTTCACCCCTCCGAAATCATGGCGGACCCCTATATCGACGACGACAACCTTTGCCCCGACGTGGCGGGCAAGCACGTTTATGCCCGCCCCTCCCCGCAGGAAGTTGTGCACCATCTGCACCGTGACCTCCGCGGGATATGCGGAGACGCCTTCCTCCGTGACGCCGTGGTCGCCTGCGAATGTGAAGATGACTTTTTTGGAGATGTCAGGCATCGGGTTTCCGGTTATGGCTACCAGCCTGCCCGCGAACTCCTCGAGCCGCCCCAGGCTGCCGGGCGGCTTCGTGAGGTTGTCCAGGCGCTCCCTGGCCACCTGCCGCCATTTCGGCTCTACCGGCCTGATTTTTTCGAGCGTGGTTTTGAGCAATTTCATGGATTTCTCACTTTCTGTTTTTGGGGGATACCCTCACCCAACCCTCTCCCTTGAAGGGAGAGGGTTTCAGATTAAAAAGCCGAAATTTTCATTTTCACTTTCAGTTCCCCAACTTCGCTATCCGCGCCTCCAGCTCTTCCTCCGCACGGGCGATAAAATCCTCGGATAAAACCCCCGGCCCTTCGCCCGCCAGCAATCTGTCAAGCGTGTCTTCGAAAAGCCCCACCAGGTATTCATTTATCTCCGCATATGTCTTTTGCGCGCCCAATGGGGCGGGCCTTCCGCCGCTCCAGATGCCATCCATCCTGCGGAAAAGCAGGTTCGCGGCCCTCCCGATGACTGCGGCAAGCGCCCCGGCCCCGGGCTCCATGAAGAGCGGCCGCCCCTCATGGGAGGTCTCCATCCGGAGCCGCCCCTCTTTCTCCAGCGCCCGGAAGGCATCGGTGCCCTTGAGTATTATCTGATGATGATATAGGACGTTTGCCGTGACCGGCAGGGCATGAAGGAGCCTGTTTCTCTTCAGGAACTGGAAATTGGTTTTTATGTCTTTCAGGGTGGAATCCGGCTCGAACATGATAAAGCCCACATTGGGCTCTATCCCGTGCCGGCGGAGCGTCTCAAGCGCCTTCTCGTTATCGGCGACGGTCGTCATTTTTTTCATCCGCAGCAGCGACCGGTCGCTGCCGCTTTCAAGCCCTATGAGGATGTGCCTGAGCCCGGCCCCGGCGAGCGCGGCGATGCCCTTGTCCTTTATATCGTTTGCGCGGGTCTCGATGCCGAAGTTTATATTTCTGTCTTTAAGCATTGCAGCGAGCCGGAGGGCCCGCCGCTGCCCGCCTGCCCCAGGGCCGAAGAAATTCGGGTCCGTGAAATAGAAATCCCGCACTCCCTTTTCTGCAATAAGCGCATCGATTTCCATCACGATGTTTTCCGGGCTCCTGCCCCGCCAGCGGGAATCCCCTCCGAAGAACGAATTTATATGGCAGAAGGCGCACCTTCCGTAACACCCGCGGCTCCCAAGTATGTTTACCTCCGGCAGCCGCCACATCGCCGCTGTGCGGACCGGGAAGGGGAGACGGTCCGGATTCCCGGCGGTCTCCGGCGGGGAAGAGATAATTTTCCCATCCCCCTCCCCGCCCCTCATCGCAAGGCCCGGTATGTTATTTATTTTATGTGGGGGGTGCGCGGGACGGCCGGCGGCGATTGACCTTGCCACGGAGGCAAAGGTCAGCTCCGGCTCTCCAAGCAGGACCGCGTCCACCGCCTCGCAGCCGGCAAGTATCTCTTTGAAGGCGAAGGTGGGATAAAACCCGTAGGCCGCAATAAATGAGGCGGCGCCCTCTTTTTTCATCTCCGAAAGGAATTCCGCAAGTCTTTTGTCGTCCTCCCAGTGGTAGACCATGTGCACGCCGAGGATTTTCGGCCCGAAGGCATAAACCATCCGCCGGATTTCCGGATAGGAAAGCCTGTCCATAAACCCTTCGATGATTTCGACCTCGTGTCCTTCCTCAAGCAGCATGGCCGCCGTATAGCCCGTAAGAAGACAGGAGGAAAGGGGGGTGTTGGCGATATCGTTGCACCGCTCGGGGCGGTTGCTCCTCGGGTGCTCAAGGAGGAGTATTTTCATACTAAAGACAAGGCAGAGCAAGCCCTGCCCCCGCGTCCAAACGGCAAAGAGCCCGTTTTGCGGCGTGGCTTGTCCATAATCATTCGCCTTGCCATGAAAAAACGTTTTTGCAGAAACTGAGGGTTTCAAGCTCGTACCTGAGAGTCTCAAGCGGTGGCGGGTCATAGTAGACCGGATACAGGAGGTCCTGGCCCTTCCTTATCACCCCGTTTCGTATCGCGGCCTCCTCGATGGGCGTGCCGGGCAGGATGCGGATATTGTTAAGGACGATTGCGCCCAGATTTTTCTTTGGGGCGTGCAGGGCGTAAAGGCGCTCGACGAGGCCAAACGCCTTTGCCCTCGTCCCTTCGGTCTCGCCGGGGGCGTTTACCATGAAATGATAGACCGAAAGGATATCCACCTTCGCGGCAGCGCGGGCCGCCTTCAGGATGTCGCCTTCCCGTGTCTTTTTCCCCAGCGCCTCCAGCGCCTCACGGCACAGCCCGTCCGGGGAGAAGGAAAAACATTCGCAGCCGGCCTTTTCATACAGGGAGGCGCATTTCCCGTCAAAGAGGTCTTCCCTGAAGAAGCCGTCCCATTTCAGGCGGAGCCTTCTGCGCAGGAGTTCCCTGCAAATATCCGCAAGGTGTCCCTTCGGGTTATTCAAGACGGGGTCGGTGAAATGGAACCGCTCCACCCCGAATTCCCTGTATGACGCCTCCATCTCGTCCACCACGGAATTCGGGGGGCGGAGCCTCAGCCGCCTGCCCTGGAGCCGGGGATAAACGCAGTATGAGCAGCCAAAGGGGCAGCCGCGTTTGCTCTCGATGCCGAAGGCGGGCACGTAGGATTCCGCGACAAGATACGGAGCGGGATCAAGCAGCGACTTGTCTGCCGGCCTGTATCCGGCCATGTCAATTTCCCTTGCCGGGGCGGATATCTTTATTTTATCTCCCATCCTCAGGCAGAGGCCTTCGATTGCGGGCGGGTTTTCGAGGTTTTTATCTTTCAGGAGGGCGGGCAGGCCGTATTCGGCCTCCCCGGCGACGCCGTATCTTATCTCCGGCAGTTCCCGCATGAGGCGCTCCGGGAAGAGGGAAAAACCCGTGCCCCCCGCGATGATTGAGGCCCCTGGAAGGAGGGCCGCCGTCATGCGGACGGCCGCCGCGAATTGCGGCACATAGGAGGACCTTTTATTTGCGAGCGGGTCCAGGTTTCTCAAAGAGAGGCCGACCGCATGGGGACGGAAATCCAGAAGGGCCGTCTTGAGCGCCCTGAAGGGGTCCTCGTTTTGGAGATTCATATCGAGGATGCGCGTCTCATGGCCTTCCTCTTTGAGCCCAGTTGCCAGAAGGACTGTGCCTATCGGATAGACCCTGGCAGAGGCGGCGTTTTCGACGGAGGGGGTCTGGACCATCAATACGCGCATTTTTGCGGTCACTCGAGCAGAAGCAAGGCGAAGTATTTCACAAAATCCTCCCTGCCGCCCAGCGTTTTCAATTCGATGCCGGCCCGCCTTACGGTCTCGAAGACGTCCATGCCCGCTGCCTCCATCGAGGGCCGGGCGTCCCTGGGGTTCCGGCAGGCGGTGTCTTCACAAACGGGGCAGAGGGCGCACGGGCCCGCCCAATAGGAAAAGGCCTTGTAAAAGCCCGAGACGAATGCCTCCCGTTCCGCCTTCAGGACATTCAGTTGAAAATCTCTTGAAGGCGGCTCTCCTTCCAGCAGGAGCGCCTTCGAACACCCCCGGATAAGGCGCAGCGTCTCGTCATGCGATGGCGCATCGGGGGGGCAATGCGGTTTTTTACCGAAAAATCCGCAGCCATAGCGGCATTTGAGCGCCGTCCATCCGGGGATGTACACATCTTCCGGGCGGATGGGAACGGCCCTGCTAAAGCCAAGTTGCAATATCTTTGCCGCGAGCAGGGCCACGGGGTCCGGGCGGAGTTTCGAGAGCGCCGTCCGGTCTTTCGATGCCGCAATCAGGGCGGTGTCCGACTCCAGCGGGACAAGGCCGCTCAGGTGGGAAAGCCCGAGGCGGATGAGCGCGTCTTTTACCTCATCGAAGTGAAAGACCCTGCCGTTATACGTGTTTATGAGCATGTTCAAGTCGAAGAGCGCGGCCTTTGCCGTGTGATGCTCGGGGAAAAAATCGTGGATGAGGAGGAGCCCGTCTTTATTGAGGCACCTTGCCGCGTTTGCCAGTATGTGCGGCAGTTCCTTTTCCGAATAGGCGTGGATTATGTTGGAGAGGATGACGAGGCTGAAGCGGCCGTCATCAAAAGGCCATATCTCCAGGATATTCGCGGCGCAAAAGTCGACCCGGCCGTTGGGGCTTTCACTTTTGGTAAAACCTCTTTCGCCCATCATCTGCTCTGTAAGGCCGATAACCTGCGGGATGTCCATGAGGGTGGCCCGAAGCGTCCCGGAGCGCTCAAGCAGGGCGGCGGCGATTGCCCCGGAGCCGGCCCCCACGTCAAGCGCCTCGCCCTCCAGCGGGAATAGGCCCAGGATGGGGAGTATCTCTTTTGCCTTCACCCTGGCGACCGAGTCCATCGCCCTTATGTATTTTTGGATGCGCCCCCCGTCCCGGCAGTTATCTGATGGCCCCCCATTCAGCCCGACATTTGACCCGACATTTAGATAATTATCTGATAAATTTTCCGATGGATTTTTCCGGATGTGCTCTTTGAGCGCGGCCCATCGAGGGCGAAGCTCTTTCCTCCACATCACGATGTCGCCCTGGTAGTCTTCCTTTCCCGGCACGAGGTATCGGCCTGCCAGCGCCGAATTGAAATAAAGGCCGTCTTTGTTTTTGTCCGGCCCCCCCTCGCATACAAGCCCGATTGAACAGAGGGCGCGAAGGATTCTTGTAAGCGCCTCTGCCCGTACGCCAAGCGCGCGGGAAAGCTCGTTTGCGGATTTTCCGGCCGGGGATTTTCCGGCCGAATCAAGGAGGCCGAAGAGGCCCGCCTCAACCGCCCAGAAGAGGGTCTCCGAAGACCAGTAGGCCGTGGCGATGTCCTCGATGGCCTGGAAACCCGCCTGCTGGGGATCGGCCCTGAAATTACCGGCCCCCAAACTTCCGGCCCCCCCGTGTAAAGATCATGCGAGAAATCATTTTTTGTCCGAGCCGGCCATATCCTTTTCGAAAATCCCCCGCAGCATATCGTTGGCGCAGAACTTGCCGCACATGGTGCAGGAGTGCTCGTCGCCATCGCCGCGCTTGGTCTTTATCTCGACTGCGCGCTCGGGGTCTATGGCCAGCCTGAACTGTTCGTCCCAGCGCATGTCGCGCCTCGCCTTGGACATCGCCTTGTCCGCGTCCATTTTCTTGTGTTTTATCATGTCGCCCACGTGGGCGGCGATCCTGGCCGCTATGACGCCCTCGCGCACGTCCTCCGGGTATGGCAGGCCCAGGTGCTCCGAAGGCGTGACATAGCAGATAAAATCCGCGCCGTAAGAGGAGGAGAGGGCGGCCCCGATGGCGGCCGTTATATGGTCGTAGCCGGGGGCGATGTCGGTGGTGATGGGCCCCAGCATGTAGAAAGGCGAGCCGCCGCTCATCTTTTTTTCCATTATGATATTCGCCTCGATCTCGTTTATCGGGATATGCCCCGGCCCCTCGACCATCGTCTGGCAGCCGGCCGATCTTCCGATTTCCGCAAGCTCGCAGTTGATGAGGAGTTCCTGTATCTGCACCCTGTCGGTGGAGTCGTGTATCGCGCCGGCCCTGAAACCGTTTCCGAGGCTAAGGACGGTATCATGCTTTTTGAGGATGGAGACGACGCGGTCAAAATGCTCGTAGAGGGGGTTTTCCCTGCCGTTGTGCTCCATCCAGGCCACCATATAGGAGCCGCCCTTGGAGACCAGCCCCCCGTAGCGGTAGTGCTGTTTGCGGAGCATCTCGACCGTCCTTCGGTTTATGCCGCAGTGGATGGCCATGAACCCCACTCCCTCCTCGCACTGCCTCTCGGTGACCTCGAAGAGCAGCTCCGCCGGCATCTTTACGGCCGCGCCGTATTTTTCGATTGCCATGGCGAAGGCCTCATAGAGCGGGACGGTCCCGACGGGGAGGTCTATCGCGCCCATGACCGTCTTTCTTATGCCCGCGATGTCGCCGCCGACGCTAAGATCCATGAGGGTGTCGGCGCCGTATTTTTCGGCTATCTTCGCTTTTTCGACCTCCATTTTGACATCGGCGATTGAGGTGGAGGTGCCTATGGAGGCGTTCACCTTGGTCCTGAGACCCCCGCCGATGCCCAATATCCTGCTTTTCCTGTTGGTGTTGGCCGGTATGACGACTTTTCCCGCGGCGACGCGCTCCGCCAGCGCCTGCGCGTCAACCCCCTCATCCAGGGCCACTTTCCTGACCTGCTCCGTAATCTCCGACTTCAGGGCGCGCTCCAGTTGTGTCATCTCGTCCTCCTTATGGAATAAAAAATAAAAATCCTCAAAGCGGATCCTGCAAGGATCCGCTTTGAGGATTGCACCCTGTTTCACTTCATCCTCGAATGGGAAGATTCCCTCCGCGGGAAAGCGGGCATAAACATATGCGCCGCCATGGCTTTAAACCGCAACCGATTTTTAGCTGCGGCGCCGGGCCAATACAGTCAGGCAGGTCTTCTGGCTACAGGTTCATCCTACTTGCCGGCCTTCCCAGGCCCTTATGGATCCGTTAACGGATTCCGGCGGGCCAAGTGGCTAGAGTTCGGCTTTCGTCCCCTTTACAGCGGCGGGACCGCTCCCGATTAGGATTTTCATTTTCAATTCATTCCAACCCGCACGGGATTCCCTATTAAGCCTTGCGGCGCCTGATTATGTCTTCCGCTTACGTTATATACCCGCGCCCGGCCCCTTGTCAATATGATGCCCGATATGATGCCCAATATGCGTGCCGGGAGACGGGAGAAAGCTGACTTAAGGCATGGGCATCGTCATCTGGGCCTTTTCGAGTTTCAGATGGAGCTGCCTGACACCCGATTTTTCGAACACCAGGGTCAGCGTAAAGGGAGAGCCCGCAACCATGGTCCTTGGCATGTCCTCGAGCATGATATGGCTGCTGCCCATCTTGAACACCGTGGAGCTTCCGCCGCGGACAGCGACCGTTGCAACGTGCGCCATGCGTTTGCCCTTCATGACATGAAACGCCGCCGTCGCGCCGGGGATGTCCGTACTGACACCATTGAGCACATCCGATCCCCCGTCGTTTTTGATGGTCATGAAGACCATGGCCTCGCCGTAAATGGCAGGCGACAGTACGGCCCTGGGCCCCTCGATGCTGATCTGCGGCGGACCGCTGTGACATGCCGCAAAGATGACCGCGCCCAGAAATACGATGATGGCTGCTGCGGAAAATTTCCCCCGGACTCGTGAACTTTTGGCCATGCCTCTCCTCCTTTGCCCGTTTTCAGTCCAGCTAACCGCTATAATGTACATTTTTTTTGATGTTTTTTGAAAGATGCAGCGGGATATGTGTGTGTCGGGATATGCGGCGGGGGATGCGTTTGGGGGAGGGTGCGGCCCCCTGCTCAGGGCCCGGCTCTGAAGCGGGCGAAATTCCTGATTGCAAGTATTGCCCGGACCTCTTCTCTCACCTCGACCCATACCGGGTGGACGGCGCAGGCATTGCTCAGGGAGCAGAGCCTGTCGTCCATGGCGCAGATGTTCATCTCCACCGGCTGGATTGCCTCCATGATGTCGAGAAAATTTATGAGGGCGGGGTCCCTGGCCAGTTCGAAACCGCCCTTTGCTCCCCTGTGGGATTTCACAATCCCCGCCCCGGCAAGTTTTTGCAGGATTTTTGCAAGAAATTTTTTGGGCACAAGAATGCCCTTTGAGATTTCCTCTATTGAGGCGACCTCCCCGGGTCTCCGGACAAGATGGACCACGCACCTTATGGCATAATCGGTCTCTCTCTTTATCCGCATTGTATCAATATGGGGTTTCCTCAGCGGCGATGTCAACCGGCTTCCCCCTGAATATCCTGTAGGCCCATGCCTGGTAGAGGATGACGATGGGCACGAAGACCACGGCCACGACGGTCATGATCTTGAGCGTGTAGACGCTCGAAGATGAATTGAATATGGTCAGGCTGTGCGCCGGGCTGATGCTGGAGGGGATAAGGTCCGGGAAGAGCCCCGCCACCCCGGTGAAGGTGACCATGAGAATCGTCAGGCATGAGGCGAAGAACGCCTTCAGATACTTCCCCTTAATAGAGAAGAATTTCACTGCGAGCAGCGAGAGCACCGCCAGCGCGGGCAGCGCCAGCAGGACGGGCGCCTTCAGGTAATTGGCATATAATTTGGTGGCAAAGGCCGTGTAGACCAGGAAAAGGACCGCTGTTATGAGCAGGGCGTACCAAGTCCCGTTTGCGGTCTTTATGGCCCGTTTTTCCAGTTCGCCGCTTGTTTTTACTGAAATCCATAGCGCCCCGTGCACAAGAAACAGGAGCACGAAGAGGATACCGGTCAGGAGCCCATAGGGGTTCAGCAGAGAGAGAAGGCCGCCGTGATACCCTTCCGCGTCCATCGGCAGGCCCATGAATATGTTGCCGAAGGCCACGCCTAAAAGAAGCGCCGGCAGCAGGCTGCCTAGAAACAGGCCCAGGTCCCAGCCCCTCTTCCAGCCGGCCCCCTCGGCCTTGCCCCGGAACTCAACGGCCACCCCCCGGAGTATCAGTGAGAACAGAAGCAGCAGAAGGGCCGAATACAGATAGCTGAACATCAGGGCATAGGTGGCCGGGAACGCGGCAAAAGTGGCGCCCCCCGCCGTAAGCAGCCAGACCTCGTTGCCGCCCCAGACGGGCCCGATCGAATTCAGCACGGCCCGCTTTTCGTCTTCTTTTGCCGTGATGAAGGGATAGAGCATGCCGGCGCCCAGGTCGAAGCCGTCCAGCATGAAATATACCGCCCACAGCACGCTCCATAGAATGAACCATATTACCTGGAAGATCATCTCAGACCTCCTTCATGACAGTTTTTGTTTTTGCCCCGCGCCCGCCGGCAGTTCCGGCCCCGGGCCTTTGCGGGCGGTTTTTGCAAGCAGGTAAATATCGACCACGGCCAGAAAACCGTAAAGCAGCGTAAAGCCGATGAGCGACGCCCAGACCTGTGCGGCGCTTACCGCCTTCGAGACGGCATCGGACGTCTTCAAGACGCCGTAGACTATCCACGGCTGACGGCCGACCTCCGCCACTATCCAGCCAAGCTGGCCGGCGATGTAGGGCAGGGGCAGCGCGTAAAGCATGACTCTTAAGAGGGCGCGTCTCTCGTGAAGCGAATCAAGCCCCGCCCCTCGGGACCGGATGAAAGCGATGAGGGAAAGTATTACAAAGAGAAACCCAAGCGCAATCATCGTCCTGAAGCTGAGGAATGTGCTGAGGACCGGGGGCCTGATATCCTGCGGGAATGCCTTCAGACCCGTTATCGTCGCCCCGGTGTTGCCGAAGGCAAGAAAACTGAGGAGCCCCGGTATCCTCAGGGTTTCAACTATGTTTCGCTCTCGCTTGACGCTGGGGTAGCAGATCAGGCTGTAGGCGCAGTTTGTTTGCGTCTCCCACTGGGACTCGATGGCCGCGAACTTTGCGGGCTGTGTCCCGGCGACCTCGGAGGCGTGGAAATCCCCCACGAGCACCACCAGGACGGAGGCGATGAGCCCGAAGGTCGCCCCCGCCTTGAATGAGCGCGTGAAGAAATCGGTCTTGCCTTTCCTCAGGAGGTGCCAGGCCGAGATGCCCATGACGAAAAACGCCGCCACCACATACCCGGACAGCACCGTGTGGAAGAATTTCAGCCACCCGTAACTGTTTGTCACTACCGCCAGGAAATTCACCATCTCGGCCCGGCCGTGCCTGAGCACATAGCCGACCGGGTGCTGCATCCATCCGTTTGCCAGCAGTATCCAGAGGGCCGACAGGTTCGTCGCAACCGCCACAAGCCAGATGGAAAGGGCATGCACCCGGGGCGAGACCTTTTTCCACCCGAATACCCAGATGCCTATGAATGTCGATTCGAGGAAGAAGGCAAGGGTGGCCTCGATTGCCAGGGGGGCGCCGAAGATGTCGCCCACGTATTTCGAGTATTCCGCCCAGTTCATGCCGAACTGGAACTCCAGGGTTATCCCGGTCACTACCCCGAGGGCGAAGTTGATAAGGAAGAGTTTCCCCCAGAATTTCGCCATCCTCAGGTAAAGCTCGTCACCCGTCCTTAAATGGCGCGTCTCCATCCACGCGACCATGATGGAGAGCCCGAGGGTGAGCGGCACAAAGATGAAATGAAACATGCTTGTGATTGCGAACTGGAGCCTGCTTAAGGCAAGTGTGTCCATTAGGTCCCTCCTTTAGGCAAGACATCCCCAATGAAGATCCCCTGCGGGAATCTTGATAGCGGAGTTTTCACTTTTTCAGCCCGCAGGGCAATGCGCTTCCTGTTCATTTAAAGCATACCGCATTGAAGATGCCTTTCAAACGGGCGCGTTCCCCCTTTTTTAATAATCAAGATTAAATTAGTCCTGTTTTGTCATTTTGTCAAGCCCTTTTTCTTCTGGATTTTTATTTTTTTTTGCGCTGCCGGCCTTTGTGATGGTTGGAAGGCCTAGTCCATAGTGCCCATATCCAGGGTTTCTCTGACCTTTCTCAGCAGCACATTGGGCGATACGGGCTTGGAGATGAAATCCGTCTGCGACTCGCCGTTTATGATGTTTGCCGCGTAGCCGCTGATGAAGATGGCCCTCGTCCCGGGGGAGACCTTTTTTATCTCCTGGTACGCCTCTTTCCCGTTTTTCCGGGGCATTATGACGTCGAGGATAAGGAGCTTGATTTCGCCCCTGTTTTCCATGAATTTACCGACTGCGTCCTCGCCGTTTTCGGCCTCGATGACCCTGTAGCCGCTTTCAAGGAGGATTTTGCTCGTGAGGTCTCTCAGCACCGGGTCGTCCTCGGCGACCAGTATCGACTCCGCGCCCCCCGGCGGCAGTCCCTCCCGGGCGGCCTCCTTCTGCGTGAAATCCCCGGACGGGGTTTCGGCCAGGGGCAGATATATCCTGAATGCCGTGCCGCTGCCGGGCTCGCTCAGCACGTCGATGCGGCCGCCGTGCTGTTCGATTATCCCGTAGATTATGGAGAGACCCAGGCCGGTGCCCTTGCCGATCTCCTTGGTCGTAAAGAAGGGGTCGAATATCCTCTTTCTGACCTGCTGGTCCATGCCGACGCCGGTGTCCGTCACCGAGACGAGGGCGTACCTGCCCGGCTTTTCGAAATTATTTATCCTGGCGGACTCCTCGTTTAAAAAGACGCCGTCGGTCTCTATGAGCAGGCGTCCCCCGTTTGGCATTGCGTCCCTGGCGTTGGCCGCCAGGTTCATAAGCACCTGTTCGAGCTGGCCGCTGTCGGCCATCACGATGAGCGCGGCCCCGTTGCTCCTGATAGTGAGCTCGATGTCCTCTCTGATCAGCCTCAGGATGAATTTTTCGAAACCCAGTATAAGCTCGTTCAGGTCCACCGGTTTCAGGCTTATCTCCTGTTTGCGGCTGAAGGCAAGGAGGCTCTTGACCAGGTTGGCCGCCCTCTCGGAGGCCGAGAGTATCTGCTCCACGTAATGGGCGAGCGCGCCGTCGTCTTTGAGTTTCGCCTTTATCAGGTCGGCGTAGCCGATTATTGCGGAGAGGATGTTGTTGAAGTCATGGGCGATGCCGCCTGCCAACTTGCCGACGGCCTCCATCTTCTGGGCATGTCTGAACTGCTCTTCGAGCCTCCTGTGGTCCGTGACGTCGGTTGAGATGGCAAGCAGGGCCGTGATCTCGCCCTTCGTGTTCCTGAATGGCACCGCATGGGTCGTCATCCGCCGTTTTGCGCCGCGCAGCCCGTTGATCTCGAACTCCAGGGTGGCCGGTTCGCCCATAAATACCTTCGCCATGAGCCTCTCGTAATCCTGGCGGTATTCGGGGACGAGCAGGTTCAGGACCTTCGCGCCCCTGACTTGTTCCAGGCTGTCCGCCTCTATCATCGCCAGCCCTGAGGGGTTCATCGAAAGCAGGCAGCCCTCCCGGTCGATCAGCTTCACGCACTGCGGCTCGGATTCTAAGATTGCCCTGAGCCGGCTTTCGCTTTCCCTCAGGGCCTCATCGAGGTGCTTGCGCTCCGATATCTCCTGGAGGAGGTCCCGGTTCAGGGCATCGAGCTCTTCCGTCCTCTCTTTTACCTTCAGTTCCAGGTCTTTTTTCACCGCCTCCAGCCCCGTCCTGGACTGCTGCAGTTTCCGGTTGAGGCCTATCATATAAATTATGCCAACGATTATGAGGCCCAGGACAGCGGTTATCGCAAGCAGCCAGGGGCCGTATTGCGCGAGGGTCTCGCCCAGGCTTACCTTGCCGAAGTCCTCGTAAATGCCCAGATGGAGATCTCTCTGGAGCATGAGGACCGGCTTGTAATCGAGGGAGACCGTCCATCCCGCGATGCCCGCCGCTCTCATTGCGGCGCGAGACCTGGCGGGCATCTCAAAGAGCGCCAGGGCGACCTTGCGCGATAACTCATACGGGGTGCCCCCTTATTCTTAGTCACATAATCCTACCAGAAACATTGTCGATTTTTCAGTGAGGCCGCGGCCCCAATGTCAAAATACCGGATGACCTTAATAAATTACTGCAACTGTCATGCCAGAAAGTAAAGCAGTTGAATTGAAGTGGTTTTTTAAGGCAAGGTCAGGAACCTGACGGGAACCCCCTTTAAAAATACCCGGATTCATATAAAAAACCCGATCTTTGCATTTAATAGTGGACATTATTACCCGCTCTAAAATAAAATATGTCGATTTTTGCGAAACTGAAAATCTTTGGGCCTGGAAGCCTTAAACAAAGGGGAAAGAGGGCAGAGATGAGTAAAGTACGAAGGTTCGGGTTTTTGTACGCGGCGGTTCTTTCTGTTTTCCTTGTTTCAGCCGGCGGGGAGAGGGCATTGGCCGCCGGGAAGAAACCCAGCTGTGTGACTGACAAGTGCCACAGCGGGATGGGTAAGGAGAAGTTCGTCCACGGCCCCGTGGCCACGGGCGATTGTCTTTTCTGCCATCAGCAGGTGGGGAAGCACAAGTTCAAGCCCACCCCGAAGCACGTCTCGGATTTGTGCTATCAATGTCACGACAGGATGGACACGATGAAGACCGTACACCCGCCCGTCAAGGCCGGCGAGTGCACCAAGTGCCACAGTCCGCACCAGTCGTCTTACAAATACCAGTTGCGCGCAGGCGGTTCCGACCTCTGTTTCCAGTGCCACAATAAATCCCTGATGGGCGGCAAGTTCCAGCATGGGCCGGCCGCAACGGGGCAGTGCACCGTCTGCCATAACCCGCACCAGTCGGACAATCCAAGGATGCTTTTTGCCGTCGGCAACAACGTCTGTTTTTCATGCCATACGGACAAGGCCGACCAGATCAAAAGCAGCAAGCACGTCCACCCCGCCGTCGAGGAGGGCTGCATAAACTGCCATAGCCCGCACAGCGCCAATTATAAATACAACCTCATAGCCGACGGCACAGAGGCCCTCTGCCTGACGTGCCACACCGGCAAGAAGGACCAGATTGCCGCCGCGACCACAAAGCACGGCGCCCTGGAGACCGGGAAGAAATGCCTTAACTGCCATGACCCGCATGCGACCAATTACGCGAAGATGCTCCGGATGCAGCCCATGGACCTCTGCCTGTCATGCCATAATAAATCGTATAATACCCCGACCGGCGTCATCATGGACATGAAGGCTTATCTTGCGAAAAACAAGGACTGGCACGGCCCTATAAGGCAGAAGGACTGCGTCGCCTGCCACGACCCCCACGGAAGCTCCAACTGGAGGATGCTCAGGGCATACTTCCCGCCGACTTTCTATTCCAACTACGACCCCAAGAATTACGCCCTGTGTTTCATGTGCCATGAAAAGACGATCCCCAGCCAGCAGTGGACGACGACGCTCACCAATTTCAGAAACGGCAACGAGAACCTGCACTATCTCCACGTAAACAAGCTCAAGGGCCGCACCTGCAAGATCTGCCACGACCCGCACGCAAGCAACAACCCCAAGCACATAAGGGATTACGTCCCCTTCGGCGCCTGGAAACTTCCGATAAATTACAAGAAGACGGCCACCGGCGGCCAGTGCTCGCCCGGCTGCCATCAGACGTTCAGGTACGACCGCGTAAACCCTGTAAAAAACAGGTGATATGGAAGGATAGAGCGATAGAGGCCGCATGATTGGATGTTTAGCGGGCGTATTGCCCGCGGCTGAAAGATTGAAAAAGCTCCATGTGAGGTTCCCCGCGGCAAATACCGCGGGGAACCTGAAATACGCCGGCGCACTGCTTGTGGCGTGCTGTCTCTTTTTTGCCCCGCTTGCGTGCCTCGGCGCGCAGAAAGCGGCAATGGGGAACCCGGGTGCCGCACCGAGCGCCGCGCAGCCTTCCGTCGCGCCTGCCAGGCAGACGCCCCGGCAAAAGGCGGAGTCCCTCGTGCGCGCCTCCGCCGTGCTGGCGCGCGACAATAAGCTCGAGGGGGCCATAGAGAAGGCCAGAATGGCCGTCGCCGCGGACCCTTCGTGCGCCACGGCCTATGTGCAGCTTGGATATCTGCTCATCAAGAAGGGCTCGCTCGACGACGCCATGAAGGCCTTCGACGACGCGCTCCGGCTCAATCCGGTCCTCCATACCGCCAAGACCGGCAAGGGCATAATCCTTGCCAAAAAAGGCGACCTCCAGGGCGCCGCCGAGGCCCTGGAGTCCGCCCTCGTGCTGAACCCCGACCCGCTCGAGACCTATTACGAACTGGGCAGGGTCTACCAGAAGCTTGGAAAGGACAAGGAGGCCCTCGCGGCGTATAAAAAGGGCCTGGAAAAATACAAGGAAGGAAGGGACTGATGGCCCCGGACCGGCGGAAGGATTGCGCTGCGGCATTTCCGGGCAGGTCTTATCTGGCCCTTTTTTTCATATCCGTTTTTGTGGCCGGCATTCTGATGACGGCGCCTTCCGCGGCCACCCTCCAGAACCTCCAGACCGGCATGAAGGGTCCGGATTTCTCCATCAAGGGCCTGGACGACCAGACGAAGGGATTTGCCGATTTGAAAGGGCAAAAGCTTACGGTCCTGCTTTTCTGGTCAACGTGGAGCCTGAACTCCGGAAAGGCCCTTGAACGGATGGAGGGCCTCTACAGCAAATTCAAGGGCAAGGGGCTGTCGGTTGTCGCCATAAACGTCGACGCCCAGGAGATTACGGACGATACCCTGGCGAAGATAAGGTCGGAGATAAGCGGCCTGAAGATCGACTATCCGGTCCTCATAGATTACGGGCTCCCCACATTCCATGACTACGGTATCATAGCCGTGCCCACGACCGTCATCCTGGACAAGGACAGGGTGATAAAATACGAGCTCTCGGGCTTCCCGGTGATAGGCTCCGACGATATGGAGAGCTATATAACCGACACCTTTGAGCCGGGGGCCGCCCGGGTGGCGAAGGTGAAGAAGGGCTACGAGCCCGAGCCTGAGGCGGTGAGATGTTATAATCTCGGCATGAGGATGCTTCAATCGCCGCGGTCGGCCATGATGGCCCCGGCGTGGTTCAAGAAGGCGATCGAGGCCGACCCGAAATTCGCGCTGCCCTACATCTCCCTGGGAGATATCTATGCCGGCCAGGACAATCCGGGACTTGCCGGCGAACAGTACAAGGACGCGCTGGACAAGCAGCCCGGTAACGTCATCGCCATGTGCAAGCTCGGCAAGATACTCCTTGCCCAGGGGAAGACGGCAGACAGCAAGGCCCTTCTGGAGAAGGCGATGAAGGTGGAGGATTCATACCCCCCCTGCTATTATTATCTCGGCTATATTTACGGCAGCGAAGGCGATCTCTCGAAGGCCGGGAAGATGTTTGACGCCGCGGTGAAGGTAAACCCGATGGACCCCAAAATCTATATCTACGAAGGGAAAGTATATGAAAAGCAGGGCAGGATCAAGGAAGCGGCCGCCGCTTACGGCAGCGCCCTGAAGATCATCCTGAAGCAGTGATGAAGCGGATTGCCTTTAGTTTGCTTGCTTTTGTCGCCTTCCTTGCGGGTTTCCCCTCTGCCCGCGCCTTCATTGACCGGCCTGCCTTCGCCGAGGATAGTATCCGGATACTTTCGCCTGCGGACGAGACGTTCGTGAATGAGACGGAGAGCCTGGCGGTTGTTTGCAGGATACCCAAGGGCGCCTTCGATGCCATCCAGATATCGATAAACGGCAAAGTGGCCAAGACAATCACCCCGCTTGCAGACAAGGTCGTTGTCTGCACCACGGTCGCTGTCCGGCCCGGGATGGACCGTATAGCCGTCGCGGCGATGAAGGCAGGAGGCGCGGTCGCCGCCGCTGAGGCAAGCGTTTTTGACCGCACGGCCTTGTCCGTTCAATACAGCGTCGAGCCCGCCGGCTACAGGCAATATTTTTTTCACAGCACGCGCAGCGACTGTTTTTTGTGCCATAAAATGGAGCCCGCGGACTCGGACAACTATCCCGCGAAGCCCTCGGACTCCAGCTGTTATGTCTGCCACAAGAATATAACGCAGCATAAGTATGTCCACGGCCCGGCCGCGGCCTGGAGCTGCCTTACATGCCATAGCAAAGACGCCAAGCCGAAGTATGAGGCTGCGTCGCCCGTGAGCCGGACGTGCGCCATGTGCCATCAGGACACCATGGACGCCTGGAAGAAGATGCAGTTCATGCACGGTCCCACCGCGATGGGGATATGCACCGCGTGCCATGACCCCCACGGCTCCGATTGGCAGTACTGGCTGAGGAAGTTCCCCACTGACCTTTGCCTGTCGTGCCATGTCGGCGTGACAGGCGACCACATCATCACGTTTTTTAACGGGCAGCCCCATCCCATACGCGGCAGGCCGGACCCGAGGCACCCGGGGCAGGAGCTCTCCTGCGCCTCGTGCCACAGCCCCCATGCCTCGAACTTTCATTACATGCTCTTTGCGGACTACAACGATTACCGCAGTTTTTGCACGGGCTGCCACAGATTCTGATCATCCGGCCCGTCGGGCGGAAGACGCTTGAGAACCTGAGCGCAATGGCTCCCGGCTGCCTCAAATCTTTTTTGACGTCCGGCCTTCCGAGCCCGCCGTGAAACCCTTGCCCTTTTCAGCTTGGCCGGACCGGGACCATCGGGGTTCTTGATCCGGCCGTGGTCTTGACGCATATGCATGATTCATGCATAATAATATGCATGAGGACAACATTAAACATAAATGACGACGTCTTGCAAAAAGCCGCGAGACTTACCGGCATAAAGGAAAAGACCGCTCTGGTTAAAATGGGTCTTGAGGCCCTTATTGCGCGCGAAAGCGCAAGGCGTCTCGCCGAACTGGGCGGGACCGAGAGGGCGTTGCGTCCTGTCCGCCGCCGCAGAGAATCCGGCGTTTCCTGATGGTTCTGGTCGATACATCGGTCTGGATAGAGCATTTCAGGGCAGGCAATGCAGACCTGAGAGGGCTGCTTTTAAATGGAGAGGTCATGTGCCATCCTTTTGTCATTGGTGAGCTGGCGTGCGGAAATCTGACAAACAGGCATGAGCTCCTGGCTTTGCTGACCGAACTCCCCGGGACGAAGATTCTGGATGGCGATGAAGTTTTGGCGTTTATCAGTCGCCAGAGGCTTTATGGCCTTGGGATTGGATTGGTCGATGTGCATCTTCTCGCCTCTTGCCTGCTGTCTCATGCCGCCTTATGGACTCTGGATAAAAATTTAAAGGTTGTGGCAAGCCGGAAAAAAATTTTATACGACCCCGGAATATAGCAAGGAATGATAGCCGTTTTCATCCGGAGAAAATTGACAGATTTCGCCTCTTTTCATATACTTTGGTCTAAACTTATAACAAGGAGAATTCCCCTATGGACTTCGGAATAAAAAACAGGCTTTCCAGGATCTTCAGCCCCAAGACCGGGCGGACCGTGATGCTCGCTGTGGACCACGGCTATTTCCAGGGCCCCACGACCGGGCTCAGGGACATGGAAAACATAATCCCCCTTATCCCCCATGCCGATTGTCTCTTCGTGACCAGGGGGACATTGCGAAACTCCATTGACCCCCGGACCGATACGGCTTTCTGCCTGAGAGTCTCCGGCGGGCCGAGCATCCTGGGCGAGCTCTCCAATGAGGACATCACCACGTCCATGGAGGAGGCCCTGAGACTGAACGCATCGGGTGTGGGGATGTCGATATTCGTCGGGGCGAAGAATGAGGACAGGACCATCTCCAACCTGGGCAGGCTCATTAACGAGGCCCAGAGGTACGGCATGCCGGTGCTGGCCATAACGGCGGTCGGCAAGGAAATGGGCAGGGACGCCCGTTATATCGGGCTTGCCTGCAGGATTGCCGCCGAGATGGGGGCGCAGTTCGTCAAGACCTATTACTGTGACGATTTCCATAAGGTGGCGGAGGGATGTCCGGTGCCCATAGTTATCGCCGGGGGAAAGAAGTTGCCGGAGATGGAGGCCCTGCAGATGACCGAAAACGCCATCAAGGCCGGTGCCAGCGGGGTCGATATGGGAAGAAACATCTTCCAGAGCGACAGCCCGGCGGGCATGATAAAGGCGGTGAGGGCCATCGTCCACAGAGGGACATCGGCCGCGGAGGCATTCGATATGTACCAGAAGAGCAGGAAGGCGCCCGTGGCGGAAGTCGCCGACGCCCGCATGGAAAAGGTTTAGGTGAAATCCCCTCCCTCTGAGAGGGGATTTCAAAAAAGCAGTCAAATGAAAGTAGCGGTTTATTACAGCAACACTGACCTTAGGATAGAAGAGCGGCCTGTCCCCCGCATATCCGAAGACGAGATACTGGTGAGGATGATGGCCTCGGGCATCTGCGGCACCGACGTCATCGAGTGGTACAGGCAGCAGAAGGCCCCCCGCGTCCTGGGGCATGAGATGGCCGGAGAGGTGGTCGAGACCGGCAGCCGGGTGTCGGGTTTCAGAAAGGGCGACCGGGTCTTTGTATCCCACCATGTGCCGTGCTACGAGTGCGATCACTGCCGGAATTCGGATTATACGGCATGCGAGGCGCTCCATACGGGCAACTACGAGCCGGGGGGATTTTCGGAATACATCCGGGTGCCGGCGATGAACGTGAGATACGGGACGTTTTTGCTGCCCGAAGGGATGCGGTATGAAGAGGCGGCAATGATAGAACCCCTTGCGTGCGTAATCGCAGGCCAAAGGCAGCTTGAAATCGGCAAAAGGGACACGGTCCTGGTGATAGGCGCGGGTGTCTCCGGCCTCCTGCACATACAGATGGCCAAGCTGAAAGGCGCCATTGTGGTCGCGACGGATATAAGTGAATACCGCCTCGGGAAGGCCCTTGAATTCGGGGCGGACCATGTGTTCCACGCGGATGAGTTTTCCGAGGACGCGCTTAAAAATAAAAAAATAAATAAAAGCGGGCTGGCCCGCCGCGTCATAGTCTGCGCCGGGGCGAGACAGGCGCTCGATCACGCGGTCCGCTCGGTCGGCAGGAGGGGGGTCATCCTCTTTTTCGCGGTCCCCGCCGATGACATCTGCCTGCCCTCGGCGAGGTTCTGGAGGGACGAGATAGCCGTCTCATTCTCCTATGGGGCGGCGCCTGATGACCTCCGTGAGGCCCTGGCGCTCATCGAAGGGGGCAAAGTAAATGCCGGGAAGATGATAACGCACAGGTATCCGCTTTCGGACATCCAAAAGGGCTTCGCTCTCGTGGCCGGAGCGGGGGAGTCGCTAAAGGTCGTAATCGTTGCCGCCCCTTCTTCCTAGTCTGGCTTCGGGCCTGTCCGGCTTCGGGGTTCCGAATTGAAATTGCAAGGGAGTTTGCCCTATAATTTTACCTGTAATTTCAAATAGTTCTCTTTTTTTTATGACCGATGGGGTGGTTTAAGCAAAGATGCGGTCCTTGAGCAGTTTTCCAGGGGCTCAGGGGGTTTTATCATCTTCGGGCAGGAGAGTTTGTCCAGAGGGCGTTTTGCGTGGCAAAAGGGACAAAAACAAAAAAGTTTGAATCCAGGATAAGGACTGCAGGCGGCGTTTTCCTGCTTGTGTGCGCCGACTTGTTCATACTTCTTGCGGTCGTATCTTCTTCCGTGGCCGTGAGGGTTTACCTCTTGCCGGTCATCTTTCATTCAATGCCGGTTTTTAAATTCGAGCCGGGTAAATACTACTGGCTCTTCCCCGTCTGGCTCGCGGTGCTCGCATACAACGGCGCATACACGAAGAGGTTCACCTTCTGGGACGAGGTAAGGGCCCTCTGGAAGGCCGATTTCATCGTCTTTGTTGCCGTTTTCGCCTTTCTTTTCATCGGCAAGCAGGGGGTGCAGTTTTCAAGGGCGTTTTTGCTCTCCGTCTGCCTGCTGTCCCTGCTTTTCTTCCCCCTGCTGAGACCGGCCCTGAAGCGGGTAATCTACCGGCTGGGTTTTTTGAGGAGGAAACTGCTCATTCTGGGCTCCGGAGAGGCGGCGCTAAAAGCCATGAGGGCGGTGCGGATGGAAAAAAACCTGGGCTATGATGTGGCCGGGTTCATCGGTGCGGGCGGCGGGGGTCTCATAGAGGGGTTTAAGGTGCACGGCTTCATGGACAAGGCCGACAGGTATATCGAAAGGTGCGGCATTCAGGACGTAATGATAGCCGCTCCTGACCTGGAAAGAGAAAGACTCGCAAATATCATAAACAGGGTCCAGCACAGGGCGGAAAATACGCTTTACATGCCGGATGTGGCCGCGGTGGCCGTGCTGGGGGCGGAATTCCGGCATTTCGGCAATCAGGAGGGACTTGTCATCGAGATAAAAAACAACCTCCGGAAGCCGCAGGACTATATTTTAAAAAAGGTCTTCGACTTCACGCTGGGGCTCGCCCTGACCGCCGTCTTCCTGGCGCCCATCCTGGTCATCAGCCTGATTGTGAAGGCCACCTCCAGAGGGCCCGTCATATTCAGGCAACGCAGGATAGGCAAGGGCGGACGCATCTTCTGGTGCTATAAATTCCGGACGATGCACAAGGACGCGGAAGACAGGCTGAGGGAGATACTGAAGGCAGACCCGGAGGCCAGGAGGCAGTGGGAGACCTACTGGAAATTGAAAGATGACCCGCGCGTGACGGCGGTGGGCAGGTTCCTGAGGAAGTCCTCGCTGGATGAGCTTCCGCAGTTGATGAATGTGCTGAAGGGGCAGATGAGCATAGTGGGGCCAAGGCCGTATCTCGAGAACGAGCGGGACCACCTTCTTGAGTTCGAGGAGACCATCTTGCGGGTGCCGCCGGGCATCACCGGTTTCTGGCAGATATCCGGCAGGAGCGCGAAGACCTTCGGCGAGCGTCTTGCCCTGGATCTCTGGTACGTCAGGAACTGGAACGTATGGCTGGATATAGTGATCCTCTTCAAGACCGTCAGAGTGGTCTGGACAGGAGAGGGCGCCAGATGAAAAGCGCCGTGCCGGCAACGGATCGAAAAACGAAAAAACCGGGGGCTCCCGTTTCCGCATCGGGCTTGAAAAAATGAATTTTAATAGTATATTATGTTGGTCTCTGGGGGATGCATTTTAACTGGGGCTGTAGTCTTCATTCCCTCAGAGTGCGTGAATCCAAAGGGTTTAACTTTCCATGAAATGGAAGCGGTATTTGTATGCGGGCTAATGTCGGGGGGGGCGGAGCGTTAAACGGATTTGAGGGGGCAATGTATATACAGGTCATGTCTGCATATTATGTCTTGCCTTTGAAAAAAATAAAGCTGCCGAATATATCATGAAAGTCGTTATCCTTGCTGGTGGTTTTGGCACCCGGCTGACCGAAGAGACCAGCGTCAAGCCGAAGCCCATGGTGGAGATAGGCGGCAAGCCGATCCTCTGGCATGTAATGAGGATCTATTCCCATTATGGCTTCAACGAATTCATAATCTGCCTGGGCTATATGGGATATTATATCAAGGAGTATTTCGCTCATTATTTCCTGCACCAGTGCGACGTTACATTCGATTTCGGCGACAACAACAAGCAGATAATGCATAACAACAAGGCCGAACCCTGGCGTGTGACGCTGATAGACACCGGGCTTCAGACGATGACGGGAGGGCGGATCAAGAGGGTCGCCCCTTATGTGTCGGGGGAGACATTTCTGCTCACCTACGGAGACGGCGTCAGCGACGTGCCTATTAATAAGGTCCTCGAGTTTCACAGGGCGCACGGGAAGTATGCGACGTTGACGTCGGTGCAGCCGTCCGGCAGGTTTGGCATGCTCGGCATAGACGGGATCGGCAAGGTCACCTCGTTTCTGGAAAAACCGAAGGGAGACGGCGGATGGATAAACGGGGGGTTTTTTGTCCTGGAGCCGCAGGTCTTCGATTATATCGACGGGGACGCGACGACATGGGAAAAGGGCCCGCTGGAGACCCTTGCAATGGATTCTCAGCTCCAGGCATATAAACATAACGGGTTCTGGAAACCCATGGACACGATGCGCGACAAGCTGGAGCTGGAGAGCCTTTGGAGTTCCGGGAAGGCGCCCTGGAAGGTCTGGAAAGAGTGAAAAGTCTGGAAAGATTGAAAGGTGTGGAAAGATTGAGATGTTCGGCGATATATATAATGGTAAGCGTGTCTTTGTAACGGGTCACACCGGGTTCAAGGGGTCATGGTTATGTCTGTGGCTTCAG
Source organism: Nitrospirota bacterium (assembly GCA_021789555.1). Lineage (GTDB taxonomy): Bacteria > Nitrospirota > Thermodesulfovibrionia > Thermodesulfovibrionales > JdFR-88 > JAJYGJ01. Next base: position 42,169 of record JAJYJK010000003.1, read on the forward strand.
GGACTGGGCGCTGATGTCGCGGGCTATTCGCTTGAGCCGCAGACGAAGCCAAGCCACTTCAACCTGCTGGGGCTCGATATGGCGTCTGTTATCGGGGATATCAGGGACATCGAAAAGTTGAAGCGCGCCGTCAGGACGCACCGTCCGGCGGCCGTTTTCCACCTGGCCGCGCAGCCCCTTGTCAGATATTCATACCGGCGCCCGGTCGAGACGTTCGAAACAAACGTCGTCGGGACGTCTAACCTGCTGGAGGCATGCAGGGAGACCGAGTCCGTCCGGGCCATAGTGAACGTGACCAGCGACAAGTGCTATGAGAACAAGGAATGGGTATGGGGATACCGCGAAAGCGATGCCCTCGGCGGGTATGACCCCTACAGCGCCTCGAAGGCCTGCTCGGAGATTGTGACCAGCGCCTACAGGAGTTCGTTTTTTAACCCTGAGGACTACGGCAGGTCTCATGGGGTCTTGCTGTCCAGCGCCAGGGCCGGCAATGTGATAGGCGGAGGGGACTGGGCCGAGGACAGATTGATCCCCGACATAATGAGGGCCATTGACGAAAATAAAAAAATGCTCATAAGGAACCCGCGCGCCTCGCGCCCCTGGCAGCATGTCCTTGATCCGCTGTCGGGATATCTGATGCTGGGCCAAAAACTCCTTGAAGGCAAAAAGGAATTCGCCGAGGCCTGGAACTTCGGCCCCGACGCCGAAACCGAGGTGGAGGACGTGGTCAGGGGCATCAAGCGTTTTCTGGACAGGTTTGAATACGAGATACAACCCGACGGCGCCAGCCGCCATGAGGCGGGGACGCTGAAACTCGACTGCTCAAAGGCGCGAAAAAGGCTCAAATGGCGGCCCAACTGGGGCCGCGACAAGACATTCGACGTTACCGCGAAGTGGTATAAAAGGTTCTATGAAGATGGCAAGGCCGGCAGTCGTGACGATCTGGGCCTGTATATTAAAGACGCAAACGACGGGCATTTGGAATGGGCAGACCTCCTTCCCGGCCAAAAAGGGCGGGATATTCAAACAAATAAAAAAACCGGCTTATGCCGGGACATTCAAAAGAATGGTCCAAATGAATAAAAGAAACGTTCTCATCACCGGCGGCAGCAGAGGGCTGGGAAAAGCCATTGGCGGCCTGCTGGATGAAAGCGGCAGGTACAATGTCATCGTCCCTTCCAGGGAGGAGATGGACCTCTCCAGCACTCGAAAGATCACGGATTACTTCAACAGGAACAAAACAGGCGTGGATATTTTAATAAACAACGCGGGCATCAATATATTGGGCGGCATCGAGGATATAGCAGAGAACAGCCTGGAAGAGATGCTGGCCGTGAACCTTGTGGCGCCTTTGAAGCTGGTCCAGTCCTGTGTCGCCCATATGAAGTCGCAAATGTGGGGCAGGATTGTCAATATCAGTTCTATCTGGGGGATACGGTCAAAAGAGCGGAGGCTTCTCTATTCAGCGACTAAATTCGGGCTGAACGGGGTCACGAAATCACTTTCCCGTGAACTGGGCGGATATAACATACTGGTCAATTCGGTCTGCCCCGGATATGTAAATACTGAACTGACCAGTAAAAATATACCCCTTGAGGAACAGGAGAAGATAAAGTCCACCATTCCGCTGGGGCGGTTCGCAGAGCCGGGGGAAATCGCCGAACTGGTCAGATTTCTGGTCTCTGATGAAAACTCCTATATCACCGGGCAGACAATCATCATTGACGGCGGGTTTTTAGCTTGAGCGACTTGACACTTCATTCAAGGATCAAGGATTATACGGTTCATTTTTCAAACGATTTCGCCTTTTTTGAAGATATGGGCGATATCCGTCCCCGCGCGGTCATAATCGATAAAAATGTATATGATCTTTACCGGGACATGTTAAGGTCTTACTTTGCGGACGGAGAGATCATTTTATTCGAAGCCAGAGAAGAAAACAAAACCATTGAAAGCTGTCTGGCGCTTTATGAGCGGATCATTCAAATGGCCGCAAAGAAGAACATGACAGTTATATCAATCGGGGGCGGGATTACGCAGGACGTGACAGGGTTTTTGGCGTCCACGCTCTACCGCGGTGTCAACTGGATATATATACCTACGACGTTCCTTGCGCAGACGGACAGCTGTATCGGCAGCAAAACTTCCCTGAATTTCAAGTCCTATAAAAATCTTATCGGGACTTTCTACCCGCCGAGCAGGATATTCATAGATCCTAAATTCCTTGGCACGCTTTCCACTGTGGATTTCTATAGCGGCATAGGCGAGGCCGTGAAATTCCAGTTGATGAAGGAAGAAAAACAAAAGGACATCGGGAAGATCAAACCTGTTATGGAGAGGGCGCTGAAAAAGGACGAGACCCTTGTCGATCTGATAAGAGACAATATGCAGGTCAAGATAGCCTACATGGAAAACGATGAATTCGATCAGGGGCGCAGAAACCTGCTCAATTACGGCCACTGCTTCGGTCATGCCCTGGAAACATCATCCGATTATCAAATATCGCATGGCATAGCCGTTTTGATCGGCATTATGTACGCCAATATATTATCAAACATGAGGCATATGCTGTCCGATGCGCTATTGAAAACGGTCATGGAAGAAATCCTCCTGCCCAATAATCCTCTTAAATTGGACCCCGGGCATTTTAACGGGGCCGCGTTATTGGAGGGGATGAAAAAAGACAAGAAAAGGACCGGCGACCTGTTGGCGGTGGTCATGCCGGACGGGAATTATTCAATCATCAAGGTGAGCGACGTGACCGACGTGGAATTCAAGGAATGTCTGAAAAGATTGAATCATATGCTCTTCAAGGAGGCCTGAATGAACAGGGATGTTTTCGAGGATTTGTTCGTTTTAGAGATGACGAACAATCATAAAGGGGACCTGGACCGCGGACTTGAAATAATACATCATTTTTCGAGGGTGGTCAGGTTCAACAATGTAAGGGCGGCCATAAAGCTCCAGTTCAGGGACATCGATTCTTTTATACATAAGGATTTCAGGGACCGCAACGACATATATTATGTGAGGCGCGTCCTGGAGACCCGTTTGAGGCTGGAAGACTATGCCGCGCTGGTTGAGTCGATCAGGAAATCCAACTGCATCCCGGCGGCGACGCCGTTTGACGAGAAGGCCGTCGATATGATCGAATATTTCGATTTGCCCTTTATAAAAATCGCGAGTTCGGGCTGCAACGACTGGATGCTCATTGAGCGCGTAGCGAAGACAAGGAAGCCCGTGATAGTATCGGTGGGCGGCATGTCGCTGAAGGACATGGATGACATGGTGATTTTTTTTGAAAACAGGAATATTCCCGTGGCCATACTGCATTGCATAGCCGCCTATCCCACGGAAGACAGCGAGCTTCAACTGAACCAGATCGATTTCCTCCGTAAGAGATATCCAAACCATACTATCGGCCTTTCCTCTCACGAGTATCACGACTGGAGTTCGTCGATGCTTATGGCCTACGCCAAAGGCGCGAGGGTCTTTGAAAGGCACATCGACATAAATACAGACGGTACGAAGGTTTCGTCCTATTCCTCCCTTCCCGATCAAATAGATACCTGGTTCAAGGCATGGCACCATGCGAAATTGCTCGGCGGGGCATCGGGTGAGACAAGGCTGCTTGCATACGACAAGGAGATTGAATACTTGCATTCATATATTCGCGGCGTGTATGCAAAGAGAGATTTGAAGGAAGGCGAAATGCTTTCGGAAGATGATATTTATCTGGCCATCCCCTTGCAAAAAGGGCAGATGTCGTGCCGGGAGCTTCTGCTCGGCAAATGGGGGCACAAGGTATTGAAGCCGATAGCGGCTGATCAGCCCCTGACGATAGATTCCGTGGATACGCCATATGCGAATAACGAAGCAATGAAAAGCATAATCTATGAAAGAGGGATCTGATGCGCGCTGCCGTTAAAGGCGGAAAACTGATATCGATAGTGACTTCCGCTTATAACGAGGAGGGCAACGTAGAGGAATTCGCCAGACAGCTCCAGGAAGTCTTCAGTGAAAATCCCGGATATGAGTTCGAGGTGATAGCGGTCGACAACGGCTCCGCGGACGGGACATTCGAAAAGCTCTTGAAAGTCCGGGAAAAAGACCCCAGGTTCAAGATCGTGCAGCTTGCCCGGAATTTCCGGATGGACGGGGGGATTACCGCCGGGCTGCAATATGCCAGGGGAGACGCCGCGGTGATCATGACCGCCAACCTTCAGGACAAGCCTGCGTTGATCACCGTGATGATTGGGAAATGGGAGGAAGGCTATGAAAACGTCTATGGCATCGTGGAGAAGAGGAGCGGGAAAGGGTTTTTCAGGCGAATAAGCTCCGAACTTTTTTACCTGATCATCAACAAGTTGACCCATGACCAGATACCCAGAAACGCCAGCGATTTCAGGCTGGTCGACAGGAAGGTATACGAGACCATCAACAAGATGGGCGAGCGCAATCGTTTTCTGAGGGGGATGTTCGCCTGGGTGGGGTTCAAATCAGTCGGGATAAAGTTCGAACGCCAACGGAGGTTTTCCGGGAAATCGCATGCCGATTTCCTGAAAGTGCTGAACCTTGCGATAAAGGGCATATTCGCCTTTTCATATATCCCCATTCAGTTCATTGCGGCTTCGGGATTTGTGATTTCGGCGCTCTCCTTGTTGTACCTGATCATCAGCGCGGTGAAATTTTTAATCGTGGGCGTCCCCTTCCCCGGATACGGGACCATTACATCGCTCATAGTCCTTTTATTCGGCCTCATGTTTTTCTTTTTGGGCGTGCTCGGACAATATATAGCCCAGATATATGAGGAGGTCAAGACAAGGCCGAATTTCATCGTGTGCAGGGACATAGGTTTTGACCCCGGAGATAATGATAAGAAAATTTAAACCCCATTCCGAAAAAATCCGGTATACAGTTGTCGGGGCATGGAACACCGTATTCGGGCTTTCGGTCTTTGCCTTGCTTTATTGGTTGTTCTCCAAAGCGGTGAACTATCTGCTCATCCTCCTCGTCAGCAATGTCATAACCATAACCAACGCTTATGTATGCTACAAATTTCTGGTCTTCAGGACAAAGGGGAACTATCTGCGGGAATACCTGCGCTTTTATCTTATTTACGGCGCGTCTTTCCTGGTCAATATAGCCCTGATGTTCATCCTGGTAAGTTATTTGAAGATGAACGTGGTTGCATCGCAGGGGATCATATTGTGCTTCATCTTCGCCTGCAGTTACTTCGGGCATAAATATTTCTCGTTCAAAACCGGGATGCCCCGGTCCCGTGAATTGGAGGGCTGATGATGAATGTCCTGTTGACCGGGGGGAGCGGCTTTATAGGCAGGAACATCCTCGAATCCTTCCTGGCGGAAAAATATCGCATTATCGCCCCGCGGCACGCCGAACTTGAGTTGACCGACGATGACATGGTCAGGGATTTTTTTAAAAGGCAGAAGATCGATGTTGTTGTCCACTCGGCTGTCAAGCCCGGACACCGCAATGCAAAGGACCCCACTAATTTATTTTATACCGACAGCAGGATGTTTTTTAACATTGTTCGCAATGCCGGATTTTACGATAAACTGATTGTTTTAAGTTCCGGGTCCGTTTACGATATGGCCAGGCAGGACCTTAATAAAGTGAGCGAAGATTATTTCGATACCGTAATGCCGCTTGACGAACATGGTTTTTTCAGGTATGTGTCGGCAAGGTTCATGGAATGTATGGATAAGGCGGTCGAACTCAGGATATTCAGCATATTCGGCAAATACGAGGACTATGCCATAAGGTTCATCTCAAACGCCGTCTGCAAGGCCATCCATGGTTTGCCGATAACCATAAAGCAGGACCGGATGTTCGATTTCTTTTATATAGACGACCTGATGCCCATACTCGAGCATTTTATAGAGTGCAGGCATTATAACCATCACGCCTACAACGTGACACCCGACAAAGCCGTCACATTATACGATGTGGCCGGGAAGATAAAGGAAATTTCGGGTAAGGACCTGCCCATAATTGTCGGGAAACCCGGGATGGCTTTTGACTACAGCGGCAGCAACCAACGATTAAGGCAAGAAATACCCGGCCTTAAACTTCACGATATCGACGAGGCCATAACGGAACTCTACCGGTGGTATTCCGAAAATATACATCTAATCAAACGCGATTTGCTGCTCATTGACAAATGAATAAAGGGGAAAACGCATGAGAGTGACCGATTTCATAATGAAACGCCTTGTCGAGCACGGTGTCAGGCATGTTTTCATGATCCCCGGCGGGGGGGCCATGCACCTGGATGATTCCATCGGTTTGTGCACGGATCTTTCTTTTACCTGCAATCATCACGAGCAGGCCTGCGCTATCGGCGCCGAAGGATATTCGAGGGCGTCGGGACGATTGGGTGTCGTTATCGTGACATCGGGCCCGGGGGGGACTAATACGCTGACAGGGGTGACGGGGCAATGGACGGACTCCGTGCCGGTCTTATATATATCCGGACAAATTAAATATGAAACTTCGATTGAATCCTGCAAGGCTTTAGGGCTGCGTCAGCTGGGCGACCAGGAGATCAATATTGTGGATATAGTAAGGCCCATTACGAAATATGCCGCCTTCGTGAAGAATCCAAACGAAATAAAAAGGCATCTGGACAAGGCAATATATATTGCCACTCATGGCAGGCCGGGGCCTGTCTGGCTTGACATCCCGCTGAATGTCCAAGGCGCAGAGATTGAGGAAAGTTCTCTGGAAGAATATGACGAAAAAGAAGACGAGGCCGCCCATCATGGAGGACATCTCGCCTTAAAGGTAAAACAGGCAATAGAACTGTTGAAAAAAAGCGAGCGGCCCGTTTTTGTGGCCGGTGGCGGACTTCGCATCTCGGGCGCACAGGGCTTGTTTCTCGATGTTGTCGGGAAGCTGGGGATGCCGGTGCTTTCGACCTTTAACGGGTTCGATCTTATCCCGACCGACCACCCGCTGTATATCGGCAGGATCGGGACTATCGGGGGCCGGGCCGGGAATTTTGCGCTCCAGAACTCTGACCTGTACCTGTCAGTCGGCTCCAGAAATAACATTCGGCAGATAAGCTATAACTGGAGTTCCTATGCAAGAGGCGCAAAAAAAATAATCGTTGACATCGATGCCGCCGAGCTGAAAAAACCCACGCTTAAACCTGATATTGCAATATGCGCCGACGCGAAGGCTTTTCTTGAGGAGCTTAAAAAACAGCTTGACGGTTTAGAGCTGCCGCGCCTGCGAAGTTGGCATGAGTGGTGTATTGAGAGAAGGCGGAAATACCCGGCGGGCAGGCCTGAAAACAGGAAAGATAAAGAGGGAGTGGACTTGTATCATTTCTGCAATACCCTCACTGAATTGCTCGATGAGAACGAGATAGTGGTCGCCGGCAATGGAAGCGCCTGCGTCGGGTTGTTCCAGGCCGGGGTCGTCAAAAGGGGCCAGAGGATTTTCTGGAATTCAGGCTGCGCCACTATGGGTTATGATCTGCCGGCGGCGATAGGGGCCAGCATCGCCAACGGAAAAAAAAAGGTGATATGCCTCGCGGGCGATGGCAGCATGCAGATGAATATCCAGGAGCTTCAGACCATTGTCTATCACAAGCTGCCCGTCAAGATATTTTATCTCAACAATAATGGCTATGTTTCCATGCGGCAGACGCAGAACTCCTTTTTCGGGGGGAGGATCGTGGCCAGCGATGAAAAGAGCGGCGTAAGTTTTCCGGATATTATAAAAGTCGGCCTGGCGTATGGGTTGCATACGGAGGCGATTGCCGGCGCGGACAATATGGCCGGAACCATTAAAAAGGTCCTCGACATTGCCGGGCCGGTTTTATGCGAGGTCAAGCTTGTCACCGATTATATTTTCAGTCCAAAACTTTCTTCCGAGCGCAAGCCCGACGGCAGGATAGTCTCCAAGCCCATGGAGGACATGTATCCTTTCCTGGACCGGGCGGAGTTTGCAGGAAATATGATAATCCCCATCCTTGATGAGAACAAATAGCGGGCGGAACGACTGATGCCGGTATTTGATAAATTTGCAAGGAATTATGATGAGGGACACAAGAAGGCGGTAAGGCTTTCCGGCTTTGAGCCTGCGTACTTCCATGAATACAAGCTGAGAGAAGTATCCGATTGCCTGACATCAAAGGGCATGGCGGACAAGGAGATCAGATTTTTAAATTACGGCTGCGGCACCGGGAACAGCGAAAAATACATTAAAAAATACCTGCCCGGGGCCTCGATATTTTCCGTGGACGTGTCTGAAGAATCCATTAAAGTGGCGAGGGAGTCGAACAAAGGCCTTGTGGACGTCACCTTTGAACCTCTCAACGGACCGGCTATCCCGTTTGACGGTGAATTCGACGTCATATTCATTGCAAATGTTTTCCATCATATTAGACATGAAAAGCATATCGGGATACTGAAGGACCTTTACAATAAGTTAAGGGAAAAAGGTTTGTTGTTCATTTTCGAACTCAACCCCCTAAACCCCTTGACAATGCTTGTCGCCATTCGCAACGACTACAGGTTTGACAAGGACGCAAAACTCCTAAACCCTTTTTATGCAAGGAAGATACTGGGTAATGCCGGTTTTGCCGAAAAAAAGATAAGATACACGGTATTTTTTCCGCAATTTCTGTCGTTTCTTACGCCGTTTGAAAAATATCTTTGCAGGCTCCCGCTCGGCGCGCATTATTTTTTCACGGCCAGAAAAGATAAATAATTTAACTGATAAAAAATGGATGATTTTTTTAAAGGAAGACTGAAGCGGGTTTTACTGATATTTGTCCTGACAACTTCTTTTTTCGCATTCATGCATTTCTCTCATGTGATGCAAACAGAAATTCAAGGGTCGCAGCTGCCCGGTAATACAGGCAAGATATCTGGAAATGTGAGAATTGCAGAGGAGGGCAAGGATAAGGGCGGGGCTCTTACCTATGGGCCATATGTGGAACTTGCGCCGGGTGAATACAAAGTAAAACTGAAATATAGCGCCACATCCGGTGAAAGCGGTTTGTGGGACATGATATTTCAGGGCGCGAATTCTGTCTTAAAAAGCGGGAAATTACCGGCAAGCGGCAAAGGGGTGCTTTCAGAAACAATAAAAATCTCCGGGGAAGACGCCGGCAAGCCATTGGAGATACGCGCCTGGTATACGGGGAAAGGGTCCCTGGAAGTCGGAAAAATCGAGATCAAGAAGCACTGGGATCATCCGGTCCTGTTGAGTCTGGCGGAGGGGGTGGGTTCTGGCGCATTTATCATTTTGCTGCTGTATTTGATCTCATTTGCCGGAATCGACAGGAAGATGGCCCTTCATATATCGAAAATTGGTGAAATTTCGCTTTCAAACATGAAAAGCGAGCGCATAATAAAATATGTTACAACGCTGGTGATGGCTGGTTTTATCGCATCGGTCATATTTCATTATATTCGGGCCATGTTTTATAATGACGGCGTCCCCTTCAATACATTTCTTCCGCCGGCCCCGGATCGTTTTTGCGATTTTTATGGATTGCTTGACGCATGGACCCGGCTGAAATTCAACGGAGTTGCCTATGGTCTGAGTTATCTCCCGAGCACCTACCTCATTGTTGACCTTTTTTCAAAAATTGGGAATCCGTACATTGCCAGGATCCCCTATTTGTTTATTTTTGGCGTTTTTTTTATGGTTTATGCCTATTCGAACCTGCGGGCAGAGAGCACTGCACTCACAGTTCAGGGCGTTGTTATTTTTTCCTTTATGACTTATCCGGTTCTCTTTACACTTCATACGGGGAATATAGAGGCTTATGTGTTCATATTCCTGTGCCTGTTCATTTACTTTTATCAGCGGGGGAAGACTGTGCTGAGCGCTCTTTTTTTGGCCATGCCCATCTCCATGAAACTGTTCCCGGCCGTTTTTTTGATACTGTTACTGGCTGATAAAAAATATAAAGAAATTCTATATGTTTTTTTATTTATACTCATATTAACATTGCTCCCGCTGCTTATTTTTGACGGAGGTTTAAGGAGCGGCTTCAGCCATTATCTTGGCAATCTGATTGCTAGTCAAAAAATGTATGCACAACTCATGATCATTAAGGGGGCCGGGAACCACTATGGCCACAGTCTTCTGAATGCGCTTAGGATTTTATTTGGGCCGTCGTTTCCACCGGTGCAGACCGTGATGCTTCCTTATTTTGTTTTCACCATGGTTTTTTTTGCGGCCGTTTCAGCCTTCATTATATTTTATGAGACCGCTTTTTGGAAGAAGGTGGCCCTTCTGGTAATGTGCATGGACCTTCTGCCCTATACTTCCACCGATTATAAGCTGATGCACCTGTTCATCCCCTTGTTTTTATTTATCAACAAGCAGGAAGAAGAAAGATGGGATTTTATCTATATAATCGTGTTTTCACTATTGCTGATTCCAAAAGACTATTTTTATTTCTACACTGACCCATATAATACGCTGAACAGTGTCATGAATTCTGCGCTCATGCTGCTTATGCTTCTATGGATCATCGGGTCCGGCATAAGTCAGGGACGTCGGTTGAAGAGAATGGCGTATGACCGGCTGGAGGGGGGGCATGGACTTTAACGGTCTCAAATACCTGGTAGTGGGTTCCGGTTTCTTTGGCTCCGTCATTGCCGAAAGGATCGCCAGGGACAAAAATGAGAAGGTCTTGGTCATCGACAAGAGGCCGCACATCGGGGGGAACAGTCATTCCGAAATTGATAATGAAACAGGTATAGAATGCCACACATATGGCTCCCACATATTTCATGCCTCTAATGAAAAGGTGTGGAGGTATATCAACCGTTTTTGCACATTTAACAGCTATCGTCACAAGGTTTTAACCAGATATAAAAATAAAATCTATCAGATGCCCATAAACCTTCATACGATCAACGCCTTCTATGAGAAAAACCTGGGCCCCGGCGAAGCGGAAAATTTTATGAAGTCGGAAATCGCAAGAGAAGGAATCCAGAATCCGGTCAACCTTGAGGAAAAGGCAATATCTCTCATTGGCAGGCCATTATATGAAGCTCTCATCAAGGGTTATACCACTAAACAATGGGACACCGATCCGAAGAAATTGCCTGCCAATATCATCACCCGGCTTCCCGTAAGGTACAATTACAAATCTGATTATTTCGATGATCCCTGGCAGGGAATACCTTCTGAGGGATACCATGCCATCTTTAAAAAAATGCTCGCCGATCCCAATATTGAAGTGCATCTCGGCACCGATTTTTTCGATGTACGACGTTTGATCCCGGGGACCTGCAAAATTATATATACCGGGCCAATTGATCGTTTTTTTGACTTCAAATTCGGTAAATTGGGATGGCGGACTTTAACTTTTGAAAAATCAACATATCATTTGGGTGATTACCAGGGGACCGCGGTAATGAATTATGCGGAAGTTTCCGCCCCCTATACTCGTATCCATGAATTCAGGCATTATCACGAAGAAAGAAAATATCCTGATGACAAGACCATAATTTTTCGTGAGTACTCGAAGGGATCAGGCAAAGACGATGAACCGTATTACCCAATTAATACAGGCGAAGATAAAATGATTCTTGAAAGATATCAAAATGAGTGTGAGAAAAACAAGAATGTCATTTTCGGCGGAAGGCTCGGAATGTATAAATATCTGGATATGGATCAGACTATTGCACAGGCTCTTGAAACCTATGAGAAACGAATAAAAGAGAATGCGTGACAGCTATTTTCTGCTTCTTGAATAACATGGGCGTCATTTTTGTGTGGATATTTATATAAAATGGACCAAAATAGCGTGCAGAGGCGCACACTGGCTTTAGTCATGCCGGTATATAACGAGGAAGAGTGTATCATAGATGTTGTCAAGGCATGGCGCGATGAGTTTGACAGACTGGGTATCGATTTCACAATGATCCTCCTGAATGACGGGTCGAAAGATCGCACTAAAGATAAGCTTGCAACGTTTGCAGGCGAAGGGCGGATTACAATCATTAATAAGGAAAATAGCGGGCATGGCCCGACAATACTTCAAGGTTATCACAAAGCCGTAGATTTGGCCGACTGGGTCTTCCAAACGGATAGCGATAACGAAATGAAACCTGACTATTTCCATGAGCTGTGGAATAGGCGATGTGATTACGCCGCACTTTTTGGGGTTCGGACGAACAGGAAACAGAATATCGGCCGCCGGATCATCAGTTCAGCCTCACGGGCAACTGTCAGGATTTTTTTTGGCTCCGGCGTTGCTGATGTCAATACTCCCTACCGGCTGATGAGATCGGCAGCGCTTAAACAGATCGTCGCGCAAATACCATCTGACACCTTTGCCCCTAATGTTCTCATTTCCGGCATGTTTGCCGCATCCAAGGCAAATATCTACAACTGTCAAGTCCCGCATGAAGACCGGAAGACCGGCTCGGTTTCAATAGTGAAGTGGAGACTGTGGAAGTCCGCTTTCAGGTCCTTCTGGCAAACAATAAGGGTTTTTCGAAAATTCAAAAAACCATAAAAAATGGATATGGCTTTAGATGGCAAATAAAGATGTATTCGCTTTTTTAAGAAAAAACCTGAAGCGGTTTTTATTGATATTCCTCCTGTGCACCGCTATTTTTGCGGCGCGGCATTTTCCCCATGCCGTCTCAACTGAAATTCAGGGTTCGCAGTTGCCAGGCAACACAGGGGAGATATCGGGAAATGCAAGAATTGCCGTTGAGGGCAGGGATAAAGGCGGCGCTCTTACATATGGGCCTTACGTGAAACTTTCGCCGGGGGAATATAAAGTAACACTGGAATACAGTGCCACGTCAGGCGGGAGCGGGCTGTGGGACATGGTCTTCCAAGGGGCGACTTCCGTATTGAAAAGCGGGAAGTTACCGTCAGGCAATAAAGGGGTACTTTCAGAAACATTAAAAATCTCCAGGGAAAACGCGGGTAAGCCGTTAGAGATACGCTTGTGGTATACCGGAAAAGGGACTCTTGAAGTCGCAAAAATGAAGATCAGCAGGCGCCTGGATTACCATGTGTTGCTGAGTCTGTCAGAGGGTCTGGCTACGGGCGTTTTTATTCTTTTTCTGTTATATCTTTTATCCTTGCCCCCAGCCAGCCATGAGCCGCCCAGGCATGAGTTCAAGGTCAATAAGATTGCGTTTTTTGCAGTTTTAATAGCTACCCTTGCCGTCATATACTACCCTTTTAATGTCGGTAAGGGCATATTCGAAATCTACCGCGACCTGGGCATTATATCTCTCTATATTTTTTTTCTCGGGCTTGGTTTTTATTTTCTCCTTACCCCCGATGTTTTAAGGGATGCTTTTCTCTTCCCGTTTCTCGTAATGGCATATGGCCTGATGGAATTGTCCATCATAAGCGTTTTTACTGTCCATCTGAACGTGCCCGTAGTAAATGGCTTGCCCATATCGCTCATCATTTCAGGAATCATGCTTGCGCTGGCGCTACTTTTCAAGAGAAGAATGATCTTATTTGAACTTGGGAAGCTGAAAGATTCCAAAGGAAAGGTCTTCAGCATGCTGCTGATTGGCATATTGCTTACGCTTATCGGTCTTTCACCAATAATGAGATCCAGTCTGCCGACGACCCCCTACAGGCTTGATATCGATCAGGCCGGCTATGCCGAAGTAGGGCAGTACCTTTTAGAGGGGGGCACCGTTAAGCAAACTGAAAGTGATATTTTGCGTCAGACGGGCGCGACGGATCTGGATAAGGCAATTTTGAATAACGACGCAGCGCTTAAGTTTAATACTGCCATCGATGCACAAAACCTGCTCAAAGCACTGAGGAGCGGGTATCCGGCAATAAATGCAATATTTGCCTATATGACTGGTTCCGACCATATATACAAGGTGCAGTTTCTCGCGCTGGCCATAAACTATGTCCTTCTGTTCGGGATCATTCTTTTTGTGTTTTATCGCCTCTTTTTTTTGCGCGAAGGGGAGTCCCTGTTGTTTTCGTTCGCGGTGGTCATGAATAGCAATCTTATTAATGTTTATTATGAGGGGATGGGTCCACAGTTTTTTTTCATGCCCTTTTTAGTGATCCTGGCCGCGGGATACTGCCACCTGAGGCGACAATCCGCCAGTAATAATCCCCCATCGCAAATGAAACAGCAGCCTTTGCGCCAATATTTACTTCCCGTGCTGTTTTTGGCCTTCATTTTTGCCGGTGCCATGAATATTTATAATGATGGCATCCTCATATTTGCCGCATTTTTGTTCATATCTTTCGTGTTCGATATTTTTCTTCTAAAACGTATTAACAGAAATGCTCCTTATATGATTCTGGCTATGTGTTTGGGCGCATTGCTGATCTTTCCGCATTCATTTCAGTTCATAAGATGGTATCCCAAAGTCCTTGGCAAGTTTATCCACATAGCAGGTTTCTGGCAGCCACATTGGGCATCCCCTGCGGAGATACTGGGGATCTTTAACATCTATGTCCCCCGTTATGTGAAGGATTTCCCGATATTATTAAAAAGGACCGAGTGGAATTCCTTTATCAACGTGATATTGTCCTGCCTGATAGTCATCCCGGCGGCAAACTACATTGTAAGGGACAAAGATATTGATGCCTCATTCTGGCTTGCCGCCCCTGCTTTTGTTCTCATCATATTTTTCAAAGTATTTTTTATTGACCATATCAATAACTATGATTATATGAAGGCATATACGATATTCATTCCTCTTTTAGCTGTTCTGATCTTGGCCGCTTTTGATCATTTCTCCGGATCGTCTGCCCGGAAGTTGTGGGATCTGGGAAAAATTATACTCGTCGTCGCTATTATCTTCAGCGGGGTGCAGTATATAAATCAATATGACAGGGAAAGCAGGACGGTCACCAAGGATATGTTTAACTTGTATGAATACAACAAAAAAAATGATAATATACTGGATTCGTATGCATTTATCACAAATAAGGGCACAATGGACGAATTTATGATCATCCCGCTAATCCCGTTCCGCTGGCTTAACCAAGGAGCGGACAAAAACCCCCGTCCGGATATCATGAAAAAAGTGGCTTTGCTGATTCAAAAGAAGGATTTCGCAGACCCGTCCATTTTCAATCGTTACCGTCGCCATGTTGTATACGAGAATTCGTCTATTCTCATAATCAATACGGGAAAACTGCTGGAAGAATCATATGATTCCAAAAGTAACAAATGTGACCTGCAATATTATAAAAAAGGGTATGGAGAACTCTTTTAAAAAATTGTTCTTACACCCTGGAGTGATAAAATGCAAAGATATTCTGTTTTTTTGGGGGATTCGGGGGAAAAGAACGGGCGCTCAACGCAAGAGCAAATGAGGGAGAGCTTTACTGATCTGCATTGCATGCGGATCCGGCGCAGAGATCCAGAAGAGCCTTGTACTGCGCGAACATGCTCCCGATGGATGAACGGCTGTAACTACCAGGAGTCATAACAAGTGTGCGGGATTTGTGGAATTGTCCTTAGACAGCAGGGCACCCGGTTGGATGAACGGCTTCTATTGGCCATGAGAGACACTCTGGCCCACCGTGGCCCCGATGCATCCGGACATGTCCTTAAGGGAAATGTCGGTCTCGGTCACCGCAGGCTGAGCATCATTGATCTGAGTATGGGGGAACAACCCATGCACAATGAGGACGGCAGCATCTGGGTCATTTTCAACGGTGAAATTTACAATTTCGTAGAGTTAAGGCGGATGCTTGAGGGGAACGGGCATGTTTTTTCCACCAAAAGCGACACGGAGGTACTGCTGCACCTATATGAAGAGAAGGGCGAGCAAATGCTCGCGGAATTAAATGGAATGTTCGCCTTTTGCATATGGGATACGAAAAGGAAGCGACTGTTCCTTGCCCGGGACAGGGCCGGGAAAAAGCCTCTCTTTTATTCGCTTGTGAGGGAGGCATTTGTTTTCGGATCCGAACCGAAGGCGTTGTTGTGCTGTCCATGGGTCGGGAGAGAAGTGGATCCTCTGTCTCTGAGCAAATATCTTACATACGAGTATATCCCTGCTCCTAATTCGATATTTCGCGATATAAAGAAGCTGCCGCCGGGACATTACGCGGTATACGATACTGAAACGGGCGGCCTTATGGTGCACAAATATTGGGACATACCCATCTCTGACGATGCGATCGCGCTCAAGTCGGAACAGGAGTATGCAGAAGAGCTGGTAAGCCGTCTTAGGGAGTCGGTGAGGATTCGCCTGAGGAGTGATGTGCCCGTAGGTATTTTCTTGAGCGGGGGCATAGATTCGAGTGCAATTGTCGCCCTTGCATCCGAACTGAATTCTTCGGTCAAGACCTTCACTATAGGCTTCAAGGAGGCATCGTTTGATGAGAGTAAATATGCCAGCGCGGTGGCCCGTCACTTTGGCACGGAGCATCACCATGAGGTTCTGGACATCAAAAAGAGTTCGTCTCTCCTTCCGGAAATAGCCGGTGTCCTTGATGAACCGCTCGGTGATGCCTCCATCATACCCACCTTTCTGCTGTCGCGGTTTGTCGCGAAAGAGGTCAAGGTGGCCCTCGGCGGGGATGGCTGTGATGAACTTTTTGCGGGTTATCCCACGTTTCCCGCTTTAAAGCTCATAAATTATTACAACATTCTACCAAAGGAGGTACGGGCGGTCATTCACCGTCTTGCCGCGAAGCTTCCGGTTTCCCATAAAAACATAAGCTTCGATTTTAAAGTGAAGCAACTCTTGAGGGGGGCTGGCGTTTCTTCAGAAATCATGTTCTTCTACTGGATGGGCTCTTTCACAGATATGGAAAAGAGGCATTTGCTGGCTCCGAAACTGCTTGAGACCGTCCAGAATGAAAACACATTCGAGGACGCACTGCATTATTTGAAAGACAGCAATCTGCACAAGACGCTTGAACGCATACTGTATTTGTCTTTTAAGTGTTATCTGCAAGACGACATCCTTGTCAAGGTAGACAGGGCAAGCATGGCCAACTCACTAGAGGTGCGCGCGCCGTTTCTTGACTTTCAGTTTGTGGAATTTGCAGCTCACCTGCCTACATTCTATAAGCTAAATCGCCTTACTATGAAATATTTGGTAAAAAAGGCCTTTTCCGGGATGCTTCCTGATTCTATCCGGAACAGGAGGAAAAAGGGATTTGGTATCCCGATTGCCGAGTGGATCCATAGTGACATGAGGCCACTGATACTGGAGTACCTGGATGAGGCGCGCATAAGGCGCGAGGGGTTTTTTAATGCCCTTTATGTGAAAGAGCTGATAGCGGAACATCTTTCATTCAAAAAAGACAACCGTAAGTTGCTGTGGACTCTTCTTGTATTTCAGATGTGGAAAGAAAGATGGCTTGAGAGGTAAAATGGTCACCAAGACTGAAAGCAAAAAGGCTTTAACAGCAGACAAATATGACGAACAATGGTCTGTTCTTGCCGATTTCGTTAAATACAATCCAGGGGTGAGGCATAGGAATCGTCTCATTTTAAAATTGCTTCATGATGTCAATTTTGAAACCTGTGTGGACGTCGGCTGCGGCAGGGGCGCATTATTGTCTTTGTTAAGAAAAATCAAGGAAAATGCGGAGCTGACGGGAGTGGATTTCTCGACTGAAACCGTAGCAAAGAACATTACGCGCATTCCTGGACTGACGTTCGAGGTCTTGGATATACAAAAAGGGGCTTTGGATGAACAGTTCGATTTGGTCGTGTGCTCTGAGGTGCTGGAACATCTGGAAAGAAGAGGCCCGGCGTTTTCCAACCTGGAGCGGATGGTCAAGAGCGGAGGCCATTTATTGATAACGGTGCCAGCCGGCAAGATTTTCGAAACGGAGCGTTTTTTCGGACACGTATCCCATCCGGGTGAAAAAGAAATAACCTCGCTGGCTCAGGCCAATAATCTTGAGATCCTGAAGATGTGGAAATGGGGGTGGCCTGTTTACTACCTCCTGAAATACGTAACGAATATAAATTCAAAGTGGTCACTTAAAAATTTTGGCAGCGGCTATTATAGCCCGATGTCCAAGTTCATTGCCAATATGCTATTTTATTTGAACTATTTGAATATAAATTCAAGGTTTGGCTGCCAGTTTTTCGTTCTGATGAAGAAAAGTGGATGAAGGCCTAAATGTCCGCTGTGTGCCCAAAGCGCGTATGGAAGCTCCCTTCGGGTTTTTGCCGGAGAGGAGCTCTTTTTGACAACCTCTGATTTGACAGCAGGAAATGAACAATACAAATTTTGACAACAAGCAATATGAGCTCGCATACCAGGATGGCATGGGCAACCACTATTGGCACCTTGCGAGAAACAGATTTATTGAAAAAAAGTTGACCGGACTTTCGCTGGAGAATGAAAGGGTCCTTGATGTCGGATGCGGAAGAGGGATACTGATTGAGTATTTGAGAGGCAGGGGTGTTGACTGCTGGGGCGCGGAACGTGCAAAAGTACGAACAGTGGCGGCAGTTGAAAAATACATTTTCACGTATTGCGACACATCGGAGCTGGACGTCGAATTCAGAAAGTCCGTTAAGGCGCTCCTTTTGCTTGACGTTATAGAACATTTGCCTGATCCGTCTGATTTGATCTTACAACTGTCAAAACAGTTTCAAAACGCGGAATATCTCATTATTACCACACCCGCAAGAAAGGAACTATGGTCCAATTATGATCTTTTTTACGGCCATTTCAGGCGCTATGATCTGCGAATGTTTGCCGGACTGGTAAAAGATACAACTTTTGAAATAGTCGATTTGAGATATTTTTTTCATCTTCTTTATCCGATAATGAAAATATTCTTTTTGTTCTCAAAAGAGAGAAGTATCCGCATTGTCGCGCCAAAAGGTCCGGCAATCCTTCTGCATAAATTTTTGGCAAAGGTTTTCCAACTGACAGATGAATATTTGCCTGGGAAAATTGTTGGTGCGTCAATTTTTTGCTGCATCAAAATCCGTGATAAAAAGGATATCTGAGGCCAGCCACGAGGGTTGATTAATGAGAAAAATTAGCGCATTCAATGAAAAATATCTCATACCGCTGTTAATCGTTAATCTCATTGTATTGCTGGCCGCGGTTACTTTTGAGGACAGTTTTATTTACAAGAAAGTAAAAGATAGCCGGCATGACGGCATCAGTTACGACAGCCGTTCCAATAATCCGGAAAAAGCGCGGGTAAAATCCTTCTCTGAAACTGATTCAACATTCAAAAAAGTCGACATCAGCTTCAGGATGAAGGTATATTCAATGGGCAAGTACGATAATGTTTTTCAGACAGCGCCCCTGAATGATGGAATGAGGCTTGAACTGAGCGCTCCCGCCACGCTGGCCTTGATCGTCCACCCGGAGGGCGCCGACGGCCCGGTCGGGATCATTTTAACGAATTCCCTGGAACTGAACAAATGGTACCGCGTGAATATCCATGCCGGCCTGAAAAACAGACTGGAAGTTTTTTTGAACGGAACCGCTGTAAAGGGAACGGGCATGGTTGACTATAAAGTGTCGGATATAGCAGTCGGTTCGGGATTCAGCAAGACGAGGAATTTTGACGGTGAGATATCAAATTTAGCCCTGCATTACAGGTTTTCCAAAAAAGATGCGGTCATGGCAACCCTTTTCCTGGCAGTGAAAATTATATGCTTAATTTTATTGGCGGGGTTCATCATTCTGTATCTCAAAAAAACAAAGGTGCCCGGCTCTATCCGAAACAATGTCTTGTTTCTGCATTTTTTTATAAACAGTTTGGGTCTGCTGAAAATTATTGACGCCATATCACGGAAAATATCTGTTGCCTATTTGCCAAGGCGCGATGTTGTTTTTAATAAATGGGTCTTAGGCTTAGGATTATATGTTCCGACCAAGCCGGCGCAGATGTTATGGTATTTCTTAACGATTGTCGCCTTATTTTTATATTATTCCTGCTTTTATTTCATAATATATAAAAGAAAAACTGCTCTTGAGAATAGATTTGTGACGCACATATCAAGGAATTCGGCAAGGCTTTTTATCTATCTTGCATTCCTTGTTGCAGCCAATCTCTTCATAGTACATTTCAATAGATATTTCAGTTCATCCTATTATGTCATCCTTCAAGTTATATTGTGGCTGGGCCTTTTGCTGCTGCCGTTTAGTTCTGTCGGCGCATTGCATCCCTTAAACAACACTGACCATGAAGTGCTCAAGGAAACGACGCCGAAGCCGTCAGTATTAAATGGCTGGTTTGGGTCGAAATACAGCGTCTTTATGCAGGCGGCGCTGCTTGTTTTCATTGTCGTTCAGCTATGCCTGATGTTCTCAAGCTATCTCAGGGGGGAGATACTAGTTTCCAATGATTATATGGGCATCCCCGAAACAACAAGACTTGCCGATGGCGACTATGTAAATAACCCTGAATACATAAATAAATATAATATCGGCGGCTTGAGATTATATATACCCGGCGCTGAGAAGTCTGATTTTCCAGACAAGTACGGGCCCGGTTCAAACGGTGGAAGTTCATCAAGAGGGTTCGCCCGCAAATCATATTCCTACGAACAACTCGACTTTATAAAAAAGAACCAATACGAACTTAATCGTCAGACCTTCTGCGGCTGGTTCATGCACCATCAAAATCCCATGCTGTCTGCAATAAACGAATATTCTTTGCGAGGAAAAGCTACCGAAATAGATAATCAGTACGGGTGGTTTAATGCCATTTTTCTTGCAAATCTGATGGATATAACGGGCGGGAAAACGTTTCAAAATTACATCAGGAACCTGTATTTGTTCTATCTGTTATATTTTATTTTAATCATAGGAGCGGCATTTATATTATTCAGAAAGATTCAGTACGTATTATTGACGGCGCTTTTAAGTTTTACGTCCTTAAATCTTCTCGGCTTTGAAATGATACATTTGTCGCCCGGATTTAATCCCATCAGACATTTTTTTGACGTTGTCATCCCGGTCCTTCTATTTTTGTACCTGAGAAGGAAAAGGTTTATATACCTGATCCTCAGCCTGGCGATTTCAATTCTCGCTATCCTTAGCTGCAAGGAATTCGGACTGTTTCTAGCCGCCGCGCTGTTTATCGTTCTGATATTTAAAAAGATCAATGAACATGCAGCAAAAATTGATAAAGAAGGCATATCGGCGGCTGTGACATTACTTGGTATAGGCGCCCTGTTTTATTGCTTCAAGCTCGGAGCAAATCCGGCGGGCAATTATTATCTCAAGGGTATTTCAGGCCCGATGATGGACAACCATCTAATGTACTCTGTTTTCATACTGATCAGCTTTATTTATGTAATTATATTGAGCAGGATTAAAGTTGAGTCCGCTTTAGCATACGTTGCGCTGCTGCTCTTCATTTACGGCCAGGCTATTTTTGTCTACTACGTCTGGAATGCCGCGCCCAATCACCTCTACGCCATGGCCTCGCCAATACTTTTTATGGCGGTTATTATATTGAAGATCATGATAGATGCCGTTGCCCGTATGAAGAAATATGAAAATGTAATTATTAGCGCATTAAGCATAGCGCTTTTTTTTACGCTATATTTGCCGTCTCTGAAGGATTATCATCTTGCCGAGAACAATTTTAAAAAAATATTCGTTGACCATAAAATTTACCAGTGGGATTTTCCGACCGCCAAATTCAAATCGACCATGAATCCCGCATATTTTTATAATGCGGTCAGTCTCATAAAGAAATATTCCTCCGGCACTGATTCTATTTATATGGTATCTAAATATGATACTATCCTGCCTTTCCTGGCTGGAAAATATAGCGCAATGCCGTTCGACGATGTGG
The DNA here is from genome assembly GCA_021789555.1 of Nitrospirota bacterium. Lineage (GTDB taxonomy): Bacteria > Nitrospirota > Thermodesulfovibrionia > Thermodesulfovibrionales > JdFR-88 > JAJYGJ01. The sequence goes on from JAJYJK010000003.1 coordinate 63,934, forward strand.
CAACTAGTCTGGCAACAGGGAGAGAAACGGAGTTGTGCATAAATACAATCATAAAGGACAGGCCTCAATACTTATTTGTCGATTCGGATATTGAGAGGGACCTCAGAGGAGACATTGTTGATCCAAGAGACCCTGTCATCGGCGTAATGTATGGCGGGTCATTAGAAAGGGTCCAAATGCTGGAGGAGTTAAGAAAGGTGTTTGAGGGGGTCAAGAAGGAATATGCCATTATCGACAGAGGGGACATACTTTCTATTTATGCGAACATTAAAAGTAGAGCCCAATTAAAATAAGAACTTGACAAACTCCGGCGATACTCTGATATAATCCCTTTACTTACAAGGACTTATGGCTATGGACAGATAAGAATCCCTTGCGAAACCCTGCCGCTTAGCCGGAAGCGACACAGATTATTTTTAGACAGCGGTTGTTATCTTTATGAAGAAATATATAGACTGGATTAAAGACTTTACGTCAAAGAAAATAGTGCTCCTGTTTGGCGTGCAGATGGCCATGTCCGGTCTGGGCCTGGCCGTCCTCTGCTGGCTTTCGGTAACGCTGGTCAAGGCCCGGCTGCTATTCGGCCTTAAATCAAAAGTCGCTATATGGACTTATATCTTTTATCATCCCGTCAAGAGCAGTTTGTTCAATTATATCGCACTGTGTATTGCGCTTGGCGTATACGGAATCCTCTGCTATCTGCTGGCAAATCATAAAAACATCGAACTGATAAAAAACAGAACCAGAGAGAACTACGCAGGTGTTCTTATCGGCACATTCGGCTCGGTATTGTGTCTGATACCGATGCTGTTTATTCATTTGAACAGTCTCCGTTTTCTTCTGGCCCTGGCGGTTTTCATAAGCCCGTTTCTGTCCCTTCTGAAACCGGCGCTATTGGAGCGCGGCGCCATTCTGGCGTCAATATTGCTGCTGTTTCTCATGCTGGCCGAAGTCGTAATGGTGCTCGCAGGCCCTGTCCGGCTGGTGAACGAATACAGCGACATATACGGCGAGACATATCTGCATAAACATAAATCCGTGGCCAATCTGGAGTTTCTGCAAGGCTTAAAAGGGCAAGACGTCCAGGGAACGGTCGAGGCATTGTCCATCCTGGCGAAGAGATACGGATTTCCGCTGCAAGATGGCGCAACCTACAAAAGACAGAGCAAAATCAACGGATTCGACAAATACGGGGCCATTTTGAATTCACTGAAAAAAACGGACTTGAGGGCCGCGCAGGATTATGTCCTCCAGATGATCCCTCAAGACCCTGGTTTTAAGCAGATGATCTCTAACACCCCGGGTTTTAAACAGGGAGTTTCAGGCCTTTACAAGCTGGACCTCGAGAATATCAAGGAATTTTATCTCAGAAACCAACTGGAATACAGCTTCCAGAACATGACCAGGGGGCAGGTAAATCATATAGGGCAGATCTTAAATCCGATAAACGAATATATTGACGGCAAGCCGCTTTCCGATACATATATACAATACGGGTTGGGCGATACCTTTATCTTCAAATGGACGATGGATTTATTGGGTGGCATCTCGATAAACAATTACTATAAATGTTATTTCTATTATATCCTGTATTTCGCCCTTTTTTTGCTCATGCTTTATCTGCTCTTCAAGGACAAGGTCTATGTGCTGACAGGGGCGACATTTCTTGCGGTCTCTTTTTTCGCCTATGGTTACATAGGCTTCATACTCGCCCCGGGGATAGTGCCCACCATTCATTTCTTCGATGCCGTTACCTTGATATTCCTCGTCCTTTTTTTCAGGCGCGGCCCGTGGTATCTGATGCCGGCAATGTTTTTTGCGTTAGCGGGCGTGGCCATAGACGGGACATTCGGAGCTATACTGGTGGCGGCGCTGGCCGGCGCAATGGCGCTTTATGCCATTGAAAACAAGCGGGGTGCAAACAGATTTTTCTGGATGTCGGTTGTCATTGCGTTGATATTGTCAGGCGCGGCAATCTTTCATTTCGCCGGTGTGGGCACTTTGGGGAATGTATTCCATTATTTTTTGCTGGGGCTCTTTTCCTGGCGCGCAAAGAACATCGTGATAGCCGCCACCATGCTTTATCTGATTGTATCGTATTCATTCCTGTTTGCATTGAGAAACCTCAGGCATAATCTGAAGTATATCTATGTGTTCACCTTCATCTACACCCAGGGCCTGTTCGTCTATTACTACTGGTCGGGGCTGGCAAATCATTTCCCGATGGTGGTCCCTTTTGGATGCCTCCAGTTGCTGCTCATGATTTATATATCCGAGAAGGCGCTTTTTGAGGGCCGTCAGAAGGCCCTGAGGGCGCTGGATATATCAAAAGAACTGCTTCTTGTAGCGGCGGTGCTCCTGGCCTCGGGTCTCGCCGCGAAGTATTATGCCGAAAAACTGATGTTCGACAGGAATTTCACGCAGCACAAGGTTTATACCTGGAATTTCGACAGGGCGAGGCTGATAACCACCATCAATCCGGAGCCGATACGGCAGAGCATGGAATTGATAAAAAAATACAGCCCCGAGGACAAGGGCATCTATATAATTTCCAAATACGATAACCTGCTTCCCTTCTTATCGGCGAGATACAGCCTGCTGCCCTATTTCGAGATGTCGTGGCATTTTCTTTCGGACGCCGAAAGCAGGGAGGCCGTCGACCTGCTCCGGCAGCGCAGGCCGCAATATCTTTTTGTCGATACGGATATTGACCATTATGACGAGGACCCATGGGAAAGCATTTACAGCTCCGAGTCTGACATCAACGAGAGGGCTTCCAGGATCGGCAGATACGCCGAGTTATATAAACTCTTCCAGGCCGTAAAAGACGATTATGAGAAAGTGGACGGCGGGACCCTGCTCTCCGTCTACAAAAGAAAAACTTGACGGCGCGGGCAAACAGAGACGTAACTTCCGCCCACGTATATACAGCGCTCAACCACATCCTGAAATCCGCATATGGGCTGACCGTCCTGTTGATGGTCCCCTTTTCCCTCACAGGCGCGGAGCAGGGTTACTGGTTTACCTTCATGAGCCTTTCGGCGCTGATGCTCCTTGCGGACCTCGGTTTCTCCAATATAATATTGCAGTTTGCCGCACACGAATTCGCCTTTCTGCGCTTCGATGAAGGCGGGATAACGGGGAGCGAACTGCACCTCAAAAGGCTGGCCACGTTTTTCGTCTTCTGTTTGAAGTGGTCCGCAGTCGTCCTTCTGTTTGCCTTGCCGGGCGTTTCGCTCACGGGGTTCTGGCTGCTATCGAGGAAGGCCGCGCAGGTGCACTGGGCCTGGCCGTGGCTGCTGTACGTGCTGGCGACCGGGCTGACGTTCATGAACAGCTCGGTCCTGTATTTTTTTGAGGGGTGCGACCGTATCGGACCGGCCCGGAAGATAAGGGTCAAGATAGCCATCGTGATGACGGCCGTGACAGGCGCGGGCCTTATTGCCGGCCTAAAGCTCTACACGCTTTCTTTTTCCCTGCTGATGAGTTCGCTGGCCGGGAGCTATTTTATCGTGAGGGAATTCAAGCCGGCCATGAGGGAGTTTCTGGCGCACGCCAGGACGTTCACGCACTCCTGGAGGGGCGAATTTTTCCCCCTCTTCCGGAGGTACGCCGTCAGTTGGGTGAGCGGTTATTTCATCTTTCAGATATATACGCCGATGATGTTCCGTTTTTACGGGCCGGTTGAGGCGGGCCGCACGGGCATAAGCATCACGCTGTGGATGGGGATATTCAGTCTCGCCAATGTCTGGGTTTACGCCGCTACGCCTCAACTAAATATGTTTGTCTCCCGGAAGGAGTGGCCCTCATTTGACCGTCTCTTCGTGAAAGTGTTTGTCCGATCGAGCCTCTCTTTTCTGGCGGGGGCGGCAATCGTTGCGCTTTTTTTTGCGCTTGCCCACGGCAGGATCGCGTTTGCCAACAGGTTTGTCGGCGCCACATCCATGTCTTTTCTGGGGGCCGGATGGTTCCTGCAAAACATCGTCAGCTCCCTTGCGGTTTATCTGCGGGCGCACAAGGAAGAGCCGCTTGCCTTCCCTTCCTTCGTATCGGCCATCTATAATTTCGGGGCTACGTTGTTGTGCGTCAGGTTCCTGCCGCCTGCGTATTTTTTCCTCGGGTTTTTCTCGGGTTATCTGTGGGGCCTTCCATGGATCGCAGGTATTTTCCGGGCCAAAAGGAGAAGTCATTAATATGGATGAAGCCGCTCGACCGCTGTTAACGCTGGCCATACCGACATATAACAGGGCCTCTTACCTGGACAGCTGTCTCGCGCATGTATGCGGACAGGTCGAAGGCGTCGGAAAAGCGGTGGAGATACTCGTCTCGGACAATAATTCGCCGGACGATACCGGCGAGGTCGTCGGTAAATATATTTTGGCGGGCGCTGCGATAAGATACGTCAAAAACGAGGAGAACATCGGGCCCGACAGGAATTTTTTGCAATGCTTCAGGATGGCGGCAGGCAGATACGTGCTTATTCTTGGCGATGACGACATATTGATCGATGGGTCCATAAAAAAAATCCTTGATGTGCTTGAAAAGGACGATTACGGGGTCGTCCACCTGGCCTCATATGGCTATGAGGAAGATTACCGGCTGGAAATGCCCCGGGCGCGCTTCAGGGGATACGAGGTTTATGATGACGTAAAAAAATTCACGGGGAAGGCCCATTATTTTCTGACCTTTACGTCGGCCAATGTGGTCAACAAGCTTTTCGTCGACGAATCGATTGCGCTGGAGAGATTCTGCGGCACCAATCTCGTTCAGCTCGGATGGACGCTGTCGGCCATGTTCAACGCGAAAAAAAACGTCATCGTGAAGGAATATCTGGTGGCCGCGCAGTTGTATAATTCCGGGGGATACGGACTTTGTGAAATTTTCGGCAAAAACCTGAATAAAATCGCCAGGACTTTCATAGACGGCGGAGCTGATGAGAAGTGCTTTATAATCATAAACAAAAAATTGCTGTCGAGGTTTTTCCCGGCCAACATAGCGAGGTCGAGGATGGGCGTTATCAGCACCGGGGACGACTGCCGCAAGGTCCTGTATCCGCTCTTTCGCGGCTATCTGGCGTTCTGGCTGTTTACGGTGCCCGCCATGACGCTGCCGGCAAGGGCGGCATATTTTTTATATTCTCTTGCCATGCGATCGCGTACGTATGCGCGGCAAATCAAGTCCTTCTTCGCCGGGCTTTCCAGTGAGAAATTCGGGGGCAGGGAACGCCCCTGACCAAGCCGGTAAGCGTCATGATGCCCACTCTGGCCGGTCAGGGCATTCAAGCGTCGACCAATTATTTCCGCGTCTCGTAATCCGAGTGGAGTTTATAGATGAAGGAAAGCGGCCAGGTGTTCAGCCATACCGGCACGCGCTTTAGCTCAAACGGGTTGTCCCCTTCGTAGGTGAACCCCCTTTTTACGGTGACCGCGCCAAGGAAGCCCGCTTCCCTGACTTCCCGGAGCGCGTCCCCGTTGTAATCGCCATAGGGATAGCAGAAAAACTCCACCGGCCGGCCTGTCTTTTCCTCGATTGCCCTCTTGGAGCCGAGAATCTCATCTCTCATCTGCGGTACTGCAATCCCAGGCAGATGTGGATGCGTCATCGTGTGGGCGCCAAAGGTCACCCCGCCCTCCGCAAGCTCTTTCACCTTTTTCCAGTCCAGGAGTTTTTTCCTTGTCCCGAGCCGTTCCGAGTCCCAGGCATTCACCTGGTCGGCGAGTCCGGGCACCAGAAAAACAGTCGCGGGGTAGCCGTATTTCCTCAAGACGGGCCAGGCGTTTTCATAAAAATCCATGTACCCGTCGTCGAAGGTAAGCGCGATCAGCCGCCTCGACGGCTTCCGCGAGGCATTTTCATTTTTTCCGTCATGGATAAAGTCAAGTATCTCTTTCAGGGAGACTACTTTAAAACCCGCAGCCCTCAGATAAAACATCTGGAAGCGGAACATGCCCGGCCTGACATACAGCCCCCGCATTCGCGCACCCCGAGGGGGAGAGCCTATGTTGTGGTACATGAGTATGGCCGCCCTTTTAATGGAATACCTCCCCTGGTAAGGGTTTCCCCTTTTTTCTTTAGTATAAAGAAAAAGAATCCCGGATGGCATAAAATATATCCTGGTGAATAACGACAGGAGGAGGAGCCAAAGGGCGTGCGGGGGCAGGCGCGACTGAATTTGCGATGGTGAGCGTAATCATTCCCACGTTCAATGCCTGCGGGAACATCCGTAAACTCATCACGGCCCTGAAAGAAGATGCCCCGGAGGGGACCGAGATAATCGTCATCGATTCCTCATCCACGGACGGAACCGCAATGGCGGCCCGCGGGCTTGGGGCAAGAGTCGAGGTCATCCCGCGGGAGAAATTCGACCACGGCGGGACAAGGACATTGGCGGGCAAATCGGCAAGAGGGGATTTTTTGGTCTATCTCACACAGGACGTCATCCCCGCCGGCCCCGGCACGCTTGGAAACCTGCTAAAACCCTTCGGCGAGGATGAGACCATCGGCGCGGTTTACGGGCGGCAGCTCCCAAACCCCGATGCCACCGTCTTTGCGGCCCATCTGAGATTTTTCAATTATCCCCCGCAATCAAGCGTGAAGCGCCTGAATGACAGGGCCGTGTATGGCATAAAGACCGCTTTTCTATCCAATTCATTCACCGCATACAGGAAGAGCGCCCTCGAGGCCGTCGGCTGGTTCGGGCAGAAACTCATTTGCAGCGAGGACTTGCACGCGGGGGCAAAACTTTTGCTTGCCGGATATAAATTGTCTTATCAGGCCGACGCCGCCGTCTTTCATTCGCACAATTACACGGCCTTTGAGGAGGCCGGCAGATATTTCGATATCGGCGTTTTGCACAGCAGGGAGGAATGGATATTGAAAGAATTCGGCGGGGCAGGGGGCGAGGGGCAGAGGTACATCAAATCGGGGCTCCGTTACCTTGCCCGGAACCGAAAATATCACCTCGCGCCCCGGTTTATCTTCATAAGCGCCCTGAAATATCTCTTTTATAACCTGGGGCGGGTTCATGAAAAGCTACCCGCCTTTGCGGTCCGGAGGCTAAGCAGAAACCGTCAGTGGTGGGCGGAAAATGCATAGGAACCCACCTTCCCACCTTCTTTTTCTTCTGTGGGGGCTTTCGCCCCCACGCCCCCAAACGGCAGGCGGTCATCCATTCCCGCTTATGCCTTTTTTATCTTTCCCAAATCGCCGCAGCCGTCTTTAATGAGGTTCCTGGTGTCCACTATGAGCTTCGAGTGTTCGAGGATGAACCGGGGGTCGTAGGCCGAATGGTCGGTTGCGACCAGCACGCAGTCGTAGGATTTTAGATTTTCGGCCGTGAGGGGCACCGAAATTTTTTCCACGTTGAAGCGCCTCATCTTCGGGGCCACGGGTATGAAGGGGTCGTTGTAATCGACGATTGCGCCTTTGCCCTCCAGTATCTCCATCAGCTTGAATGACGGGGATTCCCTGGTGTCGTCCACGTCCTTTTTATATGCCAGGCCGAGGACGAGGACTTTTGCGCCTTTCAGGCACTTGCCGCATTCGTTTAGCGCCTCTCCGGTCCGCTCCACGACCCTGTAGGGCATCGCGGTATTTATCTCGCCTGCGAGCTCGATGAACTTGGTCGGACAGTCGTACTGCCTTGCCTTCCAGGTGAGATAGAACGGGTCTATCGGAATGCAGTGGCCCCCGAGGCCGGGGCCGGGGTAGAACGCCTGAAACCCGAAGGGTTTCGTTTTGGATGCCTCGATTACTTCCCAGATATCGATATCCATCCGCTCAAAGAGGCCTTTCAATTCGTTTACGAGGGCGATGTTGACGGCCCTGTAAATATTCTCCAGGAGCTTCGTCGTCTCCGCCACCCGCGTGGAGGAGACCGGTATGGTCCTGACCACTATCGTGTCGTAGAGGGCCTTTGCCGCTCCCAGGCATTTTTGCGTGTAACCGCCGACCACCTTCGGGATGGTGCGGGTCGAGAAATCGTGGTTGTTGGGGTCTTCGCGCTCCGGCGAGTAGGCCAGATAGAAATCGATGCCCGCCTTCAGGCCGTCAATGTTCCGCTCAAGTATCGCCTTCATGTCCTCATCGGTCGTGCCGGGGTACGTGGTGGACTCAAGCACTATGAGCTGTCCCCGCCTCAGATGGCCGGCTATGGACATTGCGGTGCCGAAGACGTATGTCATATCGGGTTCCCGGTTGGCGTTTAAAGGGGTGGGGACGCAGGCGATGATGCAGTCCATCTCGGAAATATGGGAAAAATCGGTCGTCGGGATAAAGGATTTCAGATTTCTTATCTTCTTCCCGTCAATATGCCTGATATAACTTTTTCCCTGTTTGAGGAGGTTTACCTTTTCGGCATCGATATCGAACCCCGTCACGTCGAAGCCGGCCCGCGAGAACTCGGAGACGAGGGGCAGGCCGACGTATCCAAGCCCGATTACGCCTATCCTTGCCTCTCTGGAGCGGATTTTTTCAATAAGCTCAAGGCGCCCTCCCGGTGCGGGTTCGGCCCTTTCCGGAATCGTTTCGCCCGTCTTGGGGGTAATCATCCGGCCCTCCTTGCGGTATGACCGTTTTTGGATTTTCACTCTGAACTGCGGGACTCTGAGTGGGAGCGGGTCTTGAAATCCTGTAATGCGCTCCCGATTTAGATTTTTATCACTTTATGCGGGGGTTGTCAATGCGGGGTGATCGAATCACCTGTTGGCGGGGGTCTCTGTCTCCGTTTCCGTATCTGTTAAACTATCGAAGGGTGTATAAATAATACCCTTTCCCGGCGGGAGAGGGAGGAGTCCCGTCTTCGGCGGGACGGGGGGTGAGGGAGTTATGGAGTCCCGGATATTCATATGAATTTAACAATAGGGCACCTTTCGACTTTTTATCATACGGCGGTCCTGCTGATGTCGGGACTTGAAGGCGACTGCCTTGCAGGCGTAGAAATTAAATGGAAGCTCTTTGGGACCGGCCCGGCGATCGTGGAGGCATTTAGACAAGACGCAATCGACCTTGCTTATATAGGGCTGCCTCCGGCTGTTATCGGCATGGAGCAGGGGGTGAGGATAAAATGCATCGCGGGAGGACATATGGAAGGCACGGTCGTCTCCGGAGGGGCGGATATCAAAGGTTATCCCGAGCTGCCCGGCCTGGGCGCGGTGCTCGGCCAGTTGAAGGGATTTAAGATAGGCGTGCCGGGCAGGGGCTCCATCCATGATGTGATCCTCTCTGATGCCCTGGAGCGCTCCGGTCTCCGCGGGGAAGTCGGCGTCATGAATTTCAAATGGGCGGACGCCATCACGGAGGCCCTGATAAAAGGGCAGGTGCGGGCGGCGATAGGCACCCCGGCCCTTGCGGTCGCAATCAGGCGCTATGCGGGCGGCAAGGTGCTGGTCCCCCCGCATCTGATCTGGCCCGGCAACCCGAGTTACGGCATCGTGGCGGCCTCCCGTTTTCTTGACGATCACGCTGGCGTCGTCGAAAATTTTTTAAAAAAACATGAGGAGGCCACGGAGATGATGCGGCGGGGACCCGGCCTCTGCGCCCAAAGGATTGCCTCCTATACGGGCGTGGTCGATGCGGATTTCGTCCTGGAGACGATAGGCATCTCTCCCAGGTATTGCGCCCAGCTTACCCGGGAATATATCGATACGACGATGGATTTTGTGCGGGCGATGAAGATGCTTGGCTATATCGGGCGCGAGCTACGGGAAGATGAGATATTCGACACCAGCTTTATATGCAGAGTCCATCCGCCCGGCGACCACTACGGCCTGATTGGCAATCCGTGAGCGTTACCCGGAACTCATGATATTATTAAGTAAAACCCTCTCCCTCAGGGAGAGGGTTGAGAGAGGGGTTTATGCCAAAAAAGAAACGCGCCTTGCCGCAGCCGCCCGGAAGGAGGGGTTTCGCCGCCGGCGAAGGCCCGAAAAAAGAGGGGCTCATGTTTGACGAGCTTCAGGAGGCGATGGCCGGGGGGCAAAAGAGTCTGGAGGAGTTCATGAAGAAAAACATCCCGGAGGGTGAATACTCAAGACGGCTGACCGAGATGATGATGGGGATGTCGGGCATCCCCGTTGCGAAGGGCAAAGGAGGCGAGGCCGCGCCCGAGGGGACGGAGTCTCCTGAAACTGCGCAGATGAAGGTGCCGGAGGACATCCTTCACGCCGCACATGAAGGCGACGTGCAGACGCTCAAAAACCTCCTGGCGCGGCAGCAGGGGAAATCCGAAGTCTCAAAAGGGCCGGAGGGGCCGGAGGAGTCCGAGGACAAACAGTCGTTAATGGAAAAAGAGATAATGGACAGTCTCTATGAGATCAGTGTGGACAATGGGATCTCGATGGACTGGATTATCCAGAGGGCGCTGAAACTCTACATCAGGAAATACCGCGACACCGGGCAATTGTAACAGCCTACGCTGGCGCCGCCTTTTTTCAGGCGGTGATTTTGTCTTTTGGGTTTGAGGCGAAGCCCCAAAATAAAATTGGGCGGGAGGGTGGGAACCGCTCGCAATATTGACAAAACCCCTTGAAATACGTATTCTTTTTACACTCAATAAAATCTTTCAAGGAGGGGAAATCATGTCCTGGTTCAGATTTTTTATTGTCTCATTTGTCTTGCTGTGCCTGCCCGCGTTTGCCTTTGCGTTCGGCCCTCATGACGATCTCTCATGCACCGGCTGCCATTCGATCCATAATGCGAAGGGCAAGTTGATCTTCGCGGTGAAAGCGAACACGAAGCTCATCAATCCCAAAACAAAACTCCCTTACTCGGGAGTGACCGCCCTGTGCCTCGGCTGTCATCAGACCCCGAATAACGGCGGGATGGGGATAGCGCCTATTTCCCCCGAGCACAGCCATCCTTTTGATGTCGTGCCGAACCCGAAGGTGGCCAAGGTCCCCGCGTCGGCGCTCCGGGACGGAAAGCTGGAATGTGTAGGCTGCCATGACCCGCACCCGTCCAACCCGAATTACAAGTATCTCAGGGTCGATACGGCGGGCGGCGCGAAGATGCAGAATTTCTGCGCGATGTGCCATCCCGCGAAGGCGGACCCGAGCTCCTTAAAGAAGCTGAATGTCTTTAGCAGCATGGATGAGAGAAAGTAGTTTTATTGCCCGCGGCTAGGGGCTTAGAAATTCCATGAACTGACGCTTTATCTCCAGGCGGTCAAGCGGGATGACCGGCGCCTGCCCATCACCGGGCAGATTATTGCCCGGCAAGGCCAGGGCGTGGATGAATAGGGGTCCGGAGAGGGCAGAGTGAGCGGAGGGGGCGTTTGCCCCCTCCTTCATTTCGAGCGACCGGAGGAGGTCCCTTTTGCCGGCCGCCTTGACCGTGTATCTGAACCCAAGTCCCCTGGCGGCCTCTTCCAGGTCGATGCAACGCGCGGCAAGCGTGGGCTGGTTGCCGGTAGAACCGTAGGCCCCGTTGTCGACGGCAAAGACGGTCAGGTTTTCCGGGGAGAGGCAGGCGGCGGTGGCGAGTGTGCCCGGGTTCATAAGCAGGCTTCCGTCACCGTCTATCACGACGACCTCTTTTTTCGTCGCAAGCGCGACCCCAAGCCCGATCGGGGTCGCCATCCCCATGCTGCCCAGCATGTAGAAATTCGAGGGCCTGTGCCCTATCTGGTAAAGCTCCCTCGCGGGAAACCCAAGATTACAGACGACCGCCTTTGATTCCAGCGCGGGCCAGACCGCAGAGAGTATCTCGTATCTGGTAAGCCGGGGTTTTGCCTTTCCGTGCGCCCCGCGCGCCCCTCGCGGCATGACAGCCTTTGGCCTGCGGCCAAAATCAAAGACCGGCCGCCACGCGTTTTTATCTGCCCCCGCCGCTTCCCAGAGCGCGGGGCTAAGGAGGAAGGCATGGATTTTGTTTCCCCTGTAGACGCGTTCCAGCCTTCCGGGTATAAGGGCGAGGTCTTTTATTTTTTCGACCTGGGTAAAACCTATCCCCGCGCCCCGAAGTATTCCTGGCAGTTTTTCGCCCATCGGTTTTTGCGCGGCGATTTTTTCCTTGTACAGGCCCCTGTGGCTTGCAAATATTGCCAGGGGGAGCGAATAAAAACCGGTGAGCGACAGGAGCGCATTTATCATGTTCCCCACGCCTGAATTTTGAATGAACATGGCCGGTCTTTTTCCCGCAAGCGAGGCCCCGGCGCAGATGCCGACCCCCTCTTCCTCGCGTGTAAGCGGCACGTGGAAGAATTTCCGTGGCACCATTGCGATAAGGCGCTTTATCCTGTCGCAGGGCAGGCTGACGGTAAAATCCACTCCTTCTGCGGCCAGTATCTCGATCAGCTTGTCTTCAGCGAGCACAGCAGTTCTTTTATCTCCGTGTCGGTTATTTTTTTTGATATGACCTGCGGGTCCACCCGGTACACCGGCCTGTCTCCAAGGAGCCGCCGTTCGCCGCCACCGGTGATATTCAGGAGCACCGGCTCGTCGCGGCGTATTTTTTTCTGCGCCACGGCCTGCCGGAGCGCGGCCGCGGCCACCCCGGCGGCCGGCACTATATCGATGCCCTCGGCGGCCTCGAACATCTCCATCGCGCGGTATACCTCATCGTTTTGGACCCCGTACATCGAGCCGCCAGTCGCCTCAAGGGCGTCGAAGACGCCCCCCTGGACCCCGTATGCCGGATAACGGTTTGAAAGCACCCTGGTTGTTATCTCGCCTATGAGGGCGGGGTCCAGGTCCTCCTCGAAGATTTCCCGGCTTTTCTTCCAGTAGGCCTTCGCCATCGGGGCAAAAGGCAGGTTTTGCGCGAGGTGCAAGGCGGGCAGCCTGCCGCCGAACCTGCCGTCGCCCAAAAACCTTTCGGCCATCTCCCATGCGGCGATGGCCCCGGCCCCGCTGCCCACGGCCTGAAAATAATGCCGCGGGAGTTTTTTCATGCCGGCCACGGCCTCCAGAAGGGCAATCCCAAGCCCGTCTCTTTTGGCGACGTTCTTTACCCCGCCCTCGAAGGGCATGCCCGAAAGCAGCGATATCCGCCTCGCGGCGGCTATCGAGTCCGAATAGTCGCCGTCAGAGAGGGCAATCGTCGGGGCGGAGGGGCTTTCCTCCAGGTTCCACATCTCGCCGAGGCACATCGTGGGCACTATTATAACAGCCTGAAAGCCGGAGACCGACGCAAGATGCGTAAAGGCCCTCGCCGTGTTGCCCGCCGAGGCCACGACAAGCCCCTCTATCTCGTTTTCCATCGCGTTTGCGATGACCGTGGCGGCTTCGAACTCCTTGAAGGTGCATGTCTGAAGCAGCGCACCCCTTTCGGGCCAGTATCCGCAAAAAACGATGTAAAGCTCCTCCAGGCCGAGCTTCCCGGCAAACCCCTCCGACCGGAACACGACAGGGGAGGGCTGCGGGAAGGCCTCTTTGTGGACCGGCAGCCAGTTTGAAAATCTCCAGATGCCCTCTGCCGGTTTTTCCCTGAATTTTTTCTCCTTGTACCTTGTTACGAGAAGGGCGTTCGCGCAGTGCTCGCAAAAGGCGCAGTAGGCGTTTTCAAGCTCTTTCCCGCATTTCCGGCACATGATGGCAAAATGGCTCATATCACCCCCGACAGAAGCTCCATTATATCGACCAATTCAAGCTGCCTTTCATGCCCCTCTATTTCCCCGTATCCAGACAGTTTATCGTATCCGGACAGGGCCTCGCCCACCTTCGAATAACAGGCCGGACAACTGAGCACCAGCTTTTGCGCCCCTTTTTGGCGGGCCTCGTCAATCGCGAGCCTTGCGATGGCGATGGCGTTGTCGTGAAAGACCTTCCTCGCGGCCCCCCCCGCCCCGCAGCAGCGCGACTCCGCCCCGTGCCTGTCGAACTCAAGGAGTTTCGCCCCCGGGATGCGGCGCAGTATCGCCCTCGGCTCTTCCGTGACGCCCACCCCGCGGGAGAGATAGCAGGGGTCGTGATAGATTAACCTTTCCTCGATGCCCCGGTTTATAATGAGCTTTCCCCGATTGAGCGCGTCCGCGACATATTGAGTAATGTGCCTTATCCTGAAGGGGAGTTTCGCCCCGAAGAACGAGGGCCAGTCCCTCGCCATCATATTGACGCAGCAGGGACACGAGCAAACCAGCGTCTCGACCCCCTTTCGGACGTAGGCGACAACCAGCCTCTTTACCAGCTCCTCAAGCAGTTCGAACTGGCCTGTTATGAAGAGCGGGAAACCGCAGCAGACCTCCTCTTCCGCATCCAGCATCGTAAAGGGCCCGCCGATCTTGCCCAGCACCTCTATGTCGCCTCTCACCATCGGCTGCGCCTCATAGGCGCCGGTGCATCCGGCATAATAGCCGAGTTTCGCTTTCCCGGCCACCCTCACCCCGGCGGGGAACCAGGGGGAAAACCTCTCCGCGGCCGGCCTGTCATATGGGTTGCCTGTCCTGCTTACAGCGCCCGGAGTTTCCCGCTGGCTGCCGATAGGGCCAAGCCCCCGCCGGACCATCTCGCGCCTGAGCATCGGCCAGAGCCTCTGGGTGAAGATGCCGACGGTGCAGGTTTGACCGCAGGCCCCGCAGGTCGTGCACTCGTAGACGGCCTTTGCAAAATCCTCAAGGAGCCTCTGGTCTATCCTTCCCGCGCCGAAAAACCTCGATTTGAGTCCCTCCGTGCCCGCGATGAATTCCCTGAAGAGGCGGATTTTCTCCGGCGGGGATATCGATTTGTCCGATGTCACCTCCTGCACGGGACAGTATTTCAGGCATTCCCCGCACCGGGTGCAGGCGTCAAGCTCCACGAGCTGGCCTGCCGACAGGCACCGGGTATAAGATTCTTTATTTGCCATAAAAACTAAACACCCTGAAAATAAGCGCCCTCTCCCAACCCTCTCCCTTAAGGGAGAGGGTTTCACTAAAGGCAAAGACCGCGTTTTTTTTATGTAGGGTCCCGCCAGGGCGGGATTGCTGCGCCCGATCCTTTATCTTTTCAGTCATGCAAAAATCTTCCGAGCGTTTTTTCGCGTTTCTTAGCCTCATAGAGCGTAAAAGGCGCGGCAAAGATGTGCGTGGGCAGGTAAACAAGCAGTATGAGCACAAGGCCGAAATGGGCCAGAAACGGCAATCCGTCGGGCAGCACCCAGGGCGTAGCGCCGTCGGCCAGGGCTGAGGGTTTTAAACTAAGCACGCTCATCATGTACTGCTTCACGGCCACGACGTTCGGATGAAAGACCGTGCTCATGAGGATCCCCAGCCCGCTTATGAGCAAAAGGGCGCCGAGAAGGAAATAGTTATATGTAAACGCATACCTGCCCCTGCCGGCGACCGCCTTTACAGCAATTATGTAAACGAGAGAAAAGGGCATGACATACCCGGCAATCCGGCCTAAAAACTGCACCTGCCAGATGAACTCCGGCACGGGCGTAAGAAAGTATCTCAGGTGCCGCAGGAGCACCAGGACGAAACTCATGTGGAAGACCCACTCGCCAATCCAGAGCGCCGGGTTCACTCTTAGCAGCCTTCTTAGAAAAAACGCCTCCAGCGCCACGGCCGCAAATGTCTGACAGGCCGGGAATTTCGCCTCCTCCAGGGTGCTTCCATCCGCCACCGTGCGCCACGGCCTCTTGAACCAGAGCGCCGCATGCATAAATACCCTCAGTAAAAAAATTGTAAAGGCGGCATAGGCTGCAACGGCCAGGAGTTTTCCCATCTGGACGTGACCCCCTACGGGCTTGCGCTTCTCTTTGCCGATTTAAGGGTATTTTCAAGGAGCATCGCTATCGTCACCGGCCCCACGCCCCCCGGCACGGGGGTCAGATATCCGGCCCTCCCCCTGACACTGCCGAAATCGACGTCTCCCACGATGCCGCCGTCAGCCAGCACGTTTATGCCTATGTCGACCACCGCCGCCCCCTCTTTTATCATCGGGCCCCCTATCAGGTCCTTCACGCCCGCAGCCGAGCAAATTATATCCGCGGCACGGGTGAAGAAGGCCAGGTCGCCTGTCTGCCTGTGGCAGACCGTCACCGTGGCCTCCCTTGCAAGCAGCATGTTCGCCAGGGGTTTTCCCACAGCCAGGCTCTTGCCCACCACGACCGCGTTTTTACCCCTGATGTTTATCCCGTAGTGGTCCAGCAGTCTGATGACCCCGAAGGGGGTGCAGGGGATGAAGAAGGTGGGCTCGTCCGCCTGGAGCCTGCCTATGGAGATGGCCCCAAGGCCGTCCACGTCCTTGCCCGGCGATATGGCGTTTACGACCCGCCTGGTGTCGAGCCTCGCGGGAAACGGCATAAGCGGCAAAACCCCGCTTATTTGTTCATCCCGGTTGACTGAATTCACGATATTAAGGATCTCGCCCATTGACGCGTGCTCCGGCAGGACATACTCGTAAATGGTTACGCCCACCTTTCTTGCCGCCTTTTTTGTGGCGAGGAAATACTGTTTCGAGGCCGGGTTATCCCCCACCAGCAGCAGGGCAAGCCCGACTTCGATGCCGAAATTCCCCAACTCCCGCACGCCGGCCGCCACTGTCTCTTTTATCTCCTCGGCGAGCCTTTTGCCGTCCATTACGATGGCCTTGCCTGAAACCATCTCTTCCTCCGCCCAAAAGACGCTTTCATAATTCCCGCGCAGGCGGGAATCCACTTCTAGAGATAAGTCTTCGCTCACTCCTCGAATTTCATGCTTACCTCACGCGGCAGGCAAAGACCCGATTCGACCTCGACCGCCTTTATTACCGCGCTTGGCACCGGGCAGGCCACGTGCCTCAGATGACCGGCGGCGGCCTTGTAGACTGGGTTATTGAGGAAATTCGTAAAGGCCACGCTCATCATCTCGAGGGCGGCTATCTCCCGGCTGAAATTCCTCACCATCTCGCAGTCGGTCTCTATCCGGACCGATATGTTTTTCCCTTTTTCCTTCTCCACCGTTATGCGGGAGATAAAACCGCATACGCCCGAGTTCACGATAAGCCCCGTCATCTCAAACACCTCATCTCAGAAACCGTCCTGTCCTATTTATTATCCCACGGGATTTTAATTTATGGCTCTTTTGAAATTCATGTGGGTGCTTTTCTGCCGTCCTATTAATGGAAAGAAGCCTTACAGGGCGGTTTGTTTGCGGAATGAGACCTTGCGGGGGTTCAATATCACTCATTCGGCAAACCCTCGGAGCTTGGGGTGGAAACCCAAAGCGAGAATGAGCCCGAACGCCATGGCCCGCCTCCCGCTCATCCATTTATCACCACCGGGGAGGCGGCCTTTTCGAGCAGTTTCTTTAGATTCGGGAAGCGGTCTTTCATATGGGGCAGGTGCATGGCCTGCATGAACTCCCGCTCGAAATTCGGCTCGACGGCTATCTCCACGAACTCCACCCACCTGGCCCTCTGCTCCGCCTCGTCCCTCTTTGCGGTATTTAAAAGGGCCATCCTCGCGCCGTCACCGGCCGCGTTGCCCACCGCGTAGACCTTGTCGATTTCGCAGTCGGGGAACATCCCCAGCGTCATCGCCGATTCCTTGTCTATGTAGCTGCCGAAGGCCCCGGCCAGTATGACCTTGTCCAGTTTCTCGATGCCCATCTTCTGCATCATGAGCTTTGCCCCGGCGTAGAGCGCCCCCTTGGCAAGCTGGAGGGCCCGCACGTCCGCCTGGTTTATGGTTATGTCGGCCCCGATGGAGGTCTCATCCGCCCAGGCAAGCACGTATTCCGGTTTGCCGTCGTGGTCTCTTCTTATCCGGGGGCTCTTTGCCGTCATATCGAATTTTCCGGACTTGTCTATGATCCCCGCTTTGTACATCTCGGCTATGGCGTCTATGATGCCGGAGCCGCAGATGCCCTTGGCGTCTATCTTCTCCACGTGCGTATGCCAGTCCTCCTTGCCGATGACCTTGTAGAGGGGTTCTTTCGTCGCCGGCTCTATCTTCACCTTCTCAATCGCGCCCGGGGCGGCGCGCATGCCCATCTTTATCTGTGCGCCCTCGAAGGCCGGCCCGGTCGCGCAGGACGTGGAGCAGACCCGCCGCCTGTTTCCCAGCAGCAGCTCGCCGTTTGTGCCTATGTCTATGATGAGGACGGTTTCATCCATGTTGTAAGGCTCCTCGGCTATCAGCACGCCCACGTTGTCGGCCCCCACGAAGCCGGCCTCTATCGGCAGCACGTAGATATAGGAGCCCCGGTTTATCTTTATCCCAAGGTCCCTGGCCTTTATGTCGATGCCGTGCTGGATGGCCGGGATGAAGGGGGAGCGCCCTATGTACTCCGGGTTGAAGCCGAGGAATATATGGTGCATGGCTGTATTGAAGACGATTGTCAGGTCGACTATAGCGTCCCCGCTTCCGCCCGCCTTTTTTCCCGATAAATCCCCGTTTGCCCTTAAATCTTTTGTCGCCTTGGCGATTATCTCGTTGAGGCCGTCGATTATCGTCTTTTGCATCTTCCGGACGCCGCCCTCGTTCGTCATTGCATAAGTGATACGGGACATCACGTCCTCGCCGTATGGGACCTGCGGGTTCATCATCGACTCTGTGTTTACGACCTTTCCCGTAGCCAGGTCGGTAAGGTAGCCCACGACCGTGGTCGTCCCCACGTCGACGGCAAGCCCGTAGGCGGTCTCCACGAAGCCGGGCTCCACCTTTATTATTTCACGCCCCTTCCAGACCGTGACGGTGACGCCCCAGTTGCCCTTTCTGATTGCGTCCTGGAGGTCCCTGAGGACTGTAAAATCTATGGAGAGGCCGTCGAGTCCGGCCTGCCTGCGGAGCGCCTCACGGAGGGCTTCATGTCCCCGAAGCCTCTCAAAATCCCCGGTGATGGGTTCCGCGAGCGAGGGTTTCTGCATCTCCACGAAATATTTCTTTACCGCGGGGTCGATGGCTATGGTGAGCTCCTTTGCCGCTTTCCTTACAATCTGCTTGCCGGCCCTGGATTTCTCCGGGACGAATATCTTGACGTCGCCCTGCACCTGTGCGGCGCAGGCGAGCCTCATGGCGGGGCCGTCGGAGGGTTTCAGGAATTTCATCTCCTGACCGGTAAGCGGGGACAGGTGATTCATCCTCGAGTCCATCGCGTCTTTTTCAAAAAATCCCTCCTCCACCCTCACCTTGCACTTGCCGCAGGTGCCCTTGCCCCCGCAGATCGACTCTATGTCGACCCCGAGGTTGCGGGCGGCATCCAGAAGGTTCGTGCCGTCCTCAACCTCGCCCCTCCTGCCGGAGGGCTGGAAAATCACTCTATGCCTCGTCATTCTCTGGGATTCCTCCATAAATCGTTTTCTCTCAATTCTTGAAAGGGGCCGTATCGTTTCTGCCGTAAGGGCAGATGTTGATGCAGAGGCCGCAATTGGGCTTGCCGCTGGTGGCCCTGGCGCCTTTTTTCCAGGACGCGCATTTTTTCGTCTTGACAAGCTCCGCATAGGCGACACCCTGCGACCAGTCGTTTCCCGTGATCGCGTGCGAGGGGCAGAACTCCATGCACAGCGTGCACTCCCCGCACATGCTGCCGGTGACCGGCGTGCCGGTCGCAAGCGGCGCGTCCGTAAGCACGGTCGCAAACGACAGCCGCGGGCCGTATACAGGGTTTATCAGAAGTCCGTTTCTGCCTATCCAGCCCAGTCCGGAGAGGGTCGCCGCCATCTTGTGCGTAATGAGCGGATAGAGCCTCGATATGAAGGTGCCGTTCGTCCTGTCGGAGTCGGGCGGGATGCATAAATACCTGTAGCCCCCTTCCCTCAGCCGGCCGGCGGCCCTCTTTTCGAGCGCCACGAGGAGGCTGACCGTCCGCTCATTGAGGTTTTTGACGACGCCTATGGAGATCGCCCGCCCGAGGTGCGCGATGTCCCCGGTTGCGATGTCCTCCACACAGGCAAACCCCACCACGGCGGCCCCTGCGCCGACAAGCTCCGCCCTCAGACCGGCATGAAAATCCATTGCAGTTTTCAGCCCCGTTTCTTCGCCTCTGCCTCTTCCTTCATCTTCTTAAGGGAGCTCACCATGTTGATGGCGTCTTTCAGGGCGTTGTTTGCGTCCTTGGCGTACCCGTCGGCGCCCCATTTGTCGGCTATGTCCGAGGAGACCGGCGCGCCGCCTATCATGATCCTGACGTTCGGGTTTTTCGCCTTGAGATCGCTTATGACCTTCTTCATGCCGACCATCGTGGTGGTCATCATCGCCGAGAGGCAGACGAGGTCGGAGTCCGTGCGGAGCTGCTCCTCCACGAATTTATCGAGGGGCACGTCCCGGCCAAGGTCGTATACCGTGAAGCCCGCCACGTCGAACATCATCTTCACTATGTTCTTGCCTATGTCGTGGACGTCCCCCTCGACGGTGCCGATGACGACGGACCCCTTTACCCCCAGATCGAGCTGTCTCACGTGGGGTTTCAATATATCGAGGCCCGCGTAAAGGGCGTCGGCCGACATCAGCAGCTCGGGCACGAAATACTCCTGGGCCTCGAAGAGCCTGCCCACCTCTTCCATCCCGCTTACGAGGCCGTTGAAGATGGCGTCATTGGCGTCCATCCCGAGCGCGATGACCTCGTTGGCGGCCTCCTTGGCCCCGTCCTCGTCGTACTGGATGACGGCGTTTTTCAGCCTGCCTAGCAGCTCCTGCCTTTTTTCTTCCGTAGCCATTTTTTCACTCTACCTCCTGTAATTTATAACTTCATCCATCATGGCCTTTATGTTTTCCGCCGGCACGGTGGGCCATATGTCGCAGCCGGGCCACACGGCGTCCACCCCGTCGTCGATGCACTTTCTGACCGTCTGGCGCACCGTCTCCACCGTGCCGGCCACAAGGACATTATAGGGGTCGTAGTTGCCGAAGAGCAGGGCGCTGCCGATCTTCTTCCTCGTCTCGGCGACGTCGTTTTTCTGGTCCGCGCTTATCGCGCTTGCGCCCGACTCCGTCATGAAGACGGCGATGTCGTTTGTCTTCCCGCAGATGTGCAGCACCGTGTGCGCCTTTATCCGGCTGAATATCTTCTGAAGATGGGGCAGTATGAGGTTTTTGAAGACCCTGGGACTGAGGACGTCCGAGGTGGCCCCCATCTCCCTCACCGTGATATAGTCCGCCCCGGCGTCCTCGAGCTCTGCGGCGTAGAGTATTATCGCCTCGGCCAGTGTCTCAAGGAGCCTGCCCACTTTCTCCGGCTTCTTGAAGGAGAGTTTCAGGAGATCGTTGAGCTCCATTATCTGCCCTGCGAGGGTGAAGGGGCCAAGCACATAGGAGCCGATTGCGACCTCGCCCCCGATGTCCGCCTTCAGGAATTTTATCGCCTCTTTCAGGAGCGGGATTCGCCCTCTTTTTGTGAAATCCGCCGGGATGTCCACGGTCTCCATCTCGGCCTCGTCATGGATTATTTTTTTTCTTATGGTCGGGTAGAGGATGTCCTCCAGATGGGCGTAGACGTTTATCTCGCAGCCCAGGGCCTCCGCCTCCACGCAGAGGTCGAAGGGGACGACCCCGCACTCAAAGCCGGTGAGCTTGTAGGTGGCCGCGGCGGCGTCCGCCATCATCTTTGCGTTTGAATGCAAGGCGGCGAATTTATAGCCGAACTCCTTTAGCCCGGCCGTGGTGACATTGCCCATGCCGCTGAAGCAGGGCGGCCTGTCCACTTCGGCCCCCGAAAACAGTTTCAGGACCCTTTCCCTCGGTGTCATTGTAGTTGTCTCTGCCATTAGTGCTCCTTTTTATTCTTTATTACTTTCTGGCCCCTCCGGCGAGGAGCTTTTCCACGAAATCCGGGAAGAATTTCCTTATGGGCAGGTCCCCGTTTTCGGGGATACTGTTTGTCTCCGTGAATACGAGTGTCGCAAGCAGTATGTGGGCCGTGGCCACCGCCGGGAATATCCTGGGCGCCGTGACGATAGGCCCGTAAAAATTGAAGTCGCTCCAGAGGACCGAAGACATGCCCTGCGCCACCGCGTCCATCGTCCTGAAACCCTCGATCCCCCAGATGTCCTTCGACGCCTTCCACATATGGGTGCCGTTGGAGTACGCCCCTCCGCAAGGCAGCCCGAGTTTTTCCTTTATCATCCGGTTTGCAACGAGCGAAAAGGACGTCGAGGGCAGGTTCATGACGGAGGTGTCCACCATGACGGTCTCGAAGGCGCCCGCGCCCTCGGAGAGCATGGACTCAAGGGCCCTCAGCCTGCCCGCCGGGCCCTGGTCCTTGTCGTCGAAGGCCTGCACCACCACATGCCGGATGCCGAGGTCCTTGAGCTTGTTTATCTGTCCCCTGATGTCCTTGTCCCAGGGGGTGATGCTGTTATAGAGGAACCGGTCCTGAACGCCCAGCCTGGCGATATATTCCGTCGCCTTCGCCCTCTGCTCGGCCACCCACATGTCTATGCCGAAGGGCATGTCGGAGGTTTCGAGGAAGAAATCTATATATATCTTTGCCTCCTCCGGGGTGTTGGCCACCATCGCCACCATCCCGGGGATGCCGGTGGTCCTCGCGAGTTCCTCCTGCCGCCTTATCAGCTCCCTTGCCCTCTGTCTGTCGAAATTGCCTTTCCTGTCGGCAAGTATGCGGTCCTTGTTGTGGAACATGGATGCGATGAGCAGGGGCGGGTTTTCACCGGCGGGCCCGCCTATCGTTATGCCGCCTATCCTGGAGGTCTTTTGCTTGACGGAAAAAGCGAACATTTATATGGAATCTCCTTTTTAAAAAATCTCCTCGTCTTTATGCGGCCGGTCCCCCGACGCGCCCCCCAGGGGACCAGTCCCGTTGGCCAGCCTCCCCCATCCGATCAGTATCCCGGCCCCCTGGAACTGGTTACCGAAGGGCGGCGCGCCCGCCTGGAAGCTGGGAAACGGGCGCGCAGTTGCCATTGCTGTTTTTTCTGATCAAAACACCCCGTGGTCGAACCTGGGCTGGGGCAGGTATTCCCACTTCTCGCCCTTCCTGTACTTGGCCTCGATGTCCAGGCATTTTAGCGCGTACTCGAACGCATAGGGTATTCCGGGGCCGCCCGGCACAAAGCCCGCGAGTATCATGCCCACGGAGGCCGCCTCGAAGATCTCGCCGGTGGTGGCCCCTGCGTTTATCGCGGGGATGACGTGGATTATGCATCGGGGCGAGCAGTAACCGACCCCGCCGGCCATGAACATCAGCTCCTTGTGCTTCCTGGAGAGCGCGCCGTCGCCGAATATGCTCTCATAGAAATCGGCAAACGTCCTTCCCGGCTCCGGCGTGACGGTGTTTATTATCTGGAACATCCGCGGCACGAAGCCGCACTTCTGCTTCATGTACGCGTTTACTTCCTCTACCGTCATCTTCTTCGTCTCTGTCGCCATTTTACCTTCTCCTTCTTGTCCTGCCGTTTTTGAAAACAGTGCGGACAGTTTTTTAAACATACGCTTTAAACCTCCCCTGATATCTGAAACAGACGGTCCGGTTTCCTCCGCCGCTTCCTCCCCCGGAGACGGGCGTTATCACCTCCCCCCTTTTGAAAAGACTTTATATTGCTAATACCTCCAGTCCCGGGCCACCTGGATGAATTTTTGTATGTTCTCGTACGGGACGGTGGGCGGGATGTCGCAGCCCGGCATGAGGACGAACCCCCCGTCGGCGCCGGCGGTCCGGATGGTTTCCCTGCAGGCCTCCTCCACGTCCTGCACGCTGCCGTTCAGCATTATCTTCACCGGGTCCACGTTGCCCCCGAAGCACATCTTTCCGTGGAGGACCTCCTTGGCCTTCCGGATGTCGGTCTTGTGGTCGAGGCTTATGCAGCTCGCCCCTGTGGCCGGGAAGAGGTCCAGCCGGTCCGTTGTGTTGCCGCAGATATGGACCAGCGTGTGGGCGCCTTTGCCCTTTGCCCAGTCCGTGAACTTCTTCAGGTAGGGGAGCGCGAACCGCTCGAACTGCTTTTTGGATATGAGGTCTCCGGAGGCGGTCGGGTCGGCCAGGCTTATGACCTCGAGCGTGCCGTCATCGACGAGAGGCCCATAGAGGTGCATAAGCAGGCCGGTGGCGAAATCGACGACCTTCTCGACAAGGGCCGGCTTTTTGAAGGTGGCCTTCATCATCGTCTCCTCGCCCACGAGGCGCGCGCCGAGGGTGAAGGGCCCCCAGGCCGTAAGCGTCACGACGTACTCGTCCCCTATCCTCGATTTGGCGGCCCTGCAGGCCTTCTTTGTTGTCTCGATGACCCGGTCGGAATCTATGCTGCGGATGTCCAGTTTCTGGAGGTCCTCTTCGGAGGCCGCCAGATGGGCCTCGAGATCCGGCGCGCCCATCTCCCGGAACTTCATGGAGCCCCCCAGGGCCGCCGCGGCATGGAAGTTGTTATAGCCCGAGCCCGCGTAGACGACGTCGCACAGGAGTTTGCCGCTCATCGCAACCAGCATGTCGGCCATCCGGCCTTCATCCTCCGAAAGCTCCTTGAACGTGGAGCCAAAATTCTTTATGCTCCACATGCCGGCCCCGAAGAGCGTGACCGGGACCCGTGAGGCCTTGCCGCCTTCAAATGCCTTTAATATCGTCTGCCGTGGTGTCATGACGCCCCCTTGTTGATTTTTTTATTTTCGCCCGCTATAAAATTGCGTGGATGGCCTGCTTGAACTCCTCGAGGTCGACCGGCGCTTCTATGTTGAGGGCCTCCGCAGCGCAGCAGGACTTGCCCGTCACCAACACCGGCAGCCCCGGAGAGACCACCCTTATTATCCGGACCGCGTCCTCCGCCTGAAGCCCAAACGGCCCAGCCTCGATTATTACGCCATCGTATTTTTTTTCCATTATCATGTGGACGGCCTGGGAGAGATGCTCCGCCATATCCACGGTAAAACCCTCATCACGAAGCATGCCGTAAAGGCTTTTGATGAGCATGGGATCGTGCGTGCAGAAAAGGAGCTTTCTCATACACCATAAGAAATGCAATTGCCGTGCCATTGACGCCGGCAGTGTTAGTGCCCGTAATATCAGGAAATTTTCGGCCCCCCGGCCGAAAGGGAGAGACAGGGGTCGGGTAAAATTACCCAAGGGTGGGGAATTTTACCCCGGAAGGTGAAAAGGGTTTAAAAAAAAGAGCGCCGGTGGCTGCTCTTTTTTTGCGCTTTTTATGATTGAGGTGGGATGTCAATATGTGGACACCAAACCCTTCATGCCGCCACATGCAAGTGCGGTGTCTTGGACGAAGACTTGATAGCGCTTAGGTTTTCCTGAAAGTATCCGGTCGCGGGTGTACATCGCCGTCGCTTTCCGCTTAAGAATCTCCAAAAAAGAGATATAATGTTTTAGAAATTCCCTCCCTCCCACCCCTGTTTAATTTAGTGGGGCTTCGTCCCCAATCCCCCCAAAAATCAATTATTGTCCACCGGAGGAATCTTCAACAAAAAGATATATAATGATTAGAAGTTTAGACAAATTTTTTCAAAAAGGAGCGCGCAATAATGTTCCCGACCAGAAAGTCTTCGGGCCTTCTTTTTTTGGTTTTTTTGTCTTTATCCATTTTAATCTCGACGGGCTGGGGAGGCAGAAGGGCCATGGCAGAGGAAAATGCACAGGCTTATCCGCGATATGACCTTTCGGTCTCTTTCGACCTGAAGGACAATCTCATCAGGGGTGACGCGAAGATAGACCTGCCGGGCCCCGCGGAAATTTCTCTGGAGGGGTTTAGGATAACTCAGATGAGCTTTAACGGCGGGCCGCTTGCGGTCAGCCCCCCGGAGGGCCAAATAAAGACAACCCGGAAAGGGCGGCTGGAAATCAGGTATGAAAAGGCCTTCAAGGGGAGCTTCAAAACAGACCCGCAGAAAGAGGGGGCGCTTGCGGGAAGCCTTATAAACGAAAAGGGCATATCCCTGACCGGCAACTGGTATCCGCAGGTCAAGGGGCTGGCCCTCTACCGGCTTTCCGCCCTGGTGCCGGAGGGCTTTACGGCCATATCCGAGGCCGATGAGATTACCGCCGCGCAGACGCCCGGCGGCAGGCTGTTTTCTTTTGTTTTCCCCCATCCGGTGGGCAGCATAGACCTGGTGGCCGGCAACTACGTCCTGACCAAGGCCACCCTCGGGGATGTGGATATCTACACCTATTTCTTTCCGGAAGACGAGGGGCTCGCAAAAGAGTATATCGAATACACTAAGAAATACCTCTCCATGTATGACAAGCTCCTTGTCCCCTATCCCTACAAGAGGTTTTCGGTGGTGGAAAACTTCCTTCCTACAGGTTTTTCCATGCCGGCCTTCACCTTGCTGGGGGCGGAGGTGCTCCGTTTCCCTTTCATACTCAAGGAGTCCCTGGGGCACGAGATAGGCCATCAGTGGTTTGGAAATTACGTCTATGCCGATTTCGAAAAGGGCAACTGGCTTGAGGGCCTTACTAGCTATGTGGCGGACTACCGCTTTGCGGAGATGGAGGGCAAGGGACGGCAGTACAGGAAAAAGATACTCGTCGATTACCAGAGCTATGTGAACCCCGGCAACGATTTCCCCCTCAGGCAGTTTTATGAGAGGACCGGGCCCGCCAGCATGGCCATCGGGTACGGCAAGGGCACAATGCTCTTTTACATGCTCGAAAAAATCGTCGGAAAGGACGTCTTTTACAAATCGCTGAGGGCGCTGATAGAAGAAAACAAGTGGAGCATCGCCTCGTGGGGGGACATAGAAAGAATTTTTGAGAAGGAATCGGGCAAGCGCCTGGACTGGTTTTTCAGCCAATGGCTGGACCGCAAAGGCGTGCCCGTTTTGAAAGTGGAAGACGCAAAATTCATCGTAGCAGACGGCGTTCCTGAAGTCAGCCTGGAGGTGGCGCAGGAGGCAAAGCCCTACCGGCTCACCCTGCCGGTTAAACTCCTCGCGGGCAAAAAGGAGATCGCCTCCGCTTCTTTCCAGATCGATGGCCCGAAGCAGACATTCCGGACCGCGGTGACCGAAAAGCCGTCCGACTTGGTCATAGACGGCGATTATGAGGTAATGCGCGGGCTTTCCCCGGCCGAGTTCCCACCGGTGATATCGAGGCTCCTGGGCGGCAAAGAGCGGATTTTGGTCTGCAGGGCGGCGCAGAAGGAGAAATACGCGTCGCTGCTTGCGGCCTTCAAGCAGGACGGTTTTACCCTCAAAGAGGGAAAAGACCTCACGGACAAGGACATCCGGGGCTCCTCGCTCCTGGTGCTCGGCGCGGACAGCCCGGTCTTAAAGAGGCTCTTCGGGAAGGTCGATGTCCCGGCGGCCGGCTTCATCCTCACGGTCAGGGAAAACCCGCTCAATACCGAAGGCGTCGTGGCCATCGCGGAGGCCGCATCGAAGGCGGAGGCGGAGGCGGCGGCGCCGAAGATATTTCATTACGGCCAGTACTCGACCATCAGTTTTTCGGCCGGCGCGAACACCGGCAAGCAGACGGCGGAGAGCCGGGACGGGATCGAGGAGGAGATTTCCTCTCCGGTGCCGGCGGTCGCCGCGAAGGGCCTCGACCTCGGCGCAGTTATAAACGCGGTAAGATCCGACCCCGTAATTTTCGTGGGGGAGCGGCATGAGGAGTACGAGGACCACCAGGTGGAACTGGATGTCATAATGGCCCTTCATGAGATGGGCAAAAAATTCGCCATCGGGATGGAGATGTTTCAGAGGCCGTTTCAGAAGGGCATCGACGACTTCATCTCGAAAAAGATCAGCGAAAGGGAGTTTCTAAAGAAGACCGGGTACTTCAAGAGATGGGGTTTCGACTATAACTACTACAGGCCGATACTGGAGTACGCCAGGGCCAACGACATACCCGTAGTTGCGCTCAATATAAGAAAGGAGATTGCCGACAAGGTGGCGATGGGCGGCCTGGACGCCCTTTCCGCAGATGAGAAAAAGGAAATCCCCGGCAGCATGGATATGTCCAATTACAAATACAGAGACCTCCTTAAACAGATATTCTCCGAACACCCGAAGGGCCTGACTTTCGGGAATTTCTATCAGGCCCAGGTGCTGTGGGATGAGACGATGGCCCGCTCGGCAGCCGAGTATCTGCAGGGGAAACCGGACTACCAGATGGTCGTGCTGGCGGGAGAGGGCCACATAATGTACGGCTACGGGATACCGTCGAGGTTTTTCAGGCGCACGGGGAAAAAATATGCCACTTTGATAAACGGCTCCTATGGCCGGGACATCGCGGATTACGTCCTCTTCCCGGAATACCAAAAACCCCCGGAGCCGGCGATGCTCGGGGTCGTCCTCGAAATGACGAAGCATGGGGCGGTGAAAATAAAGAAAGTCGTCCCCGGCAGCCCGGCCATGAAGGCGGGGCTCATCGCCGGTGATGAGATAGTCTCGATAGGCGACTGGAACGTGGCGTCGATATGGGACGCGAAGATAGCCCTTTTTGACAAACTGCCGGGGCAGACGGTCCCCGTGAAGGTGCTCAGAAGGAGGCTGCTGTTCGGGCGGGCTGAAATGACGGTGAAGGTCACGTTTTAGGCCGAATGGGCAAGGGAGCAAGCGGGGCAGGGGGGTAGTGGGGCAAGCGGCGCGAGGCAGCGAGTGAGACAAATGGGGCAAGCGGGCGATTGTGGCGAGAGAATGAGCGGGGCACGGGCTTAGTGGGGCAAGTGGGCTGGATGGGGCTTGGTGTGGCAGGTTGAGGTGGGGGGCCGGCAGCCGGCCCCTCCTTGTTTTTTCTGCTTAAAAGGCCACGGGCTCGGGCTCTTTTTTCACCAGGAAGATGGAGCATGGGAGCTTTCGCACGAGATCCTCCGTGCTGCCGCCGAAGAGCATGTGCTCCAGCCGTCCCTCGGAGTGCCCGGCCAGGACGATGAGGTCTATGTTGTTTTCCCTGGCCGTTTTCAGTATCTCTTTCGTCGGCTCCCCATTGACGACTATCTCGTTTATCTTCATACCGTTTTTTTTCTCGGAGGCTATCATGTCATGCAGCTGCTGTTTCGTATTTTCGAGGAGCTTCTTGTATTCTTCCGCCACATTCGGTACGGGAAGGCTCCACCCCTCGAGTCCAAAGGGGTTGAAGACCGCGTGCATCACGAAAAGCTCGGCGCCCAGGTTTCTGGCCATCGCGATGCCGTAATGAAGGGCCTTTAGAGAGTCCTTTTCCATCCTGCTTACGACCAGTATCCGCTTGACGTCTTCCATTGCCGCCTCCTCAGTTCAGGGTTCCACTTATGATGTTTGGGGTGCTTCGTCCGCCTTTTAAAATTTCACCTCATAAAAAAGAGCGGAATGAAAAATTTCGCCTCTTAAAGAGATAATCCATTTTGCCCGTAAAGTCCAGCGTTTTTTTAGGGCGGGCGGGATTTCAATTTCAATCGGAAATGAACCACCCTGCAGCAGGCTGCAGGGGAGTGCAAGTTGAAACTTGAAAAAATTCACCCGTATAAGGGACTATATATGAGTGAATAACTCGAGAAAAGCCCATAGCGGCGACACCGTAAAGGTCCACTACACAGGGAAGTTCGATGACGGGTCCGTCTTCGATTCGTCAAAGGACAGGGAGCCCCTTCAATTTACTCTGGGCAAAGGCGGCCTCATCAAGGGTTTCGAGGAGGCCGTGGAGGGCATGGCGGAGGGCGAGGCGAAGGCGGTCAAAATCCCCTCGGACAAGGGTTACGGCCTTCGCATGGAAGAACTTGTCTTCAAGGTGAAAAAAGAGGTCTTCCCGCCTGCGATCGAGAAAAAAATCGGCGCCCTGCTTGAACTGAGACAGCCCGACGGCGGCATCATGGAGGTGCAGATTTCCGATATCACGGAAGACTGCGTGGTGCTTGACGGCAACCATCCCCTCGCCGGGAAAGACCTTCTCTTCGAGATCGAAGTCGTAGAGATTTCCTGAGCCTGGGACTCGTCTCAAGATTGCTTTTTTCGTCATCGGGGTAAAACCCTTCCGCATCGTGTTTTCGCTCACCGGGACCGGTCGAAGATGTTTTCCCCAGGCGGGCCTGCCTCGCGCGTCGAGTACAAGTGGCCGTCTATTTCCCTTATTCGCTCTTCCAAGGCGCCCCGGTTTTTAACTTTTGCTTTTTGTCTTGCCTGTTTCAGATTATATCAGGATATTTTGGCCCTGTGCTGCCGGAATTCCGGCCCTGCCTGGGGGGAAACATTTTCGTCATTGAACTTTTTCAGTTTTAATGATAGTTTTTTAATTAAAGATTCATTCATATTTGCCCGCTCGCTGTCCGTGAAGCGGATGCGCCCGCAGGGGACAGCGTGGGGCGGAGGCGGCGGGAACAAGACTATTATCAGCATTTTTTGTCGCGGCTTTTATTATAATGCGGGGGAGGTATCGATTGACACAGAGGCTTTGGCCCCTGGCGGTGTATTTCTTCCTGGTTGTCGCCACGGCGGCGGGCATGATAGGGTTTTCCTACGTGCTCGGGCAGCGACACCGCGAGAGGGCAACCGGGCAGCCCTATGAATCGGGCATAGTCTCCACCGGCACGGCCCGCCTGCGCTTCGACGTGAAATTCTATCTGATAGCGATGTTCTTCGTGATATTCGATCTTGAGAGCCTGTTCATAATCTCCTGGGCCATCGCCGTAAGGCAGTCCGGATGGGCCGGGTATATAGAGATATTGATTTTCATGGCCGTCCTGGCCGCCGCGCTCGTTTACCTCTGGAGACTGGGAGCGCTGGACTGGGCGGCCGGCAAGACGAAGAAGGAAAGGTGAAAGGGCGCACCGCATGAAATGGTCTCTGACAAGGCCGGCGCAAAAGGTCTTGAAACCGGGCGAATTGCAACCGGGGGACGGCACGGCCGAGGACGTCATGTCGAAAAGCGTGGTCTTCTCCACCCTCGAGGGCCTGCTTGCCTGGGGGAGAAAAAATTCCATCTGGCCGTTCAACTTCGGCCTTTCCTGCTGTTACGTGGAGATGGCGACCAGCATCACAAGCAAGTACGACATAGCCCGTTTCGGGGCGGAAGTCCTTCGCGGCACGCCCCGCGAGGCCGACCTGATGATCATAGCGGGCACCGTCTTCATAAAGATTGCGCCCACGATAAAGCGCCTCTACCAGCAGATGATGCTTCCCAGGTGGGTGATCTCGATGGGCTCCTGCGCCAATTCCGGCGGGATGTACGACATCTACAGCGTGGTGCAGGGCGTGGACAAATTTCTCCCCGTCGACGTTTACGTGCCCGGCTGCCCGCCCCGCCCCGAGGCCTTCATGGAAGGGCTCTTGCTGCTGCAAGAGCAAATCGGAAAGGAGAGGCGTCCGGTTAGCTGGGTGGCCGGTCCGCAGGAGGTGGTGGGGCCCGCAATGCCCTCGATGCGCGACCTGAAACGGCAGAAAAGGCAGAAGGCGGCGGAACTGCCAACGCCCGATCATGTCTGAGCCGGCCATGGTTGACCCGACAGCCAAACCCAACCCGGCTGCGAGACCCGGCCCGGCTGAAACAACGGTCATAAGCGAGCTCAGGGGAAAATTCGGCGCCGGCGCCGTAACGCCGCAGGAGACCAAAGACGGAGTGCCGACCGTCTGGGTCGACAGCCGCACGGCGCACGAGGCGCTCCGCTACCTGAAGAGCGAAAACAGCCGGCGTTTCCGGATGCTCTATGACCTCACGGCAATCGACGAGCGGGTGCGCGCAGGCAGGGCGGGGCAGCCCGAAGCCGATTTTACGGTGCTCTATCACCTGCTGTCATACGATAAAAACGAGGACGTGCGAATAAAAGTCGCGCTCAAGGGGGACAGCCCCGAGTTAAAGAGCGTGACGGACATATGGCCCGCGGCCAACTGGTATGAGCGCGAGGTCTGGGACATGTTCGGCGTCAGGTTCGGGGGCCATCCGAATCCCAGGCGGATACTTATGCCTCCCACCTGGCAGGGACATCCGCTGAGGAAGGACCACCCGGCGCGCGCGACCGAGATGGGCCTTTTCCGTCTGTCCGACGAAAAGAGCGAGGAGGAGCAGCTGGCGCTGAAATTCCACCCCGGGGAGTGGGGGATAAAGCCGGGCGGGCGCGACGCGGACTACATGTTTTTGAACTTGGGCCCCCACCATCCCGGCACCCACGGGCTGCTGCGCATCATACTGGCCCTGGACGGGGAGGAGATAGTGGATGCGGTCCCGGACATAGGCTTTCACCACCGGGGGGCCGAGAAGATGGGCGAGCGCCAGACCTGGCACACCTACATCCCCTATACCGACAGGATTGACTATCTGGCCGGCGTCCTCAACAACCTCGCCTATGTGCTCGCGGTGGAAAAACTGGCGGGCATCGAGGTGGGCGACAGGGTGAAGGTCATAAGGGTGATGCTGTCGGAGCTTTTCCGGATAGTAAGCCACCTCGTCTGGTACGGCACCTTCGCGCAGGATTTAGGCGCCCTCTCGCCGGTCTTCTACACCTTTTACGACCGCGAGAGGGTCTTTGAAATAATCGAGGCCGTCTGCGGCGGGCGAATGCACCCGAGCTGGTTTCGTATCGGGGGCGTGGCGCAGGAGCTTCCCCGCGGATGGGACGGGCTCGTGCGGAATTTCCTTGAATGGCTGCCGCCCAGGCTCGCCGAGTACGACAAGATAATAATGAAAAACAAGCTCTTCAGGATACGCACCCAGGGGGTTGGCGCCTATACGCTCGAGGAGGCGATGGAATGGGGGGTCACGGGCCCGAACCTTAGGGCGTGCAATTTCGAGTGGGACTGGAGAAAAAAAAGGCCATACTCCGGATACGAATGGTTCGATTTCGAGATACCCACGGCCGCCGTCGGGGACTGCTACGGACGGGCCCTGGTCCGCGTGGAGGAGATCCGCCAGAGCATGAGGATAGTCCGGCAGTGCCTGGAGAACATGCCGCCCCCGGATTTTAAATCAAAAAATGACTTTAAATCAGAAAATGACCCCAAATCAAAACACGACTACAAATCAAGGCACCCGGCTGCAACCCCCCCGCTGAAAGAGCGCACGATGCAGGACATCGAGACGCTCATAAACCATTTCCTCGGCGTCTCCTGGGGGCCGGTCATCCCGCCCGGCGAGGCGTCATTCGGCATCGAGGCGGCCAAGGGCAACAACAGCTATTACCTCGTAAGCGACGGCGGCGCCGTCTCCTACCGCACGCGTATCCGAACGCCCTCCTTCCCCCACATGCAGACCACGCCGCTGCTGTGCCGGGGGCTTACGATACCGGATTTGATAGCCATACTGGGGAGCATCGATTTTATTCTCGCCGATGTGGACAGATGAAGGGGAATGGATAAAAGATGCTGAGCGATGCGGAGCGCAGAGAGATAGAAGAGGATATCAAGGCTTACGCGGACAGGAAGATGGGGTGCGTTGGCGCGCTCAAGATAGTGCAGAGGCACAGGGGATGGGTTACAGACGAGGCCCTGAAAGCCGTGGCGGACCATCTTCAAATGACGCCCGATGAGCTTGACAGTGTTGCGACCTTCTATCCGCTTTTGTTCCGCAGGCCCGTCGGCAGGCACGTAATCCTCATCTGCGACAGCGTAAGCTGCTATAACGTGGGTTATGAGGACCTGCTCGGATATCTCACAAAGAGACTCGGGATTGGACTCGGCCAGACGACCGAGGACGGCAGGTTCACGCTCCTTCCCGTGGCCTGTCTCGGGGTCTGCGAGACCGCACCGGCCATCATGATAGACTCAGACGTGCACGGCGGCCTGGAGCCGCCGGAAAAAGTCGAGGAGCTATTGAAACTCTATGAGTGACGGCAGTGAAAGACCGCTGACGGGAGATTTCAGGTCCGATGGGCGGCCGCTCGATATGGGTGAGTACGAGAGGGCGGGCGGCTATCTCGCCATCCGCCGCGCCCTGAAGGAGATGTCCCCCGCAGAGGTGATGAACGAAGTGAAGGCCTCCAGATTGAGGGGCCGCGGGGGCGCGGGCTTCCCGACCGGCCTTAAATGGAGTTTTGTGCCTGACGGCGAGGGACAAGATGCTGCCGGCCCGCGATACATCATCGCAAACGCCGACGAGATGGAGCCCGGCGCCTTCAAGGACCGGATACTCATGGAGAACAATCCGCACATGCTCATAGAAGGGTTGCTGCTTGGCGCATACGCAATCGGCGCAGGCTGCGCCTATATATTCCTCAGGGGCGAATACGGCAGGGCGGCAAAGGCGATTGAGAGGGCCCTGGCCGAGGCATACGAAAAAAATCACCTGGGCAAAGACATCCTGGGCTCGGATTTCAGCCTGGAGATGCGCCTCCACATGAGCGCCGGCCGCTATATGTGCGGGGAAGAGACGGGGCTTATAAATTCCATCGAGGGCAAACGGGCCATACCGCGCGCGAAACCTCCGTATCCGCAGGTGTGCGGTTTTATGGGCAGGCCCACGGTCGTCAACAACGTGGAGACCCTCTGCAATGTGCCGCACATCATAAGAAACGGGGCCGAATGGTACAAAGGCCTCAGTCAAAAACTCTCCGCGGACGGCGGTACAAAAATCTACGGCGCAAGCGGGCGGCTGAAGAGGCCGGGGGCCTGGGAGCTTCCTTTGGGCACGACGGCAAGGGAGCTTCTGGAGGAGCACGCGGGCGGCATGCGCGAGGGGTTTGGGTTTCGCGGGCTCCTGCCCGGCGGGGCCTCGACCGAGTTCATACTGGAGGAGCACCTGGACGTGAGGATGGACTTTGACTCCGTCCAGAGCGTGGGCAGCCGCATGGGCACCGGCACGATGGTGGTCCTGGATGACAGGACGTGCCCGGTGGGGATGCAGCTAAGCCTTCAGAAATTTTTCGCGCGCGAGTCCTGCGGCTGGTGCACTCCGTGCCGCGAAGGTTTGCCCTGGGTCGTCCACATGCTCCGTGCGATAGAGGCGGGGGAGGGCGAAATGGAGGACATCGACCTGCTGCTGGAGCAGGCGCGGCTCCTTGCGCCGGGGCACACCTTTTGCGCGCTTGCCCCCGGGGCGGCGGAGCCGCTTGGAAGCGGGGTCAAATATTTCAGAGAGGATTTCGAGAGGCACATAAGGGGAAAACGCTGTCCGTGGAAGATAAAGAGCTTATAATGGAAGATAAGAAGCTTATAACCGTATACATAGAAGATAAACCCTACCGGGTGAAGCCTGAGCGGAGCATGCTCGATGCCTGCCTCACGCTCGGGTTCGACCTCCCCTACTTCTGCTGGCATCCCGCGATGCACTCGGTCGGGGCCTGCCGCCAGTGCGCGGTAAAGCAGTTCAGGGACGAAAACGACAAGAAAGGCATGCTCGTTATGGCCTGCATGACTCCCGCCGCGGAGGGCGTAAGGATTTCCATAAAAGACCCGGAGGCGGTGGAGTTCAGGTCAAAGGTTATAGAGTGGCTCATGCTCAACCACCCCCACGACTGCCCGGTCTGCGACGAGGGCGGCGAGTGCCACCTCCAGGACATGACCGTGATGACCGGGCATGTCTACCGCAGGACCCGCTTCAAGAAACGCACCCACCGCAACCAGTACCTGGGGCCTTTCGTAAACCACGAGATGAACCGCTGCATACAGTGCTACAGGTGTGTGCGTTTTTATAACGATTATGCCGGGGGGAGGGATTTTGGCGTCTTTGCCGCCCATGACAATGTCTATTTCGGCCGGCAGGAGGACGGGGTCCTCCAGAGCGAGTTCAGCGGGAACCTGGTCGAGGTCTGCCCGACCGGCGTCTTCACGGACAGGACTCTGAAGGCGCACTACACGCGGAAATGGGACCTCCAGACCGCCCCTTCCATCTGCGTGCACTGCGGGCTTGGCTGCAATGTAATCCCCGGCGAGCGCTACGGGACGCTCCGGCGCATAAGAAACCGCTACAACGGGCAGGTAAACGGGTATTTCATCTGCGACCGCGGGCGCTACGGATACGGGTTCGTAAACAGCGAAAGGCGCATCCGCCATCCCTACTACGTCACCTGCGGGGCCTCAGGTGAAAAAGAGGAAAATAAACTCGACGAGGGCAAGGCGCTGCCGCACGCGAAATCGCTCCTTCAGGGCGCAAAGGGGACAATAATAGGCATAGGCTCGCCCAGGGCATCGCTGGAGGCGAACTATCTGCTTAAAAGGCTCTCCGGCCCGGAGAATTTTTACGCGGGGTTTTCCGGGCGGGATTTCAACCTGGTCCGGCGGATCATATCGATTCTGACCGGAGGGCCCATCCGGACCCCGACGCTAAAAGAAGTGGCGGAAGCGGACGCCGTCTTTGTCCTTGGCGAGGATGTGCCCGGCGCCGCCCCGATGCTGGGGCTTGCCCTCCGCCAGGCAGTAAGGCAAAAACCGGTTGAGGCCGCCAAAAAATCCGGCATTCCGGTATGGAACGATTACGCCGTCAGGATGGCCGTGCAAAACGATAAAGGCCCGCTCTTTATTGCCGCAAGCGCCGCAACCAGGATTGACCCGCTTGCGGAAGGGGTCTTTCACGGCGCTCCGGAGGATATCGCCAGACTCGGTTTCGCCGTGGCCGCAGCCATCCGCCCGGATGCCCCGGCCCCTCAGGGCGCTTTGCCTGAGGCCGCGGCCCGGCTCGTCCCGCTCATCGCCGCCCGCCTCAAAACGGCGAGCCGTCCCGTAATCATTTCGGGCACGGGCGCGGGCAGCATGGCGGTGATAGGGGCGGCCGCAAATATTGCGAAATCTCTTCTGGAGTC
Organism: Nitrospirota bacterium; assembly: GCA_021789555.1. Classification (GTDB taxonomy): domain Bacteria; phylum Nitrospirota; class Thermodesulfovibrionia; order Thermodesulfovibrionales; family JdFR-88; genus JAJYGJ01. Next base: position 100,368 of record JAJYJK010000003.1, read on the forward strand.
GGGAAAGGGGCCCGGCCTGTGCTTCGTCGTGCCTGAATGTAACAGCATCGGGCTTGGCCTGCTGGGCGGGAAAAACCTGAAGGAGGCGGTTGCGGCGGCAAGGCAGAAGCGGGCCGACACGGTTATCGTCCTTGAAAACGACCTCTTCGACCGCCTGAGCGCGCCGGAGGCCGAGGCGCTGCTGGCGGCCCGGCAGGTGATTGCGATTGACCATCTGCCAAACCACACGGTATCGATGGCGCATATGGTGCTGCCGGCCGCCGCCTTCGCGGAGGGCACGGGCACGCTTGTCAGCAATGAGGGGCGCGCCCAGCGGTTTTACAAGGTCTATGTGCCGGGCGGCCAGATAGAGGAGAGCTGGCGCTGGCTGGCGCAATTGCTGGCCGCCACTGGAGGCGCTGAATTTTTTACCCTCGACGACGTGGACCGGGCGCTTGCCGAAGAGATGCCGGTCTTTGGCGGCGTGCCCGCCGCTGCTCCGCCCGCGGATTTCCGCATGTCGGGGCTTGAGATTAAAATTCCGCGCCAGCCGCACCGCTTTAGCGGACGGACCGCCATCCATGCGGACGTCGACGTCCACGAGCCGAAACCGCCGGTGGACCCGGACTCCCCGCTTTCGTTTTCCATGGAGGGTTTCGATGGCCGGCCCCCGTCCGCCCTCATCAGCCGTTTCTGGGCCCCGGGCTGGAATTCCGTACAGGCGGTAAACAAGTTCCAGAGCGAGGTGGGCGGCCAGCTCCATGGCGGGGACCCGGGCAAAAGGCTGATAGAGCCCGCGTCAAAGGGGCCTTCGCTCTCTTATTTTACCGGCATCCCGCCTGCTTTCAAACGGGCCTGGGATAAATCTTTGTTTTTAATCGTGCCGCTTTATCATGTCTTCGGCTCGGATAGACTAAGCGCGCTTTCCCCGCCGGTTGCGGAGCTTGTGCCTTCCCCCTATCTTGCGCTGAACCCGGAGGACGCAAGGGATTTTACCGCTCGGGAGGGCGCGGAGATCAGACTTCTCATCGAGGGAGTCTCCTTCCGTCTGCCCGTGAGGTTCGACGCCTCCATTGCGCGCGGTGTGGCCGGTTTCCCCTTCGGGCTCCCCGGGCTTCACGGCGTGGAGCTTCCAGCATGGGGACGGATAGAGGTGAAAATGTCCGGCTGGGCTGAAAAGTCAGCGGGGCGGGAATGGGGGGAGGGGGAGGCAGGCGATGTCTGAGACCGCAAGATATCTGCTCATCGTCTTTGGCGTCCTTGCGGTAATGATGAGCATTGCCGCGGGGCTTATATGGGTTGAAAGGAGGCTCCTCGGGTTCTGGCAGGACCGCTACGGGCCAAACCGGGTGGGCCCCTTCGGAATCCTCCAGCCCCTTGCCGACATGATAAAGGTGCTGACGAAAGAAGACTGGGTGCCCCCGTTTGCCGACAGGCCCGTCTTCATCCTCGCCCCGGCGATCATCGTCATTACGGTACTGCTGGCATTCGCCGTGGTCCCGTTTGCGCCGGGCATCTCGGTTGCCGACCTCAACGTTGGGCTCCTATATTTCCTCGCGCTCTCTTCCCTCGGGGTCTACAGCGTGGCCCTTGGCGGATGGGCCTCCGATAACAAGTATGCGCTTATCGGGGCCTTGAGGGCCTCGGCGCAGATGATAAGCTATGAGGTATTCATGGGGCTTTCGCTCATGGGCGTGGCAATGCTGGCCGGCTCTTTCAACCTCCGGGAGATCGTGGAGGCGCAGCGGAGGCTCTGGTTCGTGGCGCCGCAGTTTTTGGGATTTGTCGTCTTCTTCATCGCCGGGGTGGCCGAGACGCACCGCCTGCCCTTCGACCTTCCGGAGGCCGAAAGCGAGCTGGTCGCGGGGTTCCATTCGGAGTACTCAGGCATGAAATTCGGGCTCTTCTTCGTCGGCGAGTACCTGGGGATAACGCTCATCTCGGCGCTCATCGCCACGCTCTTTTTCGGCGGCTGGCTCGGCCCCCTGCTTCCGCCGGTGGTATGGTTTTTCATAAAGACCTTTTTTTTCATCGGGCTCTTCATCCTCCTCAGGGCGACCCTGCCCAGGCCCAGGTATGACCAGCTCATAAGGTTTGGCTGGAAGGTCATGCTGCCGCTTGCGCTGCTGAACCTGCTTGTCACGGGAGGGATAATACTTGCCGCGGGCTAGAGAAAACGGGGTGACAGGCGATGTTTAGCATTTTGAGGGCTATATGGACCGTCTTTTTGCACCTGTTCAGGCGCAAGGTGACGGTGCTTTATCCGGAGGAGAAGCCGCGCATACCGCCCAGGTGGCGCGGCAGGATAATACTATCCCGCGACCCGGACGGCGGGGAGAGGTGTGTTGCCTGCTATCTCTGCGCCGTCGCCTGCCCCGTAGGCTGCATCGCGCTCCAGGCGGCGGAGGACGAGTATGGCAGGCGGTACCCGGAATTTTTCCGGATAAATTTTTCCCGGTGCATATTCTGCGGGTTTTGCGAGGAGGCCTGCCCGACCTGCGCCATACAACTCACGACGGACTTCGAGATGAGCGAGTATTATCGGCATAACCTGGTCTACGAAAAGGAAGACCTGCTCATAAGCGGCCCCGGCAAGCACCCGGGATATAATTTCTACAAGGTGGCCGGCCTGGCCATAAAGGGCAAGGACAAGGGAGAAAATGAAAACGAATCTCCCCCCGTAGACGTAAAGGGGCTTCTGCCCTGAAAAATGATAGGAGAGGGTGGAAAGACTCCCCTAATCCCCTCCCTTGTTAGGGAGGGGATTTAGTAAAAGACAATCTAATGTTTTTAGTTAAACCCTCTCCCTGTCGGGGAGAGGGTTGGGAGCGGGTGATACGTTTTGGAAAATGTATTTTACATAGCGGCGGCTGTCGCGGTTATCTCGACCGCGCTTGTTATCGTTCAGATGAACGTGGTGCACGCGCTTCTTTATCTGATCCTATCGCTGCTTTCCGTCGCCGTTATATTTTTCACGCTTGGCGCGCCGTTTGTGGCGGCCCTGGAGGTCATCATCTATGCGGGGGCGATCATGATCCTCTTTGTCTTCGTGATAATGATGCTCAACCTGGGCACCCAGTCCGCCCGGATGGAGAGACTGTGGATGAGCGGCCGCATGTGGACAGGCCCCGTCCTTCTGGCCCTGGCGCTCCTGGCGGACGTCATTTACATGCTTGCTGTTTCCCCGCGGATTCCGCGCGCATACGGCGTCAAAATGGTCGGACCTGAAGAGGTTGGGATTGCGCTCTTCGGGCCGTATCTCATAGGGGTGGAGCTGGCCTCCATTCTTCTGCTGGCCGGTCTTATCGGCGCATTTCACCTGGGCCGCTCCGTAAGGCGCGGGTTGCCCGGGGAAAGGGAGGGGGAGATTAATATGGAGGAGGAAGTTTAATATGGCGACGGTCCCCATGGGGCACGCGCTTGTGCTTGCCTGGGTGCTCTTCGTAATCGGGCTGGTGGGCGTGCTGGTGCGCAGGAACCTGCTTTTTATTCTCATGTCCGTGGAGATAATGCTCAACGCCTCGGGGCTCGCCTTTGTTGTCGCCGGCCATGAATGGGGGCAGCCCGACGGGCAGGTGATGTTCATATTCATTCTCGCGATGGCGGCGGCCGAGGTATCGGTGGGGCTTGCGCTTGTCCTTCTGGCAAACCGCCATTTCAGGGGCCTGGACGCGGACGCCGTAAACACGATGAGGGGGTAGGGATAAAATGCTCCGGCTTTTATGGCTTATACCGGCCTTGCCTTTTGCGGGTTTTTTGACGCTTGCCCTTTTTGGCCGCCGCATGGGCAACAAGCCCGCGGCGGCGATCGGGGTCGGCTCGGTGGGGCTTTCCGCATTTTTCGCCGTCCTTATGACGATTGGCTTCATAAGCTCGCCGCCGCCGGCGCACATCTACACGCAGAGCCTCTGGAGGTGGATAAGCGTCGGCGGGTTTACGCCCGGCATCTTCCTCTATCTCGATTCGCTCTCCCTCATAATGGTGCTCGTTGTGACGTTTGTGGGCTTTCTCATCCATCTCTATTCGGCCGAGTTCATGGAGACCGATGATGGCTACAGCCGGTTTTTCGCCTACATGAACCTGTTTGTGGGCTCGATGCTGGCGCTGGTGCTGGCCGGCAACCTTCTGCTGCTGTATCTCGGATGGGAGGGCGTGGGCCTTTGCAGTTATCTGCTGATTGGTTTTTGGTACAGGGAGCCCGCAAACGGGGCCGCGGCGATAAAGGCCTTCGTGGTGACGCGGGTAGGGGACACCGCGCTTGCAATCGGGCTTTTCTTCCTCTTTTTGAACCTGGGCACCCTCGATATCCAGAAGATGATGAACATGGCCGCGCTCCACTGGCAGCCGGGCTCCGCCTACCCCACGATTGCCGCCGCCCTCATCCTGGGCGGCGCACTGGGGAAGTCCGCGCAGCTTCCGCTGCAGACCTGGCTGCCCGACGCCATGGCGGGCCCCACCCCGGTGTCGGCCCTGATACACGCGGCCACCATGGTGACGGCGGGCGTTTATCTCATCGCCAGGACGAACGTGCTTTTCACGATGGCCCCGGCGGTGCGGACGGCGGTCGCCGTAATCGGCGCGGCAACGCTCCTTGTCTCCGCGGCGAGCGCGCTTGTCCAACATGACATCAAGCGCGTGCTTGCGTATTCGACCATAAGCCAGGTAGGCTATATGTTCCTTGCCCTCGGCGTGGGGGCGTGGTCCGCCGCGATATTCCACTTCATGACGCACGCCTTTTTCAAGGCGCTTTTGTTTCTTGGCGCGGGCGCTGTCATCTCCGGACTGGGCGGCGAGCATGATATCTCCAGGATGGGCGGGCTCAGGCGCCAGATGCCCCTTGTCTTCTGGTGCTTCCTCATAGGGGCCGGCTCGCTTGCGGCCCTCCCCCTGGTGACGGCCGGGTTCTACAGCAAGGGGCTCATCCTTTTCAGCGCCTGGCAGTCCGGGCGGGCGGGCTTCTGGCTGTGGGCGGCCGGCATAGCGGGCGCGATGCTTACTTCCATATACATCTTCCGGCTGGTCTTCATCGTCTTCTTCGGAAGTCCCAAGACCGAAGTCAGGAAAAAACCGGGCCCCCGAATCACCGTCCCGCTGGTTGCGCTCGCCTTCTTGTCCGTTGTGGGCGGGTTTGTCAATATGCCCGCGTTTTTAGGCATAAAGGGTGGGGCTGTTTTTTCGGGCTTCCTGTCAAGCGCGCTGCCGCAGAGGCCGCAGCCGGCCCCCTTGCCGGAGACGGAACTCCTGCTTGAGAGCGTATCGGCGATAGTCTCTCTTGCGGGCATCTATCTGGCTTACTTCTTTTTCCTCGCGGCCCCCGAGTATTCCGGGGAGCTGGCGCATACCGCCCCGGGCAGGGCGCTTAGGAGTTTCTGGTTTTACGGCTGGGGGTTCGACTGGCTGTATGAAAAAATCCTAGTCGCCCCGTACAGATGGTTTGCGAGGGCAAACAGCAACGACGCCGTGGACCTCGTCTATTCGTTCATAGCGGCGGCAAACAGGTTTTTTCACTACGGCCTGAGCCTCTCCCAGACCGGGAAGGTGAGGTTTTATGCGGCGGTCCTTGCGCTCGGGGCCGCTTTGACGATAACCATAGCGGTGTTTTTTACAAGATGAGCGGGGTGGCGGGATGACGCTTGCCTGGTTGATAATCGCGCCCTTTCTCGGCGGCATTTTGGCCTGGCTCCTTGACCGGCGGGGCAGCGCGCTTGCGGCAAGGTGGGTCTGCCTCCTCGCCCTTGCCATTGACCTTTCGGTCCTCATAGGCATAGTATGGTCGGGCCGCCTGGCCGGGGCGGGACCGCACGGGGGCTTTTTCCTGGAGACGAGGGCCGGCTGGATACCGCAGTTGGGCGTCTCCATCCATCTTGCGATGGACGGGCTCAGTCTCCTGCTCGTGTTTCTTACGGTCTTTCTGGGCATCGTCTCGGTCGTCACCTCCTGGACCGAGATCACCCGCAGGGTCGGATTCTTCCATTTCAACCTCCTGTGGTGCCTCGCGGGGGTCATAGGGGTTTTTCTGTCCCTGGACCTCTTCCTTTTCTATTTTTTCTGGGAGATGATGCTTGTGCCGATGTACTTCCTCATCGCCATCTGGGGGCATGAGAGGCGGACGTACGCAGCCGTAAAATTTTTCATCTTCACCCAGCTTGGCGGCCTTCTGATGCTGATGGCGATACTGGGGCTTTTCTTCATCCACGCGGCAGAAACGGGTGTCTACACCTTCGATTATTTCGACCTCATCGGCGCCAAAATGTCTTCGGCCGCGGCCTTCTGGCTGATGCTCGGCTTCTTCGCGTCCTTCGCCGTGAAGCTGCCGGCGGTGCCCGTCCATAGCTGGCTTCCCGATGCCCATACGGAGGCGCCGACCGCGGGCAGCGTCATCCTGGCCGGGCTCCTGCTGAAGACCGGGGCTTATGGGCTGCTGCGTTTTCTGTTCCCCCTTTTCCCGATGGCCGCGCATGAATTCGCGCCCGTGGGGATGGCAATCGGGGTGGCCGGCATCCTCTACGGAGCTATTCTCGCCTTCGGGCAGACGGATTTAAAGAGGCTCATCGCGGACACCAGCATCAGCCATATGGGGTTTATCCTGGTCGGCGTCTTCGCGTGGAACGGACTTGCGCTCGAGGGGGTCACGATGCAGATAATCAGCCATGCCATAAGCACCGGGATGCTCTTTATCCTCGCCGGCGCGCTCCAGGAGCGCATCCATACCCGCGACATGCAGTTTATGGGCCGGCTCTGGGAAAAAGTCCCGGTGATGGGAGGCGTGGCGATGGTCTTTGTCCTTGCCTCGCTGGGGCTGCCGGGCCTGGGGAATTTCGTGGCCGAGTTTCTAATCCTTCTTGGGGCGTTCAGGGCAAACCCCGGCATGAGCGTTGCGGCATCGCTGGGGCTTATCGTCTCTACAATCTACGCCCTGTGGATCATGCAGAGGGTCTTTCACGGGGAGGAGCGCAAGCAATGGACCCCTCCCGACCTGTCCGCCAGGGAGCGGGGGGTCGCGGCGGCGATGATCGTCCTCATTGTCTGGCTCGGCCTTTTCCCGCAGCCCGTCTTAAACGCGGCGGCCCCCGCCATCAATAGCTTGCAGAAAATTGCCAGTTCGCAAACAGAAAAGGCGTTAGCGCCCGTCTCGGCGGAAGGAGGCGGGAATGGCACGGCTCGCTCATTCTCGGCGGCCGTCCTGGCCGCCTCCGAGGCTTTTGCCTGCCCGGACGTCCTGTCCGGGCTGCCGTCAAAAAAATCCGCTCGCATGCCATTCCCGCCTCCTTCCGCAAGTGGCAATGTTGTTTTCGGGCCTGTTAGCCACTGGAAATTGAGAGCAGATAATAAGGCGGGATATGAATGAGCGGCGCTGACTTCCTTGCGCTTCTTCCCCTGATGCTAATCTCGGCCGCGCCGGTTGCGGTGATGCTGGCAATCGCCTTCTTCCGGGGACCCCGGCAAAGGGGAGTGGGGGGGGCGGGGCGGATGGCGGCGGCGCTTACGCTTTTGGGGTTGCTCATATCTTTTGTCTCGCTGCCGTTTGCGGCCGCATACGCCCCCAGGCATGTAACGCCGCTTTTGATCATCGACGACTACGCCCTTTTTTATATGGGCCTCATATTTGCCGCCACGTTCGCCGTGGCCCTGCTTTCATACGGTTATCTGGGGATGCTGCGCGAGAGGCGCGAGGAGTTTTACGTCCTGCTGCTGCTTGCAGCCGCGGGCTCCTCTGTGCTGGTGGCAAGCGCGCATTTCGCCTCCTTTTTCCTGGGCCTCGAGACCCTGAGCGTGTCGCTTTACGCCCTTGTCTCCTATCCCGCGTCGAGGGCTAAGGCGATTGAGGCGGGGGTAAAATACCTGGTGCTTGCGGCGGTCTCCTCGGCCTTTCTTCTTTTCGGCATGGCGCTTGTTTACGGGCAACTGGGGACGATGGAGTTCTCGGAGATCGCGCAAAGGGCGGCGGGGGCGGCGGGCCGCCTCGCGGAGCCCGCGTTTCTTGGCGCCCTTGCCCTTATCGCCGTGGGCTTCGGGTTCAAGCTCGCCGTCGCGCCGTTTCACATGTGGACGCCGGACGTATACGAGGGCGCGCCCGCGCCCGTTTCGGCATTTGTGGCGACGGTCTCGAAGGGCGCGGTCTTTGCGCTCTTCCTGCGGTATTTCGCCCTGGTGGACATCCACCAGATGGGCTCCCTGGCCCTCGTCGCCACCATAATCTCCATAGCCTCCATGTTCACAGGAAACCTGCTGGCGCTCCTGCAGGAAAACGTAAAGCGAATCCTCGCCTACTCGTCGATAGCGCACCTGGGCTATCTGGTTGTAGCCTTTCTCGCCAGCGGCCCCCTGCGGGTGACCGCGGTCTCATATTACCTGGTCTCCTACTTCATAGCGATGCTCGGGGCCTTCGGGGTCGTCTCCGTGCTTTCGGACGGGCAGGGCGACGCCGAGGACCTCGAGGCCTACCGGGGGCTTTCTTCCAGGCGGCCCTTCATAGCGGGCGTGTTTTCCGCGATGCTCTTTTCCCTTGCCGGCATCCCCTTGACCGCGGGTTTCATAGGCAAGTTCTACATAATCGCGGCAGGCGTGGGCTCGGCCCTCTGGCTGCTGGTCGCCGTCCTGGTGGCAAACAGCGCAATCGGGCTTTATTACTACATCCGCGTGATCATAACGATGTATTCCGCGGAGGCCGCGGGGCCCGAAAGGGCAGAAGGGCCGGAAGGCGCAGCCGCCCCGCAGGGTGCGGCCGTCCCCCTCGGAGGGAGCCTCCTTCTGGCCGCGCTTACTCTCGGGCTTGTCTGGCTCGGCGTCTATCCCTCCCCACTTGTCTCCCTCATCCAGAAGACCATCCATGGTCTGATGTAGGTTTTTAATTTAACTTGCAATTGTCTGCAGCCTGCTGCATGGTAATTGTCTTCCCCGCGGCAAGTTTTTGGCCGATGCAGGGGTCCCCGGAAAACTTGTTTTCCGGGGCGGGGGCAATGCGCTCGCTATCCATTCATTCGAAATCCCACTCGAGGGCCAATCTGCCGTCTTCGCCCAGGCTTGCCCGCGTATTGAACCGGCCCCCTTCGCGGGTAATCATGTCTGTCAGCCAGAGGGCATCATTAATTTCCGCCCTGTTTACCCTGAATCTTCTGATCAGGGTCGGGGTCATCCGCAGCGAGAGGAGCCTTCCGCTTGCCATGTCCGTTTTTGCGAAGTACATGAGGCCCAGTTCCGGCCTGAAATGCTCATATCCCTCAATCCCCTCGTAGTCGTTTATGAAATCCCCGCAGCCATAGAGGATGAGTTTACCGCTGTGGACCTCGATGCCTTTTGGGTGGTGCGAGGAATGGCCGTGTATGATATCCACGCCGGCCTCGTCTATAAGCAGATATGCGAATTGCCTGAAGGCGTCCGGGACGTCGAACCCCCAGTTTCCGCCCCAGTGGACGGAGGCCACCACGATATCTCCTTGCCGCCGTTGTTTTTCGATTTCTTTTTTCAGCGGGCGGGCCGCGCCGGGCGTGAGGTCCGCAAGCAGGTTTACGCCGGCCCTGTCTTCCGAGGCCGCCCAGTGGCGCGGTATGCCGCTGGTCTCGGAGCCCATCGAAAACACAAGCACCCTTCCGCCGTTTGCGGTCTTGATGACGGCCGGAGCGGCGGCCGCGCCGATATTGCCGCCCGCGCCGCAGCAGGCGAGGCCCGCATTTTTTAATGTCATGATTGTCTCCGCGAGGCCCCGGACCCCCCAGTCCAGGATGTGGTTGTTTGCGAGCGCGCAGCAATCTATCCCCGCGGCCGTTATGCAGGGGATGTTGGCCGGGTCCATCCTGTAATTGATCCCCTTGTCCTCGTAGTCTTCGCTCCTGGTGACCGCGGTTTCGAGGTTTATGATCTTCACATCCGGGCCTGCCAGCCGGAATTCCTCGAACGCGTCGCCCCAGATGTAGGAGAAGCCGGCCGGTCCGGGTATCGGGCCGTGCGCCCGCTCGGCCAGTTCCACGTATCCAAGGGCGCTGTCCATATAGGGCTCATAGATGCGGGGGGCGGCGGGATGGGGCAATATCTGGTCTATGCCCCGGCCGGTCATTACATCTCCGCACATGAATATGGTGACGTCATTTGGACGCATAAGCCCCCCGCAGATGCGATTCCCCGCCCTGTCCATATCTTATCAGGGAAGGCGGGCCGCTAGATGACGCCCGGTTGACTAATTCTTCTCCATCTGGTATTTTCCAATCTGGTTCTTCACTTATAAGGAGGGTTTTTTATGTTTAAAAGGATACTGGTGCCTTTTGACGGTTCGGATAAATCCCGTGACGCGTTCGATTTGGCGCTTGAACTGGCCTCGTTGCAAAAGCCGACCTCGACAATTTTCGCCGTCTCCGTCGTCCAGCCGCCGGAGTCGCTCTATTTCGTGGACATGAGCGGCGCCGTGGATGCGGCCATGAGCCATTATGAGCAGATGCTCGGCGAATTGGCCGCGAAGGCGAGGGAGAAGGGTCTGTTCGTAAAGACCGAGGTCGTGATAGGCCATCCCGCCGACAAGATCGTGAAGATGGCCGCGGAGAAGGGCTGCGATCTGATAGTGGTCGGCCACAAGGGGAGGTCCGCGATAGAGGGTTTCCTGCTGGGGTCGGTGTCAAGGAGGGTCGCGGCCGAGGCCGGCTGCACGGTGACAATCGTCAAATAAGCCTCTACCGCCCTCAACCACAGCCCGCCTCCCGCCCTGCGAGGCCTTTTTTCTATTAATGGGGCAGTAAAAAAGTATCCACATGAATTTCAAAAGAGGCTCATAAACGGGTGCGATAGCTGAACGGGGCCTGGGTTAGAGGCCGCTGAAATGCAGCGAAAGGACGACGGCCGAAGCCAGCAGGCAGTAAATGCCAAAATAGTGCCAGCGGCCCCGCTCCAGCCAGTTTGAAAGCCAGCGGAGGGCCATCAGGCCGGAGATGAAGCTAAACACCATGCCCAGGAGGCTTGGATAGAGCAGGCCCGCCGCGCCGGCGAGGTCCAAAAGCGGCATATGCTGGGCCGCCATCAGCCTCCATAGCTCGCGGGCAATCGCGACAGGGGTGAGGACGACGGCCAGCGCGAAACTGAACTCCTCGGCCGGTATCTTTTTCATCCCCAGCATGAGGCCCGTGGATATCGTGGCCCCCGAGCGCGAGAACCCCCGGAACGGCAGACAGAGGCCCTGCACCGCGCCTATCAGGCAGGAGCCCTTCATGTCGAGCTCCCTCTGCCCGGCCGGGGCCTTTGCGCCGGAAGGGGGCCGGTCTTTCAATCCGGAGATTATTATCAGGACCCCCGCCGCCGCAAGCGCCGTCCCGATGATGGTCAGATTGCCGAATATCTGTTCCACCTGCGCGTGCGGACCTCCGCCCAGCACGAATTTTTCGATGACTTTTTTAAGCAGCAGGCCCACCGCGCCCGTAAAAACGGTGGCCGCCGCTATGAACGCCGCGGAATCCCGCAAGGCCTTGCGGGAACTGAAAAAACTCCTCTTCCATGACCTCCAGAAATAGAAGATGACCGCAAACATGGTGCCCGTGTGGAGCATGACCAGCAGGAGGGTCATCTCCGGGGCCGTGGGGTCCAGTCCCAGGAGTTTTTCCGCCAGGATTACATGCGCGGAACTCGACACAGGCAGCAGTTCCGCGGCCCCCTGGACAACGGCAAGCAACAGCACCTTAAGCAACATGATTCCCAAAGATAACATCTTCGGGGCTTAACTGGCAAATTTGGAGCCCCCGTTACCCGGCATACGGGATGCAGCGAGTGGAAACTTAACCTTCCTGTAACTTTTCTGTAATAACATACTTTTATGCTAATTGAAAATCAAAACCCAAAGGAGGTTTTAAAGATGAAAAGATTGGTTGGTATTCTCCTGATTCTGGCTGCCCCGCTTGTCTTCGGGACGGCCTTTGCGGCCGAGACGCTAAACGGGGCCGGTTCCACGTTCGCCTATCCGATATATTCGGCCTGGGCGTACGCGTACGGCAAGGTGACGGGTGTGCAGTTGAATTACCAGTCGATAGGCTCGGGAGGCGGCATCCAGCAGATTACAAACAAGACCGTTGCTTTCGGCGCCTCCGACGCGCCGCTTCCGCCCGCTGAGCTTGCGAAAAAACATTTCCTGCAGTTCCCCACGGTCATCGGGGGCGTCGTGCCGGTAGTGAACATTCCGGGTATCAGGGCCGGCCAGATGAAACTCGACGGCGCCACGCTTTCCGGGATATACCTGGGCGAGATCAGGTCCTGGAATGATCCAAGGATAAAGGCCCTGAATCCCGGGCTCAATCTTCCCAACCATGCGATTACGACTATCCACAGGTCGGAAGGCTCCGGTACGACCGCGATCTTCACCACGTACCTGGGCGCGGTTTCGCCTGCATGGAAGGCCAAAGTCGGCGCCGGTACGGCCGTGAAATGGCCCGTGGGCCTCGGGGCCAAGGGCAGCGAGGGGGTCGCCAACTATGTAAACAGGGTCCCCTATTCCATAGGCTATGTGGAGTTCGCCTATATCCTGCAGGAGAAGATGGCCTATGCGCTCATGAAAAACAAGGCGGGCCTGTATGTTTCGCCCACCTTCCAGAGTTTCAAGGACGCCGCGGCCAAGGCGGATTTCAGCCCCGCCAAGGATTTTTACCTGTGGCTTGTGAACGCCCCCGGCAAGACATCATGGCCGATTGCCGGAGGCACTTTCATCCTGCTTTCGAAGGACCTGCCGCAGTCCAATAGAAAGGTCGTGAAGTTTTTTGACTGGTCTTACAAAAACGGCGACCCGGCAGCCGAGAAGCTTGCCTATGTCCCCTTGCCGTTAGTCCTGAAGAACAAGATAAGGGCCTACTGGAAGAAGGCGGGAATTTACTAGAATCTTCGCCTGTCGCTTGAAAGGCCGGGGTGAAATCTTCACCCGGCCTTTTTTTTCGGCCGAATGTATCAGAATACATAGCGCACGCCCAGAGAGGTCGTGTAACGCGGCGCAAGCTGCACTCCGTTAAGGTTCTGATATACGGGCAGTTGGACGAAGCCGTAGACGGAAAAATGAAAACTGACCGGCACGTCCATACCCGGGCTGAGATATAACAGCGTTCCGCCGGTGCTGATTGTGTCCGCCTGCGCTCCGGAATCCCGCTCTACGGCGCGGAAGTTGAGCTGCATCTGGGGAAAGAAACGGGAAAAACCGAGATAGCGCAGGCCCAGGTTGAGGTTGAGGCCATTGCCCGGCCTGTATTCATTTTTCGAATAGAGCGCCGACTGGACAATCGCTTGCGCGAAATAACCCCATTTGGGGCTCAGGGCGTCGACGTAATATGCTCCAAGTATCACATCGGTCGTGCCGGTGCCCGGTTGCAAGCCACGGTCTATGGGGACCGGGCCGGGCGCGGTCGGATCGGTCGATGTCCCGGTTTCGGTATAGCTGCCGGTCGGCAGTTTGAGTCCGAAGAGCACGCCGGCATTGCCCCGCGGGAAAAAGCCCTGATAACGTCCTATCACCTTCATGTCGCCAAGGCCGGAAGTATGAGAGTCGTACTGCCCTCCGCCCGGGCCGGGCGTGATCCCGTTGGAATTCGTCCCAAGCGTGCTGTGGCTCCTGTCAATCCAGGGCAGTTGAATATTGATGCCCCAATAGGGATTTCTGCTGTAGTCTATCCCCAATGTAAAATAATTGTTCCGGGTGTATTTCTCGACTTCCTGAGGCGCGCCGTCATTCGTGATCCGGCTTGCGGCAACGGGCGAAATGGTCCCGGTCCCGCTTCGAAGCTGGTCCTGGTTTATATAATCGTAGCGAAAGTCCAGCTTTATGCCGGCCGCGGAAGAAAACTGCAGGTTGTTCCAATCGGGGCTCAACATGCAGCCGCAACTTGCGCAGGCCCAGACATCCGCCGGAGCGAGCAGCCATATGATAAATGCCAGGCCGAGCCCGGCGGAACTGATTATTTTACGCATGAAGTTTCTCTCCTGTATTGAATAGTGAATCTCCCCCCGTGCGGATATGTCCGGAACGGGAAGGGGGGAAATGCTTCCCGTTCCGGCGTGAGAGGGGGTCTGCTTTAAAAAAACCCCCTATTTCGTCAAAGTATCATAGGTCTCGTTGGGCGAGGGGACATCGTGTCCGTGGCAGTCCATGCAGTTGTTCTGGGACGTGATGCCATTCGCCAATACGTTGTACAGCGGCTTGTGCTTAGGCGTGTACTTGCCGTCCGCCCACGCGTTAAGCATCTTCGTCGCATATATTGCGACATTTGCCGAAAGGCGGGCGCACCTTTCCACCCTCTGCTTGGTCAGAAAACCTACGCCTTCCACCCTCATCCACCTGCCCACTGAGATGTGGCAGATGGGGGTGCCGGCTATGGTCATGTGCTTGATATCGGCGTACAGTACCTTTGCGGGAGTAAAGGACGGCAGTTCGGTGTAGGAATAGTAGAAGGCGAGGTCGTTGACCATCTGCTCTGCGGTGTCGGTGTCCTTTGTGGTCAGCCCAATGACTACGCCCGCGCCGGGCATCGTCCCGCAGAGAGCACCCCAGCCCGCCAGGCCGCCGTGTCCCCATCTGTAGGCATCGATGGGGAAATTCTTCCATCCGCCGGCGCCTTTCTTCTGCAAGTTCCCGACGAGTCCGGCGATGACCGAGGACGTACACCACCTCTTGCCATAGTTTTCATAGGCGAGCTGGCCTACCTCCTGCGGGTCCAGTTTCACGTACTTGTACTCTGAGGCGTATTCATATGCGTCCGCATTTTTTGCGATGTTGAGTGCGCCAAGAGACAGGGCCGCAGCGCCAAGAGCAGCCGCTTTCCCGCCGTTTACAATCATATCCCGTCTTGAAAGTCCTTCTTTATCAGCTAACATCGATGTTTCCTCCTCGGTTTTATATGTTGTTTCAAGATGTCCGTCTTGAAAGTTTCTCTCTCATCCCCTGTTTCAGAGGTTTTTTTAAAAAAGGCTCCGCTTCAAGTCCCGGGAAACCGGGTAGTCCCGAAGCGGAGCCAGTCTGCAAGGGAGGAATCCGTTAAACGAATCCCGGGCACACTGCGCGCAAAAATCCTCTTCGGGAACCAATAATGGCGTCCTGAAAACCAGCGGATTGCCGTGAGCCGGAGGGCGCAACTCATTTCCCTCAACCTTTTCCGCCTTCAGGCGGAAGAGGACCTCATGACAAACCGGATTTTTTCAGGACTGCGGATTGGGTTTGGGAGGGCGTTCCTTCGAGACGGAAAGCAGAAGCGGCTTGAAATCCTGCTCCCGTATTTCAAGTGAATGTGCAAAAACCATGTGGTATACTTTAGCGGCAAACACCGGAATGAACGGCATGGACTGGCTGGCCAGCCCGCCTTTGCCATGATTGCAAACATCGAGAGTCAGCAGGAAGGTTTTCCCCCCCGGGGACGGCCTTTCCACGGGCGCATATCCTATCGGCACGAGCGAAGCCGCAAGGAAGACCAGCATTGCTGCGGCCACTAATTTCATGCAGTATGTTATTTGACATGGCAGGCGGTGTCAACATAAAATTACAATTTTAGATAAATTGTATTGTACGCCTGACAGTCCGGCCTTGCCGGCAGCCGGTTTTTGCCAGGGTGCTTCTATTGCCGATTGATTAAAATCCGGTCATGCATTTAAAATTGCAGATGGCGCGGATCTCAAAAATGGCCGCCCCGGCCGGATCAATGATAATCCCTTTAATGACAGTGCCGGTGATGATGCTCGCGCTTTCGCTGTCATCCTGCAACAGGATGCCGGCCTACGGGAAGGCCCCGCTGGACGGCAGCGGAGACGTTGCGATAGACGTAAAGACCCTCAGGCGGAAGGTCCCCGTATTCTACAGCTTCGAGCTGGGCGGGCGGAGGATAGATTTCTTTCTGATAAAGGTAAACGGGGCTATCCAGTCCTATTTTGATGCCTGCGCCATGTGTTATCCCAAAAAACTGGGCTATCGGATTGAGGGCGGAAACATCGTCTGCAGGGCCTGCAATCTCACGTACACGGCGGACGAGCTGAAAACGGGGAAGGGAAGCTGCCATCCCGTCGCCCTGGAGGGCCATGTGGAAAAGGGGTTTTACATCATCACTAAAGGCGCGATAAAGGCCGGGGCGAATTATTTTTAGTCAGTTTTTGTTCCTTAGCGTCTTTGAAAGGAACATCGGACAATTGTCCCAGTCTTCGGATGCGCAGATGTCCTCGCTCCTGGATTTATCTATCGCCATCAGAAAGATAGAGGCACGTGCATCCTGATGAAATTCATCTTTTTCTCTTCGTCACGGGTCGCTATGCCGTTTTCGGTGATTATTATGGGCACCCGGAGGCGGGAGGCGTACTTCAGGACCCGTTCAAGACCGTCCGGGTGTATCTCCCATCCGAGATCTGTGAGCCCGTGGCCGCCGATATCCTTATGCCGGAGTTCAACGCACATCCTCTTGAATGGGTTGAACCTCAGATGCACCCTCGTGTAATAGTTTACGCCCATGAAATCCAGTTTCCCCTTTATGGGTGCCCGGACAGTAACGGGCCTCATCAAGGGGAGGCGGAACTTCAGTTCTCCGGTCATGAACGCGTCGATGAGCGAATGGTCGTAAAAATATTTCCCGATGCGGGAAAGCAGCCTGTCCGCCGGGTTCCACCTGTTCCAGGGGACGATGGCCGCCATATTGTGGGCAACGCTTACCATGGCGTCGGGTGTCCGCCCGTGGATCATGTCATAAGCCCCGGCATGGCAGGTGAGCATGTTCTTAAGGGCTTTTACGGCGAGGGAGGCGTCCTTGAGACCCGGCGGCATGCAGCCTTCGATGTACCCGCCGAGCATGAGGACATAGGGCTCGTTGAAGGTTATCCAGTAACGGACGTTTTTGATTTTTGTGATTACCTTTTCCGCGAACTTCAGAAATTTCTCTACTGAAGAGGGCTCATGCCATGCGTATTTCCGCGTAAACCAGTCGGGATGGGTAAAGTGGTGCAGCGTCACCATCGGCTCTATATTATTTTCCCGCAGAAGCTCCGCGACCCTCAGATAGTGGTCAAGCGCCTCTTCATCCCACTGCCCTTCGCGGGGCTCGACCCTGCTCCATTCGACGGAGAAGCGGTACGCGTTCAGGCCCAGGGATTTTAACAAAAGGATATCATCTTTGTAGAGGGTGTAATGGTTGGTTATCCCGGGCCTCTCTTTAATGGAAGGGTCCCAGGCCGCCCAGTCAGCCGGCGCGGAGCCCTCAAGCTGAAAGGCCGATGTCGCCGCGCCCCAGAGAAATCCCTTTTCCATTCATGCCCTTCCCGATAAAGCCTTATTGCGCCCGAGACAATCTTTAATTTTAGCATTTCGCCCCCCTCAGAGTTTCCCAGAGACCTCTACCAGCACTTCGTGTCCTCCGAAGCCGTCCCGGCGGACGACCGAAAAATTATAGTTGTATGCGGCCTGCAGGCGCGTATCGAAGAAAAACCCGGTGGTCAGCCTCACCCCGACTGCCGGCAGCAGGTTGTCTTTTGCAACGATCCCGGCGCCGGTCCGGCGGAGGCGGTCAAGCCATCCGGCGGAGGCGTCCAGCCCCAGAGAGGCGAAAAAGACAGGCTGCCACCGGTATTCGCCCGTGGCAAGCACGTAGTGTTCCGGGAAGAACTCATCTATGGCGGCGCCCGGCAGGACAGGCCGGCATGTCGAGCCGTATTCCTCGCCAAGCGGGTCCGGCCCGCCTCCGATGCGGACGGCCGAAAAGCGGTCAAGGTGATGGCCATAGCCGCCGTAGAGGGCCCCCACCAGGAAATGGCGGCCGCTTTTTGCCCAGGGGACGCCGCCCGCGGCAAGAAAATAACCGGTGAAAGAGGCGTAATTTCGCCCCTCGTCCGCCGCCTGGCCGCCGTTTATGCCCCAGTCCCGCCAGTTGGCCCGATGGCCGTAAACCAGGTCGGCGCCGGCGGCGTATCCCCTTTTGGGGAGTTTGATCAGGTTTCTCTCCAGGGCGTCCCAGCGCAGCTGCAGATGGGCGCGAAACTCGAAAGTGTCCTGCGGGGCAGCGAAGTTGCGGGCCGCATCGGGACCTTTATCGAAGAAGAGAAAACCGGGCTCGAAGGTCAGGTCGGCGGCCAGCATGTTGTCCTGATGGCCGGGGGCGACCTGGCTGCGGTAACCGAGGCCGAACCCCGGCCGCACATAACCCCACAGCAGCTCCTCGGTCTTCAGCTCCTCGCCGTCGACCAGTTCGGACTGCGCGGCCGGGACAGTGAAGTTCGTGAATGTGAGCACCGCCTCAAACGGGCCCAGCCCACGCCCCCTGCGCGCCCAGAAGACATCGTCCCATACCCCGGAGATCTCCGCGCGCAGCAGGTGCCGGTCGTCCGGGTGCCGCCAGAAATAGAGGTCCCCGACAGGCAGTATTTCAGAGCCCTCGGGGGGCGGTTCGGATATATCGACTCCCAGGTCCCAGGCCGTTACGGAACGCGGGTCCCCCGGTTTTATCGTCACCTGCCGGCCGAAGACCTCGGCCCGGAGCCTTCCCTGGTCCTCCGCACGGGCGGACGCCGACACAAGCCCAATAAGGGCCGACAGGGTGAAAAGAATGAAAAAACTGACGCCTCGCCATATTTTTTTCATATTTCCGGTATTGGGTTTTTCTTTCAGGTATTCTATCACCCCCTCTCCGCGCGGCCAACCAGGGCCTGCGTCAGATTTCATGAACCCACTTTCATGGCGCAGGCCCGGTCAAACATAAAGGCCCGCGTATCAGGAAGGAGACGGGGATGGCATGCGAGCGGTTTTTTACTTTTTTTAGTGGTGAAAAGGGACGAAAAATTTGGCCGTAACATTTATAATAATCCGGCTGCGGCGTTTTATAATCAGCGGCTCACAGTAAAAATTAAAAACTGAAAATGGAGTCAGGGCCGGACGGTGAAAAGAAGCAGGTTGTCTTTGCCGGCGATTTTTTCCTTTGCCCTTTTGTGCGCTGTCTCGTGCACGGCGATGGTGCCCAGAAAAGACTTGCCCGCTCCGCTGACCAATAAAAGTTATGGCGACCCGGTAAAGGTAGTGACAATCCCCCTTCCGGCCATTTCCACCAACCCTAACGAGGGCATCACCTGGGGGGTGCTTGCGGCCGCCCTCATTTACGACAAGGAAGGCGGGGCAAGGACCCTTCTTGCCCCCCAGTTGAACTACAACCGGCATTACGGGATCACCGAGACCCTTTACGGGGCGCTGTATCCGGAGGCCGGCCGGAGCTGGGAGATGAACATATCCCGTTCCCAGCGCGTGAATTTCGATTACGAGCTGAGGTTCAAGGACATCGGCAATATACAAAAGGGGGTGGACCTGAATGCCTTCGTCTACCATTTCGACAACGGCTCCGCCAGGTTTTTCGGTTTCCAGTCTTCCAGCAGGATTGAAGACCAGACGAATTACGGGGACGAGGAGGCCGGTTTCAACCTCTCGGGCGTCTTCGACGTCCTGCCGGATTTTTATGTCTCGCTGGACGAGAGGTTCAGGCAGGTCACAATAACCAAGGGGGCGGTAGACTCGCTGCCGTTCATAGGAGACGTCTTCACCCCCGCGCAAGTGCCGGGGATAAACGGGTTCAGGACCCACGCCCAGGGGCTCTCGCTCATCTACAGCACCTTGAATTCGCGCGAGATGCCCACCAGGGGTTTTTACTCCAGCGCCTCCGCCGAATGGAGCCGGAAATTCCTGGGCAGCGGCTCCGATTTTTTCCATTACTCGATTGAGGCAGAGGACTATATGCCCGCCTCCGGGGAGCGCTACGTCACCCTCGTCAGGGGGGTCTACAACCAGACGGTCGGCGAGAAGGTCCCTTTCCTGGAGCGCAGCATCCTGGGCGGAGAAAATACGCTCCGCGGCTACGGAGACAACAGGTTCATAGACAACAGCTACCTGCTGTTTAATTTCGAGGAGCGCATCAGGCTCTTCACGCGGACGCTCTTCCATGTGGAAACCAAATGGGAGCTCACCCCTTTCCTGGATGCGGGCGCCGTCATGAGCTCTCTTAACAGCATCTCTACAAAGGAATTCAAAGTGAACCCCGGGATAGGTTTCAGGGCGATTGTCCCGCCCAATATCGTGGGGCGGATAGACGTGGGGTTCGGCAATGAGGGGCCGGCCGTCTTTGTGGGGCTTGGTTATCCGTTCCTGGAATGAGCGCCCCTCACGGGACCGGTCCTCAACGCTGCCAGAGTATGAGGCTTGATTCCAGGGGGAGCGAGGCGCCGGGCAGGCGCGGCCTTATGCGGGCCGTGTAATCCGCTGCCGGACGGCTGTTGGGCACTCGGGCCCGGTAGACGTATGCGCCCTGCCTGCCCGGCCGGACAGTATCCGGCTCCATCTCCCGGCGGAAAGGCCCCCGGCCGTCTCCTTCGGCGTAGAGTTCCAGGCATATCATCCCGGGGTCCAGCCCGTTTAAATGGACGCGGACCTCGAATGCGTGCCAATCCGGACCGGTTCCCACCTTGACTTCCCCGAAGCGAAGCCCGCTCCACCCCTCATGCAGGCGGTCGAGACGGGCCGCGATATCGGCCCCTGGTGCGCTCTTTTCCGCGGTGCGCTGCCGGTAGGCGAGGGCGGAGGGGATATAGTATCTTTCGGTATATTCGGCGACCGTGCGGGTCGCGGAGAATTGCGGGGTCAACCGTGACATGCTCTGGCGTATCCGCAAGACCCATGCCGGCGGGATTTCGTCCTTGCCGCGTGAATAGAACTCCGTGGCGACCGTCTGCTCAAGCAGCCGGTACAGGGCTTCCGCTTCCACGGCGTCCCATTCGGGGCCGTGTTCCTTTCCATCGCCGAGGGCCCATCCGGCAGCGGGCGTATAGGCCTCTGCCCACCAGCCGTCGAGTTCCGAGAGGTTCAGTCCGCCGTTGACCAGTATCTTCATGCCGCTTGTGCCGCACGCCTCCCAGGGACGCCGCGGGGTGTTGACCCAGACGTCGACCCCGTGCATCAGGCGCGAGGTCAACTGCATGTCGTAATCACTGAGGAACACCACGTGGCTGCGCGCCCCCGGCTTCCCGATGAAGCTCATCCATTGTCTGATCATCGCCTGGCCGGCAAGGTCCGCCGGATGGGCCTTGCCCGCGATAAGCAACTGGATGGGACGGGCCGGGTTGGTGAGTATCTGAAGCAGCCTGTCCGGGTCGTACAGGAGGAGGTTCGGCCGCTTGTAGCTCGTGAAGCGCCGGGCGAACCCCAGCGTGAGCATCTCCGGGTCCAGGACGTGTTTTACATTTTCGATCTCATCCGGAGGCGCGCCGGAGACCGAAAGCTGCCTTATGAGCCGCTTGCGGACGTATTCGACCAGATTGGCGCGGACTGCCTGGCGGAACTGCCAGATCCTGGAGTCCGGCACCGTGCTCATCTTCCGTTCGATGTCCTCCGTGCTGCCGAGCCAGCGCTCCTTCCCGCATGTTTCGGTCCAGAAGGCGTCGGCCTCGGCCGAGTCCCAGGTGGACATGTGCACGCCGTTTGTGACGTGGCCGACCGGCACTTCGGAGGCCGGCCAGCGGGGGAAGATGGGCTGGAAGATCCGCCTGCTTACCTCGCCGTGGAGCTGGCTCACCCCGTTTATGGCCCAGCTGCCGCGAGCGGCGAGATAGGCCATGTTGAAGAATTCGGCGCTGTCTGCCGGGTCCTGGCGCCCCAGTGCAAGCAACTCCTCAAGCGTGATGCCGAGCCTGTTTGTGGCATAGGCCCCCAGGTATTGCTCGATGAGATGGGGCGGGTAACGGTCGAAACCCGCCGCCACGGGCGTATGGGTCGTAAAGATATTGCCGGCCCGGGTGGCGATCAGCGCCGCCTTGAACGTACTGCCGGTCTGCTTCATGAAAGAACGGGCCCGCTCCAGCACCGCGAACGCCGGATGCCCCTCATTGAGGTGGCAGACTTCGGGTCTCAGACCTATGGCCTCCAGCAGTTTCCAGCCGCCGATGCCAAGGACGATCTCCTGCATCAGCCGCAACTCGAGCCCCGCCGGATAGAGCTCGCTTGTGATGCCGCGGTGCGTGGGGTAATTGGCCGGGTCGTTGGTGTCCAGCAGATAGAGTTTTATCCTGCCGACCTGCACCTGCCATGTCCTGAGCCATACCAGGCAGCCGGGGAATGCGATTTTAAGCCTCAGCCACTCGCCGTTTTGTTCCCTGAGCGGGACGATCGGCAGCCCGCTCGGGTCGTTGTACGGGAAAAGGGCCTGCTGCGAGCCGCTCCTGTCTATGACCTGCCGGAAATAACCCCGCTGGTAGAGAAGGCCGACACCCGTGACGGGCACACCCATATCGCTTGCGGCCTTCAACTGGTCTCCCGCAACGTTGCCAAGTCCGCCCGAATAGATGGGCAGCGCCTCGCTCAGCATGAATTCCATGCTGAAATAGGCGACTGATTCAAGCGGCCCCCCGGGGTGCTCGCGCTGGAACCACGCCGGCGCGCTTTCGGCCTCGCGCTTGGCCTTCAGGCAGGCATCCACCTTCTTGCGGAAGGCGGGGTCGGCAAGCAGGCTTCTCAGACGGTCCTGCGAGACTGCCTGCAGCATGACCCAGGGATTGGTGGTGAGGTCCCACAGCACCGGGTCGAGCCGTTTCCATATCACATCGGCCGAACGGTTCCAGGACCAGCGCATGTCAAGGGCCAGCTCCGCAAGGCTGCCGAACCCCTCGATATCAAAAGGCAAAAAAGAACACGCGAGGCCGCCTAACGTTAAATTGTCGCTCATCTTCCCTCTTTTTCGGCTGAAGTCGCCGGTCTTGCGGCCAAGGCGTCATCTATCATGGCCTGTGCCTCCTCTATGATGCGGCGCAGATGGTCCTGCCCGATAAAACTCTCCGCGTATATCTTGTAGATGTCTTCGGTCCCCGAGGGGCGTGCGGCGAACCAGCCGCTCTCCGCGACCACTTTAATGCCGCCGATGGGCTCGCTGTTTCCGGGTGCCCGGCTGAGGACGGCCTGGATCTTCTGCCCTGCCAGCATCTCCGCGCGGAGTTGTTCAGGGGAGAGCCGTTTTAGGATCTCCTTCTGCTTGGGCGTGGCGGGCGCTTCCACGCGTTCGTAGACGGGACGGCCGAACTCGGAGGCAAGCCCCTGATATATCTCGCCCGGGTCGCGTCCGGTCCTCGCCCTCATCTCCGCGGCCAGCAGCGCGGGGATTATCCCGTCCTTGTCGGTGGTCCAGACAGTGCCGTCCATGCGCAGGAATGACGCCCCGGCGCTCTCTTCGCCGGCAAAGCCGAGGGAGCCGTCCAGCAGTCCGTCAACGAACCACTTGAAGCCGACCGGGGTCTCGTAGAGCTTCCTGCCGGCCTTTTGGGCGGCGCGGTCTATCATCTGGCTGCTGACGAGAGTCTTACCCACGGCCGCCCCGGCGGGCCAGTCCGGCCGGTGCCCGAAGAGGTAGTGGACCGATGCGGCCAGGTAGTGGTTCGGCGGCAACAAACCCTCGCTCCTGGTCACAACGCCGTGCCGGTCATGATCGGTATCGCTTGCGAAGGCGGCGTCGAATTTGTCTTTCAGGCCTATGAGCCGCTGCATCGCATACGGCGAGGAAGGGTCCATCCGTATCTTGCCGTCCCAGTCGACCGTCATGAAACGAAACGTCGGGTCCACGGCGTCGTTGACGACGGTGAGATTGAGGCCGTAGCGTTCCGCTATCCGGCCCCAGTAATGGACCCCCGCTCCGCCCAGGGGGTCCACTCCGAGGTTTATGTCTGCGCGGGCGATGGCGCCCATGTCGATGACATTTCCAAGGTCCAGGACATAAGCGCCCATGAAATCGTGCCTGTGAGTGGTCGAGGCGCGAAGGGCTTTTTCAAACGGGACCCGTTTCAGGCCGCCAAGGCCGCCTCCGATGAGCCCGTTCGCCCTGGCCTCTATCCATCCGGTTACGGCGGGTTCCGCGGGGCCCCCATGCGGCGGGTTGTACTTGAATCCCCCGCTTTCAGGCGGGTTATGGGACGGGGTGATGACGATACCGTCGGCCAGCCCCGTCTTCCGCCCCCGGTTATAGGTAAGTATCGCGTGGGAGACCGCCGGAGTGGGTGTGTAGGGCTCCCCGTCCGAGACCATGACGTCCACGCCGTTTGCCGCCAGCACCTCCAGCGCGCTGGCGAAGGCCGGCACCGACAGCGCGTGGGTGTCCATCCCAAGAAAAAGCGGCCCGTCTGTCTTCTGCATTTTCCGGAAAAGGCAGATGGCCTCGGCAATGGCCAGTATGTGGGCCTCGTTGAATGTCTTTTCAAGCGAAGACCCCCGGTGCCCGGAGGTGCCAAAGACGACGCGCTCGCCCGCCGCGCCAGGGTCCGGGACAAGGGTATAATAGGCCGCCACAAGCCCCGGCACGTCCGCAAGCAGCGAGGTCGGGGCGGGTTTGCCCGCCAGCGGACTTGTTTCCATCATGTCCCCATGCCTCGCATGGCCGGAGTCTTCATTCCACCCCCAGTACAGTTATAATTTATAATTATAATTCAGAACCGGCGGAAATTTATCAAATAAATGTCTGGCCATTCCGGGTTTCGGATGAAATATCTGCTATAATACTACTTTAGTGAAAAAGAAAATCCTCATAGACGCCAAATATCCGGAAGAAAAGAGAGTCGCCATCATCGAGGCCGACCGCCTGGTCGACTTTTATGTGGAACTCGCCACGAAGGAGCATCTCAGGGGCAACATCTACAAGGGGACCATCGCGAGGGTCGAGCCCTCCCTGCAGGCGGTCTTTGTGGATTTCGGCCAGAAGAAAAACGGCTTCCTTCAGCTCCGCGAGATAAAGCCCGAGTATTTCGGCCCCGGCGGCAGGAACAGAAAGGTCCGCATGCAGGAGGTCTTTCAAAAGGGGCAGGAGCTGATTGTCCAGGTCGAGAAGGACCAGAGGGAGACCAAGGGCGCGAGCCTCACCACGTATATATCGCTGCCCGGCAGGTATATAGTCATGATGCCCGGCCAAAACAGGATCGGGATTTCCAGGAAGATAGGCGACGAGGACCGGCAGCGCCTGAAGCAGGCCTTCGGCACGCTTAAAGTGCCGGAGGACACGGGTTTCATCGTCCGCACGGCCGGCATCGACAAGACCGCCGACGACCTCTCGAACGACCTGAAATACCTGACAAAGCTCTGGAACGAGATACAGAAGGAGGCCGCCAGCGTAAAGGCCCCGGCGCTTATTTACAAGGAGCAGGACATAGCCATAAGGACCGTGCGGGACTATCTCACGCCGGACGTGGAGGAGGTCCTTGTCGACGACCAGGAGACGTTCCGGAACATAAAGTCGTTTTTGAGGCGCACACTCCCCGGGCAGCGGAAGATAAACGTAAGGTACTACAAGGACAAGCGGCCCATCTTCGACCTCCATAACCTGGAGGACCAGATCGCCAAGATCAACGAGCGCTACGTCCATCTGCCCTCAAGGGGGTATCTCGTCTTCGACAGGACCGAGGCGCTTACCGCGATAGACGTGAATTCCGGCAGGAGCAGGAAAGAAAAGAACATCGAGCAGACGGCGCTTCGGACAAACCTGGAGGCCGCCGACGAGATAGCCAGGCAATTGAGGCTCAGGGACATGGGCGGGCTTGTGGTCATAGACTTTATCGACATGGAGGCCTCGAAAAACAGGAGGCAGGTGGAGGCCAGGCTGAAGGACGCCCTGCTTGCCGACAAGGCCCATACGGACATAACCGGCATATCCAGGTTCGGGATAGTCGAGATGACCCGGGAGCGGATGAGGACGGCGTTCTTCGAGTCGGCCTACAGGAAATGCCCTACCTGCGAAGGCTCCGGCGTGCTGATGGCGGAGGAGATGGTCTCGCTTTCGGCCTTCCGGGAGATACACATGAAGGCCTCGAGGGGCGGGCTGGAGTTGATAGTCTGCCATATCCCCGTTGGGGGCGCGAATTACCTCTTGAACGAAAAAAGAGACGGGCTGATGAGGGTGGAAAAGGATTTCAAGATAAGGATAAACGTCATCGGCGACCCCTCCATCTTGCCCGGCCAGTACAAGATTGAAGTCCACAAGGCGAAGATAGAGGCCGAAAAGAAAGAGGCTGTGAGCCGTGAGAAAGAAGCGGGGGCCCCGCAGAGGCAGCAACCGCCGAGGGAACCGGTAAAAGAACCGGTAAAAACGGAAGAAAAAACGGAAGGACAGGAGCCGCCGGAGGAGCAAAAGAGTACCGATGAAACGGGATGAGGGCAATAAGTCAAATCCCGGAACCGGTAAAGAGGTGCAGCCGGAGACCGATGGGCAGTGCAGGTGCAAGGAAGTCTCAAAAAAGACGCCCCTGGAACTGCTGAAACTGATGTTGCAGGATTTCACTTTCCGGAAGAAAAAGAGGGGAGATAAATAATTCTGAGTCGCCGGGTTTCCCCGCCTGAAGAGAAAAGAAGTTGGCGGCCATGGACGTTAGGACGTCATCCGGCGTACGTGGTATCCAGCCGGGGACCAGCGATTTCAGGGGTGAATTTATTGGCCCTCCGTCGAACAAAGGCCGATTTGGACAGGTTCCATTGAAGCATGGGTGACTACGTATTATATCAGCCGCTTACGAGGGCTGACAGGATAACGGTCCTTCTTTACAGGGCCGGGGTTGCGCTTGCCGCTGTAACGCTTTCCGCCCTGGCTGCGTTTCTCGCATTGCACGGCCCGCTCGATGCCCGGACCTCATCCCTGTACTTCGACTTCTTTCTCGCCGCGCTGTATTTTTCGGTGGGGCTTAGCGTCTTTTTCATCCACCTCTACATAGGCATTTTCAAGGAATACCTCAAAAGGCTCTACTATCTGGCGCTCGTTACCCTGGCCCTCGTCGTCATGAAGGGAAACGGGGACGCCGCCTCCTATGTCTCCGGAGCGCATTTGGCGCTCTTGTTTCTGTTGCCGGCCGCCGGGTGCATGGCCTTCATTTGCGCCAAGGAGGCTTTCTGCTTCAGGCTCGTGGAAGGCTATCTGCTTGCGATTATAATGCCCCTTTATCTTATTGCCCTGGGGGCGGGCGCTCTGGGCGAAGGCGCGGCGGCGCCGGGCCTTGTGCTTATTGCCGCGCTGTTTGACCTTTTTGCATTCAGGAAGGTCCTCATGCCCATCCACGTGGACATCGGGGACAAATCCGCCTACAGGTAGCCGGCGGTTAATTTTCTCCTTTCTGCCTGCCCGGCTTGATATAAAATCGTGAAAACCTGCGGATTCGTAATCCTACTGCGGGGTTGGGCCCAGGGTGACCTGCACGAAATCATCCGGGCGTATCCACTTCATGAAGGCGGATTGCACATCGGCCGCCGTCATCCGCCTGTAGCGCCCGTCGGCAAGCTCAGTCTCATTCAGCGGCAGCCCGTTTACGGAAAAACCAAGGAGGGTCTGGCCTATGCTGCGCACGCTCGACTCAGAAAGCTGCAGCCGCCTCAGGACGAGCGCCTTGTTCCGGATTAGCTCGCCTTTCGTTACGGGGGCGGAGCGCATCTGTTTAATGTCCCGTTCGATGATGGCGCGGGCCGTGGATACTTTCTTTGGGTCGCAGGCATAGGCCACCAGGAACGCCGAGCGGGTGCGGCCCGCCTCAACCTGGGCCCCGACCGAGTAGACGAGCCCTGTCAATTCCCTGAGGTCGCGGTACAGCCTGCTTGCGTAAAAGCCCCCCGCCAGCACGCGCGTGCCAAGCTCCAGGGCATAATAATCCGGGCTCTTACGGGTAATGCCCAATGTCTGGGCCAGGGTGACATTGTCCTGGACCCGGCTTGGGTCCGGGACGACCGAGTAAGAGGGTTTGTTCGGCGGCACGGGCGGCAAGTCCGTCTCCGGCCTCGGCCCTGTTGCCTTCCAGCCCCCGAAATATCTGCCTATCACCGATTTTGCCTGCTCGGGCGTCACCCGCCCAATGACGACTATGGTCGTTAAGTCGGGGCGAAACGAATTTTTAAAGTACGAAC
This sequence comes from Nitrospirota bacterium, assembly GCA_021789555.1. Lineage (GTDB taxonomy): Bacteria > Nitrospirota > Thermodesulfovibrionia > Thermodesulfovibrionales > JdFR-88 > JAJYGJ01. The sequence goes on from JAJYJK010000003.1 coordinate 128,203, forward strand.
GGACGTCGTCAAGCTTTAGCGCCTCGGCCGTCCCCGGTGTGGCCTCGCGCAGCTTCGGGTCGCCCTCCGGGTAGAGACCGGCGCGGAGGCTCCGTGTGGCCAGATAGGTGGGGCTTTGAAGGAGCCCCTGAAGGGAACCGACGGTCTGTTTTCTCACCGCATTGAAGGGTTTTTCCCTGATGGCGGGCTGCAGCAGGTTTTGGGCCAGCAATTGCGCTCCCCTGTCGAAGTAATTGGCGAGGATTTCAAGCGAGAAGCTCGCCCCGCCGCTCTCGTCGGCCGCTATATCGTCAAGCGCCTTCTGAAAGGCCAGGCGGCCCAGTTTGCCCGCGCCGTAATGGAAAAGGCCGTTTAGCACCTGGGAGACCCCGTCTTTCCCCTTTGGCTCCTGGACGTATGGATCGTTTTTCACCTGCCCATAGATGCTGACCGTATTGCTTATCGATTCGGGCTGGACGATGAGGCGGAGCCCGTTTGCAAACGTGGTCGTCGCGGGGTGGACCGTCCCGGCAAAGGGCGCGGGCAGGGCGCCTGCCTTTGCGGCCCATCCGGGGAGTTTTACCTCGCCATGGCGGGGCTTCGATATGAATGATTCCATGCTGCGCCCTTTCGGGCCCCGGATGACCTTGCCCGGAGGCGCGGGGACCAGGACGGCGGTGATTGCGGTATCATTAATCAGATATTGCCTGGCCACGCGGTCCACGTCTTCCGCCGTTACTTTTTTGATGGCTGCTATATCGTCATCGGGGCTGTTTCTGCCCTCCACCGCAAGCGTTTCAGACCACAGGGAGGCGAGCCCCGGCACGGAATTTTTCCCGAATTCCGCATGGGCAAGCTCCCGGCGCTTCGCGGCTTCAACCAGGTCGGCCGGAAAGCCCGTCTTCAGGTAATCCGCGACGACCTTTTTTACCGCGGCGACAAGCGCCGGGCCGTCCGCGCCCTTCGCAAATGTGGCCATGGCGTATCCGATGCCGGCCTCGGGAAGCTGATCGATATCGAATTCCGCGGAGAGGGCCTGCCCTCCCGGCACCAGCGCGTAGAGCCCGGCGCGCTTGCTCGACAGCACGTCGGAGAGTATCTGGCCGGCCGCGAAGCCGGGGCTGCCGAAGCCGGGCAGGCGGTAGGCCACTACGGCGACTCCGTAGGGCAGGTCCGTTTCCATCCGTATGGAGGCCGCGCGGAGGGGTTTCAACCGGACCGCCGGCCGTTTGGGTGTCGGGCGGGAAGGGACCGGCCCGAAGATTTTCTTCACCGTCTTGAAGGCGGCTTTAGGGTCTACATCGCCCACGATTACGAGGATGGCGTTGTTTGGCGAGTACCATTGCCTGTGGAATTTCCTTATCATCCGGGCAGTAAGGCCGTTGAACGAGGCGAACGTGCCAAGCGGGTCATGCGAGTAGGGTGTGCCGGCGTAGATGTGCGCGAGGAGGCGCTTGTAAAAGACGTACTCGGGGTCCGAGAGGTCCTGGGCCACCTCCTGCTCTATCGCCCCGCGCTCCTGCCCCCAGAGCGCCCGCGTGGCCAGTATCGCCCTCATACGCAGGGCCTCCACGCGCAGGGGGATTTCGAGGTCCGAGGCCGGCGTCGTCATGAAATACTGGGTTATCGTCTGCTGGGTGTCCGCATTGAACTGGCCGCCGAGGTCGCTGATTATCGCGGAGAGCTGGTCCTCGGAGAGCCCGGGGCTGCCCCGGAACATCATGTGCTCATGTGCATGCGCGGCACCGGGGAACCCCTCCGGGTCCTCGTCGGCCCCGACCAGATAGTTTATTTCCGTAGTCACGACGGGGGCAAGCGTGTTTCTGACGATGACGACCCGGAGCCCGTTTTCAAGGGTCGCCCTGAATACGTCTTGCCTTTGTCCGGCCTTCGCGTTTCCCGCCCAGCCGCAGAGGATGAAAACAAGCGCCGCGGCCCCCGCAATGAGACTGCGGGCAAATGACCGGACTATCTTTCCCACGGGGTTATAGCGCATTTCGATTTTTAAGTTTCATGCATCCGCCTGGAATTGTCAAGCCCGCAGCCCATATCCCCCCATTGAAGGCAAGAACAGAGTGGAACCGGCCCCGGCAAGCTAATCGAGCAGGTCATGGACGGCCTTTATTGTCTTTCCGACCAGCTTTCCGGCCATGGGCTCTCTGGCCCTGATCGCCCCCTGCGGGCAGACTTCGAGACAGCAGTAGCACCTTATGCATTTTTCATAATCGAAGGCAAGCCGGCTTTCTTTTTTGCCTTCCGCATCCTTTTTTTCAATAGCGCCGGCCGGGCAGTAGCTCAAACACTCTCCGCAGAGTTTGCAGAGGTCCTCGTTGACGACGGGCCTCTGCAGGAGGTGCGCCCTCATCGCGCCGTGAAATCTTTTAGGGCCGAAGATGACGTCCATCGCCTGCCCCGGGAGGCCGAAATTTTCGACGGGGTATTTTTGTTTTGCCCCGTCGATCTCGATCTCTTCCGCATGAAACCCCATTTTTCCGGCTGCCTCGTTCGTGGGCACCCGGCCCGGCTCTATGCCCAGTGTGCGGCAGACGGCGATGTCCAGGGCGGGGGCGCTGGAGGAGGCAAAGAGCAGCCCGAGCCTGCGGGGGACGCCGCCTTTGCCGGGTCCATCGCCCTCCAGCGCGAGGACACCGTCAAGAAGGGTCACGGCCGGTCTCAGGGCCGCCCAGACCTGCACCAGCAGGCTTGCGAACATCTGCCTGTCCACCCCCGCCCTGAAATGCCACTCGGGTTTTCGAAGGCCCACCACGCAGCCGAAGAGATTTTTTATGCCCAGCGTCAGGAGCATCTGTGCGTGTGTCTTCAGTTTCGGCAGGTTTATGATAAGCTCCGCGTCGAAGGCGTCTTTTGCAAGCTCCAGCTTCGGGAAAGGCGGTCTAATCCCATATGGCATGCTTGGGGCGGCCACTGGCACGGACTCCCTGAATTCCGAAAATCTTACATCCAGGCCCGACAGCGCCTCCCTGAAGCCGCCTTCCTTCAATATCTTTTCAAAAGCGCCAACTGCCGGGCTGTCCGAAATCTGGGGACGCCCGCCCTTTTCCAGGACGTATTCCGAGACCGCCCGCACCACAAGCGGATGCGTCAGCATCGCCTTCTCCGGGGGCGCCGGGGAGAGGAAGTTCGGTTTTAAAAGGACGAGGCCCCCTCTTGGTATGTGCGCCCCGCAGGCGTCCATCATCTCAAAGACAACCGGTTTCAGCCGCCGGTAATCATAAGAGGCTTCCCTTATGTAGACCTTTCGCGCCATGGACATATTTTACCTGATTGCGCCCTCACCCTTACCCTCACCCCTGCCCCTCTCTGGCGAAGCGGTCCGGTCAGGATTGACACCTCATCTGTCTTTGCATAGCATCTTGATAGAAAGCCGCAAATTCACTTCAAAAGGCAGGTCCCAGACAATGGGCAGGTTTTTAAACCCTATCGTTGCATAAAAATAGAGGTCAGGCAGCCTGTTTGAGGCGTTCAATATAATGCAAGATCCCTTTTTTGACAGCCGAATTGGCGCTCATCGTGAGCGTAAGCATACCGGCCGGGCTGG
>JAJYJK010000092.1 GCA_021789555.1 Nitrospirota bacterium
CGAACGTTTTGCAAGAATACTTATCGCACATGTGGCGACATTTGTGTGAGGCCATGCAAGCCACGTCGCACAGACTAATTAATGGCGATGCCAGGGATTTGTCTTTCCTGGATAACGAGTCTGTTCATCTCGTCGTTACGTCTCCTCCTTACTGGAATCTCAAGCGCTACAACGAAACGGCGGACCAGCTTGGCCATATTCAGGACTATGAGGTATTTCTTTCAGAGTTGAAGAAGGTCTGGAGAGAAGCATTTCGCGTTCTGGTTCCGGGTGGCCGTTTGGTCTGCGTCGTCGGAGACGTCTGCGTTGCGCGACGCGACTTTGGACGGCATCTTGTCTTTCCACTCCATGCCGACATTTGCGTTACTTGCCGGCGTATCGGTTTTGACAACCTTAACCCGATTATCTGGCATAAGATCGCAAATGCTTCATATGAAGTTCCAAACGGCTCAAAGTTCCTCGGCAAGCCTTATGAACCCAACGCCATTATTAAAAATGATATGGAATTCATCCTCATGCAAAGAAAACCCGGCGGTTACCGAAAACCAACAAATGCACAGAGAGAGGCAAGTAAATTAAACAAGAAAGAGTTTGACCTCTGGTTTCAGCAAATATGGAACATCACGGGCGCTTCAACCAAACACCACCCTGCACCATTTCCTTTGGAGCTTGCCACACGGCTTGTACGTATGTTTTCCTTTGCCGGTGATACTGTGCTTGACCCATTTTGCGGTTCAGGCACAACAATGATTGCTGCATTAAGGTCAGGACGTAACAGTATCGGCGTTGAGATTGACCCTGAATATTACCGGATGGCGGCAAGATATCTGAAGGCCGATATCGGGCTTTTCTCAGATGTCAAGCTCATCTTTGAAACAGTCTGCGCGGAGAGTCCGGGCCTAGTAAGGGAAGAGCAAGCATTATATGAAATCAGGCCGGCTAAAAAGAAATTGTGATAAGCCAGCCATGTCTGAGCTTCACCCCCGTCCCCTCCCGCCGGGAGGGGATAAAAGGGTTGGTAAAGGGCGTGGGGGGATTCCTATTTCCTGTGCTATAATCCGGGTGGAGGTGATATAAAAATCCCTATGGAAATTAAGACCGTTTTCATGACAATACCCGAGGGGACCAACATCATACTGGGCCAGACGCATTTCATAAAGACGGCCGAGGACCTCTACGAAGCGCTCGTCACATCGGCGCCCCAGGCCAAATTCGGCATCGCCTTCACCGAGGCCTCCGGGCCCTGCCTGATAAGAAAAGAAGGAAACGATGCTCAATTGGTCGATATCTGCGTCAAAAACCTCCAGGCGATAGGGGCCGGGCACGTCTTCTGCGTTGTATTGAAGGACGCCTTCCCGATAAATGTCCTAAACCGCATCAAGGACTGTCCGGAGGTCTGCCGTATCTTCTGCGCCACGGCAAATCCGGTGGAGGTAGTCGTGGCAACGACCCCGCAGGGAAGCGGCGTGCTGGGCGTAATCGACGGCTTCGCCCCGAAGGGGGTCGAGACCCCCGAAAACCGCGATGAAAGAAAGGAATTTTTGAGGAAGATAGGGTATAAATTATGAGCAAAAAACCCCACCCACCCGCCCTTGAGGTATAGGGGCTGCGCCCCTATGACCCCAAAAGGCAAAAAAAAATCCAAAAGGTAAATAATTATGAATGAAAAACAGTTGCCGGAGCTTAAATACGACGAGAAAGGCCTGATACCCGCAATCGTGCAGGAGGCCGGCACGGGCGAGGTGCTGATGATGGCCTACATGAACAGGGAATCCCTCCGCATGACCCTCGATAGCGGATACACCCACTTTTGGAGCCGTTCGAGGCAGAAATACTGGAAGAAGGGCGAGACCTCCGGCTGCACGCAGCAGGTACAGGCCGTTTTTTACGACTGCGATCAGGACACCCTGCTCGTTAAAGTGAAACAGGCCGGCGGCGGGGCCTGCCACACGGGCGAGCGGACCTGCTTTTTTAGAAAGATTTTTTAATTGGCAATGGATTTTTAACTGGCATGGACTGTCTTTTCTGCAGGATAGTGGGGAAAAAAGCCCCTGCAAAAATAATCTGCGAGGACGAAAAGTGTGTGGCCTTCGAGGACATCGCGCCCCAGGCCCCGGTGCACTTCCTTGTGGTCCCCAGAAAGCATATAGCCACCACCCTCGAGCTTGGGGACGAGGACGAGTCGTTGGTCGGACACCTCTTCCGGGTGGCAAACCGGATAGCCGGGGACAAGCAGGTCGCGGGCCGGGGCTTTCGCATGGTGATGAACACCAACCCCGAGGCCGGGCAGAGCGTCTATCATATCCACCTCCATGTGCTTGGCGGCCGGCGCATGCACTGGCCCCCAGGATAAGACATGGACACCCTCTCCCAACCCTCTCCCTAAAAAGGGAGAGGGTTTCAATAAAGGCTTTTTGTGAAATCCCCTCCCAGAGGGGAGGGGATTAGGGGAGGATGCCTCCCCATCTCATAAGTTATAATCAGACATCATGCCCAAGAGCCTTAACTCTCACCTGAAAAGCGCCGTAAAGGGAAGCATGCTCATCCTTGCCGGCACTGTCCTTAGCCAGCTTCTCTGGTTCTCCATAAAGATACTCATAGTGAGAAACACCACCAAGGAAGAGTTCGGGATATACTCGCTTATGCTTACCATCTTCGGCATCCTCGCCGCCATTGTCCCCCTCGGAATCACGTCCGGTGTCACCAGATTCGTGTCCCTCAATCAGGGGGAGGAAAAAAAAACGGAGGCGGATGAAATCTCGAGGGCCGGCGTCCAAATCGCGCTTGCCCTCGGGCTGGCGGCCTTTATTGCCATCTATCTCTTCTCCGGCCAAATAGCCCGGCACGTCTTCTATATCCCGGGGCTGGCAGAACCGCTTAGGATGCTCTCTTTTCTGCTGCCCTTTACCATATATTCAGGCATTGTCGGCGGTGTACTGATTGGCAAGGGCTTTATAATTCAGAAAATTTTCAACGATCTCCTGACCCCGGTTTTCTACATGCTTCTGATATTCGCGGTCCTTCTCTTTCATTTGCATTTTCGGGGAATCATTTTCGCGTATGCATCAGCCAGCCTGGCGATTGCCCTTCTCATCATCGCCTTAGGCTTCAGGAAGCTGGGGGGCGCGCCCCTGCTGCCCTTGACGAAACAGGGCGGGGCGCCGGGGGGCCGCCCCCGAACCGATTATAAAAATAGATACGCGGAGCTGCTGAAATTCTCCGTTCCCCTGCTGGTCGCCACCATAACCACCATGGTAATCATGTGGACCGATACCCTTATGGTGGGCAGATACATAAACGCGCAGGCGGTGGGCACGTACAGCGTAAGCGTCTCGCTCGTCAACCTGCTTCTTTTCCCCCTTACGGCGCTTGGCTATGTCTTTTTGCCCATCGCCGGGGAGCTATACGCAAATGACCGGACGGGCAATGGCAGCCCCCATGACCATGATGGCCTGCGTGACCATGATGGTCTTCGTGACCTTAAACGGGCCTACCAGGTGCTCACGAAATGGGTCTTTGCCGTGACCCTGCCGCTTTTTTTCGTCCTTTTCTTCTTCCCGCAAATGAGCATAACCGCGCTTTTTGGCCCCCGGTTTGCGGACGCCTCCGTGCCGCTTCGGTTTCTGGCCTTTGGCCTGATGATAAACGCCTTCCTGGGCACAAACGGGATGCTCATGATGGTGATGGGCCTCTCCAGGGACATCATGAACATATCGATAACGGGCGCGGCATTCAATATAGTATTGAATTATGTCCTGATAAAAAAGATCGGCCTGGGGCTTGCCGGGGCCGCCGCCTCCACAATGTCGTCCTATATCCTTATAAACGTCCTCTATTCATTTAGTCTTTACCGGAAAAGCGGACTGCACCCGTTTTCGCCGTCTTATCTGAAACCCCTGGCCGGGGCCGCCGTATCTGCGCTCGCCATCTATGCGGTTGCAAAGAGCCTCCCGCTTTCCTTCTGGATGCTGCCGGTCTATTTCCTGCTTTTCATGGGCGGGTATGGGGCAAGCCTTCTGCTGACAAAAAGCATCGAGGCGGAGGACCTTTACATGCTGGAGCGCGTTTTCGGCCGGCTTGGCCTCAGGCCCGGGCGGCTTATGGGGCTCCTCTCAAAGGTATCATCCCCCGAAGTTGAAAAACCGGATGCCGGTATGAGATAATCTAAAAAGCATGGAAAATCGGCATGTTATCCGACATAATAGCTGCGTGGCATAAAAAAGGGCGGCGAGGGAAAAAACTATCATGGAGCATCGGGATGCTAAAAAAACGGTTTCCCCAGGGATATGATGTTTAACGGCAGGACAGTACTGATTACAGGCGGAACTGGTTCGTTCGGCAAGAAATTTACGGAAATAGTCCTTGCCACTTTTAAACCCAAAAAGCTCATAATCTTCAGCAGGGATGAGCTGAAGCAGTTTGACATGGCGAAGAAATTCCCGCCTGAAAGATATCCCATAAGGTACTTTCTCGGCGACATCCGGGACAGGCAGCGCCTTTACCGGGCCTTCGAGGGGGTCGACTACGTGGTGCACGCCGCGGCCCTCAAACAGGTGCCCGCGCTCGAATATAACCCCTTTGAGGCCGTAAAGACCAACATCATAGGGGCCGAGAACATCGTCGACGCCGCCATAGACAGGCAGGTTGAAAAGGTCGTCGTCCTGTCGACCGACAAAGCAGTTAATCCGGTGAACCTCTACGGCGCCACGAAACTTGCGATGGAGAAGATATTCATAGCGGCAAACGTATATTCCGGCGCACAGAAGACGAGTTTTTCCATCGTCCGGTACGGAAATGTCATCGGAAGCCGCGGCAGTGTCATCCCCTTTTTCGCAAACCTCCTCAAGAAAGGTGAAAAAACTCTTCCCATTACAGACGAGCGGATGACCCGCTTCTGGATAAGTTTAGAACAGGGGGTCGGGCTCGTCATAAAGGCCCTGGCCGAAGGCGTGGGGGGCGAGATATTCGTCCCCAAGATACCCAGCATGAAGATAACCGAGCTTGCAAAGGCCCTGTGCCCGGAGTGCGCCTGCAAGGTAGTCGGCATAAGGCCGGGGGAAAAGATAAACGAGACCCTCATCTCCGAAGACGAGGCGAGGACGACCGTGGATATCGGAGGCGAATTCGTGATATTGCCCCAGTTCGGCCTGGGCAAGGCGAGCCTTGGAAAATACGATAATTCCAAAAGGGTCGGGGAAGGTTTCGTCTTCCGAAGCGATCTCAACGAGCGGTTCCTTACCGTCGGAAACCTCAAGGAACTTATCAAGGGCATGGAGTTTGAGTAGTCCTAGAGGTAAAATACCCTACAGCAGGCAATCCATAGACGAAGACGACATCAGGGAAGTTGTAGCGGTGCTCCGTTCCGATTACCTGACCCAGGGTCCGAAGATCAGGAAGTTCGAGGCCGCCCTGGCAAGCTATTGCGGCGCAAGATACGCGGTCGTCTTCTCCTCCGGCACGGCGGCCCTTCACGGGGCGTATTTCGCGGCGGGCATCGGAGCAGGCGATGAGATCATAACAAGCCCCATTACCTTTGTGGCCACATCTAACGCCGCGCTGTATCTGGGCGCAAGGCCCGTCTTTGCGGACGTCGACCCCGCCACCGGCAATATCGACCCCGAACTCATCGAAAAAGCGATTACCGGAAAGACAAAGGCCATAGTCCCGGTGGACTACGCGGGCAACCCCGTCCAATTGGACATCATCCGGGGGCTGGCTGAAAGACGCGGCATAAAGGTTATAGAGGACGGCTGCCACGCCCTGGGAGCCAGCTACCGGGGGAAAAAGATCGGCTCCATCTCCGACATGACGGCCTTCAGCTTCCATCCCGTAAAACCCATCGCCACCGGCGAGGGCGGCGCGGTGCTCACCAACGATGAGAAATCCTACGAAAAGCTCCTGGCCTTCAGGACACATGGGATATCACAGGGAGGGCCGGCGGCCCTCGAATACCCGGCCCCGGGCGGCTGGTATTACGAGATGCAGTTCCTGGGTTTCAACTACAGGCTCACGGACATACAGTGCGCCCTCGGGCTCTCGCAGCTCCGCAAACTGGACGGCTTCATAAAAAGGCGCGGGGAGATCGCGCGCTCCCATGAAAAAGCCTTCACGGGGAACAAATGGTTTGACCTGCCCGTAGTAAATGACGATTCTAAACCCTCCTGGCACCTCTACCCCATAAGGTTCAAGGACGAATTTCTGGACGAAAAACCTGTGATTTTCGACAGGCTCAGAAAGGCCGGCCTCGTGGTGCAGGTGCATTATCTGCCCGCCTACTTTCACCCGTATTACAGGCGGCTGGGCTACCGCGAAGGGATTTGTCCCAAAGCGGAGGAGTTTTACAAAAGAGAGCTTAGCATCCCCGTCTACCATGGCATGGACGATGCCGACGTCGAGACGGTGCACAAGACTGTTTTCAATGCCCTCCGGGAGTTGTAGATGAAAGTGAAAGCCCTTACAGGAGCGATAATCCAGGCAAGGACGGCTTCCACGAGGCTGCCGGCTAAAATCCTGAAGAATCTCCCTTATGGAAGCGGCGTATCTGTCCTCGAACAGGTGATACGGAGATTGAAAAGGGCCGCCTCGCTTGACCGCATAATCGTCGCCACCACGGAAAACCCCGAAGACGACGCGATTGTGGAGCTCGCCCGGAAGGAGAATGTTCCGTATTTCCGGGGGCCGGAGAAAGACGTCCTCGCAAGATACTACCAAGCCGCGAAGGAAAACGGGCTCGAGGTAATCGTGAGGGTGACAAGCGACTGCCCCTGCATAGACCCGGAGGTCGTAGACCTGGTTGTGAAGGATATCTCAGAAAGCGGCGCGGATTACGCCTCAAACTCCCTGAAGCGGACCTATCCCCACGGCCTCGACACGGAGGTTTTCACGATGGCCGCCCTCGAGAGGAGTTTTAAAGAGGCAAAAAAGAAATTCGAGCGGGAGCACGTGACACCATATATCTATATGACCGGGCAGTTCCAAATAAGGAACGTGGAGGTCCCGGAGGAATTTTTCGCCCCCGAAATCAGGATCACCCTGGATACGATGGAGGACTATGCGCTTCTTTGCGCGGTTTATGATTATCTCTATCCCGGAAACCCCCTTTTCGGCGTAAGCGAGATCGTGAAACTCTTCAAGGTGAAACCCTGGCTGAAATTCATAAACGGGAAGGTCGTCCAAAAAAAGATTTTTGGCGGCCTCACAGAGGAGCTTGAGGAGACGGTGAAAATTCTCGACCTGCAGGACCTTAAAAGGGCGCGGGATTTCATTCGGGAGCGCATCGCGGATTTCAATGAGGGGCGCACAGCGCCATGAGGCTTGTGAT
>JAJYJK010000024.1 GCA_021789555.1 Nitrospirota bacterium
CCGTGATGGTCCCGTCCAACTCGGCCGCGCGCCGCGTAGGCGACCTTGCCGGGGACACCATATGCTTCCTGACCGGGAGCCTGGCGGAGCGGAGCTTAAGCTCTTACTTCGACACGCGAAAAAAGAGAGTGAGGTTTCTATTTTGCGTCTTTGCGAAACGGACACCTTCAGCCGGCACGCAGTAGACACATCTCGGGTTGCACCTGTCCGTGACGGATATACGCAGGTAATCAATTTGCCTGTCGAACGCGTCATTTAGGCCTACAGTTCCCATTACCTGTTTTCCAAAGGGCATAGGGGATGCAATATCAGGTCTTTAGCGGCAATCGCCGGGACGGGGCCTCTCACCGGAATTGTCCCCGGGGAAAAAAGGACATTTCCCTTGCAAGAAAACTTTTTGCGATATTCGCAACCATGACATAAAAAACGGACCCCTTGGCAATTATCTCATCCAAAAAAACGAATGTCCAATTTTCTATGTAATTTTTGAAAAAAAATCTTTCTTCACCCGTTATTTCTTTCAGGGCATCTCCGTCATCTTTACAATCGTCTTCCAGGCCGATCAGAAAAGCCATAAAAGCGAACAGCGTAGCCACGTGGTCCGGATGGAAAACAAAAATATTTTTTTCATTGCTTCCCAGAAAACTGACCCCGTGCAATTCATAAATAGCGGAAATCTCTTCCGCAGTGGTGGAAAAAGCGCCCTTCGCTTTACCATTTCCGTCGCGGTTCGCGAAAGCGGAGGCAACGGGTGGGATATAATTATCCGTTACGGGAATCACAAAGAGTCCCTCGTAACTTTCCCCGGCCTCCTCCATTTTTTTATCATGCTCCAGGCAATCTTCGATTTCCAGCCCGAGCGCCAGCGCCGTTTTCGCGCAATCGCAGAATTCCCCCAGAAATTCCAAAACGCCTTTGCCCCTAAGCCTATTGAATAAATCTCTTTCCGGCTTTCTCGCAAAAACTTCCGAAAAAAGGCTATAGATGTATTTTCTTTCGCCGGAAGAACCAATCAAGCTGTTATCCGCCATGTCCACCCGCCGCTAAAATCACATTTTTTCAATCTTGACAGGCGTGTCATAATAAACCATGCCTCCGCCGATCATGTCCGTTAAAACAGTCGTCCATCCATCCTTTGAGGCGATGGAATGATCGAGCAGCATTAAATGATTTGGGTGCACCCCCTGATTTCTTGCCGCGCTGCCCGTATATCGTTTGCCGTTTATATACCAGGTGCCGGAACCGTTAAGCCACCTGCCAAAAGGCTGCGCATAGGTGACAACGCCCGGTCTTAAGGCAAAACGAACTCTTACTCTGTGGACAAGCCCCTTTTCATATGCGGGCGAACTTAATCTTACGAGATCGCCGTCTTTTATCCCGAGCTTTCTTGCATCCACATCGCTGATATCGATGAAGTTTTCCGGCATCAGTTCCAAAAGCCACGGGTCGGACGTCGTGCGCGATTTCGAATGAATGGGCTGTTTATATGTGGAAAGCATAAGGGGATATTCCTTCCTAGAATATATGCCGTATATGGGCACGCCCTTCATGTTGACCGGCGGCTTAAGCAATACCGAGCCGTTGAATCTTTCCCCTGTTATTGCGTTATGGGTTTTAGCCACGTCTTCGTTGTAAATCTGGACGGCATTCTTGCCCGAGCCCCATCTGTGGGTCACCCATTCGGGGTTGCCCCACGGCAGGTATCCGACGTCGGGATTCTCAAACCTGCCGCCCCTTGAAAGCACATATGCGGCCTTGCTCCATTCTTCCCCTTTAAGGGCGTTGGGATATCTTTCCATGTACTGCTTGATGCTGTTTAATTCATCCGGGGCCGTCGCATTAGGGACCGGTCCCTGGACAACAAAATTATCTCCCTGTCTCGTTTGAAGGTGCTGGTTGTCGTATGCTATGTTTGCGAGCATTTTCAGATAATAGTCTTCCCGTACATTCAGATCCCCGCCTTCCAGAAAGGCGTTTTTGCCGAAACCCGGCAGGCCCAATGCAATGGCGACGTCGATGAGAAAACTCTCCATTGAAACGGGGTTCCCCTTCGCCGTTTTTTGCGTGACGGGCTCGATCACCGGCTGTCTGATGGAAATCCTGGAGGTCGGGTATGTCGGGAAACCGCCGAGGAATCCCCAGTTCTCAAGGTATGATGTGTCGGGGATTATATAATCGGCGTACGAAGAGCTTTCCGATATCATGATATCGCTGGCAATGAAAAGCGGGACTTTGTTCAAATCCTTGATCATCCTTATCCACATCAGGGAATCGTCGTCCGCGCCGCCCATGCCCGGCTGCGACCACGCCGGATTCCCGGCATGCTGAAACAGTATCTTTACGGGATATGGATATTGAAAATATGTCCCGCCCCAGATTTCCTGCCAAATCCCGAAACCGAATGGGAACCATGGGCGTTCGGCGGGGAATGGGGATTTTTTCTTTTTATATTCGCTGGTGCTCTCGTAGGAACTGCCCTCACGGGATATCTTTACGCCCTTCGCCGGCATTGAGTTGGGCCAATCGCCCAAATTATACTTGCCGCCCATGGCATTAGCGGCGCCGCCGCCATTAATGTATCCGCCTTTCCAGTCTATATTGCCCACGAGGGCGTTCAGCATCACCACCGCCCTTGCATTATAATAGCCATTTGCATGCATCGCGGCCCCCCGGTAAAAGTCGGCCGCCACTTTCCTTCCATGGGAGGTGAATTCACGGGCCATCTCCACGATCAGACCCTTCGATATGCCTGCCTCTCTTTCATACTCTTCCATCGAATGGGATGAAACTTCCTTCCACAAAATCTGAAATCCGGTCAGGCACCGGATGCCCTTTACCATGACCGGCTCAGTTGACAGATATCCGGCAGGCCACAACTCGGCCCTGGGGCTCGATTTGGACAACATGGGCCTCTTGGACGCCTTATCTATAACGTATGGCGTGTCCCCGGATTTCAGGAATTCTCCGTTATCGGGCCTGTTTTCATCGGCGATTACAAGGTAGGCCGCATTCGAATAATTGGGTTCGATGTTCTTGACCGCCGAATCATAATTCGGAATTTCCAGATATTTTTCATTATAGCGTCTGTTCCCGATAATCCATTTGATCATCCCCATCGCAAAGGCGCCGTCGCCCCCCGGTTTTATCGGCACGTAGTCGGCATGCGCTATCTGGTTGCCCCCGCGCGGGTCAATGTACACAACCTTTTTACCGCTTGAAGTCGCTTCAACCGACCTGCGCGCCAATGTCTGCATGGGGAAATTGGCCTGATAATAGTTGGCCCCGAAGTTAAGTAAAAATTCGCAATTGGGCTGGTCGGGCTTCAGCATATTAGTGCCCGGGACCGTTCTGAAGGTGGCGACATGATGGGTGAGTTCGCAGACCGCGACATGGGGAAGGGCATTTACGGAGCCCAGCGCGTTTGCAAACCGTGTTATAAGATTGTTCTGTCCTCCTTCGGCCCTGCCCCAATAGGCGACAAACTGGTTTGTCTTGGCTCCAAAATCCGGATATTCCGCCCGCGCGGGAATTGTCCGGTTGGCGCCATTGTTCCATAACTGTTTAAATCCATCCACGTGCCTGGTCTCCTCTCCCGGCACGTCCTTGAATAAATGCCCCCCGTTTACAACCTCGTCTATCAACTGTTCATAGGATATCGCCTTGTATTTTCTTGACCCCCTTGGGCCGACCCGTTTTAAAGGCACATAAATCCTGTAAGGGTCATAGACCGTCTGTCTGCCGGCCTGTCCTCTCGGGCAAAGCGAGTGCGCGCCGCCGGTATACGTTACGGCATCCTTCACCGGGGTATCGTATTCCAGGGGCGGCTCCGTAGCGTGTATGTCATAAGGGTTCCCGTCAAGTTTTATGAGCGTGCCGTTAAATACCCTTGCCGTAAGCCCGCAGACGCTGTGGCACTGCTTGCATGTGGAGAATTTGACTTCCACTCCGGGCCAGTTCTCCGTTCTGCCCGGATAAGTATATTTGCCGACATAATGGACAAAACTTTCGCCTTGCTGGCCAATGCCGACGCCAAGCCCCAGCAGGCCCGCCCCAAAGGTCGAATATTTTAAAAATTCCCTTCTATCCATGCTCATGAGGAAAACCCCCTAATCGGTTTCCGAGCCGCTTTCCGGCTCGTTTTCCCATCCCAGCAGCCATCCCAGAGAAAACAGCGCCACCAGCGCCGCGCCAAACAGTCCTATGGCCGACAGTATCCCCTCGGGCCCTATCCACGGCGCATCAAAAACCACCAACCCCTGCTGCCCTATCTTGGGCAGCAATTGTCCGCCTATGACGGTGTCGTAACGCATCTCATATACGCCTATTAAAACAAGCGCCGACACTATCGATACAAGCACCTTGGACCGCCTGACGGCCGGCCGCGTAAGTAATACGGCCGGGACAATCAGCCCGAGCATGAGCTGCAAGAGCAGATAATTAAACGCCAGCGGACCTCCCAATCCAAAAATCCGCGCAAAGCCCGAATGGACGTCCAGTGACGAATATGCCCTTACCCTAAAGAGACATTCAATCAGGTCCAGAAAGAGATCGAAGAATATCGCATAAAGCAGGTACTTGCCGAGACCGTCCAGGACTTCCGTGTCAACCTTGCCCTTATCGGAGTAAAAACTAAATCCTATTACATAAGCCAGGATGACGAAGGCCATGCCCGAAACCAGCGCGGAGGTAATAAACAAAATGGGCATAAGGGGGTCCGACCATAGGGCCCTCGCCTTTATCGCGCCGAAAATAAATCCCACATAACCATGGAATATGAATGCCAGAACCACACCTATCGCCGCTATGATCGCAAGCGCTTTTTTGTCCCTTTTCCGGGAATCCCCGGAGAGATCGGCGTTGCCGAATGTAAGAAAACCCGCTATTGAACCGCGCAGTCCCGGCAAACCGGCCCTCTGTACATTCGTCGGACGGAAAACATAATAAATTTCAAAGACCATCAATATCACATATAACGTCCAGACTATTATGAATACACCCAGGGCGGAGTACGGGAAATGGTCCCTCAGATATAATTCAATAATCGCCCTTGACGGCTGCAATGAGTCAACAAGCGGAGCCAGGGCGGCCACCAGGAGCATCGAAAAACTCAATATTGCAGCTAATTTGACCACGGGTTCGAATTTTTTCAGACCAAACAGCTGCGATAATGAGGCGACTACGAACGAGCCGGCAACCAGACCTGAAAAAAAAGGATATATCACAATGGGCAAGCCCCATACCGGATTTTCCAGAAATTGTGGCGTCATCATACCGTGTCCCCCAGTTTAGGATTCATAAGGATTTTTCTTTTCTTCCGCAAGCGGCAATTCGACTTTGCCGCCCAACTGCCTGTATGCCGTGGTATTGAACCCCATGGTATAAGTAAAAGACTTGGTGGCCTTCCCCAGATCGGTCGCGCCTGTCAAATCTCCATTCAGGTCAATATAAAACACCTGTGGGTCGGTGCCTTTTCCGAGCATAAGCCGGGAGACGGGATGACTTGAAATAAGCCTTGACACCCTGCTTTTCGGATCGTTTAAATCGCCGAAAACTCTCGCCCTTCCCACACACGACGTGACACATGCCGGCTCCAGCCCCCTGTCAATCCTGTGGACGCATAATGTGCATTTATCAGCCGTGCGCTGAACGGGATTGAAGAACCTCATATCGTACGGGCAGGCCTGAACGCATGTCCCGCAGCCGATGCAGATGTTGTAATCAATCAAAACTATGCCGTCTTGCCGTTTAAATGTCGCTTTTACCGGGCAGACCTCGACGCACGGCGGCGCGTCGCAGTGATTGCATATTCTGGGAAGCATGTCCTTCCTTACATTAGGCGTATAATTCCCATCGTCAGTAATAACAATGCCGTTAGGGTCCTCTTCCATGCGCCCCGTTTCAGTAACGTCCACTACTGTCCTGAACACGCTCAAGGGCACATTATTTTCGCTTTTGCACGCAATTACACAGGCCTGGCACCCCACGCATCGGCGCAAATCCATAACCATTGCCCAATGGTGTTTCGGGTGTGTTTTCCTGATGGCGTGGAAATTATCGTGCCATATCGGCAATTTATTCGGATTTTCAATGTTCTCCCAGTTGTTCCAGCCGTCCTCCGCATCGAATGCTTGATTCATCCAGCCCATCCACCTGTGGTCCTTGATGGGGCCGGTGATTTGACCGGAATCCGCATCAGGCGTATTGTAAGCGCCGGTCCTTTTTTCTCTCTTCCTGATGACGGTCTTATCTTCTGCAAATGCGGTGAAAGCCTTGCCAATGATCGTGCCCATTGCCAAAAAACCGCCCGCCATCAGCGTAACCGCTTTTAAAAACCCTCTCCTCTTATCTTCAATAGGCACAGATTCATTCACCTTTTTTGAATAACCGTCCATTCTTACCTCCCTTTGGAATCACGCTTTTTGAAATATAATTGCCGCTTACTCATTCAGAGATCCGCCCCCCCCGCAGTCGCGCCACGCTGAAAGGCCGCCACCTTCGGATGGGTCCGCGCTGGGCCACCTGCATTGTGGCCTTCGCCTTTACATAAGTCTATGCGGGCCTGAATGAATTGTAAAGATTGAAGCAAACGCATACAGCCTATAAAGGAAAGCAACTTTCGTACCAATTACAATACGTTGAATTTCAAGAGAATTATTCAAAAGATGTTACAAAAAAGTAGCGGGATAAAGAGGAGATTTAATTACAACTTATTGATTTCAAAATAATATATCATTTTTTTAAAGATTCCATATTTTGTTACGATTAAGTAACGCTCATTATCCAATCCCATAGGCGTTCATCTTTTCCCAGAGGGTTTTTCTGCTTATGCCGAGTATTTCAGCCGCCTTTGATCTGTTGCCATCTGTAATTTTCAGAACTCTTTTGATGTGACCCCTTTCAGCATCGGCGGCAACATCGGAAAGGTGAAGGCTCCTTGCGCTCCGGTCTTCCCCTTGAAGAAAGGAAGGCAAGTCATCCTTCCCGATTGTCTCGACCGCGGCAAGGGTGACAGAGCGCTCGATGATATTTTCAAGCTCCCTGACATTGCCGGGATAATCGTAAGCCAGGAGCGCATTGACGGCCTCTTGTGAGAACCTGACGTCCTTCGAAAGCATGCTCCTGTACTTGTCCGTGAAGAATTCCATGAGGTTTAGGATATCCCCCCTCCGCTCCCGGAGAGGCGGCAGGCTTATCGGTATAACGTTCAATCGGTAAAACAGGTCTTCTCTGAAGCGCCCTGCTTTCACCTCTTCTTCGAGATTTTTATTTGTTGCCGCGATAATCCTCACATCAACCGTCAATGTTACGGTTCCGCCTACTCTCTCAAAAGTCTTCTCCTGCAGCACCCTCAATATCTTGGCCTGTGTGGAAAGCGGAAGATCGCCGACCTCGTCGAGAAAAATAGTGCCTCCGCTTGCAAGCTCGAACCTTCCGGGTTTTCTCTTTAAAGCGCCCGTAAAAGCGCCCTTTTCATGCCCGAACAGTTCGCTTTCGATGAGCCCTTCGGGCAGCGCGGCGCAGTTGACCTTGATGAAGGGTTTCTCCTTCCTCTTGCTCCGGTAATGGATGGTAGCGGCGACAAGCTCTTTGCCCGTGCCGCTTTCCCCGAGGATTAATACTGTCGCATCCGATGCGGAGACCCTTTCGATGAGCGAGAAGACTTTTTTCATTTCGGCGCTTTCACCGATGATATTCGGCGCGCGGCAGCACCGGCTAAGGTCCTTCCTGAGCCTGATGTTCTCCTCCTTCAGCCTCTTTATTTCCAGGGCCCTCGCCACAAGGAGGAGAAATTCATCGAGTGAGAACGGCTTTGTAATATAGTCAAATGCCCCCAGCTTCATCGCTTCCACCGCGTCCTTGATTGTTCCATAGGCCGTCATTACGATGACGGGGACATCTTTTCGGCCCGTTATTTTTCTCACAACGTCGAAGCCGTCCATGTCGGGCAGCCTGAAGTCGGTTACGGCAACATCATAGGAATCCTGTTCAATAATTTTCATGGCGGCCGCCCCTGTTTTATGGGCCGTGACATCATATCCGGCCCCTTTCAGGGCGTCTTCGAGGGTGATGCGCATGAGCTTGTCATCTTCTATAATGAGGACTGTTTCTTTCATTCCACCCGCCCAACCGGGAATTTCAAGACAAACCGGCTGCCTTTTTCGATTTCGCTTTCCACGGCGATTTCACCATTGTAGTTTCTGGCGATTTCATACGTCAACCATAGTCCAAGCCCTGTTCCTTCCCCGGCGGGTTTCGTGGTGAAGAAGGGGTCGAATATCCTGCCGATATGTTCCGGCGCTATGCCGCAGCCGGTATCGGTGACCACGATCGTCACTTTGGAATCTTCCTGTCTTCCCCCTGTATTAAGAATTCCCCCGTCCTTCATGGCATGGACCGAATTGATAAAAAGATTGAGGAGCATCTGCTGGAAATCATGCACATCAAAAGTAAAATGCAGGTCGGCGGGCACCTCATTTCTGAAGACGATCACTCCCTTTTTCAGTTTGTACTCCAGAAATGAGTAGACGCTGTCGACGGCGTTCCTGATTTTTATGTCAACGGGCGCGTGCTCTTCCTTTCGGGACATCCACAAAAGCTTGCTCACCGTGTTTTCTATACGCTCCAGGCCTTCATTTGCAAGGTCCAGGTACTTCTCCATGAGTTCGGGGTTGCCGCTGTTGCGCTTAAGCATTTGAAGACAGTTGAAGATCCCGCCAAGCGGGTTGTTTATCTCGTGGGCGACGCCGGCGGCAAGTATCCCGACCGAAGCAAGCTTTTCCGACTGGATCATCTTTTCATGGGTCTTCTTCAGTTCCTCATTCGCCTGTTTAATCCTCGCAATCATGCTATTGAATCTCTCTCCCAGAACGGCAAGCTCATCCTGCCCCTTTATGTCCACTTTAAGGTCAAGATAGCCGCCCCGCGCTTTTTCCATGGCATTTGCGAGCTGTGTGATGGGGCTGATAAACCGGCGGCTCAAAAACACGATGATCGCAAAACCCGCTATAAGAAAGACCCCGGTCAAGAGGACAATCCTCTTGATGGTGGCGAGTATCTCATGCTCCGCCTTTTTAAGGGATATCCCGAACTTCAGGGTGCCCCACCTCTTTTGGCCGATGGAAAGGGGCACTCCGAAATCAAGGGCGTCATGGCCTTTGTTTGTGAAATGCTGCACAATGGTGCTGCCCGCGGAAAGGTCCTTTCGCGTTATCGGGTCCGAGTACCTCTTTCCGTATTCGCTGATATCGTTATGGGATATTACCTTGCCGTCCTCGTCCAGGACCGCAATATAAAGCAGAGACAGGTCCTTCCTGTTAAACATCTCCAGTATATAGTCGTCGAGAAGCCCGCCTTCCTCCACCAGCCCCAGCCTTTCATATATAAGGTCGTTGATGATCGGGATTGCAAGTGTTTCCCCGAACAGGCGCCCCTGTTTTTCCGCTTCGGCGTACAGTATTTTCTTTTCCCTTTCGACCTCAAGATATCCAGCGATGCCCATGACCGCGATGATAGCGCACGTCGTTATAAGTATGAACTTGCGCTGGAGACCCAGCCTGGAGAAAAATGCCTGCGCCTTGCTCATAGTTTTATCTTCGGATGGCATCCCATTCCGCAGGTTTGAGGTACGGCGTTTATCTTTCTGCGTATTTTCGCGTAATCGCCATCCCCGGCTTTTACAAAGCCGTAATGAAAACCCTTATCGAGCCTGTCAAGGGTCCCCCGGCGGCTGATGTCATGCTCCAGATCGTAAAGGGCCTTTTCCACCGCCTCTATGACGGCATGGGGGACTTTCGGTCCGGCAACCAGGGGCCCGGTGGGCACGGGTGCGGATTCTCCGATTATCTTAAGGCCAAGCCGGCCCAATTTCCGGGCAGAGGCATCACTGACGGCGCCGGCGTCGTATTGCCCGCTAAGCACCGCCTTTATAACGGATTCGTCATAATTGAAATTGGTGTAGGCCCTGAGATCGCGAAGATGTATCCCTGCATTCGCGAGGAGATAACGGGGAAGCAGGTTGCCGGATGTAGACTTCATGGAGGCAAAGGCAAATGATCTGCCCCTCAGGTCGGAAAGACCCTGAATAGGCACGTCTTTCCTGGCTATTATCACGCTCCTATAATATGCCCCGCCATTGCCGGTATTGGGCCTCAGGAAACAAACGGCCCCATACTTTTTATGGGCCTCGAGATATGTGAGGGAACCAAGGAAGGCAATATCGATCGTCCCATTGCCTATATCGGTAACCGTGTCTTCATATGATCTTCTCAGAACGAGTTCAAACTTGTAGTGCGTTACATCCGAAAGGTAATCAAGGAGGGGTTGATATTTTTCATATTCGATCCTCGGATTGTCTTTTGGTATTACACCGAAATATATAATCCCCTTCCTTCTCGAAACTCCCGCCCCGGCATTAACCAATCGCTCAGCCGTGCGAACGGAGTTGTAATCCCTGTCATGCACCACGCAACACCTGTCGATCATCATGGCGGCCAAAATGGCCTTGCCTTTGGGGTCTTTATTCATATTCAGAAGGATATTTCTTATCCTTGTCCTGAGGCCCTGGCCCACAGTCCTGTTAATCACAATCGGGGGGGCCCCAAAGGATGGAGATTTCTCAATAATCCTCGTAAGACCCACATATGGAGAATGCTTCTTGAGCATGTAGTCATAAACGAGACTGTCGACAGAAGCCCCATCCACCTGCCCTTTTGCCACCATCTCAATTGACTTGTTGTGACTGTAACTATAGATATACCTCTTAAAAAATGTCCCAGGGGTGTAATGCATCCTTGAGAGTTTGTAGTCGACATAAAGCCTGCCCGAATTTGAAAGCGGATCGGTAAATGCAAAGGTCTTCCCCTTGAGATACGCGAAGGATTTTATAGGGCTGTTTTTGTTGACAATTATATAAGAGTTATACGCCGGCTTGCCATTAATGCTCGGCGCCGCAAGAAGTTCAACACCGAACTTGTCATGGTCATTAACATACGGGCCGGAACAAATAAAGGCCATATCCACCTTGCCTTCTTCAAGGAGACGATCCATATCGGCATAATCCGTGCGATAAACCATCTGGACAGGCATTCCGAGTTTTTGGCCTATGTAATCCACAATGTCCTGATAATATCTGACTGTGCCCACCGGAGTTATCATGGAGGCGATGCCGATCTTGAGAGGGACCGGTGACGGGTTGGCGGGATGAATGTCCGCATCTCTTTCCGGGAAAACGCTCCGCTGCCCCATTAAAATAAAAAAACTGAGGGCGAAAAAAAGCAATTTTCCGGTTTTCATGGGGTATTACAGTTGCCTGGTTTCATTTTCGGGCTGGAACTTGCCGCGCAGATCAGGTTCACAAGGACAGAAGGGGTCCGGCTGATTTTTTTAAGCATCCTAAGGGTCCACCGCTATCGGATCGCCCTCCCTGATTATCCCTCCGCTCAATACCCTGACGAATATCCCTTCCCTGGGCATTACGCAGTCGCCTGCCTGATAGTAAATGGCGCATCGGGTATGGCACTCTTTGCCGATCTGGCTCACTTCCACAGTGATGCCATCCCCTATCGTCAATTGCGCTCCGATGGGAAGACTGAGGAGGTCGATTCCCTCCGTCGTTATGTTCTCCGCAAAATCTCCCGGCTTGACCTCCAACCCCTTCTGCCGCATTTTTTGGATGCTTTCGAGAGCAAGCAAACTCACCTGCCTGTGCCAGGCGGAAGACGCATGGGCATCTCCTTCGATGCCGTATTGGGTTTTCAGCAGGACCTCTTTGACCGGTTTTTTCCTGACGCCTTTTTTCTCACTAATGTTCAAAGAGACTATTTTCCCAAGCATGTTCTAAACTAACATAAGGCGCCGGACTCGGACAAGCAAGCCCCTTTCAGATGCCCGACTGGGAACGATTGAATTCGCAGTTTTGATTTTTACCTGCCATTTGTCAATTCCCGTTTGATGGCCCGCTCGTTTATCCGCGCCGCCCGATAGGCGAAGATGTTTTCCCACTGTCCCTCCACTTTCCATATGCGCACCAGTCTTCCGGCCAGGCCCATGGGCAGCCTGTAGTCCACGCGGTCTTCCATCAGGGTCCCTTCCGGCGCCGGGCGGAACGTGTGCAGGTGCACCCATTCACGATAAGGCCCAATTACCTGAATATCGGTGAAACCGCCTGTCTGCTATACCTACATTCAAAAATGGATTTAACGGGGGACTGAATGAAAATAATATCGTTGCTTGCCAGCCCGCACGGGCTAAAGGGAAACACGGCGGGGCTCCTGCGCCTTGTCCTGGACGGAGCAGAATCCGAGGGGGCGCAGGCGGAGACCGTAATCCTGAGGGGAAATACAGTTCTTCCCTGCCTGGGATGCGATGCCTGCCACAAGAAAGGCAGCTGCGCTCAGAAGGACGACTTCGAGCCGCTAAAGGATAAGATTCTTGCGGCTGATGGCCTTGTGCTCGCGAGCCCCAATTACATCTTTAACGTAAGCGCCCAACTCAAGGCCTTCATGGACCGTTGCTGCGGGGTTATCCATTGCATGTCCTTCTGGGGCAAGTACGGGGCCTCGGTGGTTACCTCCGGCGGAGGCGACGATGAACCCATAACGCAATACATGAACCACTTTCTAATCACGACTGGGGCCGTACCAGTTGGGGGCGTCGGGGCCACCATGTCCTCCATGCCGGAAGGGGATTTTACTGACGAGGTGAAGAAGAGCGCCCGGGCATTGGGAAAGAGACTGGTTGAGGCATGGCGGGCGAAAACGGTGCCGCCCCAGGCTGAGAAACGCCGGAATGAATTTCGCCAGCGCATACATGCTCTTGTTGCATACCGCAAAGAGGAATGGCCCCACGAGTTTCAATACTGGAAAGAGAGAACGGGAGCATAAAGGATTTACCTGAATTGTTCCATGTATTTTGCGGCTTCCCGAGGATTATGAAAGACGGATTCCTTGAGCCTTTTGAACCGTATCAGTTTTTCCTTGTCAAAATGTCTTGCGTTTTTTTCAAGCAGGCCGATTCTTTTTCCCGCCTCAAGGGCCAGTCTGAGGGCCTCGCGGTATTTTAGCGGGTCGGTTTTTATCGAGAAATCCCCCGGTGCCTTCCATTTGTCCTTCATATAGAGCCACGCCGCGAAATCGGCAAGCCTGGCGCCTTCAACAGGCACGACAGGGGTCATGTTTTTGAGGTCTTCTATCCGGAGGCCGTCCTTGACGGCGACGATCCTGTGCGTTCCCTTGAAGGGTGTCGCCCCCTGATCGTCCATGAACTCCCACCGGGAATTGGACACCTGCAATCCGTCTTTCCGGTGGCAGGAGGCGCACCCTCTGGCCTTGCCGTAAGGGTGCGCGGCTTGTTCTATCTCTATCCAGAGCAGTTGTTTGTTGTCCGCCGGGAGGCCGTCAACTGTGCCCACAATGTAGTAGGCGTCTTTTGTCTGGCCATCAGGCCAGCGGAACATTATCCCTGGGGACCGGGGGACGTCCTTTTTGAAATTGCCAAGGCTGTGGGGCCATATCTTTACCGGCATCCACATGCCCTTCTGGTCTTTCATGAGTATGGGTGGGCTCTGCATGCCGTAGTAGAGCGAGTATTTTTTAAATGGGTTTGGCCTTCCGGCAACGAGGCCCGGCCCCCACATCGTGAGTTGATATCCCCTAAGCTCGCCTATATGGCAGGCAGCGCAGTCCATATTCTTATGCACGCTTTTTGCCAGGGCGTCTTCAGCCTCCATATGGCAGTCCTGGCAGGTGGCCTTCCTGATCATGTCGCCCATTCCTTTGGGGCCCATAAAATGGCAGTCCACGCATTGTATGCCTTTTGTGTAATGGATGTCGGGTTTCATGCCCTCAGGGATTGAATAGGAGCCGCCTATATAGGTTTCGCCCCTCCGGCTCTGCATAGCCCCCGGGTGGCAGATGCTCGTTCCGCGGCCGTCTCCGGCGCAGCTTTCGGCCGGGGGTTTTATGACAAAATTATGTACGCCCTGCCTGCGGTTTGGGGCGTAATGGCAATCCAGGCAGCCCGGATGACAAACGTTGCAGAACCTCTGCTTGGCCCGGGCCTGCTCATCAGTGAAGGGCATATCCATTTCGGCCGCTATCTGTTTTGTGTTTGAGTAATCGAAACCGCTGCCCTTCAGGACCTTCCTGGGCGGCAGGTCCGCAAATGAAGGGCCGCAGTTATGGGGGCCGAAGGGCACCAGCCAGGTTTCCATCCTGCGCTGCCTGTAGTTGCTCCCCATATCGGTCGTTACGAACTGTTTTAGCTCGTCCGGATGGCAGGAGGATTTCCCGCAGGTCTTTTTGGCGATTTCTGGGTCAAAATTCAAAGTCACGGGGTTTCTGTCCTGCCAGAGGAGGTCCCTCACCTCCGGGTTCACGTAAAGCTTCCCGTCAGGGGATTTCACCTTCGGAAGAAGCTCCCTTATGCCGGCTGGGCCGGTGGGCAGGAGGGCGCTCGGCAGCACGTCCCTTCTATTCAGGACGCTCCCGTTATATCCTATGAAAAGCGCCTTCAACATCCCCTTATGGGCTTCGCGCATGTCCCTGGCCCTGCCGTTTCCAAGATGGCAGTCCCGGCAGGTTACATTCGGGTGATGGCTTTGCCTGGCTACTATCTCCGGGGTGACGTAAAACTCGGGATAGCCGAGCTTTGCGAGTTTTTCCCTGTTTCCGTGGCACGCCACACATTCGGCGCTCGAGTTGAGCCATGCCCTGTAGCCCGAAACTGCGATTACAATGAAAAACTGAATAAAAAAAAGAGCAAGGATAATTTCCCTTGAAAAAAACCTTCTAAAGTAGGCTGGACTGAAAATCTTCACGGCATTTTCCATTAAAGCTAACATAACGGGGGCAATCTTCTCAAATCAAACCGTATTTCATGTCAAAACCGCATTTCAAAGGTCCCCCGGCCAATGCCTCCCTCCCCGCACTGCATCCCGCAATTTCCATATCAAAAGGTTCCTGGATATAATTTGCAAATTATATCCAGGGCGCGCTTCGGATTTTCCGGCGCAAGCGGAATTTGACTTTGATCGAGCGCCGAATTATAGTAAAAACAAAAAAAGCTTTTTGGGGAAAAACGGGTTTTTTTGAGCATTGAGGGGGAAAAGGTACGGGCGCGCTGCGTGTTTCGTATGTTGTTTCTGCCCAGTTTGCAGCCGGTCTGGCGCTAGGCTCGATAATGTACAGGTCTGATTTCTGCATGGCCGGCGTATTCCGGGACGTTTTTTTGTTCAGGGACTATTTGAGGATGAAAGCGCTTTTCCTTCTTGTCGCCCTTCTTGCCTTTTTCCTTTATTTGATGAGGGTTTTCCGGGTCATATCCACCTACCCTCCTTCCTTTTTCGGCGCCCCTTCGGTTGCGAATCTAGTTGGCGGCGTGCTCTTCGGCGTGGGGATGGTGCTTGGCGGGGGCTGCATGCTAGGGACCCTTTACAGGCTGGGGACAGGAAACACCGCCAGCGCCATCACTTTTTGCGGGATACTGCTTGGCGGGTTTGCATCAGCCGTGATTTATCCATCAATCCATTCATTCGCAAGCTCAACCGTGCTTTTTAAAGATAAGACCGCTCTGGAGCATATCATTGGGAACGCTGCGGCCCCTGTGCTGGCGTTGTCGCTATTGCCCATTGCCCTTGCCTGGAGATGGATAAAAACCGGGAGATGGTCGCAGGCGGCCTACGCCCGCGGATACCTACCGCTCTGGAAGGCATCCTTCATGATGGCCTTTGTCATAGCGGCATCAGTTGCCCTTTCGGGGCGGCCCCTCGCGGTAAGCACCGGTTATGCAAAGCTTTCAGGTTTTCTGGGCGTCTTGTTTCTGCCGGCCGTTACCGGAAAGCTTGCATTTTTCCGCGTGCAGTCGCCGAGGCTTCTGTACGGGAGCATAATGAACGGCGGGGCTGGCCCGGTGATTGATTCCGTTTTCCTGACCCAGCTTCCCCTGATGGCGGGTGTTGTGGGAGGGTCTTTCCTGTCATCTTTGAGGCTTGGGGAGTTCAAGATACGACGCCTGCCCCCCGCAAGGCAGGCCTTTTCAGCTTTTTTCGGAGGGATGCTTATGGCGGCCGGGGCGCTTATGGCGGCGGGCTGCAACCTATGGCACATCATCGGTGGGCTGCCCGTGTTCGCGCTTCAAAGCATCCTTTTTGTTTTCGGCGCCGCGGGCGGCGCCTTCCTGGGGGCGGTCTTTCTAAGGAAAATCGTTATCAAGTAACGAGAGAGGGGAATTACGATGGAACACACGGCTGAAGATATCGTCCTCGACGTAAGGGGGCAGATATGCCCGGCATGTCTGCTGATTACCCTGAGCGAGCTGAACAGCAACAAGGAAAGGCTCAAGGGCGAGAAGGCCAGGCTGGTAGTTAAAACTGACCACCGGGACGCGACAAGGACAATACCTGGTGCGGCTTTTGCGATGGGGTACAGCGTATCTGTAGTACAGAAGGAAAGGCATTACGAGATAACCCTGGAGCATGAGAAATGAGCAGCGCCGGAAAAATTGAGGAAACGGACCTCAGGACAAGCAATGAAAGGCTTAAAAAATACATCCGGGAGAAGGTGAACCATCTGCTTTCCGTCATGGGCACGAAACCCCTGAACAAAGAGGAACTGGACGACAGCACCCTTATAGAGCTGGACCCCATAGGGATAATAGCGCTTTCCTTTGAACAGGTCCTTGAGCACCAGAAGGAGACCAACAGGCGGCTTACTGTCGCAAAGGACCAACTGCAGGCCGTTTTTGATACCGTGGGGGTTTGCATATCGATAATAGACGAGGACATGAGGATCGTCAACTGCAATGAAAAACAGAAGGAACTCCTCGTCTCCTCCAATACAAAGGCAATCGGCAGGCACTGCTACGATATTTACTGCGGCAAGGATTCTCCGAACCTTGATTGTCCGGCCGTAGAGACCCTGGCAACGGGCAAACCCGTTTTCATCCGCGAGGTGAAAAAGAAGCACAAGCATTTCCAGATCGTCACATCCCCGCTGAACGATGCGGACGGCAAAGTCACCGGCGTCATTGAGGTTTCAATGGATGTGACTGAAAAAAAGAAAGTCGAGGAGCTTATGCGCCAGGCCGAAAAACTTACGGCCGTCGGGCTTCTGGCGGGCGGCATAGCCCATGAGCTCAATAACCCGCTGGGCAATATCCTGGGCTACGCGACGCTTCTGCTGAAAGACAGGGAATCCGGCCTGAGGCCGGAGCACAGGGAAAAGCTTGAGATAATCGTGGAGCAGGCGAAAAAGGGCGGCGATATCATAAGGGGGCTCCTGGATTTCTCCCGCCAGTCGGTGCCTTCGTTCTCAAATGTACCAATAAACGATATCATCAGGAAGACCGTCCGCACCCTTCAAAACAGGTTCAGCTCCCAGAGGATCAAAACAGACGTCGTGCTTCCGGAGACGTTCATCGTGCGGGCGGACCCGCGCCAGATAGAGCTTGTCATCCTGAACCTGCTGCTTAATTCGATTCAGGCCTTCGAGGGAGTAAACGGGCGGGAAAAGACCATCTCGGTAAGGACCGGGCGCGAAAATGATTTCGTCCAGGTGACAATAGCCGACAATGGCCCGGGAATACCCGAAGAGATACTTCCCAACATATTCGACCCGTTCTTCACGACAAAGCCCATCGGCAAAGGCGCGGGGCTCGGACTTTCGATTTGTTCGGGCATCATCAAGGAACACAAGGGCTCAATTCACGCGGGCAGCGAGGCCGGCAAGGGGACGGAATTCGTCTTCCTGCTTCCGGCGGCGGGCCCCGCATCCGGTTGAAGCGGGGGAGGGCTTTTTGTTCAGTGTCCTGGTAGTCGAAGACGATTTCAGGATGAGGGGCCTCATCAAGGAGCTCCTTGAAAAGCAGGGCTACAGCGTCACCGCCAGCCATGACGGCAAGGATGCCGTCCCCCTTATCAAAGAGCGGGCCTTTGATGTTGTCCTCACGGACCTCAGGATGCCGGATATTGACGGCATGGACGTCCTTTCCTGCGCCAAGGAGGCAAGCCCCTGCACGCCCGTTGTCATGCTCACGGGTTTTGCCACCGTTGATTCAGCCGTCGAGGCGATGAAAAGAGGGGCCTACGATTACATACAAAAACCTTTTGAGCCTGACGTCCTCCTGCTTACGGTAAAAAGGGCGGCGGAATACCACAGGCTGGTTGATGAAAACCTGAAGCTTTCGGCCGAGCTTGAAAGGTGCTTCGATTACGAGTTCGTGGGCTCAGGCAGGGCCGTAACAGAGCTTAAGAAGCTGGTGGAGAAAGTGGCCCCGCTGGACACGACGGTGCTTATCCAGGGGGAAACGGGAACGGGGAAGGAGATGGTCGCAAGACTCATACACAGGCTTAGCCCCAGGGCGGAAGAAAAGTTCCTGCCAATAAACTGCGGGGCTATTCCTGACACGCTCATAGAGGCCGAGCTTTTCGGATATGAAAAAGGTTCCTTCACAGGGGCCGCCGGGCAGAAAAAGGGGCTCTTCGAGGCTGCAAACCGGGGCACTATTTTTCTTGACGAGATAAATAACGCTTCCTGCTCCCTCCAGATAAAATTGCTCAGGGTATTGCAGGAGGGGAGCTTTATAAGGGTCGGGGGCGTTGAGCCCATAACGGTTGACGTGCGGGTAATCGCCTCCTGCAATACCGATCTTGCCAAAGAGGCGGAGGAGGAAAAGTTCAGGAAAGACCTGTTCTACCGCCTGAACGTCGTCACGCTTTCAATCCCGGCCCTGAGGGAGAGGAAAGACGATATCCCATACCTTGCCCGGCATTTCCTTGCCAAATACGGCAAGAGATTCTCAAAAGAAATAAATTCCATCACCCCGGAAGCCTTGGCGGCCCTGGCAGAGCACCAATGGCCGGGAAACGTCAGGGAACTTGAAAATTGCATAGAGCATGCCGTTGTCATTGAAGGGGGAAATGAAATAACTCCCGGGTCCCTTCCAAGAGAAATCCTGAAGAAGAAACACTATACGGACCCGTTCGCGCATACGGGTGTTTCCAAGCTCAATGAAACTGAAAAATTCCTCATCCAGAGGGCCTTGAGGGTCTTTGACGGCCAGAAGGCAAAAACGGCTGAAGCCCTGGGCATCAGCATCACCACCCTCTGGAGAAAACTTAAAAAACTCAACCTGGAATAAAAACTCAAGCCTCTCTCACCTGCCCCTCCCTTTTCAGCCGTTCGGGCATTTCAAAATGAAAAGTTTTTCATTTTGAAATGCAATATCTTTAAGGCAATGTGATTTTCCACTCCTTTAATAAACCTCTGTTTCTTACATCACAGGCGGAATGCTTATCTGGCATCCTTCTTGCTTCTACAATTAAGAGCCCCATCCAAAAAAATTAATAGTGGGATATGCACTTGACGGCCCCTGGCAGCACGAGGCAAGTTGGAAAAAGTGGACAAAAAAACACGCCCCCCAGGCAGGAGTTATGACATGGCGGATGCGAAAATGGTCTCCCCACGGCAGAGACTGTGGGGTATTGAAAATTTAATAAAGCGGAAAACTGCCGCCACTGTCATCGTGGTAATTGCCCTTTCCTTAACATCTGCCATTTCCGCGGAGGATATTTTCAGTTGGGGCGAGGAAACACCATCCGGCGTTGTCGCACAGGCCTCATCCGGGCGGCCTTTGAAGGTCACCGATGAGCATCCCGTGACGGTCTTTTTTTCCTTCAGGTTGAAAGGAGGTGTTTCAAAGGTAAGGTTTCTTATTTCAAAGAGTGACAGGGCTGAAGGCATCACTTTGCTGGAGGAGACGGTAAATGTCAAAGACAACATGGCGGCGTCACGCCTGCTCTTGAACATCCATAGAGGAACACCCCTTGGAAGGCATGACCTTTTCATCCAGGTTGTAGATGCCGAAAAAAACGTGAAAATCTGTACAGGCAAAATACCTTACATACTTTTGCCTGCCGGGACGGAATGCATGTGCCAGATGATTTCAGTTAAAGGCAAATCAGAAAAACACAACACATTGGGAGGTGTCGAATATGAGTAAACGGGTAAAACCCGGTTTCAGGATCATGATCTGTCTGGTTTCATGCCTTATTGCCGGCTTTGGTATCACGCCGACCGGCCGCGGTATTCAAAAAAGCATTCAGCCGGCATTCGCCGAAGAAACACAGGGCGCGCAATTTGCCTGGCAATCGAACCGGCCTGGCACCACGAGGGCGCAGATAGCCCTCGGCAGGGCCACCCGCCTCCGTTTTGAGTTCACCGTGAAAAACGCAGAGGGCACCAGGGTGCAGTTTGTCATTGCAAGTAAATTCGCGGAAATGGGAATAAAAATCAATCCGGACGAAGCCACCATCACAAATGGAATGGCGCAGTCAGAGGCGCAAATCTCCTGCCCTCCCGGTGCGCCTCTGGGGAGGTTCGATATGCCGATTGTAATGGTGGACGCCCGGACGAAAAAGGAAATGGGCAGGGGAATAATACAATTCATGCTCCTTCCCGCCGGTGTCGGCGGCTGCTAGGAAAGAAGGGCCAAACACATGGATGAATTCAAATTCGGGATATTGGGCTGGTGGAGGGATGAAGGAGGCGAATTTATTTTTTTGATACAAAAATAACTTGGGGCTTTGCGGTCAAAGGCAAAAGGTACAAATAGGAAAACAAGAATGTTTGAGGAGGTAACGATGCTAAGGCAGCCGGGAAGAAAAAAAGGTGTGCTTCTCTTTTTGGTGCTGGCCCTTGCCTTTATTTTACAGAACTGCGGCGGTGGAGGGGCGACATCAAGCTACGATCCCCCTTCCACCACCGCTACGGGCGCTGTAATAACCGCGGACACAGTCAAAGGCTGGGTGGACAGTGGAAAGGTAAACGGAACGGGCTACGACAAGGTGGTAATTCTCGATCTGGGCAGCGCAACAAACTACGGCAACGGCCACATCCCGGGCGCCCGGTCCCTGAATTCCGCAAACATTTACGAAAATCGCGACGAGGGCGCCATTGAGGACGTCAACATGGTCCTTGACGGCCCCACGATGGATGCCCTCATCCAGAAATACGGGATTGACGGGAACACCACTATCGTATTTACCAGCGCGGACCCTACGTCGACTAACATAGTCCCATACTGGACTGTCTGCAGGGCGTACTGGACTTTCCGTTATTGGGGGTTCCCCAAGGACAGGCTCAAAATCCTTAACGGCCTCGACGCCGCTTATGCCGATACATATGGTCTGACCAACGCTATTCCCCCGTTCGCTGTCCCTTCCACATACAGTGTCAGGCAAAACCCGTCTTTCAGGGGCGACCTCAGGGCGTCCCTGGCGGACATGATAAACATAGCCGACGGCAAGGTCCCGAACACCCTTGTAATAGACACAAGGGGCCAGGACGGGGATGGGTATGACACAAAGTCCTCTTACAGCGGGGACAAGGACCAGACGCCCGGCGTGTGGAAGCCAGGCACCTGGGTGGCGTTTGAGGGCCACATCAATGGCGCTATTGCGCTGAACTCCAATTTTTTCTTCAAAACGGTGACGGGCAACACCCAGACCTACAAGGTCTTCCTTCCCGCTTCGGACATGGCTGCGCTCTTTACAAAAGCGGGGCTGGACTCCACAAAAATGGCCGTCGTGCACTGCCGCACGGGTGTTATCGCCTCCTCGGGATTCGCCGCGCTTGATGCCGTCCTGGGCTGGCCGGTCGAAAATTACGACGGCTCCTGGAGCCAGTGGGGAATGCTGGCTTCAACAGCCAACTGCGGACCGCTGGACCCCAACTCGCCCTGGAGGACGGACACCCCCCAGCGCACCCAAAATCTCACTTTCAATGGCACCGCCCCCGCCTGCACCGGCATCGAAGACGCGACCAATGGCGGCGTGTATGCCGTTACCTCATTCGATACCGACCTGAACCAGATGGAGGAGCAAGACAGCGCTTACTTCTCCGGAGGGGCCGGCGGCAGCGGCGGCGGCGGTGGAGGCAACATAGGATGCTAGCAAAAAAACGGACACCCGGTAAAAACCCTGTTGCGATATTTACCAGGATGAGGAGGCGTGTTATGAAGGGAGCGCAAAAAAAATTTCTGTTGCTTGCGCTATTTGCAGTTTCGTTCTTTCTTGCGGCCGGCAACGCCTTCGCGCTGCCCCCCATAGTTTTCGGCAATGAAGGGGCTTTTCTTAAAATAGACTATCAGGGCCAGCTCTACGGCGTATGGAGAGACACGGGTTCGGGCGCCAGCAAGCAAAACGACTCCACCGATATCTTTTTCAGAAGAAACAGGCTCAGTTTCTGGGCGCACGGCACCAGCAATTACGGCGCGATTGTGCAGCTTGAGTATGTAGGCGAAAGAAACATTAACGACCTTACTGTGAGCGACGTGCCGGGCTCCAGCTTAGAAGTGCTTGACGCCTACTTCATGTGGGATTTCAGCAACGAATTCAGGGTTTATGCAGGCAAGCAGAAAATACAGCTCACGAGGGAAAACCTTGAAGACTGCTTTGAGCCCCTCAGTCTCGACCGCTCGCTTTTCATCTATACCCTGAAGCACAGCAGAGATACAGGCCTTGTGCTCTGGGGAAACCTGCCAGACATCAAAAGCCAGTACCGCGTCGAGGTCTCAAAGGGCAATGACGGCAACAACTCCCCGCAGAGCGGCCTCATGTATACGGCCCGGTTTCACGTCTCGCTCTGGGACCCTGAATACGCCTACGGTTACAAGGGCACATATCTTGGCAAGAAAAAAGTGCTGACCATCGGCGTCGGCGGGCAGTTCGAGCCCGATGCCGTGTACGCCGACAGCGTTTCGCACACGGGGGCAAAAACCTATTATGCATATACGGCCGATGCCTTCATGGAATATCCGCTTGCCAAGGGGACTTCCGCCGTTACATTGTCCGGAGCTTATCTCAAGGAGTCTTTTAACAACGCATACCAAGGGAGCAATCCCGACCCAAACAGCATCGGCCAGGACGGCGAAAAGAACGGCTGGTACGTTAAGGCCGCCTATCTTCTGCCCGGCAGGATCGGCCCAGGGCAAGTCCAGCCTTTCGTACGCTATGAGGAATGGAAGTACGCGGACATGTTTAACGTCTTCGACCAGAAGATAAACTGGACGGGGGCGGGGGTCAACTATCTCATAGACGGACAGAGCCTGAGAGTGACAGTGCAGTACTCAAGGACGGATTTCAACAAGGAGGTAAACGCCCAGTCGCAGAGCTTTAATACCGTGACCGCGATGCTTCAGTACAGGTTTTAGCTCAC
The DNA here is from genome assembly GCA_021789555.1 of Nitrospirota bacterium. Classification (GTDB taxonomy): domain Bacteria; phylum Nitrospirota; class Thermodesulfovibrionia; order Thermodesulfovibrionales; family JdFR-88; genus JAJYGJ01. Next base: position 23,211 of record JAJYJK010000024.1, read on the forward strand.
CCCCGTCAAAATGGTTCCTACCCTCCAGTTGAAGCCGGGGAGACCGAAAGGTCCCCCGGTCTTTTTTTGAGAATTAGAATGCATATGACCTTCTCCCTGAAAACCGTGCCACTCGAAAGCAGAGATTTCCGGCAAAACCGTGTCCCAGACCTGCTGCCTAAAAGACTCAATGCCCAACCTGTCGATTACCTCTGCGAGACGTTCCTTTTTCCGGCTGCTTCCGTTTCTAAGGAGCGCTTTTCCCTTTACGCGCCCTTCAATGACGCCGTTTTCATCCATTGTCTTCATACTACACCAGGGCCCATCGGGAACTTTATGATATGTATCATGATTTTGCCGTGCTTTTCCCCAACCTGAAGAAATCGACCACGTACATCAGACATCCGGCTGCAAAACCCAGTCCTGATGCCCCGAAAGCGGCATACCAGAGCCTCATATAACCCTGCGTCGTCAGATAATCAAGCCCCATTATCCTCTGGAAATACACCTGCACCACGCCGGCGACCGTAAGCGAAAGGACCATCATTATCATGAAGAAATTCATCGTCCAGAAGGCCTTGAAACCCAGGCGCTGGCTGAATTCCTTAAGCCCTTTTATCTGCGGCAGGGCAAAGTAAACCATGGTGAGATTCAGCATGGCATAGGCCCCGAAGAACGCGAAGTGTCCGTGCGAGGCCGTCACCTGCGTGCCATGCGTCCACTTGTTTATCTGAGGAAGGGTCTGGGCGAAACCCCAGACGCCGGCCCCGAAGAAGTGCATGACCGCGCAGCCCACCGCCCAATAGAGCGCTATCCTGTTTGTTATCCCGGCCTTTCTGTCCCTCACGTCCTTCAGTGTGTCGGCGACCATCAGAAGTATCGGGGCCGGCTCCAGCGCGCTGAAGATGCCGCCAACCCACAGCCAGTAACCGGGTGTCCCGATCCAGTAATAATGGTGGCCTATACCCGCTATACCTGTAAAGAGGACCAGGCCCACCTCGATATATAGCCATTTCTCTATACGCTCCCTGTCCACCCCCGTGAGTTTAAGAAGGACAAACGCCATTATGGCGGCCGTAACAAGCTCCCACGCCCCTTCAACCCAGAGATGGATGACCCACCACCAGAAATAATACTGTGTGGCGAGATTTTTCATGAAGAAGACGCCGAAGAGGAACATCACGGCCAGGAGCACCAGCCCTCCAAGGAGCACGCCCTGTATTGTAGTCCACTTCCTTGTCTTGAGCATCGTCATGAATATGTTATAGAGAAAAAGCAGGGCGACGACAACGATTCCGGCCTTCAGGATTGTCGGCTGTTCCAGGAACGGCATGCCCCAGGACCATCCCGCGATATATCCGGCGATGGCCGCGACTCCTATGGCCGCGAACAGATATAACTGGAAATTCGCAAGCCATGGGCTGTATATCTCCGTTTCCGCTTCCTCGGGGACCAGGTAGTACGCGCCCCCCATAAAACCCATCAGCAGCCATACCACGAGCAGATTGATATGTATCGCCCTCGATGTATTAAAGGGAAGTATGTGGATCAGGGGGTCGAAATTCCAGACGTACTTGGCGCCCGTCAGCAGGCCAAAGACTACCTGAAGGGCGAAAAGCAAGGTGGCAAATAGAAAGTATTTATACGCTACCTTCTGGGACTCGTATTTCATTTTCAAATATCTCCTTATTTCAGGCCGGCCAAGTAGCTGGTCAGGTCTTCAATGTCCTTTTCAGGCAGTTTGGCGAAACCGGGCATTATTGAATCGGGATTATGCGATTTCGGATTTTTCAGCTGTTCCTCAATCCATTGGCTGCTCCTTCTTGCGCCGACACGGGTCAGGTCCGGGCCGGCATGTCCTCCGATTCCATCTAACAAATGGCAGGATGAACATCCCTGCGCCCTGAATACGGCCTCGCCCGGGTTTTCCCCCTGGACCGGGACCGATGCCGCAAAGGGTTTGGGGGGCCAGTTGTTTGTGTCGATGCCGTTTACCCAGCCCAGAAACGCCACAAGCCCGGTTATCTCCCCGTCGGTCAGATGGAGATTGGGCATTTGCCTTCCGGAGGGAAAGATTTTTTCAGGGTCTTTAAGGAAATTTTTAACCCAGCCGGGGTCTCTGTGGGCCATTTCCTTTGTAAGGTCAGGCGCGTAATAGCCTCCTATGCCCAGAATGGTATGGCAATCATTACAGTTATGTTTCTGCCATACCCACTTGCCCTGGGCCACCTCCGCCGTCAGCATCTGCTGGTTCGTCCTTTTGGGCAACTGCCCAAGGGAGTTATATGTAAGGACGAGAAGGATGATGGTTGAGAGCGCGGTCCCCCAATAAAATACGGCCTTTGCCTGAGCCTTTGTCATGTCCTCCTCCTTTTTGATTAAGTGCAACCCGTAAAAATTTAACTGTTCTGTTCTCTTCTTTCCTATGATTTAAATCATGTGGAGGGCAAAAAAAGACCCCATTTTTGTTTCCGGATAGCTATAATATCCGAAAAAAACGGATAGACAGGATTTTATTTTCTTGAAGGCTTTACGGGTTTTAATTTTTTTAGTCCTGTTTCTGTTCTCTTTGGCCTTTCCCCTCGGTTTTTGTGATATCACTGTGGCGCTGGTGGTAAAAAGACAGACTTCTTACGAAACGATCATGAGTTCTTCGATTATCCTGCTTTAAGGCAATAGACATGGATCATCCATCCATCTTTGATTGAAATATTGATTAAATTCGCCTAAAATGCAGTGTATGAAAGCAATCGCGCTAAAGCCGCAGACAAAGGACCTGGGGATAATCGAAAGGGATGAACCTTCCATAACGGCCCCCGATGAGATAAAAATACGGGTGCTCCGTGTGGGGATATGCGGCACGGACAGGGAAGAGGCCGCCGGGGGCCGGGCCATGGCCCCCATTGGCCGTGACGACCTGGTGATCGGCCATGAGATGTTCGGAAAAGTGGTGGAGACCGGGCGGGACGTCACTCGGGTGAAGCCCGGCGATTTTGCCGTATTTACCGTTCGAAGAGGTTGCGGAAAATGCCTGCCCTGCGCGATGAACCGGCCGGACATGTGCCGGACCGGCGATTACAGGGAGCGGGGCATCTGGGGCCTTGACGGCTATCAAACTGAGTACGTGGTCGACCGTGAGCAATACATAGTCAGGGTGCCCGGGGCCATACAGGATACAGGCGTGCTCATGGAGCCGCTTTCCGTTGCCGAGAAGGCCATCGATGAGGCAGTGCGCCTTCAATCTGCCCGTCTCCCGGATGCCTGCGCGACGCCGGCATGGCTTTTCGGCAAGAGGTGCCTGGTGGCGGGACTCGGGCCTATCGGGCTGCTGGCGGCCCTGGCGCTCCGGCTGCGCGGGGCCGAGGTTTACGGGCTGGACATAGTCGACCCCGGCACGGCCCGGCCAAAATGGATTGAGGCAATCGGCGGCAGCTATGTTGACGGCCGCAATGTCGGTCCCGGCAAGGCCGACAGCGCAGTCGGACAGATGGACATGATATTCGAGGCCGCGGGCATAGCCGTCCTGGATTTCAACCTCTTGGACGCCCTGGCCTATAACGGGGTATACGTGCTTACCGGCATACCTGGCGGAGACCGGCCCCTGCAAATCCAGGGCGCGGAGCTGATGCGCCGGCTCGTACTCTTTAACCAGGTGATGGCAGGGAGCGTGAACGCCGCCCATGGCCACTTCCAGATGGCGGTAAATGATCTCCTGCAGGCCAGTATCACCTGGGGCGATCATGTCGAAAAACTCATAACCCATCGCCACCGCACCGGGGAATTCAAGGAAGTTTTAGCCGGGCATTCACCGGATGAGATAAAGGCCGTTATCGAATGGACGTAGTTTACGCCCCTGGTTGGCCAGGCATTCCGGCCAGATGGACATCAAGTGCAAAAAGCGGCGTCGGCACATCGCTGGACCCCTCCAGCCGCGTCTGGTTTACGATAAGTCACGGCATACTGAATGAAATCTATTATCCGCGCCTGGACTTGGCGTGCACAAGGGACATTGGGCTCATAGTGACCGACGGGCGGGATTTCTTCTCGGAAGAGAAGCGGCACTCAACCTCCCGGGTCTCACGGCCCGTGGACGGCGTCCCGGCTTACAGGCTGGTGAACACCTGCATTAGGGGCAATTATGAAATCACAAAAGATGTCCTCACCGACCCCACCCGTGACGTACTGCTCCAAAATATCAGGTTTACGCCTTTAAAGGGCGCAATGAATGATTATCATCTTTATGTTTTATTGTCTCCCCATATTGGCAACTCGGGGGCCGGCAATACCGGATGGACCGGCGACTACAAGGGAGCGCCCATGCTTTTTGCCCGGAGAGAGGACACGGCGCTGGCCCTCGCGTGCTCCGCTTCCTGGCTGAAACTTTCCGCGGGCTTCGTTGGCGCCTCTGATGGCTGGCAGGACCTCATGGCGCACAAGGAAATGAAATGGACTTACGGCCGGGCCGAAAACGGGAATATCGCTTTGACCGGGGAGATCGATTTAAACGCCTCTGGGGGCGAATTCCAGCTTGCACTCGGGTTCGGCAGAAACATGGCGGAAGCGGGGCTGAATGCCCTTTCGAGCCTGTCCGGGGGGTTCGACGAGGCCCGTTCAAGTTACATTGGCCAGTGGCAGTCCTGGCAGAATTCGCTTCCCATGCCGGAAGCAGAGGCGGGCGGCGATGAGGTCTTTTACAAGACAAGCGCCGCGATTCTGCGCATCCATGAATCAAAATGGCTCCGGGGCGGGGCCATAGCCAGTCTTTCAATTCCCTGGGGCTTTGCAAAGGGCGATAATGACCTGGGAGGATACCACCTTGTGTGGCCGAGGGACCTCGTTGAGACGGCTGGCGGCCTCCTTGCCATTGGCGCCAACAAAGACGCGCGCCGGATTATTCTATATTTGAAGTGCACTCAGGAGGCCGACGGCCATTGGCCCCAGAACATGTGGCTCGACGGCACGCCCTGGTGGAGCGGAATTCAAATGGATGAAACTGCGCTCCCAATTCTGCTTGTGGATTTGGCGCGGCGCTCCGGCGCCCTGGATGACAAGGAAATTTTCCGCCTCTGGCCCATGATAAGAAAGGCCGCGGGCTATATCGTTTGCAATGGGCCGGTGACGCAGCAGGACCGGTGGGAAGAAGACCCCGGATACACTCCATTCACCCTGTCCGCCCAAATAGCCGCCCTGTTGTCAGCCGCCGACCTTGCAGAGGCGAATGGAGAAGCCTCAACGGCCGGCTATTTGAGAGAGACCGCGGATGTATGGAACGACAGTATTGACTATTGGATTTACGAGAAAGACACGGACCTTGCGCGCCGGTTGAAAATCGAGGGCTATTACGTTCGGATAACTCCCCCCGATGCGGGCGCGGCGGCCTCTCCTTTGAAAGGGTTTGTTCCTATCAAGAACCGTCCGCCGGGACAGAGCATGGAGCCCGCCTCATCCATTATAAGTTCGGATGCCTTGGCGTTTGTGCGTTTTGGAATCCGCGCTCCCGGGGACCAGCGCATCACAAACACGTTAAAGGCCATTGACGCGCTTTTGAAGGTCGAAACGCCCTTCGGGCCCGCATGGCACCGTTACAATGATGACGGCTACGGAGAGCATGATGACGGTTCACCCTTCGACGGCACGGGCACGGGAAGGGCCTGGCCGCTACTGAGCGGAGAGCGCGGCCACTACGAACTTGCGGCGGGAAGGTCTGATGTCGCAGCCGGGCTGCTAAAAACAATGGAGTCCTTCTCAAACTGGGGCCTGATCCCGGAGCAAATCTGGGATTCCGCGGATATTGCCGGACGCGAACTGTTTTTCGGCAGGCCGTCAGGGTCCGCGATGCCGCTGGTCTGGGCACATGCCGAATACCTCAAGCTGAAGCGTTCCATCCATGATGGGAAGATATTCGATATGCCGCCTCAGACCGTAAAGCGGTATCTGGAAGAAAAAATCACCTCGCCCTGCACCATATGGCGCTTTAATCAAAAAAGCCGCAGAATGCCGAGGGGAAAAACACTGCGTATCGAGGTCCTCTCGCCCTCGATGGTCCGGTGGACATCAGACGGCTGGCGCACGTTTCAGGACGTCAATACACGCGACACCGGAATCGGGATGCACTTGGCGGAACTTCCGGCAAAAGACCTGCCCCTTGGGGCCATTCTGGAGTTTACTTTCTATTGGACTAATACTGACACTTGGGAAAATGTGAACTATTCCCTCAATATCATATGAATTTCCTGAAGCCGGCGGAAGCCGTGATCAGTCCCAGGCCCACCCCGGCTGCCGCCATTACAGGCACGGCGACATAGCCCCAATAATTGGCCGCCAAACCTCCCAATGCCGCCCCCAGCACGCCTGAAAATGCGGTTACCGCATTGAAAATACCAATGGCGCCCCCCTCCTCGTTTCCGGATGGGGCCAGCTGCGCGGTAAGCGCTGTCCCGCTTACGCTCAGCAGTGACCACGAAAGCACGACCAGGGAAAAGCCTGCGAGGGCAAGCCAGCCTCTTTCTCTAAAATGTGTCAGGCCAAGAAAGATAAGGCCGATAACGGCAAGCAAGCGCACTCCGAGAGCGGCTTTTAATATTCTGTCCGCGCCAAAGCTGTCGGATAATTTCCCTGCCGGGATATAAAGGACAAGCCCGAGGCCGGCCGCCACTGCAAAACCCAGTGACGATAAATATGTCGGAACGCCATAAGCCTTCCGCATAAGTACCGGATAGAAAGAGAAAACTGCCGCCGAACCTGTGTAGCTTAAAAGCCAGGAAAGCAGAAAACGCGCAAAAGGCAATCGCTCCGTTTTTTCGATCTTGCGGATTGCACCAACGGTTATATAATGATACAGACGCAGCGGCGAGCTGGAAGCGGGCCATTCGGCATGACGGACGGGCTGAGGCAAGCGGGGCCTGCGATGTGGTGGAACAGACGGAGTATGTGTTGCAAACCAGCCGGGCAATATGGCGAGAAGAGTTAGTCCCGCAGCTAAAAACAGCCCCTCGGATTGGCCTGCGCTACTAAAAACACTGGCAATAAATAACCCAACTACCTGCCCGAAACCATAAAAAGTCTGTAGCCAGCCAATGCGTCTATCCCATTCGTTCTTCGGGTGGGCCTCTACGACAAACAGGTTTGCAATTGTAGCCGCACCGGCGGCACCCATGCTTTGCACAAAAGCCAGCCAGAGCCATGCCGCCAGAGAAATTGTAAATGGGAACAGGCCAAGCCCGGCCGCGATAAGAAACAACCCGCCTGCTAATAGGACACGGTGCAATCTGTAATTATCGGCCAGCGCGCCCCAAACAGGAGCTGTCAAACCGCCAATGCTGAATGCAGCCATGACCAGTCCCACCTGTGCGGCGCTGCCTGAACGGCTTACATATATAGGCAATAAAATAGGAGCCAAACCAGCTATGGTGGTCCCCATTAACGCGTAAGCTAAATACCAGGTTTCCATGCCGAAGAGAATTAGCCCGTCTTTTTTATGGCTGCCAATCGCTGACAACATCAGCAACTCCTATAAAATTACAGGGTAATAATCGTGGTTCCCATGTTTGTTACCCGGCAGCAAGCCCATGTGTTGAAGATCAAAAAAAATATTGGGTCTTGCGTTCTAGTAATTTACACTTTTTTTGAGAAAAATTCCCGAAGGCATGATTTCGCGCAGAATGCGATCCCCAAAGATATAAGCGTAAATCTATTTCTGTATCTGAAAAGAAATGACCCCTTCCCGTTCCGAAATATTGAGGACCGTGCCTCCAAGCCTGCCTATAAGGGCAGGGATATCGTTTTTCGAGGCGGGGTCTGTCGCAAGCACGTTCAATACCTCGCCGGTTTTTAATTCACTGACAGCTTTTTTGGTTTTTATGACCGGCATCGGGCAGGTCAGGCCTTTCACATCCAGGACTTTTGTTTCAACCATTTCACACTCCTTTTTCCTTTTATGGCATTTAAATCCTCTTTTTATTAGCAATTGAAATGCCAAGGCCTGCCTGCTATCCGGTTTGTGCAAATGTTAAAATAGATCAGTTAATTGCATGAGTACCCAGAAAGATCATTTGGAAAGACAGAACCGCAAGCTTTCCATCCTTTATGACATCGCCCTTACGGTGGGCAAATCCCTTGAATTAAAAGAGATTCTCGATGACGTTCTGGAAAAAGTGCTCGCCTTCATGCGCGCAAGAAGCGGCGTTATCTACACGATCGATTACGAAACCCTGGATATGGTCCCGGTTACATACAGGAATCTTTCGGACGAGCTTGTGACGGACCTGACAAAAAACAAGGTGAAACTGGGCGAATGCATGTGCGGCAATATCGCCCAGTTCGACCATGAAGTGGTCATTCTAAAAAACGCCTCGGCGGACCCCCGTTTCACAAGGGAAAGCGCCCGAAAAGAGGGAATGGATTTTTATGCCGGCCTGCCTATAAAGGCGAAGGGCAAGGTGGTGGGTGTGCTCTGCGTAATAAGCCATTCGCCTTACGACCTGGATGAAGACCTTCTGGACGTGCTTCGCGCGGCCACGCTTCCGATAGGGCTTGCGATAGAAAACGCATTGCTTTTTGAAACGGCCCGCAAGGAAGCCGACCACCTCAAACATAAGGACTTCGAGGGTATCATCGCTTCCAGCCGTAAGATGCTGGATATTCTCACCATGGTCAGAAAAATCATAAATGTGCCGTCCAGCATTCTTATTTGCGGAGAAAGCGGCACCGGGAAAGAGCTTGTTGCCCGGGCGATACATTTTAACAGCCTTCAGAGGGAAAGAACTTTCCTTGCCATAAACTGCGCGGCCCTGCCGGAGAACCTCCTCGAATCCGAGATGTTCGGTTATGTGAAAGGGGCGTTTACCGGCGCCAACGCAAACAAAAAAGGACTGCTCGAAGCGGCAGAAGGCGGCACGCTGTTTCTGGACGAGCTGGAAGCGATGAGCAAGGCGCTGCAGGTGAAGCTGCTCAGGTTCCTTCAGGACAGGACGTTTTACAAAGTGGGGGATACCAGGCCCGTTACGGTCGATGTGCGGGTAATCGCGGCCACTAACCGTGATCTGCAGGAGGAGGTCCGGGCCGGGCGGTTCAGAGAGGACTTGTATTACAGGCTTAATGTTATCAGGGTCGATCTGCCGGCTTTGAGGGACAGGCGGGAGGACATACCGCCCCTTATCAAGTATTTCATCTCCAAATTCAACAAAAAATTCTGCAAATCCGTTAAAAGGGTCTCGAAGGAAGCGCTTCAGGCGGCCATGAATTACGAATGGCCGGGGAACGTAAGAGAGCTTGAGAATTCGATAGAACGGGCAATGGTGATGGCTGAGAGCGAAGAACTGAGGTTATCAGATTTGCCCGCGGAGATAGCCGCCGCAAGCGCCTCCGGTCTGGATTGGTCTATGGACAAAGTCGAAAAGGAACATATCCTTAAGGTGCTCGATATCGCCGGCGGCAGCAGAAAAAAAGCGGCTCTTCTGTTAAATCTAGATACAACCACTCTCTGGAGAAAGCTCAAAAAGTATTCAAACTGGGGAAAATGAATTGCATTTTGCAATCCCCCAGCTCATGAAATCCAGGCTGATTTATTAATGGTTTAGCCTCAAAAATCTTAATTTCTGCTCAAAAATGAATTGCATTTTGCAATCAATGTCTAATTGAAAATTAAAAAAACACTGATTTTAAAGACAAAAGATGGCTGGCAAGGATTTTGCCAATCAAATACTGGAAAATCAAAAACCTTTATGGGGAGGTAGGACAATGCCGGTAATAAATGGGCTGAACACGGATGATCTCGTCAAGGTAGTAGAGACAGTAAAACAGAAATGGGAAACGGGCAAGACGGTCTGGAAAGCGTCCACTGACTGGAAGGGCGGCTTCCAGGTGCAGACCTGCTCAAGGGATTTCACCCTCACGGTAGATGAGCCGGAGATGCTCTGCGGGACCAATATGGCTTCAAACCCGGTGGAGATGGTGCTGCAGGCCTACGGCGCCTGCCTTACTATCGGTTTTGCCATGAATGCCGCGGTAAGGGGGATAAAGCTGAACGGGATACATATCGATCTGGAAGGCGAAATCGATCTTCCGGGGTTCCTCGGGCTTGAGCCGCCGGAGAGCTTGCACATGGATAAGCTGCCGGGATATAAGACCGTGCGGGCAAAGATAAAGATAGATTCCCCCGCTGATAAGAAAGCCCTGCAGGAGCTTCATGATCAAGTAATGAAGACATCTCCTGTTGGCATCACCCTCTCAAGGCCGGTAAAACTGGAATCCAAGCTGGAGATCTGACGTGCCAAAGACATTGAAGGCGCCTGATGAAGTTGCATCGCCGCCGGCGGAACTGTTTATAGTGCTCTGCGCCGCCGGTTTCGATTCCCCCGAGCGGGTCCGTTCGGCGCTCATGTTCGCGACCCTTGCCGCGGCCGGCCAATACAAGGCTGTACTCTACTGCATACAGGGCGCGGTCGATGTAATGGTGAAAGGGGCCGTTGAGAACCATGAGTCCCCGGATTCATCCGCGCCAACTATCGGCCAGAGGCTTCGGGAGGCGATTGATATGGGAGTGCAGATACAATGCTGCTCACAAAGCATGGCGAACAGAAAGTTGCGGCCGGAGGACATGCTTGAGGGCGTAGAAATAGAAGGAGCTATGAGCCTGATCGAGCTTACAAGCAGGTCTAAAGGAAACCTTTGTTTTTAACCTTGACCAATCCCCTCCGGTCCCCTCCCAGGGATTTCCCCATTATTTTCTTTTGGACTGCACATGACTGAGGGCGGAACTGTTCGGAATGGCAGGTTTTCCCGGACGGTTCCCTCTTATACATGGCTTCCTATTCGGTCTCTCAGATGCCACTCTCAGATGCCACTCTCAGATGCCACTCTCAGATGCCACTCTCAGATGCCACTCTCAGATGCCACTCTCAGATGCCGCTCTCAGATGCCACTCTCAGATGCCGCTCTTGACGTTTGGATAAAAAAAGTTGAACATAGCGCATGACAATTAGCCGGCCCCGGCCGGGGGATTACAAGGAGGTTTCACAATGCCATGCGCGGGAGAAGATAAAAACGGGGAGTCCGGATGGGCGAAAAGCTGTGGCCGTATATCCAGGAAACTGGCGGCAACAGCCGCGTTTACGGCAACGATGATTTTTGCGGCTGGCGGACTCTTGCCATCCGCTGCCCACGGCAAAAGCAGCGGATTATTGATTGCCCAGATAGAAAACAGCAGTAAATCAGAAGTAACGGGGACTGGCGCCCCGGAAAAGGCCAAACCCGTTGGAAACGAGATCTGCCCGGTTAGCGGCGAAAAGATAAATCCGAAGGACAAGGTAAGCTACGAGTATAAGGGCAAGATATACAATTTTTGCTGCACGGATTGTCTGGAGCAGTTCAAGAAGGACCCTGAAAAATACATTAACAAGATGAAAAAGGAAAAGGGGACCGGGAGTCCGGAGGGATAAAGCAATAAAAAAGGGGGAGAAGAAGGTTTTAGGAAAATCGGGCAAATTGTTGACAAGATATGGGGAAAAACTGTAAACCGAAGTCATCAAACAGCCCGGGTTGGGAAGATATTATGAATAGAATCTTCTTCGAGAGCACGACGTCCAAATTCACTATCCTGAACCCGTTCAACGATTTCATGCCCGAGGGGCACTGCATTGAAGTCCGAAAGGACCCG
>JAJYJK010000093.1 GCA_021789555.1 Nitrospirota bacterium
TCACTTTCAGTGGCCTCCTGCATTGGTTGATTTTGCGACTGGCATCGTCAATTTTAACCAATCAGGAGGCCGTTTTTGTAGTGTTTCGGGATGAATTTTTCCTGGAATTTATGCAACTACAGAGTTTGTATTTAGATAACGAATGAATGGAAAGGAAAAAATCTGAGGAAGTGTCGGGTTACGCACGCTAACCCGGTATCTACATTGACTATGGATAAGTAGGCAAAGCCCGCACTGGCGGGCTGGCTCTGTGCTAAGAGGACATACGCCAAACCTCAACGCTTCTGCAGTTTCTCATTGAGCCAAATTTTGAGCAATGATTGGTAAGGCACGTCTCTTTTATTCGCCTCGATTTTCAAGGCCTCCAGAAGCGACAAAGGCAACCGCACCGTAATTGATTTGGTTGACGGTTTCAAATTCGGAAATCGCGCCGGCCGCGCCCTCGACAGATCGAAGTAATCCGCCGTATCGTGAGTTCTCCAAAACTCACGCTCCTCAGCCTCTGATTTGAATCTGGGAACTGGTTTAAGGCTCTTCATCATATCTCCTCCTTTCCCTCGTGGACATGTCTCGGGCCGAAATAACCCGCAACTTCGTCCCGTTCGATCTCAATGTAAACGCTATTTGCAAAAAACGCCCTTCATTGGTCTTGCCATAGGCGTGATATCGCGCTTCGCTATAGCTGTGCTTCTCGTCCATCAGGACAAGCAGCGGCCGATTGAAAAAGACTTGCTCGGCCTCTGTTGTGGTTACGCCATGTTTCTCATTTTTTTGATCGTTGCCTTTATCCCAATCGAACCCCTCAATATTTGAGAAATCGAGCATGTTTGTACATTATCATAATGTACATTATCCGTCAAGAGTAGCGGAGGATGCGTTCGGGAAAAGGGGCTTTATTGGCGGCTCTCAGGCCGGGTGCTCCACCCGCTTCCACCTCCTGTGAATCCAGAGCCACTGGGAGGGGTTTTCACTCACAAATTTCTCTATCGCCAGGTTCAGCCTCCCTAAAACCTCCTCTTCCGTGCCGCCCAGGTCGGCTTCCGGATAGATGGTTATCTCATGCCCCGAGGCCGTCCTCCTTATGAAGGCCGGGAAGACAGCGGCCCCGGTCCGCTTCGCCAGCACCAAGGGCATCCTGGTCGTCCATGCCCCCCGGCCCAGGAAGGGCACTACACGGCCCTCGTCCTTCAGGACGGCCTGGTCCATGAGTATGCCTACCATGCCGCCGGATTTCAGCAGGGCCAGCAGCCGGCGCAGGGCCCCTTTCTTGTAGATGACATGGTTGCCGAACGTGGACCTGGCCCGTTCCAGAAACCGGTTGAGATACGGGTTGTTGAGCGGCCTTGCAACGACCCCGACGCCGCCGTACTCCAGCCCGCTCTTGAGCGCCAGCAGCTCCCAGTTGCCGGCGTGCGCCGTGACGAATATGATCCCCCGCCCGGACTGCCTGGCCCCCAGAAAATTCTCCGCGCCGTTGATGGTGATGCCGCCAAGCAGATTGCCGCCAAGTCCGCAATAGACCTTCACCAGTTCGACAAAGGAGACGCCCAGGTTTTCAAAACACCCGAGGGCTATCTCCTCGGGGGGCGGCGCGGCATTGAGCGCGCCCCTGGAGACGGCCTCGCCGATATTATCGAGGGCTATCCTCCGCCTGCCGCCCCATAGCCGGTAAAGAAGACGCCCGGCAAACGCGCCGAATCTCCTTGCAAGGCCGAAGGGCACCAGGGCCAGGACAAAGGTCAGAAAGAGGAAAAAGAAAAATTCCCCGGCCCTAAGGAGTTTCCCGGTGGGCATCTTCAGCCATTATTGTTTTCCTTCTTCTTCTCTTCCTTCACGGCCTCGGCCACCGCCTCTTCCTTCCTGCTCTTGACGGCTTCGGCGATCTCATCGAGCCTCTTTGTGACCAGGCGGTTCAGGGTCCCCTCGGGGTAATTGCCCTGCTCATCGAGCTGGCCGGCCGGCATGCCCATAAGCAGGTCTATCCCCTCCTCGGCCCTGCTTATGGGGTATATGCTGAATTTCCCCTCCCGGACGGCGTCGACGACCTCCTTTTTGAGCATGAGGTGTTTCACATTCCTCTCCGGGATGATCACCGCGTGGGAGCCGTCAAGCCCCCGCATGCGGCATATCTCGAAGAAACCCTCGATCTTCTCGTTGACTCCGCCGATGGGCTGGACCTCCCCGTTCTGGTCCATCGAGCCCGTGACCGCAAAGCACTGGCGTATCGGCACGCCGGCGATGCTGCTTAAGATGGTATAGAGCTCGGCGCACGATGCGCTGTCGCCTTCTATCATCTCGTAGAGCTGTTCGAAGGTGAGGGAGGCGGAAAGGCTTATCGGTTTCTTGAAGGCGTATTTGCTCCAGAGATAGTTCGTGATGATGAGGACCGCCTTCTCGTGTATCTTGCCGCTCATCTTGGTCTCGCGCTCTATGTTTATGACGCCGGCCTTCCCGGCGTAGGTGCGCGCCGTGATCCTGGAGGGTTTCCCGAAGCTGTAGTCCCCCATGTCCATGACCGCAAGGCCGTTTATCTGTCCGACGACCGCCCCCGACGTCTCGACTATCAGGGTGTCTTCCAGCATAAGGTCCCTCAGGCGGTCGCTTATCCGGCTGTTGCGGTAAATCTTTTCGTCAAGCGCCTTTTCGACATGCCCCGAGGTCACAACCGGACTGCCGGCGCTCTTGGCCCAGTAATGGGACTCCTGCACCAGGTCCATCACGTCCCGGAACCGGCTGGTGATCTTCTCCTGGTGGCCGGCGAGCCGGGAGCCGTACTCGACTATCCTTGCGACCCCTGTCCGGTCAAAAGGCAGCAGGCCCGACTCCCGGCATTTCAGGGCTATGAAGGCGGCGTATTTCCTGATGTGCTCCGGCGTCCTGTCCATGAAGGAGTCGAAATCGGCCTTCACCTTGAAAAGCTCGCGGTACTCGTCGTCCATGCTGTACAGCAGATAATAGATGTTCGGGTTGCCCACCAGGATGACCTTCACGTCAAGCGGTATGGGCTGCGGCCTGAGCATCGCGGTGGTAAACGCCCTGTACTGCTCCCATATGTCCTCTATCTTGACTTCCTTGTTGCGAAGGGCGCGCTTCAGGGCCTCATACGAGAAGACGTTCCTGAGCAGGTCCAGGGCGTCCACAATCAGATATCCGCCGTTTGCCTTATGCAGCGCCCCCGATTTGAAGAGGGAAAAGTCCGTGATCGCCGCGCCGAACTGGAACTTGTACTCGAGCCGCCCGAAGAGGTTGTTGTAGGTCGGGTTGCTCTCGAAGACGCAGGGGGCGCCCGTCAACCCGGAATTGTTCACCAGCACGTTTACCGAGTACCTCACGAAAGAGGGTTCGGGCCTCGGCGGCCGGGCAAACGGCATGGCTGGCGCGGTCTGCTCCTCCTGTTGCGGCTTGAAATCCTCCAGGTGTTCCAGTATGTCCTCCCGGACATTGCCCAGGTAGTCCCTTATCTTGTCGTATTTGCCGTACTTGTTCTGAAGGTCTTCTATCAGGTGGCCGATTACGGAGAGGACCGTCTCGCGCTCCACGGTGTTCAGGGACTCCTTAACGGCCTTCTCCTCCTGCCTCATGGTCCTCACCAGGTCATCGAGTTTCTCCTGGAGGTCCTTGCCGATCTGCTCTATCTTCTTCTTCGTCTTGTCATCCAGGGCCTCGAATTCCTCCTCCGTAAGCGGTTCGCCGCTCTTTTTCACCGGCACCATCGCCAGCCCCGCGAACGTCCTTTTTATGGCGAAACCCTTCTGCTCGGCCTCGCCCTCCAGCTCGGAGAAAAGCCCTTTCTGTTTCTTCTGGAAATCCTCCATCACCTTGCTGCGCTGCTTTTCGTATTCCTTCGACTCGAATATCTTCGGTATGTCCGTCTTCAGGCTCTTTACGAACTCCTCCATGTCCTTCTGGAATTCGGCCGCCCTGCCCGCCTCAAGCGATATGGCGTTTGGAGTGTCCGGGTCCCCGAAGTTGTAAACGTAACACCAGTCCGGGGGGACGGGCTCCCTGGCCGCCTTCTCCTTGAGCAGCATCTTTATGGCCGTGAGCTTCCCGGTGCCGCCCTCGCCCAGTATGTATATGTTGAAGCCGGTGTCGCTGAAGTTGAGGCCGAAATCCAGGGCGTGCATCGCCCTGTCCTGGCCTATGGTGCCTTCGAGAGGTTTTACGTCATCCGTGGTATTGAAATCGAGCTCTCCGGGCCCGCAGCATTTGAAAAGCCTCTCCGGTGCGAGTTTGCTGGGCATTATCTGAAATCCTCCTTTCAGGGCTTAAAAAAATAAAGTGAAATTCTTCAAAACAGAAAAAGCAAAAAAGCTCAGGCCCTCGGATGGCGCTCCTTGTATACCTTCCTCGCCCTCTCCAGCGAGACCTTCGTATAGACCTGGGTCGTCGAGATGTCGGAATGGCCGAGCATCTTCTGAAGCGACCTTAAATCGGCCCCTCCCTCCAGCATATGGGTGGCAAACGAATGCCTGAGCACATGGGGGCTGATGGCTACCCCGGCGGCCCGCGCATAGACCCTCAGCGTCTGCCAGAACCGCTGGCGCGTCATCGGCTTGCCCCTTGCGGTAAGGAAGAGGTAATCGGAGCGCCTTTCCCCCCCCTTCAGGCAGGCCTCTCGCCTGCCGGACATATAGTCCTTTAGTTTCCTTATCGTCCTTTCGCTCACCGGGACGACCCTCTCCCGGGACCCCTTCCCCGTCACCCGGACAAAGCCCGCCTCCGGGTTCAGATCGGCGGTCTTCAGTCCGACAAGCTCGCTTACCCTGAGGCCGGAGCTGTACATCAGCTCAATCATCGCGGCGTCCCTCTGCCCGAACCTTGCGCGGACCCCCTCCCTGCTTCCAAGCACCTTTTTTATCTCCTCAAGCGGGACCGCCTTCGGGAGCCTCTGCCACAGTTTCGGGCTTTCAAGGTTCTCCGCGGGGTCGTCATCCCTTAGAGACGAGAGGACCTGGTAACCCGAAAACCCCCTGATGGAAGAGATGTTCCTTGCGATGGAAGCGGACGAAAATCCCCTCTGCCTCAGCTCGTCGATATAATCGAGGATGTGCCCCTTCCGGAATGAGGCCGGGCCGGTCTTTCTTTCTTCGAGGAACCCCAGGAACCCGGCCAGGTCCCTGCCGTAGGAGGCGAGGGTGTTTTTCGAGAGCCCTTTTTCCGCGGCGAGGTATGCCAGGAAGTCCGAAAGCGCCGCCTTCAATTCAGATACTCCTCGATGCCGGTCTGGGCCTTCAGCCTGGGATAGAGCACCTCAGCCAGGGCCATGAGGTTCACGGTGTCTTCCCGGTTATAGGTTATCAGCAGCTCCAGGGCGCCCCTGTTGCCGCGTATCGCCTCGTGCCAGAGCCTTACCGCCTGATAGCCGTCCATGCCCTGGACGCTTTCGTCCCTGTGGATGCCCATGAGCGGCTCTATCTTCTTGAGCCCGCCCCTCATGCCGATCCTCCTTGCGCCGAAACAGAGGTCGAAGTGCGCCCCCTCAAAATTCACGCCCAGGGTGTCCCTTAGAAACGGCATGTCGAAGCCGGAGCCGAAAAAGGTAATCAGGTAACGATACCTTGAGAGCTCTTTTTGCAGGGCCGGGGCGCTGAGGTTTTCGCCCCTCACGAACTTCTTGTAGTCAAAGCCGTCGTACAGCCCGGCCACGGTCACATAGCCGCCCGCCGCCGGGTGCCATCCGTTGGTTTCGATGTCCAGGCAGACGGCCCCCTGCCGAAACTCCTCGTAGAGCCTCCAGTGCTCCTTCTGTTTAAGGATTTTCGCAAAATATCCGGAGTCGCCGCGGGCCAGCCGCGCCCCCGCATCCCTCAGTTGCCGGTCCAGCACGCCTTTCCTGGCCGGACCGATGGAGGCTATCTCGGGGGCGTTGATGAAATCCTCCCAGTCTAATATCCCTCTCCGCCAGAGCTTGCGCTCAAGCCGCTCGCCCACGCCTTCCAGGATGCGGAAAGTGTTTCTAATCATATAAATTTCCCGTGTTTATCGGCGCCATCCACTTATTATAGACACATAAATGACCGACTACAACCCGTAAATCCGGCGCACCTCGGGGGTGTAAGAGCCATCCGGGGCGTAGACAAAAAGCGGGCCCCCGACCGCCAGCCCGCGGCTTGCGCCCTTGACCGACTCCACCAGGACCATCTTTGCCCCGAACGCCCCCCGCCCGCCATGCGAGTCCTGCCCGCCGGGACCGTATTTGCCGTGGACGAACCTCATCCGCTTGGGCTCAAGGCCGCCCTCCCGGAGCGCCATGAACATCTCCAGGAGCCTTTCGGGGTGGTATATCATGAAAAACCTGCCCCTGTTTTTGAGCAGGTACGCGGCCGCCCTCACCAGCGCGGGAAACTGAAACTTCAGTTCGTGCCGGGCAAGCGCCCTCTCTTCATCCTGGCTTATGCGGCCCGTCATCGCCTTCCTGAAAGGCGGGTTCGAGACGGCCATGTCGAAACCCTGAAAGGCAAAGGCAGGCGCGCCATGGCCCGCCTCTTTACCGCCTATCGCCCTGATGTCCTCCCTTACCGCCGTCACCCTGTCCGAAAGCCCGTTCAGGGCAATGTTCTTGAGTGCGAGATTGTAAAGCCCCTCCTGCAGTTCAACAAGCGCCACCTCCGCCTGCGGGTACTTTTTTGCCAGCAGCAGCCCTATGACGCCCGAGCCCGCACCCAGGTCCGCAATCCGGCCCGCCTTTTGAAGGCGCGCGAAATCGAAGAGCAAGAGAGCGTCCAGAGAAAACCTGTAGCCCCGCTGCCTCTGGTAGAGCCTTATGTCCCTTATGGAATCCAGCGTTAAAGTCATTGGATATCCTTATGTGAACCCCTCTCCTTAAGGGAGAGGGGTCATCCTCCCCTAATCCCCTCCCAGAGGGAGGGGATTTCACTAAAAGACAAACAAGGGGACCAGTCCCCTTGAATTAGAATAAAGGAAAATATAATCTATTGCATGCTTTCCCGGGTCCGGAGCGCGAGCCTTTACGGCATAGAGGCCCACCCTGTCGACGTCGAGGTGGACGTAGCCA
>JAJYJK010000025.1 GCA_021789555.1 Nitrospirota bacterium
ATTTTTGAGCTATTTTTATCATAGTTTTATCATAGTCCTATTGGTCATCTAAGTAGCCATATATACTTTTTTGAAAAATCAAGTCTGGAAATCGTGATCCGCATCTCAAAAAATTTCAGCCTCCACAAAAAAAGTAATATTATTTGAGTTTCTAAAATAGATTGAAAAGGAGTAGAAAAAAATGTTCGATGATCCGTTTGATATTAAACTAGATAGTTTCTGTTGCTAAAGCCTATTTCCCCGTTGAAATTCTTTTCGTTCACTTCTCCTGAGCGCTCTTTTTTTTCCGATGAGTCTGTCCGATAATGGAATCACAGCTAAATCCTACTTCTGCGCCCTTTTTTGAAAATACCTCACCGCCAGACCACTCAAAACTGCCTCTGTGCAGGTCGTTTTCCCTTACGTCGCCGCTAGAATCACCATGTTATGGCAGAATACGGCGCACCCGGCACTGGAGGCAAAATTCTTTAATCCCTTAAAAAGGCACCTTCCGAGCTTATAGCTTCGTTTTAAGGCGGAGATCGTCCCCTCTATTCCGGCGCGGAACCTCTGCCCGGTCTTAAAGTCTTCCGTGCTTTCCCTCTCGTCTTCTTCGGCGGTGCGCCTGCCTTTCTTGCAGATCGACACCGTATTGATCTTTTTCGAAAGCTTCTTGATTTGCTCCATGCTCTCATAAAAGCCCTTGTCACCGGCCAATACGTCGGGCCTGCCCCCGAATACCTTGCCATGCGCACTCAAGCTCTCTTGTATCAAATCCTTGTCCGCTCTTTGTTTGGGCATCGTCTCATAATGAATGATGAATTTCTCACCGGTCTCGACCAGCAAAACCTTGTGCCCAAACTCTATCGGCTTCCCAGCCTTACCTCTTTTTAAAAGTTCCGTATGGTCTTCAAAAAGGCTGAACACTTTCTCGGTCGACGGGACCTGCTCCCCATTGATTACGCGCCTTTCTGCCTGATTCGTTATTTTTTTTGCTGTCGGCAAATAGCGCTTGAGCTCCGATGCAACCGCCATCGCCTTTACCTCAAATCTCAGGGACAGCAGCTGCCATGCCAACTCGCCAGCCTCGACAATCCACTTTACACGATCAATCAGCTTTCTGTAGACGCTTTTTATCTTGCGCTGGGCCCCTTTGGCCTTCTTATCGCTGTTGCGGACAATATAAAGGGCCAGCTTCTTTATCTTCTTCGTATGGAACCTGTTGTAACCTCTCGCATTAATCTACCCTAAAAGCAGTCCTTTTTCTTACAATCATCTAACCCATATAGGGAAGTTATAGGAATAAGTTATCCTGAAAGGAAGGAGGGTAACCGGGTGACTTCTGTTTGGCGGCAGATCCCCGGATACCCTCCCCATCGCGGTCTATTGTTACTGCATTTGGCCGTAAATGTAAAGGCCCTGTTGGAACTTGGAAAGAGATATCCGTGGGAGAAGCCGGGGCGGTGTCCTCGATGCGAGGGGATGAGGCTCTGGGGACACGGATACGCTACCCGGTATTTTGAGGGCATAGACCAAGAGGTTTTTGTAAAACGTTACCGTTGCCCTGACTGCAACGCGGTCCACACCTGCCGTCTCCTGGGGTATTGGAAGCTGTTTCGCCATCCAGTCAGTATCATTGCAGCGAGCCTGGCAAACAAGCTCATTCACGGCAGATGGCTTAAGTGCTTATTCCGGCAGACGCAGGAGTACTGGCATCGCCTGCTATGGCGGCATGCTTCCAGACATGAAACGCCGTGGACGCTCACGGCCGATCATCTTCGGGAATTTCTGTGCAGGAGATTGTGAACGGCCCTGTCCGCGCAAGTGACCCCACCTGGTTTTTGCGGTGATTTGGGCGTGGCGCCTCTGGTACGATTCTCAAAAATCAGGAGCAGGAGGGATCGTATGGACGAAGAGGCGAAAAAGCGGGTTGCGGAGTTCCGGTTCGGCGCCATTCACGACCTGATAGGCGACAGGAAGCTCACAAGGGGGGAGCGCAGAAGGCTTCTCAGGGAGAAGTCTTCGTGCGTGTGGGAGATACCGTTTTCCAGAAGGAGCTACATAGGCTCATCCACGATAATTGCGTGGGCAAGGCGGTACGAAAAAGGCGGCAGAAGGCTGGACAGTCTCTACCCCGAGGCCAGAAGCGACCGGGGCAGGCCCAGGGTCCTTGATGAGGAGACAGTGCTTTCCCTTGTCGAACTCAAGAAGGAGATGAAAGGTGCCTCATTGCCCATAATCATGAGGCAGGCCAAGTTGAAAAAGATTCTGCCGCCGGAGCTCAAGGTATGCAAGGCGACCATCTACCGGCTTTTCAAGCAGCGGGGCTTGATGAGAAGGGAGGAGATATTCGAAGACCGGCGGAGGTTCGAGGCCGAGCTGCCAAACGACATCTGGCAATCCGACGCGATGCACGGGCCCCTGGTGGATATAGGCGGGAAGAAAAGAAAAACGTATCTCTTTGCCTTCCTGGATGATATGAGCCGGCTTATCTGCCATGCCGAGTTCTATCTGAACGAGCGGGTGGACTCCTATATAGACGCCCTCAGGAAGGCCCTTAAAAAGAGGGGCCTTCCAAGGAAGCTCTACGTGGACAACGGCCCGGCCTTCCGCTCCGGTCTTCTGGGCCACGCGACGGCCTCTCTTGGCATTGCGCTCATTCATTCCAAACCTTATCAGCCCCAAGGCCGCGGTTTTGGAAAACGATCTTCCTGGAGTTTCTGAGCCGGGCCCAGTTCGAAAGTTTTGAGGACGCAGTTGAGCGAATAAGGCATTGGGTGAAGTATTACAACCACAAGCGGCCGCATCAGGGGATCGGCGGCCTGTGCCCCGCTGACCGGTACTTCGAAATCCAGACCGACCTTAGAAAGACCATTGAGCAGGGTATCCAGGACAACCTCCTTGAGATGGCCTTGAGGGGCAAGCCAAAGCTGCCCTTCTATATGGTTGGCCGGATGGAGGGGCAGTCGGTGGTGCTCCGGGCGGAAAAAGGCAAGCTGCGGCTATCTGTGGAGGCCGAAAACGATGACGTTACGCAAGAAGTGGTCTACAATCTTAACTCGGAAGGATATGACGATGGACAAGCAAGAGAAGACAAGGAGCGAAAAGAAGCGGCAGACGATGAGCTACGGGGCTCTAGAGAAATGCCGGGCGGTCCTGCTGTTGTGGACGGAGCGGCGCAAGCCCGCGGAGATATGCCGGGAGATGTCGATCGCCGGGATGGTGCTTGCCCAATGGCAGAATCGGGCGATGGAGGGGATGCTTCAGGCGCTGGAGCCCAGGGTGAATCTGGACAAGGGGCCGGCGCTCTCCCCGCGGCTTCAGGCGATGCTGGAGAAAAAGCGCCTGGCGATCCTGGCGGGCACGGCGCAGGGCAGGCTGGAAAAGAAGCTTGCGAAGGCGCAGGAGACAAGGAAACCGGGGACGCCTCCGGCAAATGAGGAGAAACCTTCAGAGAAGATTCTGGGCGATGAAGCTGCTCTAAAGGCAGGCATCGAGTCGGTGTCTGATCGCCCCTCTCAGGGCAAATAGCGAAGCCCGAATTTGGGGGCTGCCTTAGGAAGAACAGCGAAAAAGGATCAAGGGGAATCACGGGGCGCAAAACTTAAAATCGTGGAAACGGGAGCGTGCGAATGAGCGAGTCTGAGAACTTGGAGCTTGCCCGCCGGCGAGCGGCGGTTGTATTCGCGGTACGCAGTGGTCAGATTACGGCCAAGGAGGGCGCGCGTCGTCTGGGCGTATCCCGCAAGACCTATTACGAGTGGGAACGCCGGGCACTGGAAGCCATGACGGAGGCCATGGAGGACAAAGCCCCGGGGCGGCCTGACACACCGCAGGACGAGGAGAAGCAGCGGTTACAGGAGCAAATCGCTGAACTCGAAAAAAAGCTCTTTGTCGCTGAGAAGACAGTGGAAGTTCGGGACATGCTGCACGCATATGAGCTGCAGGTCGCCAGTGATAAAAAAAGCACCGGTGAGCCTGCGAAAAAAAAACGGAAGCGAAGGAGGAAAACATAGATCGTATGCTTGCCATTGTTGACCAGGTCAAGGAAAAGACCGCAATGCCCTACAGGACTATCTGCGATGCCGTCAGGCTGCCTTATCGGAGTTTCACACGGTGGCGCATGAGGCGCCAGGAAGATGCGCCTCTGGTGCGCCCGCCCGGCCCCGCCAAGATCGAACCCCCTGATTTTGGCAAGATTGAGCAGGATATTGCAAAACTGTCTCACGGGCATGATCGCACGCAGGGCACTGGCATATTATATGCGCACCACAGGTCCAGCATATCAAGGCGTGATCTGCAGAGGCTGGTGGCAATGGCACGGCATGATCTTAACGTGGCGCATCGTCAGAACCTGCGCCGTATTCACTGGAATGTGTCTAACGTGGCATGGTCCATGGACCCGAGCGAATACTGGCAGCGCGACGCAGACGGAGACAAGCCATACCTCAACCATATGCAGGACCTCGCCTCGCGTTACAAGTTCAATCCCATGGCTGGAGACATCCCCACCGGCGAGGAAATATCCGGCTGGCTAACGACGACCTTCAACGATTTCGGGGCGCCGCTGCTTCTAAAACGCGACAATGGCGGCAACCTCAACCATAAGGCAGTCAATGAAGTGCTCGAAGAATATTACGTCATGCCGCTCAACAGCCCGGTCCATTACCCGCCTTACAATGGCGCCATCGAAGAGGCGCAGACCGAGCTGAAAAACGGACTTGCTTCAAAACTCATGTATCAACCCTGCTGCCCACGCGAACACTTTGAGGCGTATGCCTCGACTGTCGAACATGATCTCAATCACCGGCCGCGTCCATGCTTAAAAGGGAAAAATTCGTGCCAGGTGTACTTTGCGGGTAAAAGGACTTTTTCCAAACGGGAAAGGAGGGATGCCTATGCATGGATAACAGACTTGCAGAGTGATATTCTGAATAGTGAGAGGGTTCAGCCACAGGCAGCCTGGCGCATCGCCGTCGAGGCCTGGCTGAGCATGAAAGGCTTTATCACCGTGACCATCAACGGGAAAGTGTTACCCAGTTTTTCATAAATTTGGTGCCATAAACTCATGGCGCGCACACCTTTAATCTGTTTGCTGGTCCTTTCCGCGAACCGGTCAAGAAAGAAACGGCTAAGCAGAGGGATGTCATCCTTCCTGTCCCGCAAGGGCGGCAACTGGATTACAATTGGCGCGAGTCGGTAATAGAGGTCTTTCCTGAAGGTGCCTTTCCGGACCTCTTTTTCAAGGTCCTTGTTGGTTGCGGCTATTATTCGGCAATTGGCCTTAAGCATGCGTTGTGCGCCAAGAGGCCTGTATTCCCCGTCCTGGAGCACGCGCAGGAAGTGCGATTGAAAGCGTAAGGGCATCTCGCCCATCTCGTCCAGAAGGATGGTGCCGCCTGAAGCGGCCTCGAACAACCCCTTTTTATCGCTGACCGCCCCTGTAAAGGCCCCTTTTCTATGGCCGAACATTTCCGATTCGATCAGTTCTCCGACAAGCCCTCCGCAGTTGCATACTGTAAACGGCCCGTCGCCCGCGGGGCTCAGCGAATGCAGCGCTCTGGCTGTTACCTCTTTGCCCGTGCCTGTTTCGCCCATAATCGTGATTACCTTGTAATACGGGGCTACGCTCTTCATCCGGGAGATGACGTTCAGCATCTCCGGGTTCTTGCCGACAATGCCGGAAAAGGTATACTTTGAGAGCAGTTGCCTTTCAAGTTCAAAGGTTTCCTTTTTGGCCTCGAAGAAGTCTTCCATCCCCCGCAAGGTATCCTCGAATTTCTCCGGGTTCTCCAGCGAAACAGGAAAATAGGCCGAGGCCCCCTTGCGCACGGCATTCACGGCGTCTATTTCGCCGGGGCCAAAGACGATTATCTCTATCCGGGGGTCGGCTCGTTTTATCATAGAAAAATCCAGAGTGCCCTCTTCGATAAGCGCCAGGTCAGGGTTTTTTCCTCTCACGAGTTCCGCCATTCGGCCTTCGGCGGCGATTTCGACCTCGTGACGGGCCAGAAGCGGCTTCAGTTTTTCTGCGAGTGACGCGGAGCGCACGGAAAATAATATCTTAAGCATCCCTTACGTATGATAACCCAAATAAATGCCTGCTTGAGTAAAAAACGGCAAAGCTGCTGGATTCCGCCAGGAAAAGGTGGGAACTTTCAGCCGGGCGCAGGTGGTGTTTAAATATCATCAGGTAAAAAGGTCAGGGTCGTGTTGATAACCCCTTCTTATGTTGTATTGTTTCAATTTCCTGAAACTGTTTCTTTCCGGTTGTAACTGATGCTCATTTTTACATCGCTGGTCGCGCGAATTGTAAGGAATTTCATTCCGCGTGACAATCTCATATTGGAAAACAGCTTGACCTGAATTTCCAAATCAAAAATTTTGCAAATTAATTTCAGCTATTCCCAAAAGGTGTGTAATTCCCTTAAAATACCGCCGGGAGGGTTTTAACGTGAAACCTGAAAAAACCCGGAGCGAAAAAGCAAAAGGCTTCTGGATTGGTTGCGGGGAGCCAATCTGAATTGAGTATTAAAAAACAGAATATCCGAGCTTTTTCGCTCCCACGAACCGGGGCCGGAACCGCCACCCTTGCAAAGATAACCCGCCCCGCGTTTTCCGCTATTTTTCTCAGAAAAAGACTGTTTAAGCTCCTGGAAGCGGACGGAGGGCATTCAGCAACATGGATATCCGGGCCGCCCGGCGCCGGCAAGACTGTTCTTGCAAGCAGCTTTATGGACGGCAAATCATCGCCTTGCCTTTGGTGCCAGTTGGACAGCCGAGATGCGGATCCTGCCACTTTTTTTTATTATATGGGGCAGGCTGTCAAGAGGGCCTCTCCCCGGAGCAGGCCATTGCCGTTATTGACTCCGGAATATCTTCCAGGACTTCCCGCCTTCACTCGGAATTATTTTGAGGAGCTGTGCGGCAGATTCAAGCCGCCATTTTACATCGTCTTTGACAATTATCACGAGGTGGGTCCAAATTCCAGATTTCATGAGGTGATCAGGGACGGAATCGAGGCGATGCCAAGGAATGGGCGAGTAATCTTTATAAGCAGGGCTGAGCCGCCAAAGGAATTTGCCCGGATGCGGGCCAACAATTCAATGAAGGTGATCGGCTGGGAAGAGCTTGCCCTTCGAGCGGAGGAAACGGAAAAGATCGTCCGCCTTAAACTCAAAGGCCATGGACCAGGTGACCTGGCAATCAAACTTCATCATATGTCCGGGGGATGGATGGCGGGGCTTGCGCTCATGATAGAGAAAGCAAAAAAAGAGGCGTTTAACCCTGTGCAAATCAGGGCCATCGCCGAAGATACGATCTTTGAATATTTCTCTTCCGAGATATTCGAGAAACTGGACACGGAGAACGAAAATTTTCTGATAATGACTTCGATGCTGCCCGTAATGGATGCCGAAACGGCGCGGCGGCTCACGGGCATTGAAGACGCCGGGCAGATACTCCGGCACTTGTACCTGAACAACCAGTTCGTGGAAAGGCGTTTCCATACGGATCATGTATATCAGTATCATCCCTTATTCCGCGAATTTCTTCTTCATGCCGCAAAGGAGCGCCTTGCTGGTGATCTGCCGGCATTGAAAGAAAAAGCCGCATTAATACTCTACGAGGCCGGAAGGTACGAGGACGCATTTGAATTATTCCGGGACGGCAAGCGATGGGAGTGGATAGAGCGGCTTGTAATGGAAAACAGCCAATCGCTTGTCGCCCAGGGCAGGTGCGGGGTGCTGGAGGACTGGATAACGTGTCTTCCGGCGGACATCCTTGCCGGCAGGCCCTGGCTCGAATACAACCTGGGCATCTGCCGCATGCCTTTCAATCAGGCGGAAAGCCGCATGCATCTTGAGCGCGCCCTCCGGCTTTTTGAGGAGCGGAAAGACCCGGCAGGCGTCTTTCTCTGCTGGTCGGGCATTGCAGACTCATGCGTGTTCGGACTGGATAATCTGAAATTGCTGGATGAATGGATTCCCAGGCTGGGCGCTCTCATGCGCTCTTTTGGGGGCTTTCCTTCCGGGCAGATAGAGGCTCGGGTGGCCAACAGCATGTTCATGGCGCTTATATACAGGCAGCCGCAGCATCCGGAAACGGAGGCGTGGGGTGAGCGGGCGATTCAGTCCTCGCGAATGTCCGGGGATGAACGCCTGAAGGTACTTGCCCTCTCAAATTTCGCCTTTCACAAGCTGAATTCAGGCAGGTTGGAGGAGGCGGCAGCCGCGATAGATTCATTCAAGCGGTCTATGCGGTCGGTCGGCATGCCGCCTCTGACCGTGATTACTATGAAGTGGGTGGAGGTGATGTATTATACATATACAGCAGGCAATAAGGAGTGTCAAAGGGCGGTTTCGAGTGGGCTCAAACTTGCGGCCTCAAGCGGGGCCTATATAATGAACTTCCTGCTGCTTGGGCAGGGCGCGCTGAGTGCTCTTGACGCTGGAGACCTGGGAGCTGCCAACAAACTCATCGGGGAAATAGATTATTTTTCAGGCAGGGATCCGCTGACGGGCAAGGGGTATTATCGCTTTCTGCTTGCCTATAACGCGATGCTCCGGAAGGATTTCCAACTGGCCGTCGCGTATGTCGAGATAGCCCTGAGACAGGCGCTTGCCACCGGGTTTCCACTTGCCACGTCCTACTGCCATATTGAATATTCTCACATACTGCACGAGCTCAAGGAACATGAGAAGGCGCTCCATCACCTTGGAAAAGCGCACGAGATTGCAAAACAGATCAAATACAGGTATATGGAATTCATCTGTCTTTTGACAAAGGCCCACTTTGCTTTTGACAATGGGAAGGAAAAATCAGGGCTTGATTCGCTCCGCAGGGGCATGGCTATTGGCAGGGAATGCGGATTTATGAACACCTATACCCTGTTGCCTGATGTCGTGAGCGCTCTCTTTTCGAAGGCGCTTGAAGCCGGCATCGAAACTGATTACGCAAAGGCGCTTATAAGCAAGCGCAATCTGTCACCTGAAGCTCCATCTATGGATGTCGGGGACTGGCCCTGGCCCATAAAGATATATACGCTTGGCAGGTTCGGCATATTAAAAGACGGGAAACCCCTCGTGGCATCGAGAAAGGTGCAGCAGAGGCCGCTTGGCCTTCTCAAGGCGCTCATCGCCCTGGGCGGGGAAGGAGTAAGGAAAGAGACCCTGGCCGACACTCTGTGGCCCGAGGCCGAGGGAGATTTGCAGCTCAAGGCGTTCGCAATAGCCCTGCACCGGCTGCGCAATATCCTCGGGGACGAAAATGCGGTGCGCCTGAGCGGCGGAAGGGTTACGCTGGATCCGCGCCGGTGCTGGGTGGATGCGCGGGCATTCGAGAGCATGCTTGAGAAGGCCGGGTACGCCCTGAGGAATGGAGATGGGAAAGAAGTAGCGCACCTGCTTGAGAAGGCCGCCGCCCTGTACTGCGGCCCCTTCCTGCCCGATGAGGGCAAGCCGGTCATTAAATCTTACCGCGAGCGTTTGCAGGCCGAATTTTCCGGGCTATCAAAAAGTTGACCCTGAACCTGCCGTAAAATAAAGATATTCGCTTCCCGGCCTCCGGTTTGCAGTGGCCCCGCATTCTGTCGAATCCGTATCCAATCCGTATCATCGCAACAATTACAATTGAGCTTCAGCCAGGCAAAAGGGAAGTCAACCATAAAGGAGGGCATCATGAAAAAGCCACGCAAGCAGCATTGGTATTTTATGTTTTTCGCATTATTAATAACCTTGTCTTTGTCTCTGTTCGGATGCGGCGGTGGAGGCGGCTCCGCCACTAACACTGGGCAGACTGTCTCAGGTGTTGCGGCTGCTGGCGCGCCGGTAATCGGGTTTGCTTATCTTAAGGACAGCAGCGGGAAAACCCTTGGGCCAAATGATATAGCCTCTGACGGGTCTTTTTCATTCGATGTCACAGGGCTTACGCCGCCTTTTTTCCTCAAGGCCGACGGCACTGTGGGTGGCAGCTCCTATGACCTCGTTTCCGCCGCAGTAGGAGCGGGGACGGCCAATATAAACCCGCTTACAAACCTGGCGGTCGCCAGTGCCGCAGGTGTTAACGACCCGGCCGCCTGTTACAACAATCCGTCTGCCTGTAATAGTAATATCACCCAGGCCAATCTTGACACCGCCATAGCCGGCATACAGCATATGCTGCAGCCGCTTCTCACAGCCTATAATGCAGATGTAAATCCCATATCGTCACCCTATACGGCAAATAATACCGGTTTGGACGGCGTCTTCGATGTCATGGAGGTCAGCCTGGACACATCAAATGGCTCCGTTACCTTTACGGACAAGACGACGGGCTCGAATATCGGCACAGCGACAACCACTACAATGGGCAGCAATCAAATTTCAGCCGTGCCATCAACTCAGACCCTGACCGATATCCAGGGGATAGCGGCCATGCTTTCAAACTTCGCCACAACCGTTAACAGCAAAGGCGCTAACCTGAGCGCCAACGACCTGGACCCATACTTCGCAACCAATTTTGGCGTCTCTAACGGTTACGACAGAACCCAGGCCATAGAAGACGCAGTACAGCAATTCTCCAGCCTTAAACAACAAATAACAAACATAACCGGCCTGACGATAATCGCAAAAAACGGCAGTGGCGATTATGAAATTTCATATACGACCCACATGTCCGACGGCTCATATTTCCAGATGGACCCGCAGCAGGATGATATCTCATTTTGGGTCACTAAGGAAAACGGATCGTGGAAGTTCACGGGCAACGGCTACTATAGCACCGTCTGGGCATTAGTCCATACTGAAAGGGAAGTAGCCGTAAACAATTCCGTATCTACAAATAGCGGCATTTATCTTGAGGTGGATGATCCCGGGAATTTTGGGATTCAAAATGCCGTTGTTACAGGCCCGGGCTTGCCAGCGGGCGGAGTGCAGCTGACCCTGAATTACCATCCCATGGTTACGATGAATGATGCCACTATAAGCCAGATACCGGATAACGCCGTTTATACTTTTGCCGTCTATAATGGAACGGGACTTGTTGAGACGAGGACAATAACAGTCCCGAAGAGGCCCTTCATGTCATCAGAGCTTAATGGCATCTTCCCGACACTTGGAGGGGTGACTTCCCACTTGCTTCCGGCGGCCAATATCGGTGGAACATTCACATTTTCATATACGCCGGCGACGGCATATTCGACAGCCGGCCTCCGGAGCAAATTCGAGTTTTATGACAATAACGGAGATGGAGCCGACTTCGGCCAAAACTTAATGCTAAATAAAACATCGGCCAGCTACACCACCACATCTCCAACCACCTGGACGCCCACTGGTGCGGAGCTGAGCTTGGTCTCATCTGATGCCTTTGGCAGAGAAATGTGGTACACGTGGTATTTCGGCGCTATGCCGTAAGATACGTCCGCGCTTTCTGAATTTTTCCGTGAGGGCGGGGCTTGCCCCGCCCTCTTCAAAAACTTGCGATCAATTAATGGCACCAAGGATTTCAGAAAACACGGTTGACACATTTTTTCTGTAGGGCGGGGAAGGAGTAAGGAAAGAGACCCCTGGCCAATACCCTGTGGCCCGAGGCCGATGGGAATTTGCAGCAAAGGGCGTTCACAATGGCTGCAGTGGCTGCGCAGTATCCTCGGGGACGAAAATGCAGTGCGTCTGCGCGGCGGAAGGGTTTCCCTGGATTCGCGCCGCTGCTGGGTGGATGCGCGGGCATTCGAGAGCATGCTTGAGAAGGCCGCCGCCCTGTATCGCGGCCCCTTCCTGCCCGATGAGGGCAAGCCGGTCATTAAATCTTACCGCGAGCGTTTGCAGGCCAGATTTTCCGGGCTATCAAAAAGCTGACCCTGAACCCGCCGTAAAATAAAGATATTTGCTTCCCGGTCTCCAGTTTGCGGAGACCCGCATTCTCTCGAATCCGTATGCAATCCGTATCATCCCAACAATTATAATTGCACCACTGTGCTTATCCCGCCAACCTAAAAGAGGCTTGCGGACAAGTTCGGATTAAAAAAAGGAGATAAACATAACGTGAATGCACGGATTTATGACCATATAATTTCAAGAAGCAGACTGCTTCAGAGCCGGTGGCCTTTGCATCATGCATTAACCTTACTCCCCATAGTAGCGCTAAGCGTAACGCTCATGGGGTGTGCGACATTCTATGCACCTGCTATCGGAAAGACGACACTCAATGATGTGACAAAGAAACTCGGCGCTCCTCTTCAAAAAACAGAGATTGATGACGGTGTAACGAGAGTGCGCTGGTGGCGGAGCGATTTTAGTGGGGTTTCTCGTAGTGGGCAGCAGATCACTATTTTTCTTACATTTTATGATGGAGAATTTGGACAGGATAGAGTCTTACGTCGTTGGCGGGCCGTGGATAACAGCATATCACTTGATGACTCCCTTTGGATTCGGCCCCCAAAAAACCTTGACTGGTCTAACGGTTACTTTCGCTTCCACGGTAAGTCCGTTCAGTTCGTGGACGACCACCGCACGTGTGCACTTACAACGTTTTTTCCTGATCATCAATATCAGGAGTTCAAGGGAATCTTGTATATTGGCCAATGGTCCTGCCGCTGACAGGCTTTAATTTTCTCCAGGAGGGTTACTAAGGTGAGTAAGATGAGCGCCGGTTGTCATAAAGCGGGAAGGCGAAAAGACATATTCCCAATCTTGTTAACGTTGGGCTTCCTGTGCATGTTTTTTTCCGGCTGTGGGTCGAACTTCCAATACATTAGAAACATGCATGACCAGGGCAAACTCGCCGAGATTGCGGTAAAGGACAGCAATCCGGCCGCCAGGCGAGTTGCCGTAACGATGCTCACCGACCAGTCCTTGCTCGCAAAAATCGCTCTTGATGATAAAGATCCTGGAGTTCGCGGGGCCGCCACATGGAGGATCACCGATCAATCCTTGCTGGCGAAAATAGCGGCCGAAACCAGGAGTGTGGGCGTCCGGACCGTTGCCATGGAGAGACTTACCGACCCGGTCCTGTTGGCCAGGTTTGCCCTGGAAAACAAGGACAAGAAAATTCGTCTCTCCGCGGTGGAGACAATTAAAGACCATGCCTTGCTGACGAAGGTCGCGCTAAATGACAGCGCTTGGGAAGTCCGCCGCGCTGCGGCGCGAAAGATTACGGACCAGACCGTGCTTGCAAAAATCGCCCTTGCGGACAAGGACCGGCGGGTCCGAAAAACCGCGGCCGGGGCGCTCACCGATCAGGCATTGCTTGCAAGAATTTCCACGGAGGGCCAGGACGAGGAAGTCCGCGGCATTGCGGCGGCCAAGCTCAAAGATCAAGACATACAAAAAAAGATTGCCCTTGGGGACAAGGATCCATATATCCGCAGCGTTGCGGTTGGCAAACTGACCGATAAGGCCTTGCTTGCCAGCATTGCGAAGAACGGTCAGGATGCGTTTGTTTGCGAAACAGCATATGAAAGACTTGATGACCTGAATCATTATCCGTTATTGGCTGTTCTTCGGTCAAAATCCGGCGCGCAGGATAAAATCAAAAGCCTGTTAACTTCAAAAGTGTCAAAGGAAGAACTAACTGCCGCGTTACTTGAAGCGGTACGCTTGGGGGACTGGAAAATCTGCAATATGCTGATATCGGCAGGTGCTGATATCAATTCGTTAGATTGTGTTAACGTTCTCTACCTGGCGGTGCCTGACCCAAAAATAACAGAGGCCCTTCTCCAAAATGGCGCCCGGGTCGATGATATTAAAGGTGACAGCGAAAATCCCGTGCAAGCCGCATTTGCCTATCAATGGCTCGCCCGCTTTATGGAAAAGGAGATCAAACAGGGGCGCCTTCCCCTAACTTTAAAGGGCTATATGATACTTGCCTATGAAATTGCCGCAAGGCATTTCGATTTCGTCGCAAAAAATTATGGCCGTAAGGCGAATTGGGGCATTGTTAAAGAAATTGGAGTAGCACTGGCAGGGGGCGCCTACGCAGGCCTTAGCCAAATGCAGGCGGCCCAGCAGTCCAATCAGTTGGCCCAAGTCGGTGCCTTACGTCATGCCGCCGATTACGGAGGTGGCATTCAGGGCTATGACAGGGCCTTGACCGCTTATGAAAGCGCGGCAAACCAGGAAGTGCTTGCAACCGAACCAGCACATCTTGCTTCAGCTCAAAACAGTATTAATGCCGCGGCAGATACCGTTTGGGGTTCAGCCGAAACGGACCGTGAAAAGGAGCACGCGGCTCAAAAACTGGCGGATGAATGCAAAAAAAAGGCGGCTTGTTATAAGAAAACAGTATCGGGCCTGGGCAGTTGCTACGATTTAATTAAAAACGGCTCATAAATGAATCTTCAAGGAGGGATCTGCTAATGGGCATGCGATTTTTGAGGACGTTTATGCTGGCTATCGCGGTAATTGCGGTTTCCGGCTGTGCCGGCACAAGATTGACCGATGACGCGCTGATGCACTATCAGGTCTCCGCTGACCGCGCGACGATTATTGTCAAAAGGCCGTGTGTCCTCGGCTTGGGTCGCACTTTTTACGTTCAGGATGATAAGTCGGAAATCGGCAAAATCGGAACATGCGGGAAGTTAACGTGGGGGCACGAACCCGGATATATTGCTGTTTTAGCGATAAATGACCACAAACAGGCGTCGCAAGTCATTATTTTCCCCGTAGAAGTCGGCAAAACATACAAATTGGTTTATGAAGTCAAGGGCGCTTATGTCTATTTTGAGCCGGGAAATTTTCCTCAAGAGTTGATTGCCTTCGAAGATGAATCCAAACCTGAATTCTGGGGGGGATTGTCGCCTCTGCCTAACAAATGGCAAATCGAGTTAAAGAAATTGCAGAAGGGGCAGCATTAGGGCGTGCTGCGGTTTAAACCGGTTCATAAATGAATCTTCAGGGGGGAATCCGCTAATGGGCACGCGATTTTTGAGGACGTTTATGCTGGCTATCGCGGTAATTGCGGTTTCCGGCTGTGTCGGCACAAGATTGACCGATGACGTGCTGATGCACTATCAGGTCTCCACTTGGCAGTGAAGTAAGGATAACAACGATTGTAAGCCATTCCTCAAGCGATTTAAACGGCACGTGGGAGCTTTATTCATTCGAGTCAGGTTCGTACCCTTGGTGGAGCAGGGCACATTTACCATCAATAACGGAGCGTGGTCGCTAAATGCAAACCAATGGGACGGCCCTACGATTATGGGGAGCGGGAAAACAACCATTACTTCCACCGGTATTATGAACGTCACCGGAACGCTCTCGGATGGAACAAACGTTGACCCGTCCTTCCAGTGCGCGATGGATTCAGGCAAAACCGTGGCTGTTTGCACCCAGACAGACGAAACGGTCACAACTGCAACAGAAATATATATAATGGTAAAAGCACCTTCAACAAGCATATCCCTGGCCGACCTTGCCGGCACATGGCAGGAGCAGGCGATCGAGTATCAGGGGCCTGAATGGGAAAGAGGTCCGATGACACTTAATTCCAGCGGCAGCATCACGGCATACTCGATTACGTATTCAAATGGCTCTGCCGATACGACGCCGTCTTTCTCGTTTGCAATAAGCGGGCCGGATACGATAACAGCGTCGAATCCGCAAGACAGTTACGCTGCGACATCGCAGTGCTCCCTGGACGCGGACAAGACCTTAATGGTATGCACTGCTGGCGGCCCAAGCGATTCGGACGCAAAGATGGTTATTTTTCTGAAGAATAGCCGTACGTGTAGCCTCTCACATTAATCCGCCATTTTCTGTCTCGCAAATTCGGATTCCAGGATGTTACGGCCGGTTAAGATCGGACCCATCTGGTCGTTATAAACGGACCCACCCAGAAGTTGCTTGTTTTTGAGTTCCTGAAGAGATAATGGCGGTTTAAGGATCCACCGGGCGGGTTTTTTTTGTGGGATTGTATGGATTGTTTCCGGGGACATGGATATCGTAATGAGGGGATTGGGGGGAGCCGAGCCTTACGACGGCTATTTCTTTTTTGACTTTCTTGCCTGAGCGTTCAGCTTTTTCGATTCGTGCATCCTCCAGCTTGGCCCCTGTATGCTGATTATGATGGAGTGATGGACCATGCGGTCTACGATGGCGGTGGTGATGACGGGGTCGCCCAGGTAATCGCCGAGCTCGGCAAACCCGATGTTCGAGGTAAGGATTGTAGAGCCCTTGCAGTAGCGGCCGTCTACGACCTTGAAGAACAAGGAGGCGTTCCTGGCGTCCTGCTGCTCGAGCCTGTCGAACCCCACTTCATCGATGAGGAGGATATCGGGCGAGGTGTATTGCCTGAGTTTTCTGTGCAAGCTGTCGTCGGCCCGGCTGGCCATAAGTTCCGTAAGCATGGCGGCCGCCGTGGTATAGCGGCACCGGTAGAGCTGCCTACAGCCAATGATAAGCAATGCCTTTGCGATGTGGCTTTTCCCCGTGCCCGAATCTCCGGCGAGGATGAGCCCCTGTTTGCGCCCCACGAAGTCCAGTTTGGCAAGCTCCATGATCTGGGCCTTATCAAGGCCAGTCTGGAATTCGAAATCGAAATCCGAAAGGAGCTTGCGCTCGGGAAGCTTTGAATCTCTTATCCTCCGCTCTATCCGCCTTTCTATAAGCGCGTTTGCCTCTATGGCAAGCAGCCGCTCAAGGAGTTCCGTTGGAGCCATCGCCTTCTGAGCCGCCTCCGAAAGCTCCCTCTCCAAGGCCTTCTGTATCGCGGCAAGCTTCAGAAGATTCAGGTGCTCCCTGATTTTTTCCAGAGTCTTTTCTTTCACTGCCTGGTTTTTCATCTTCCTCCTCCTGTGTAAGCAGGGTGCTGTATTCGGCAAGCGGCCACTGCGTAATCCTGGGCAGGGTCCTCTCCAGTAGCCGCCCGGCGCGCTCATTGCGCACGGACTCCAGCGTGCGCGGGACCGCTTTGGCCCGCAGTATCCGCTCTATCGCTTTCCCCTCGAAGGCCTGATACCTAAGGGCGTGCTCCAGGGCTTTGTGGATATCTCCGCTTTGGTAGTGCTCTTTCATGCGCAGGATATACCTGGCGTGGGCCCCGCAGTTTCTTGGATGTCTGCCGGTAAGACCCGTCAGGAACTCCTCTGCGGCTTCCCCCAACTCCAAAAAGGCCTCCCTTACCGGCTCAAGGCCATATCGTGAGATTTTCGTCTTGAAGTGCGCGGGGTCTTCAACCCGTTTGCCCGCTCCCGCCGGCTGCCTTTCGTGTACGGCTATGCGCTCAAGCTCCGGAGTGTAGACCATGATCTCATGCTCCGTGGCCTTTATGCTCAGAATGTCTGCGATATGGTCTGAGGGCACGGAGTACCTGTTTGTCTCAAACTCGACAAACCCCCCTGCGTCGCAGACCTTCAAGGCGACCTCCGCCGTGTCATAAGGATGAAGCGGCAGGGGCTGAAGCGCCGCCTGTTCCCGCTCCATAAACAGCTCTATCGGGGGCCGCTTCGTAGTGTCGTGGACGTGAAGGTCGGATTTTTCCCTGAGCCACCATCTGGCCGTCGCCCTCAGATCCTCAATATCCTGAAAATCCCTGCCGCCAAGCAGGTTAGACTCAACATATTTAAAGGGCGACTCGATTTTACCCTTTGTTTGGGCGCGCCCTGGGCGGCACGCCACGGGTTTACAGTTATAGTACGTGATGAAGGCCGTGAAGGCGGGGTTGAAGACGGGGCGCCCGCACTCCCATCTGAGGACAACGGTTTTTTCATTGTCGTAGAGGCACTCTATTGGCACCCCGCCATAGTACTCGAAGGCGTCCTGATGCCGGCGGATGAGCGTGTAGAAGTCATGGCGTGGCACAAAGTCGATATATTGTCGGCGTGAGTAGCCCAGGATATAGGAGAAGCACTGCACCATTTTTTTGCCCGTGCGGGTAAAGGCAATCGTGTACGGGCTCCAATCCATCTGCCCTTGGCGAGCCGGCCCTGTTTCAAACCGTATCACCGGCTCTTTCTTGGGCTTGCGCAGTTTCCTTAGCTTCTCCTTGAGGATGCTGCGGCCACCTGTATATCCAGCCTCCTTCAGCTCTTCATAGATGCGCACGCCGGTGATGTCCGGATATTTTTCAAGCAGGTTTCTTATCATCGGCAGGAAGGGATCGAGCTTGCTGACCCGCTTGAGCTTCTTTGTAAGCGCCTCGTGGCCTTTGTCCCTTTGGTTTTCATGTTCGCGGAGGATTCTCCGTATCGCGTTTCGGGAGGTGTGGAAGTGGCGGCAGAGGGCGTGTATCGACCACCCCTCATTGTGCATGATGATCACGGCATGTTCAAACTCCTGGCGGCTGCCAATCAGCATTGGGCACATTTGCTTTGTCCGCACGCAAGCCTCAGTGTCTGCGCCGCACGCTCAGCTGAGGCAAGAGACGCCGATATGAGGCCTGAAAGCCTTTCGGCTTCCCCAGGGGTAATTGCAGCCTCCGATACGGCTCTGCAGACACGCTCCATCGATATGAGCCTAGCCTCAAGTCCCATGGGCCTCGGCTGTTTCGGCTCCACGATCTCCCATGGACTGGCCAGTATCGTCTGATATTCCCACCTGGGCCGCGACAGCAGATGCGAGATGAGCTTTGCAGCCTCACGAGTCGAAAATCTGTGCTTTATAACGGCGGCGGCCGCATCCGGTTGGTTGCCGCGCGGCAACTTCGCCAATTCTCTGCCCGTGACTACCGATACCAAGCCCAGCCTGATATCATCCTGGACCGCCTCGCTTAACCGCTCAATCAGTGATATCCGCCGGCTTACCCAGCTCTTGTGCCGGCCCAGCAGGACCGCAATCTCTGCCTGCATGAGCCGATCCTCGCGGTGAAGGGAACAAAGCACCATCGCCTCTTCCATCTCGTTTATCGACCGGCCGGGCTGATTCAGCTGTATGATGGCCGCCTTGCAAACCCGCTCCGCCGCTTCCCATACTTTCGCGGTAAGCGACTCCAGATTGAGCTGGCGGCTGGCCCTGAGTCTCTTGAATCCGTCTATCGTCTCGTAACCGTCTCCAGTCCTGACGCACACTATCGGGGTCAGCTGCCCGTACTTCCGCATCGACTTCATCATGGCGGCGTCCAACCGCGGGCTCACAATCCGCAGCGCCGCGTACTTCTCTCCGATCTTCGCCGCGTCTATCTCTTCTATTGCCGGATTCCCGTTCATTTCAGCCAGCATAACAGCCTCGAAAAGGCAAAAACCAGATAGTCCTCTCTTTGCAATCACGGACCGATTTGCGCCCCGGCGGAAAACCCCTTTGAAATCACGCCTATCTCCACGATTAGCTCGTCCATCTTTGCAATCAGCCCGTTGCAAACGGGGACGAGTCTGTAACATCCCGGAATTATGGCGTTTTCCGCCTTCAGCGCGTCCATCTTTGCAATCAGGCGCCTCCGCCGGTTGCGCTCCCGCTGCTCCTGGCGGTTCCGCTCCGCATAGGCAGGGTTCCTCTGCCGGTACCGCCTCCAATAATCCGGGTTCCTGCTGCACCACTGCCGCTGGGCCTTCGTCTGAGCCTCCCGGTAATCGCTGTCTTTTGCCCGTTTCTCCTTTTGCCATTGCCTCTTTCGCGCCCTCTGGCATTCGGGATCCGAACAATACCGTTGATAGAGCACCTTGATTACCGCCGGGTGCGGCAAAAATCTCATCCCGCAGCACGCACAAGTCCTTTCCATGACTCCTCCGCAATCAGGTCGATAGGCAATCATGAACCATACTTGCGCAGGAAAAAAGATATGCGGTGGGAGAAAGACGTCCTTGGGGATTTGCCGGGTGGGTCTCTAAACCGCCCGGCCTCCGTCAATCAAAGGCCGGTAAATGGGTCCGTAAACCGGCCAGGGGTGGGTCCGTTTTAAACCGGCCGGAACAACAAGGAGCTAAACGGCGGCCAGTGAGGGGATATCAAAGTATAGGGCGCTCCGGGAAAACCCGTCCTGGGGCAAACGAGAAGGCCGCTTTCGGCCGGCAAAGGCTAAAAACCGCCTCTCATCGTACTAACCCCGTGGAAGACCCCCCAGGTGGTACACTTTTCCACGCCCATAATTGGTACACTTTTACATGCCCATTGACAAAAGGTCTATTTTGAAATGGAATGTGCATAGTTGACAGAAACTCGCGGGAACATAGGGTGACTTTGAAATGCATAGTTTGCCCTCTAGTCTGCACCGGCGGGCAGATTATAATTGTGGTGAATACGGGTTGAAAGTAACACCCCGAGAAAATGTTCACCGTTCCTAACCGATCTTTGGCAAAGGCTTCCCGCAGTGAACACAGAAGCGGCTTCGCGAGGAATTCTGTTTGCCGCAATTTATGCAGAATATCTTTTTCTCCACTTCTTCCTGGACCGGTCGACCCATCTGCACAGAGTTTTCAACTGAGGCCCCTTCAACCTGTACTGATTGCCCGGCAGGCTGAATGCTCTGTTCCTGGACGCCTTGCGCGGTATTCCCCGATAAATTGCCGGAAGGGTCGACAGCCGCTCCTGCGGCACCGGTTGCACTGTAAA
The DNA here is from genome assembly GCA_021789555.1 of Nitrospirota bacterium. Taxonomy (GTDB): domain Bacteria; phylum Nitrospirota; class Thermodesulfovibrionia; order Thermodesulfovibrionales; family JdFR-88; genus JAJYGJ01. Next base: position 20,436 of record JAJYJK010000025.1, read on the forward strand.
CAATATCCCTTTTCCCAGCCGATGATCCATGAGATTGCAAGGCCGGCCAATCGGCATTGGCGAATTTCCACACTGCATACAGGTTTACAATGGGAACAAGGGAAATTAAAATGTAGATGCCTTTGCCCTTATAACCGGCTTTTTCAATTATTCTCGCTCCAGCTATGAAAAATAAGACAGCACATGCCAGAGATAAAAGTGGAAGTACAATTCCCAAAACCGCAAACATTGAACCCAGACCCGCGCATACTGATGCTGCTCCTACAGCTGTCGGTCCGTACATTGTTTTTTCCTCCTCGATCTTTTATAAGCCAAGCATCATACTTATCAGGGCTCTATCATAGAAACGGGCTTACTCGCCCCCGACCGTTACATTATATTTCCCGTAGGGCGCGCCTTCGAAGGGAGATTCAGACTGAGGTAGCTCCCCAGACGCTTGCGGATCCGCGACATAAAATTCCAGAATGTCTCCGGATTTAAGCGGGAAACCGGACTGAACACCATCAATGATGACTTGCGTATTCGTCCAGCGAGTAACGTTAATGCTATAGCCTCCTGACTTACCCGCAATCTGATTGCTCTCGGTAATGTTTATTATGGCCAAATACTGGGTATTGCCGTTAAACGGCGCATTTTGTCCGAACCCGCTGCCGCTGATTACGATTGTTTGAGAATCAAATGGGCCTACCGGACTGACGGAAGTTATTTTTACTTCATGCGAAGGAGCGGCCGCAACGTTCACCTGATATTTACTATATGGGGCACCTTTAAAATTTGAAAGTATGGGCTGTTGAGGACTTGGACACATCCCGGTTTTTTGGGGATTTGCAATATATACATAAACAAGATCGCCAGGATTAAATGCAACAGGGAGTCCGTTTACCACAATCTCGGAATCAGTCCATTGCGTGACATAAAAGTATGAGTTATAATAAAATGTCCATTGTTTTGCTATGATATCATGAAATGATATAAAACGATTTCGCCCGTTAAACGGATCCTGTGTGCCAAATCCGGTGCCCTGGATAACTATTCTCTGTTTGAGTTGGGGGTAGACAGTGCTCACGGATGTTATATGTATTCCAGCGGAAGCATTGCAGGCATCTACTGCACCTGCTTGTTCTTTTTTCGGTATCCAAGGACGAAGCCGCTCCGTGAGATTTTGCATATTCGCGCAACCTGCCAGCAAAATAACTATCGAAAGAAGTCCCAAAATCCACGTCAATGCTTTTTTCATTTTCTAAGCCTCCGTATCAGGATAAAAATTATCATGCGCGCTATTTATTTGCATCTTAGAGGTAATCCAGCTTTTTCAGCGAGCAAATTCACAAACATTTTCCAATAAGTATTAGGATCCGAATATGTTAAAAGTATATAACCATCATTTTCAATCTGCTCTGAAAAATGATCTGATTCTAAACCATATTTAGCTAAAATGGGACCAAGCGTTTGCAGAAATGAGATCGCATCTTCTTTAGTTGCTTCTGCTGCAGTCATCACTCCTTTTATAGGCACGGAAATGGAAATGGGAGCGAGCATAATAGTTCCGCCATTACAATCTACATCATTAAATAGTGGGATCATATAAGTATTGTTAAAATTATGCAGTCCTTTTTCAAAATTTTCTAATTGTTGAAATGCTTCTGGGTTCTGCTCATAATAATTAACAATCGCATTCCAAATGGGATAACTATCGACGACGATGGCTTGTACGGATGTTGATTTGGTTGCTGGGCCAGTGCCAGTTTGTGGATTCCAAACTGAAATAGTCAGTTGATCTCCCGGATTCAGTTTCCAACCACCGACATAATCTCCATCAAAGCCACTGATAACAATTTGATTATCCGTCCAGCTTTGAACTTTGAGAGTGACATAATCATTTCCAAGTATTCCTCCAGAATATGTAGCCCAGGAATTTTTGGCCGTATGTCCGGCATCCCAATTTCCTGTATTATCTGCAATTTCAATATATCGGGAATTTCCAGTATAGGGAAGTTTATGGGTAAAGGTGCCAAAACACGAACCCTTAATTGTAATTCCGTCTATAGGCTGACTATTTGTTTGAATTGGCAGAACAACATGCACACGAAGTGCATAAATAGGGGACACGGACACTGATGTGATATCTGGAGTACACGAGTTCTCCTGGGGAGATGGCAATTCTGTTGATTGCATTTGCACAGATACTGAAACGCTGCCTGTATTATCATAACTATTGCCAGAGTAAGCATCATCATTCATCCCAAGCCATAATTCACCCGAGGCTGGAGCCGTCACCGTGGCATCAGCCCCTAATACGACCATGTGAGCGATGGCGGCCTGCCGCTGTGCTTTCGTCAAATACCTATAAGAGCCGATTTGTGGCGGCACATTTCCAATAAAACCTATAAGAGCTCCGAAATGAGGACCATTGAAATTACCGCTACCATCTAGAAACTGGTCATACCAATGATAAGTGCTACCATCCGGCCCGAAGTTAGATGTTCTGCCTACCCAGGCATTCCAAGTGCCCGTCGCGGCTACATTAACTGACTTGCCACGGGACACCTTAATACCGCTGTCGACCCACCAGCCTGAGCTATTCCAGGCGGCGGGAACTTGGATAGTCGCAGATGAGCCATTGCCATAAATAGGATGATTAACAAAAGCAGTTCTGAGATAGCCAGCCTTAATGGCCCAATCGGGCGTTTGATTAAGATTCGTCAATATATACCACCCGTCGGCATTATTTGTTGAAAGGATTTCTTCACCAGAAGGCCCCGTCAGGTCGAAATGAAAGCCGGTGTAATTATTATTTCCGCATCCACCAAAATTAGAGCAAATAACTTCGCTTGAACTGTTGTCGTTATTGGTAATCTCTGCTTCAAGCAAGTGTTTCCCGGCAGTCAGCGTAATCTTCCGGGGTTGAAACAAATTTCGCAGACTGCCAACACCGATGGCTCTGTCGTCGAAGTACATAATAAAACCGTCATCGGCCCATGCGCTTATATTGTAATCTCCCGTAGAAGAGATCGTAAAAGACCGCCTTATAAACCATATGCCATTTGGTGAAACTCCCGGCCCAATTACGTCCGGCCCTGACGGATTCCATGGAGGACGGATCCATTCCATCATGTCCGGTTGCCATGCGTATGGCGCTGGTGCTGGCGTCCACCCGCCGGACCTCGGTGCTGCCCCGCCAAATGAAGGATTATTTATATTTCGGGTCCCATTCATGGCAGATTCAGGCATCCCAAAAATAAAGACTCCAACAAGGTCAGCCATGTGATTGGGATTCTGTCCCGCAGCGAGAGCAGCGCTCTGTTCGACGATGGTGTACTCGCCGGGGGGCAAATATGCATGGCCTATGACCATGGCTATATTGGCCGATGGCCCGGAGTTTATCGCATCGGTCTGGAGCCCCTGGAGGCCGCTAAGGGAAATGCTTTGCTGGCTCGAAGCCGTCCCTACGACTACGACGAGAGAATTACCCGGCAATGTGAAGCTGACGGAGGCATTAGATGCCCCCGGTGATTCGTTTGAGCCGTATACGGCGTGGAAGCTCTTCCATGTGCCGGCGACGGAAACGCCTCCGATGACAGTATATGCGCAACCTGTTGTAAAGCTGTTCTGGTTGCTCTCTCCGAAGGCAAGCTCCGCGGCGACTTGCCCGGATGCATCCGTGGCCTGGCTATATTGACCCGAGACAAAGGGACTGGAAGAAAGCGCGCCGCCCGTGGCCATGCCGTAAATGTTCAAGCGCCCGGGAGGCAGCTCGATAGACCTCCCCATATTATGAATTACTGCATTGACTGTGGCCGATTGGCCGCTATTGGCGGAGCTGGGAGACGATGAACCGTTGCCTTGGCCCCCTGGCTGCGGTGGCGCGGGTGGCGCCATAATGGGTGGTTGCTTAACTGTATTTGTCGCGCCAGATGGAGAAAAGGAACTGTCGGCAAGCGGCACCGAAATGGTCTGAGAAGATGTGCTTATATTGGTAAAGGTTATATTGATTGCAGTTTTGGAGACCCTGACAACCGGTGTACCGTTTCCCTGCGATACATACTCTTGACTATCGGTCTCGGCGTTAGTGTAAGAAATTTCGGGAGAAATAGATAAGGATGGTATGTTATTCATAGAAAGCCCGCGAATCATTACAGCTATCCCCATGCCAGGCGCGGCGCAAAATTCAGGGGTATATGAGTTGTTGCCAGCTTTAAATATGCTCCTATAATTTTCAAGAAGTTCCTTGCAATTTGAATCACCGATGGAACTGTATATCCCATTAGCAACTTTAGTGACAATATCAGGTGGAGCTATCTTGAATCTTGTATTAGCGAAGCCTTCATAAAAACCTAAGCCAAGAGCATAAGCACCGGTGTCTGATAATTCTGCGGCTGATGACAAAATCTCGGGCGAGCTGAGTATGGCATCAAATGCCTCAACATCGGTCTCATTAACCAAGTCAGAATTTTCCTCTGTTATCAAGGCCTGCGGCTTTTGATTTTCTGGCAATTGTAAACTTTTATCAATATCGGAAAGAATACCTTGTGTCTGAGAACTGTCCAAAAATAAAGTATATTGCCCGTTTATGGCTGTATTCGGCGCAATATCTATAATTAAATCATATGATCCATTTTCAGACTGGTACGGGGATAAAGAGGCTGTTGCGATAAAAGGGGTTGAAATGGAAGGTGGAGGTAGATTTTGCTGAAGCAGCTGCGCCTCCTGGCCTGTCCAATCTGGAAGAGTGCCCTTCCAAGTATTTGATTGCTCATTGTTTTGAGGGTTTGTTACGGTGATGCTTACCTGGTCTCCGGCCTGGACTTGCCCCACTTGTAAAGCTCCACCAGCGCAATTTGGACAAAATACGCCGCTGATGACAATTTGATTGTCGCACCAAGAGCTTATTTCTAGTGGATTGCCAGTATTGTCTCCCGCAGAAAATCCTCTTCCTCTACTATCTTTAAATGATATATTATCGGTTTCAGAATTATTAGGGTTGTTGCCAAAACCGGATCCATCAATGGTAATTTCCGGGAAATCATAAATGCCAGGAGACACTGTGACACTTGTGATAGTGGGAGTTGTCTGGTTTGAAGGATGCGAATTCATTAAATTAGAACCCCAACCAGAAAGCCAATTCAACGCGCCAGTCCACCAATCATTATTTTGCGCCATGGCATTAGCCGGGCAGCTCAGGCAGAGCATAATCATTAAAGCCACAACAATTGGCCAAAATGTAAACTTTGATTGATTATTTGTTTTTCGTCTATCAGTCATGACCCTTATTAATAAGTCGCCTCATCCTGAAGTCAGCGCATCCCAAAAGTAAAAACCCCCACAAGATCCGCCATGTGGTTGGGATCCTGTCCGCCTGAGAGGGCGGCGCTCCGCTCGACCACGGTATACGCGCCAGGAGCCAGATACGCATGCCCTATAACCATTGCTATGTTGGCCGATGGTCCCGACTTTATCGCGTCGGTCTGGAGCCCCTGGAGGCCGCTAAGGGAAATGCTTTGCTGGCTCGAAGCCGTCCCTACGACTACGACGAGAGAATTACCCGGCAATGTGAAGCTGACGGAGGCATTAGATGCCCCCGGCGACTCGTTTGAGCCGTACATCACATGGAAGCTGTCCCATTTGCCTGTGATGGAAACGCCTCCGATGACAGTATATGCGGCACCGGTTGTAAACCGGTTTTGGTTACTCTCTCCAAAGGCAAGCTCGGCAGCTACATGCCCTGCCGCATCCGTCGCCTGCATGAATTGGCCTGAGGCAAAAGGACTGGAAGAAGCCGCGCCGCCCGTCGCCATGCCGTAGATGTATAAGTGGCCCAATAGCACCGTGATGGACTTTTCGTTATTATGGATCGTTGCTTGAACGACAACGGGTGCACCGGGCGGTATGGCAGGGAATGGCTCAGGCTGTTTGCGCACATAGCCTTCCGGAGCTTTTCTTTGTTGGCCACGAGGAACTCTGGCAGGGGGCACCGGAGGGGTGGGGAAAACAATTGCTGGCGGCTGTATCGGAGGAACCGGGGCTGGAGGAACAATTTGTGGCTTAGTCGCATTTGCGACAACTGCATTACTATTGCGTGATGGCAGATGGTTTTTTATTGAGTTACGAGCATGTCGAAATACAAAAAACGCCGCCCCGGCAATTATCAAAACACCTATAATAATCAGCGTCCCCCAAGGCAGCCCGCGATGCTTTTGCGCGGCTCCGCTATTTCCAGCCACTGTCGTCGGCTTCTGCGGCGTATTCTGGGTTGGCTGGGACTGTGCTTTGGGTTTAGATCCCGTGCCTTTTATTTGGGCGCCGCACTGCCCGCAAAACGTTGCGTCGGGTTCAATTTTCGCGCCACAATTTGTGCAGAAATCAGCCATCTAATTTCACCCTGTGCTCCTCTTTTTGGTCAACCCGCCATCAATTGACCGCACCTGGCGCAAAACTTGGCACCCTGCGGATTTTCAGAGCCGCAAGACGGACAGAACTGCTTCGTGCCTGCGGACGAAGCCAAGGGTGCGGCTTTTACGGCAGCGCCGCAATGCGGGCAAAACTTACCGCCCGCCGCGACCGGCTGTCTGCAACTTTCGCATGGAATCGAATCCTGAGATACCTGGGCAGAAACCACTTTGCTTCCACCCTGCATCACAACGGCAGTAATGGCGTCCATATTTCTGGCAACCATGACACCAATCCCCACAAGAGGGGCAAGCCCCAGCAGAAGAAAAATCCATCCGTAAATATTCAGATTGTCCGGCCACAGGAAAGGGTAGGCAAGTGCCTGATATGAATGATAGGCCAAGACCGCTACAATTGTGAGTATGCCAAGATTAATCATCTGGCCCAGGTCGGGCAACTTCGCATACCCGGAACGGATAATGACGGCCACGTTTCTGCCAAATACGATCAGTATGGCAAAAATCAGCGTATCTACAACAGTCTGAGCTATTGTTATTGGAAAGATAGCCACATGACTCTTGAGTAAAGCATCGGCAACTGCACCAGATAATGAACCTCCAGTAACGGCCTGCAATGCCTGAAAAGCCTGTTGTTGCCACTGAGCAAATTGCCCGGCACTGGTTGCTGTCTGGCCGCCCGAAAACGACGGCATATAAACCACGGAACTTTTAAGTATTGGCAAAGCTGATAAAATAGCATCAAGGATCAGTAGCCCGACAACGGCTATTACCACCCTGATTAACTTCTCCCCAATCTGGTGCCCCATAGAGACTTTTTGTTCACTCATATGGCCCAAACCTCCCTCCCCTTGGCAAGTTGCATAAGAGATGTCTCAAAGGTGGTGCTTGACCACCCTATGATATTGAATTTTCTAGAAATTATCTTATTGGGATTTTTATAACAAAAAAGGAAAGCGCACAAACGATGAATTCCCCGATGCAGGAAAAACTCCCACCCCTCTCGCAACTGAGACATGCCCCCCGATCTGAATTTGCCCCCCTGCTAAAAACACTGTTTCATAACATAGATTTTCATTAGAAGTCAAGAGAAGTCAAATTTCAGGGTTTTAATTTGTTAAGTGATTAGTTTGAAAAATTTTGGATTCAATTAGCAATTTTTCAATCCTGGGAAAAACAACACGCGCTTTTTTTCAAAAAAATAGGGCATGTTTATTACGGGATAACCATTTTTCGCCTCCTCACCAATTCGGGTTATACACTTCATTCTGGAAAGATGAGGCTATATGCTCAATTTAGGGCGAAACTTGAGCCCAAAAGGGAAACCCTGATTTTCAAGGTTTGAAGGGGGACTTTTCTACCGGGACTAACCAGTGCTGCCGCGTTTATCCGTTCGAAGTCCGCACTTTTAAACCAGGTTTTAGTGAGATTTAAGCCATTCCGGAACTACTCAGAGGCGAATTTTGGTCCCATCCTTTAATCCATAAATAAAGGAACTCCGTCCCGAATTGAAAACCTATTTACTCCCTGAAAAGTTTCTCAGACCCCGAAGTGTCGATTTACTGATTTATTTTTTTATTTTCCGTGCAGCATATCCATCCATCTGATCGCCTCGGCATCGCTGATCTTACCCAAATATATCTGGGTTGTCTTCAGGTCCTGATGCCTCAGGATGACCTTGGAAATGATCTCCAGAGGCACCCCGTTACGGCTGGCATACGTGGCGGAATGCCGGCGCAAGTCGTGCGGCGTTAGTTTGACATTTACCTTTCCCCCCAGCCGGCTTACGATATTTCTCACGGCCGTGTAGCAAAGTGGGAAAATCCTGTCCCCGGGAGAAAGCTGTTTGCTTTGGACGTATTCAGCGAGCCTAGTGGCAATGTGCTCCGGCATGAAGGCGACCTCGGCATCCCGGCCGGACTTTGGCTCCTCTATTATGATCTTTCTGCCGGAGATATCAGAAGCCCTGAGGTTCAGGACCTCTCCGATTCGCAAACCGCAGCGCGCCTGAAGCTCCAGGATAAGCCGGTCCCTGACAGAACGTGAATTGAAGATAAGCTCATCCACTGTTTCCTTGTCCAGTATCTTTCGCGGGCGGTGACAGACGTTTCTATACGTCTTGGACAGCAAGGTGCCATCGCATGGGTTCTTTATATTCAGGTCGTTTGCCTCGATGACGTAGTTGAAAAGCGCTTTTATCTGGGCGTAGCGGAGATGACGGGTGGATTTGTTGAGCGATTCAGTGCACTCCTCAAGGAAATTGCTGATATCATCCGCTGAAACAGACAGAATGTCATGCTTGGCAAACCTTTTCTCGAACTTGTCCAGAAATTTTCCGTAACTCTTAAGGGTACTTTTCTTTACGGTGCTCTTTTGATGGTTCTTGAAGAGCTCTATGGCTTTTTGAATGGTCATTTGGAATCTCCTTCCATGATTGGTAGCTCTCGGGGTCTGCTTAATATGATTTTATGGCCTCCAGAATTGGAGATGGTTTCCATTCAAGAGCATCTGAGGTTCAGCTTTCGATTTGGCGGAGTCCGAACTCGGCTTGGCCGTCAAAAGTGTTTTTTTTCGAAAGAATTCTTGCCCCTTGCCTCGACCTAAAAGCGACCTAGAACCAATGAATCTAAAGTTGCCCCCGTCCTATATCACTATAGATGGATATAAAAAGGGTTTTTATTGCCTTGATCCTCATTTTTTCATCCGCCGCCCCGGCCTTTGCCTTCTGCTTCGAGGCCGCCGGGGCGGAGTACGACATATCCCCTCGCCTCCTCTGGTCGATCGCTAAGGTCGAGTCCGATTTCACCCCTCAGGCGGTCAACTGGAACCAAAACGGCACTTACGATTACGGCCTCATGCAGATAAACTCCGGCTGGGCCCAGAGGCTCGGCATGGGCGTCTGGCGGTCCCTCGGAGACCCTTGCACAAACATCAAGACCGGTGCCTGGATACTGGCCAAATGCGTTCAGAGGTACGGCTACACATGGGAGGCGGTGGGCTGCTACAACGCCTCGAATAATGAAAAAAGAGAGAGGTACGCAAGGAGGATCTATGCGGTTTTTAAAAAATATTTCAGGCGACGCTGACCTCCGGTCCGTCGCTGACAAGTACGAGATCCCCTGCGACGAGGCGAAGGCGGCCATCGAGAGGTCCATATCCAGTACGCTCTCGGGCATCTTTCGCTCTGATGTGGAGTGCCTTCTGACCGGCGACGGATGCGAAATCTACGTGTTCCGGGAAAACGGGGTCGAAAGGCTGCCCGTGGAGAGGCTCAAAAAGAACATCCTGCGGGCGATCAAGTACGGCATCGTCTCCGCCCTTCAAGAGGAGGCTACGGCCCGCGGTTATGAAAAACTCCGATACCTGGCGGGCGGGATCCTCGGCGGGCACGTCGCCGTGGTGTTCGAGGAGCGCATATTCGTCGAGTTGGATGGCAGCGCCGGCAGGCTCGTGGTCGGCGTATGTGAAAAAGAGCACCAGACGCCCAAGGAAAGGGGCCTTTACCGGACCGGGGAATACCTTAACTTCTACGTATCAAGCGTGACGTCATCATCAAACGGCCGCGTCCCGGTCTTGAAAGTCTCCCTGAGCAGGACGTCGATGAGCCTCACGGAGGGTCTTCTCCGGAGGGAACTTTCGGAAAAGCTCCTGGCCATAAGGGTCAGATGCGTGAAACGGGTCGCCGGAGTCTTCAGCCTTGTGGAGGCGGAGGGCAGGATCCCCGGGGAGTGCATAAAGCCGGTCTCTGATGAGCTGAAGGAAAGGATAATCGTCCATTTTGCCCGGAGGAGATAAGGAGAGCCAGCTCATACTCGGCCGGGGCCAGAAACTCGCCGATCCCACCCGCAACATCCGGATAGCCATCCCGGACGCTCACCGGAACGGCCACCTCTGGTGCTTCGGGACCACCCGCGTGGGCAAGACCCGCGTCATAGAGAACATGGCCGAGCAGGACATAAGAAAGGGCCACAGCGTGGTCCTCATAGACCCCAAGGGGGACGTGGAGCTTTTCTCCAAGATAGTCCAGGCGGCCTTTGAGGAAGGCAGGCAGGAGGAGCTTATGCTTGTCACGCCGGTATTTCCGGCCTACAGCGTCATCATAGACCCTCTGGCCTATTATTTCATGCCCGAGGAGCTGGTGGGGCACATAGTCTCCGGCGTGGAGGTCGGCAAGGAGAAGTTTTTTTATAATGTGGCCTATGAGGTAAGCCTCGTCGTAGTCCAGGGTCTCATCCTCCTGGCCAAAAACGAGGGAAAACCTCCCCTTTTTAACCTGAACGACGTCAAAAACCGGATTTCCCATACCGATCTCGAAAACCTCAAAGCCGAAATCGACTCGATAGATTCCAATGAGGCCAGGCAGCTTTCCTCGGATATGCAAAAGATTCTCGACTCCCCACAGGACTACTACGGAAAGGTCTCCTCCTCCCTGCGCGTGGCCCTCATGGAGCTTACATCCGGCAACATCGGGAAGATCATCGGCCGCGCCGACGAAAACAGGTTTTTAAAACGGCTGGAGGAGGGAAAACGGGTGATAATGATCGTCCAGCTTGCCTCTCTCATCACCAGGAGGGCCGCCTACACCCTGGGAAAGGTGGTCATCTCGATGATACAGAGCTTCGTGGGCAGGGTGTTCGCCTCCGGCCGAAAGGTCACGCCGCCGCTTTGCCTCTACATAGACGAGGCCCAGAACGTCCTTTACTACGGCATAGACGACCTCTTCGCCAAGGCCGGCGGGGCGGGCGTGTGGGCACATGGGTTTTCCCAGTCCGTGAGTCAGCTTTACGCGGCCCTGGGCGAGGACTACGCAAACGTGATACTGGACAACACGAACACGAAGCTCTTCATGAGGGTCCCGGACGCGAAGACCGCCCAATACGTGGCTGACCACTTCGGGGAAAAGGCGAAGTACGCGCCCATACTGAGCGTGGGCGGCGGCATGACCGTGAGGCAGATGGAAGAGCCGGTGCTAAAGCCACAGGACGTGCTCAATCTTCCCGCGAGAAAATTCTACATGATGGGATACTCCGGCGCCTTTGTCGGAAAGACCGAGGACGTCTCGAACCCATATGTTCACATCAAGCTTCCAAACATAAGCGCCGAGGAAGGGGCGATGGAAGCCAATGGTCCCCCGAATGGCGGGGCGGACTGATGTTTGAGCTGGCTCTGATCGCCGGGATCGCGGCTGCCGCTTACGGCCTCTGGAAGACGCTTTTTCCGTCCGCCGGGCCAGTGCCGGGCCTTCCTTCACATAAAAGGGGCTGGGGCAAGAAGGAAATCGCCCTGGAGGCCCTGTCCACCATCTGGTCGCGGCACAGAAACACCGAGATATACCTGGAGCAGCTTGCATGCCTCTGGAGGAACCAAGCCGGTCAGCCTCTACCTGCGGAGGCTGAAAGCCCTGTCTTCGAGCATCCGGAGATACAGGATTTTTATGACGAGTACTTAAAGAAGCGGACCTTTTCCGCCACCCCGGGCGGCGCCGTAGTCAGGGAGATTCTCCAACTTCTCGATCGGGAGGGGGACTGCCCGTCCGTCGTCAACGGGAAGGGCGAAGCCGAGGGCCTCACGGACAAAAACGCCTACGATGTCTTGGCCGGGATTAAACTCTACCGGCATACCCTGGACGTGGCGGAAGAGATGATAAAGACCTTCAAGGGTTCGGCGGCGATGCTGCCAAAAGTCCTGATAACGTCCCTTGGGCATGACCTGGGAAAACTCCCCTCTTACCGAAAGACTCTTTATTCCCTTGGAGACCACCCCCTAATAGGCGTTACCATTCTTGAGGGCCTCCCGGGCTACGCAGGGCTTCCCTACAAGGACGAGGTCAATAAGGCCATTGTCGACCACCACAGGTACCCGAAGGGGCTGCTTGGAGAGAAGCTCAAGGAAGCGGACCAGGATGCCAGGCGAACGGAGATAGCCAGTAACATCCAGGAGCGCCCAGCCGAGGGCGGGGCCGGTCCGGATCCCGGTAGACCGGAGGAACCTCTTCAGCCCGCCCCGAAACCGGAAGCGGACCCGGCCGAAAAAGACAGTGTCTTTATCACCCATGCCAAGAAAGAAAAAGAGAAGGTCAAGCTGAAGGAGTTGCCCCTGCTCTGGTTCGACGCCGAAAGGTTCCTGGCGGAGCTGAAACCTTTTATCAACCGCCTGGACGGCGCCAGGTGGAGCGCCTTCTCGATGCCGGATGGGCATGTGTATTTTCAGGCGGCGGTTCTTGAAGAAGTAGCAAAAAAACTCGGCAAGGGCGACCCGAATATCGCCCTCATGGACTCGGACAAGGAACTAAAGAGAAATATCCTTTATTCGGTCGTATGCCTTCTCCGCCGGGAAAAGGACGCCATCGCGCGCGGGCTCATCAAGGACGGTTATTTCGGAGGGCCGTTCATTGTCCGGATGCAGGACGGCCGTGAAATCTCTTCGTACT
>JAJYJK010000026.1 GCA_021789555.1 Nitrospirota bacterium
CCCTCTCCCTCAAGGGAGAGGGTTTCACATGAAAATTAATCCGCAATAAAACAGTTTTTACGCCGATTTTCGGGGGGCGAAGCCCCTCCCTCTCCCATTGGGAGAGGGTTAGGGTGAGGGGATGATTTAGGTGAGGGAAGCGGGCGGGAAATCCGAATTTTACTGCGGTTTTATCGTAAACGTCATCCTGGTCGTCCCTCCGTGGCCGTCGCTTGCAACGACGGTCACGTCGTGTTTTCCCCCTGCCTTCAATTCGCCGGCAGAGACCTTCCAGGTGATGACCCCGCTTGCCGGGCCTATGCTCATGCCCGCCGGGGCCTCCTGGAGGGAATAGGTGAGCGTATCGTTATCCGGGTCCGTTGCGCTGACCCGGGCCGTATACGTCGTGCCGTCGAAGGAGGCCTCCACGCTCCGGCTGAACATGGGCGGCATATTGCCAATCGTATACTGAAGAATGGCCGGCTGCCCGCAGTTGCCGCTGCTGCAGGGGGTTATCTTCACCGCGATATGGTCTCCCCTTTTCACGGGGGCGGCGAGCCTGCTTGCGTTGCCGGCGAATTTTCCATTCACGCTCCATTCATAGACTATGCCGGTTGCGCCGGCGGCGGTTGCCTCGACGTAAAGGTTATCGCCGGGTTTAAACGTCTCGGGCATGAGTTTCACTCTCGTTAGCTGCGGGGGGGCGACGCCTATGGTCAGGACGCCTGATTTTACGACTGCGCCGTTCACGCTGGCCACCGCCTGGATTTTATCGCCTTCCATGAGGCCGGCCGTATCGAATTCATTCGGCGAAGCGGTGGGGCTGTCCGCCCCGTTTACGGTCCATTCGACTTGGGCGTCGGGCAGTTTAAATCCCTTTGCGGCCAGATGGAGCGTCGTATTCACAAAGGCGTTTGAGGGCACTATCTCCAGGGACATTTTTACTTGCCGGAAGTTGAGTCCATTGCCGTTACCGGGGACACCATTGCCCGCCTTGACACCATTGCCGGGCAGGCCGGAAGGAGCGCCTTTGGCCTGTGGAAAAGTCCCTCCGGGCGATTGCCCCTTTCGGCCAAGGCCGAAGACCGACGGAAAGAAAAATAAAAAAATCCCAAGCAGCAGGCATGCCGAGGCCAGGGCGGAGAGGACCGGCTTTCTTTTCAGAAAATTCAGTGCGGCCTCTTTTATCTCATCCGGCCTGATTTTGATTTCCATTTTTAAATAAAATCCTCCAAACTACTTAAACATGGGTTCCCGCAGATTTTTCCCGCCTCTAATACTCGTAGACCCCCGAGAGCTTCGAGCGCTCCCCCGTCGGACTTACCGAAAGCGCCTCGATTGTATAGATATAGGGTATGGCGCGCACCGTGCCCTGGCCGTTGGCCTGCACAACGCCCGTCTTCACAAGCCCCGAGGCCTGCGCCGTGTTTCCGGGGTCCGTATCGACTATCTTCGCATAGACCTGAAACTGCCCGAGGGTGGCGGTCATGTCCCAGGACGTATTGACAGTCGGGTCTATGGTCGATGCCTTGCTGCAGTTGCCTGCAGGCCAGGCGGCGGTAAGTTGCGTTAGTTTCGCGGTCAGGCAATTGGCGGCGAGATTGGGATTCGTGGCGAAATTGATTGTGTTATTAGTAAAGTTCACGGCCCCCTGTTGTTCAATGAACTGCCTGTTCAAATCCACTGCTCCCACGGCGGCCTGGACCGCGGTCGTATACCTCTGCGCCATCCCCGACAGTTCGGCGCCGGATGTCACCATGTAGATGAGCCCGGACATTATTATAAGCGCGGCGGCCGCCAGGACTATCACGATTACGAGCGTCATGCCGCTTTCGTTTCCTAAATGGGCCTCCCTCACCCTCCGCTTCGCTCCCCCCTCTCCCATCGGGAGAGGGGACAAGGATGAGGGTGTCATTCCAAAATCAGGTCTCATTGCGCCCCCAGGTTAAACGGCTTCTCCACGATTGTATATACCTTCCACCTGTATCCATTCTGCTGGCTGGCGTTAAGATTGTATGGGACACAAATCGGGGGGTTGGCCACTGGCGGAGTCGCGCAATCTCCCAGATAGAAGGTTCCCGGCGCGGTATATGACGGCTCTCTCTGGCCCTCCTGGGCCAATATGTAGACCCTGACCTCTTTTATGTCCTGCTGCACCAGGGCGGCGGTGTTATCATTAAAATAGATAGTATTCGCGTCGGCCACCGCGCCGCTTGCCCGCAGGAAGTTCACCTTCATGTACGCCACGCAGTCCATGAGCGGATAATAGTTGAACGAGCCGTTTGCCTGGTTCACGACCGCCTTCACAAGCTCCCCCGTATTAGACGCGCATCTCGCGGGCACCGTGGGCTTCCCCGCGCCGAAGACCGGGACGCTATTGTTGGCTATGAAGTAGTCCGCCCTGTTAAAGGGCATCTGCGGGCCTGTCGCCGAAGCATCAGCGGCGCTGGCCACGTCGTAAATCATATAGGTCTGGGAAGGGTCAGTAGGGGCGAAAAGCGCGAGGTTGTGAAGGTTAAACTGGGTTGAAAACGCGCCTCCCTGGGTCTGAAGGGTCGGCACGGGCTGGTTCTGCGCATTGGGCGGAAAGGAAAGGACGACGACCCAGTCCGTGGCGGCCGGGGTTTCAGCTTGAACGGGGTTATTGTTTAAATCCAACCATGCCATCGTCGTGGGGCCCGCCCGCAGCGTCGTGGATTTGCCCGCCCCGAGGTCGTTTACCGCGACCGATATCGATTTTATGGAGAGATAGTCCTCGCCGAAGATGCCCGCGCCGGGCGTGACTATCGCCCTCGGCGGATTGCCGGGGGCATCGTTGGCATTCCGGGCATCGGTGTCGATCGTGACATTAGGACAACTGCCCGCCACATATTCATTATAGCCCGCCCCGTTCAGATCCCAGGGCAGGCCGTAGCCCGCGCTCTGGATGTCCTTCACCATATATTGAAGCCCCAGGGCGCTGCCGATGTCGGTCTGCGACACCCTGCTTTCCTGCTTGAACTGCGCGAAAAGCTGCGCGAAGAGCGTGGTCGTGCCGGCCAGGACAAAGACCGAGATGGCAAGCGCTATCAAAAGCTCAATCAGGGTGAACCCGTCTTCCTTGCCGATAGAGTCCGCCATGCCCGTGAAGACGGGCATCCCTCTTGATTTCAAATCGAATCCTCGCGATTTTTTCAGCAACCTGTTTGTATTGTGTCTCCTGCTCATTGGTTTGAGATCACCGATTGTATAGTATACGTGTACGGTACCGGCTGTCCTTTCCAGTTCCATGACACACTGACCGTAACCTGATCGTCGCTCGCGTCGAGCGCCGTCACGGCGTTTGTCACGGTGAAGGGCTCCGTGAAATTCCGGAAATTCCTGCTTATAACAACCGTACCCTGCGCGCCCGGAGGACTCGCTCCAATCAGGTTTGGCAGATTGGCAAATGGTATATTCCTCGCCCCGCTCATGGACTCGGCCGCAATCCTCACGGCCTCGTTTCTGAGCATGTTCCTGGTGTTGGAGTCGACGGCCAGAAGGGCGGTGGAGAGCACGGCCATAAAGATGAAGAGGAAGAGGACCATGGAGATGAGGACCTCCACCAGGGTGTCGCCCTTACGGTTTAATCTTTTGACTTCCCCTCCCTTGAGGGGAGGGGATGAAGGGGAGGGTGTAATCAGCCTTTTTATCATTTATTAGGCACCCTCTCCCAACCCTCTCCCTTAAGGGAGAGGGTTTTGAAACCCACACAAAAACCTGACGACCCCAACCTTCTACTTGATGACACAGTTGCCTCCCGGCTGCCAGTTGCCCATCTCCATGTTCGTCGGCGTCCAGGAGATGCAATCGAGCAGCGCCTGATCGGTGTTAACCGCCGGGGTTATGTCTATCGTTCCGGTTGTCGCTCCAGCGGAGTCCGTCATGATGCCGTCCGGGGAGATGTTCAACGGTGGCGTCCCGCTTACGCTCAGCGTCATGCCCAGGAGATTAGGGGTCCTGTTAATGAACTTGGTGTCCCCAGCATCCTGTGTGTTGTCGCCGTCAGGGGCGGGGTTTGTATCCACCCATACGACATAAGAATTACTTGCACCGAATACCACGTAGACCCATCTTTTCTGCGCCACGGCCTGCTCTCTGGCGTTCATCAGATCGGCATAGATCTGTTTGATTTCGGATTCGGCCTCAGACTGGCCCCGCTGTCCGCTAAACATGCTGAACCCTATGACGGCGAGGATTGCCAGTATGGCGAGGACGACGAGCAGCTCGATGAGGGTAAAGCCCCCGCGTTCTACAAATAGTGCCCCCCTCTTTTTAAAAGAGGGGTTAGGGGAGATTTTTAAATTCACAATAATTCCATGCTTAATCAAATCTGCCAAATCCCTTATTCATTCCAAATCCCCCCTCACCCCCCTTTGCTAAAGGGGGCAGCAAATTATGAAGTCCCTTTACTAAAGGGAGGTGGACCACCCTATTTTTCCTCCCTTATGTAAAGCATCTTTTTAACCGGCGGGGGCGAGGTGAAGAGCGCCAGCCCCCCGGCCGTGGGCGGCAGGCCCTCGAACGCGGTCGTGCTCCTGCCGCCGTTATAGTTGAGGGAGGTCGACAGGTTTATCTTCTGGATGCTGCCGGTCGACACCTGCAGCAGGGCCGTCCCCTTGCCAGACAGCGGCGTCAACGACAGGGAGGCGGCATTATCATAATAGACGGCCCAGAGGAAGCTCTTGCCGCCTATGCCGCATTGCTCGTCATAGGGCTTCATGGTGGTGAAATAGACTGCGCCGTTCGTTGCGGTCTCCGGGTCCGTGAGCACCCTTTCCGCGCCATAGGTGTCCGTTACGTTTGTGATAATGTTCTTGGCCGGGTCCCCGACGTACTCGGGGTATGTGAAATTGCCGGGGCAGGAACCGCCCGGGGGCGCCGTGTCAAGCGTTATATACCAGCCGTACTGCGAGGTGGAGATGGTCGCGCCGGCAGTGGAGGTGAGGGGCACCGGCGCCAGCTTGCTCGTGCCGCTGAAAGGCAGAGGATAGCTATTGCCGTCATCGGTCGTATTGGTTGTTATGCATTTCAGGTCGAAAAGGCTTGTACTGCTTGCATAGCAGGGGTCCGTCATCCCCACCAGATAATTCTGGTTGCACAGGGCGTCCACGACCGGCGAGGAAGTGTAGTAGGAATAATAATCCCTGCCCGTCCCGAAATATAGCCAGAGCTTGTTTGTGTTATTGTTCTGGAGCCGGGCCACGCCCGCCGTCACCGGCCCGATGCCGTCTATCAACTGCTGGTAGCTCCATTTGGTGGGGTCGGGATTGCCGCTGCCGTCAACGGCCTCCAGCCCGGTGGCCGTGTCCAGCGTAAGTATCCTTCCCACCCCGCCCTGGGCCCATGTCTTGCTCCCATCGTCCCTGACGTACCCGCCGTACAGGGCCTCGTCCTGGTAGTCCCCGTTGGAGTCGTTCGTGGCGTTAAAGAGGTCGCCCGAAAAGGCGTTGACCATGTTTGGATAATTGATGCTCGTATCAATCGTCTTTAACAGGGTGCCTGTGGCCAGGTCCAGTACAAAATATTTAAGGCTCTGGTCCGAGTATCCTTTGAACTGATTGTCCGTGGTGTCCATCGGGCCGGTCGGGCCGGAGCCGAAGACGACGAACCAGCGGCCGTTATCGGAGTCGCCGGTGGCGTCGCCCTTTGCGCTGACGCGGACGATGGCCGGCCCGCTCGTGGTAAAGCCCAGATTCGGGTTGCTGAATTCCCAGAGAAGTTTCGGATTGTTCTCGTCCGTGACGTCCAGGGCGAAATAGGAGGAATAGCCCACGGAGTTGCCGCTGACCGTAGCGGGGGTGGTCACGCAGTTATTGCAATTGCTTGCGTTGGTGGACGAGCAGCAGTTTGCGCTTGGAGGGGCGCTCGCCCCGCCCAGGCGCATCCCGCCTATGAGTATCGTCCTCCAGGTGCTGCCGTTGGGTAATTTGGGGCAGTCCCAGTAATCGGAGCCGTTGCCGCATCCCCCTATACTGGCGTCGAAGACATAAGGGGTGAGGTCCACGGTATAGATATGACAATAGCCGGGGCCCACCCCGGCCTGATTGGTGGCGATCCCCGAGATATATTGAAGGTAGGGCAGGGCGTTTTCGGGTATGAAGGCCCACCTCTCCGCCCCGAGGTTAGACCCTGTAAGCTGCGCCTTCAAATTAGGATTGCCGGGGTCGTTCTTAACAATCAGCTTGCCAAGATTGAAGGCGTGCAGCATCCCGTCGTTGGCGCCCGCGTACACGGTGCCCCTGCTTAAGTAACCGGTTGCATTCGTTATGAAGGCCCCGTAACTGATGTCATTATAGACCGTGTCGTAATGGTCGAGCGGCATCCAGGAGACGATTCTCGGGGTGGAATTGAGGATGTCCCCGAGCTTCCAGACGTTGGAGGTCTCGGCGCCGTTTACTATGATGCTGACCGTCCTCGTCCTGTAGTCGTCTATGCCGTCGTTGTCAGGGTCGTTATTGTAACTGGTGCTGCCTGACCCGTTTGTGATGCCGTCATCCCCTTCAGTCCACTTAATAACGCTGTCGGTCTGGTCAATCCCGTTGACGATGGGCGCATTAAGATAGGGTTTCAGGGATAGGTCATTGGCCGTGTTGAAAGAGATCAGGGTCTTCCCATCGGTTGTCGTATAAATCTTCCGGCTGGACGGGGCCGCGCTCCAAAGCTGCTGGCCCGCCTCCCAGAGGTTTAAAAGGTTTTCAAAGTAGACGGGCGAGTCTGCTGTTTCGCCGCCCGCGGAGCCGTCGGGGTTAGACAGGAACTTGTCGGCCATGGTGCGGCCCTTGTCCTGGTCGAAATAAAAACTGGCGATATCGTCCTTTGTGAGGGTCAGGTAATCGTCCTGGTTGGTGTCTTCCAGTATGTCGCTATAGATGAAATAGGGGTCCACGTAATACCAGAGGTCGTGCATTGCGCCGGACCAGTCTATTACGTCGCTGCCGAAGGCGCGCCTGGGATAGAAGACGGCCTGGACGAGGTTTGCGCCGCTGCCTTCGCCGGAGGCCAGCACCGACGCCGCCGTGCCGGAAGACGCCCTCTTGAGCATGGATGAAAAGGCGAGGGCCAGTTGGTTTTCGAGGTCCCCGCCCTGCGAGGCCTCGAAATATGTGTCCGGCTGGCCCGTGCCGCTCGAGCTCCATTCGGATATGTCATTCGCGTCGGCCCCGCCGTCGGGCTTGTAGTCGCCGTTTTTATCGTCATACCCGCCGTTTATCGACGCGTATTTTAAAAGCGTGGAGCCGTGCCCGAAGGCAAAGACTGTATAGAGCGTTATGCTGCGTGGAGAGCCCTTGTACGTATTTGTGAGGTCGGGGCGGATATCGTCCGCCGCGTTGGCTATGCCGTTTGGCGAAAGGGTGCCGTCGTGCATCCAGAGGGCGACAGACTCCAAACCGGCGGCGGCATTGCCCGCCGGGCAGGACTGAAACGACGGTTCAGCCGGGTAGAGGACCGTATTGGCTGGGCATACGCCGCCGGGGTCGGTGACGGGATCGCTGCCGTCCGAGCACCGGGCCGGACAACTCCCCGAAAGGCTGCCGTCGCTCAGGGAACCGGTGTTGGTGCATGCAAAGGGCGATTTGCCGTTCGCGTAACCGCCCGCGGGAGTAGCTCCCGGACTGGTGTTCAGCAGTTGGGAAGGCAGGGAGCCGTCCTCGCACGGCTCGCCGTCCGTAATCAGCAGGATGAAGTTCTTGGAGCAAGTGGGAAAATTAGGCTGCCCGGCGGTGCCGTAATTGTAGGGGTCGTAATTTTTGCTGGACGACGGGTAGTAGGAACTGTTGCCGCCGGAGTAGTTTGACGGCCCTGGCCCGCCTGGGAACTGGTTTGCGCCGAAGTTCGGAGACACGCGGGGCACCTGGCCGAAATAGCCCGCCGACTCGAAAAGCGCCTCGGCCAGTGGGGTATTGGCGGAGGGGATCGCCCCCCTTATTTTTTCCGTGAGTGACTGGAGGCTCTGCCCACTAACCGGAACGATTATATTGGCCCCGTCGCCGGTGCCGGTGCAGCCGCTGTAGCCGTCAGCGCCGGGCTGGCTGCAGTAGGAGCCGTAAGTCGCCAGGCCAACCCTGGCCCTGCCCGCCACCTCGTCCTGAAGGACCCCATGCACCGGCGGGATGACGCTGACTGTGACGTTGAAACTGCCGCCAATAGCCCCGGACTTGGGGCAATACTTATAAGAACTGGAATTGTAGATGAAGGAGGAATTACACGCCGAGTTATTGTAGACACTGAAAGTGCCGCCGGCATCGTTGTTACCGCTGCTGTCGCAGTCGTTATGCACTGTGGGGTCGCACGTCTGGAACTCTATCTGGCCGTTAAGGCTCTGTCCGTTTATGGTGGTGGGTATATAGTCCTGGTAGTTTGCCACCTGCTTCCAGTCTCCCCTGCCGAAATAATCGGGCTGTATCCCCTCAAGTCTGACATTGCCGGACTTGTTTGGGTCGTTAGCGCAGGCCCCGCTTTCCCCGCCGGCGCAGAGCCCGCCAGTCAGGGCCTGTTTTACGATGTCCATTCTCCTCATCGTGAGCCAGTTGAGGAAGTTGCCATTCCAGTCATTGGCGGAATCGGGGTTGGTAATGCTGCTTCCTATGGTGGGGGTAGTGGTATTGGCGACACTGAACTCGTTGCTTGAGTACTGATACCAGGCGTTCGGATCGAAATAGCCGTAGTAAGTCTGGGTGGGGTCGAACCCGATGCATGGCTTGTCAGCTCCGCCGGCACAGTCGTTGCTGCTGTCGGTGTAGGCGTAATTCCACATGCTGCCCGAGTTGTCCAGAAGTATCAGGATGTTTGGTTGTACATTTTGAACGACGTACGAGGGGACCTGGCAGTAATCGGCGTTCTGCATGGCAAGCGCTCCCTGAAAGAAGGCAAAACCAAATAAAAAAGCCGGCAAAAAAACGGCAATTGACAAAATATGGCGTTTCATCGTCTCCCTCATTGTATTATGGGGCGCGCGAATACCATGATGTTCTTAAGTACGCCATGGTAGAAGTAGAGTTTTACAAACCTGCCCCGTATAAACTGGTTTGGTGACGGTTTTCCGGGCACGCCGGTAAAATCGTAATACCTGCCATTGACCCGTATCGCACGGGAAGTGACATCCTCTATATGGCCCGCGACCATCGTGACGCCGTCCCACGGCCCCTGTTTGATTGTGGCGCTGCGGGCCGCCCTGTTGGCGGCAAAAACAGAGGGGGATAAAAAGAACAGGAAAATGGCTGCAAAACAAACTGCGACTGGAAAAAACCTGCCGGTCTTCAAAACTGCCTCCCTTTCACCCCCCTGCTTCCCCCCTTGGCAAGGGGGCAAGAGGGGTCAAATACATTGAAATTCCACTAAAAGATAGTCGCAAGAACCATGCCTCGTTTGAAATGCTTAAAATTCAAAGGGTTTCACCTTGCGGCCCATGGGCATTGGGTAATCGATTACATAATTTATGCAGGTTGTTACATAAAAGCATCTGAATCCCCACCCGCCCGCCCTATTAACCCAATCCCTCACCCCGACCCTCTCCCATTGGAAGAGGGAGGAGCGAAGCGGAGGGTGAGGGCGATATGATAAAATATTGCGGAATGGTTAAATTCAGCAAATCCCGCCACTCCCTGGCCGGAAAACTCATCCTCTCCGTGGGAGTCCTGATGATCTTCTGCAGCGCCGTCTTCGGTTTCCTCTTCATAGATTTCGAACGGCAGGTGCTCGAAAAAAACCTCGTCAACTATGCCGCCGCCACGGCCGACCTCATAGACCGCGGCATACAGTACGGGATGCTCACGGGCAGGAGGGACCTGATCCAGCAGAACGTCAAGGTGATCGGGATGGGCAAGACCATCCGTTTCATAAAGGTCTACGGTCCGGACGGGAAGGTCAGATATTCCTCGAAGGAGCCGGGCGCGGCGGAAGGGCCCCCGCCGCCCATCGATTTCGGCAACGTGGATGCCCTGACGACGACCCACATGATAGTGGGCAGGGGCGCAAAAAAGACCCTGCTCTATATCACACCCATCTTGAACAAGCCCCAGTGCTACACGGCCGTCTGTCATTTTCACACGGAGGGCAGGAACGTGCTGGCCGTCCTGGAGGCGGGCTTCTACACAAACGACGTGGACCGCGTCGTGCACGACAACATGATTGCGACCGTGCTGTCGGGCGGGCTTTTCGTCCTTGTGATCTCCGTCTTCCTCTGCATCATCCTCTACAAGCTGGTCTCAAAGCCGGTGGCGCTGCTGGAGGCCGGGATGAAGCGGATCGCCAAGGGCGACCTGGATGCCCCCATAGACATAAACACCAGGGACGAGATGGGCCTCCTTGCGCGGACATTCAATTCCATGACGCAGGACCTGAAACGCTACCGCCTCAATATGGAGAACTGGACGCACTCCCTGGAGGATGAAGTCAAGAGAAAGACGCAGGAGATACTGAAGACCCAGGAGGAACTGGTCAACACGGAAAAGCTGGCCTCCCTGGGACGGATGGCGGCCGGCATCGCCCATGAATTAAACAGCCCGCTTACGGGGATAGTCACTTTCGCCCACCTGCTTAAAGGACGCCTGCCCGCCGCAAACACGGAGGAGCACGAGGACCTCCAGGTCGTGATAGACCAGGCCGAAAGGTGTTCGAAAATCATCAAGGGGCTCCTGGGTTTCTCGCGCGGGGCCGGCTTCGAGATGGTGGAGATAAATCTAAACAGCCTCGTCGAGGCCGTCATCGCCATGATAAGCCATCAAACGCGCTTTTACAACATAAAATTCGACCTCCGGCTTGCCGCCGGCCTCCCCCCGGTCCTCGCGGACCCGAATCAAATCCAACAGGTATTTTTAAATATGCTCATGAACGCCTCCGACGCCATGAACCAGAAGGGCGCAATCACGATAGCCACAAGATATCTGCCGGCCGAAGACGGCAGGCGGATCGTCGAGACGGAGTTTACGGACACGGGGCCGGGCATCGTCGAGCCCGACGTCGGCAAGATATTCGAGCCCTTCTACACGACCAAGCCGGTCGGCAAGGGCACCGGCCTGGGGCTTTCGGTAAGCTACGGGATCATCAAAAAGCACGGGGGCGATATACTGGTGAAGAGCGAGCCGGGCCGGGGCGCAACTTTTCTCATAAGACTTCCTTCAGGAGGGAAAGGAGGCAGGGATGTGGATGAAAAGCGTTCTGGCAATTGATGACGAGCAGATCGTGAGGATAAGCTGCGAGAGGATTTTGCGTGGCGCAGGGTATGACATTGACACATCGGCCGACGGCCAAAACGCCCTGAAGATGATCGAGGCGAAAAAATACGATGTCATCCTGACCGACCTGAAAATGCCGGGCATGGACGGGCTCGAGGTCATGAGCGAGATAAAAAAGAGGCTCCCCGGCACCAAGGTGATTATAGTGACCGGCTACAGCACGGTTGACACCGCCGCCAGGGCCATGAAGATGGGGGCCCACAGCTACATAGAAAAACCCTTCAGCCCCGAGTCCCTGGTTGCCGCCGTCCAGGACGCCCTTGGAGAGAAGGTTTGAATAAAGGTTCATCAGGCTTTTGTGTGGATAATCCCTTCAGCAAAAAATTTCCAAACAAGGTTTCCCCCTTTAGCAAAGGGGGGTGAGGGGGGATTTGGAAACATTCATTAATCTAAAAAACCCCTCTTTTTCAAAGAGGGGGAGCACATACAAATCCCGGGAGAGCCATAAAAATATGGAGAAGGCCCGCCTTGCACATAAGCCATGACGAAAATCCTTGTCCTGGACGATGAGGAGATAATTCAGACCTCCGCCAGGCGCGTACTGGAGCCGGCGGGTTATTGGGTAAAGACAACCGCCTCGCCCAAAGAGGCCCTGGAACTCACCCGCACCTTCTCTATCGACCTCGTCCTGTCGGATTTAAAAATGCCCGAGATGGACGGCCTCGAGTTCCTGAAGAGGATCAAGGAAATCTCGCCCGCGACCGAGGTCATAATAATAACGGGTTTCGGTACGGTGCGGGGCGCCGTCGAGGCCCTCCGGTACGGGGCATTCGACTACATAGAAAAACCGCTAAACCCGGACGACCTGCTGCGGACCGTTGGCAGGTGCATCGAACGGAAAAAGCTGCTTGCCGAAAACGTCAGGCTGAAGCGCGAAGTCCGCGCCCTCTACAGCCTTGAAAACATCATCGGCGCCTCCTCCGCCATGCAAAAAGTCTTCGACCTTATCGCCACGGTGGCCCCCGTAGACTCCACGGTGCTCATAACGGGGGATTCCGGCACCGGCAAGGAGCTCGTCTCCAGGGCCATTCATTTCAACAGCCCCAGGAGGGAAGGCCCGTTCGTCGTCATAGACTGCGTGACCATACCGGAGACCCTCATGGAGAGCGAGCTTTTCGGCCATGTAAAGGGCTCCTTCACCGGCGCCGTCACGACCGGGAAGGGCCTTATAGACCTGGCCGAAGGGGGCACGCTTTTTTTCGACGAGATAGGAAACCTTCCCCTGACACTGCAGGCGAAGCTCCTAAGGGTCCTTCAGGAGAAAGAGTACCGGCCCGTCGGAGCCAGGCATACGCAAAAGGCGGACGTAAGGTTCATCGCCGCGACAAACCGGGACCTCCTCGAACTCGTGGTCAAAGGCGTCTTCCGCGAGGATTTCTACTACCGCCTGAACGTCTTCCCGATAAAGCTGCCGCCGCTTCGCGAGCGCCGGGAGGACATCGCCGCGCTGGCGCACCATTTCCTCAAAAAATATTCGGCCCGGACGGGAAAAGACGTGGAATTCATATCGGCGGAGGCGATGCGCCTGCTTGCGGCCCACGATTGGCCCGGAAACGTGCGGGAGCTTGAAAACATCATCCACCGGGCCGTTATACTGGCCAGGTCGAAGACCGTGGGGCAAAAAGAGATAATGCTGGAGGAGACGCCCCTCCCCTCACCCCAACCCTCTCCCAGAGGGAGAGGGAGGAGTCCCGCCCCCGGCGGGACGAAGAATGAGGGCGATTTTCGGGCAGAGGCAACAGGGGCGATGGAAACAGACGGTCCAGTGAGGGAAACAGACGGGGCGCCGAGGACATTGAAGGAGCTTCGGCAGATGAAAAAGAGGCTGCGCGAGGAGTCCGCCCACCGGCTGGAGCGCGCCTTCGTCCTGGATGCGCTCCGGCGCGCCGAATGGAATGTCTCCCAGGCGGCCCGCGAGACGGGCATGGAGAGGACCAACCTGCACGCGCTCATCAAAAAATACGGCTTGAAGAGGGAAGAGGGGTAAAAAAGTTACGGTATACCGTAACTTAACATTCCCGCAACTTTTCGTTTAGCCAAATCTTGACTAGAGACTGGTACGGCACGTCCCGCCTATTCGCCTCGACTTTAAGCGATTCTATAAGAGCCAAAGGCAGCCGGATCGAGATTGACTTTATGGTCGGCTTCAGGTTCGGAAACCGCACTCGCCGCGCCTTTGACCAGTCGATATATTCCGTCGAGTCGTGGGTTTCCCAAAACTCGCGTTCCTCGGCCTCATTTTTGAATTTGGGAACCGGCTTAAGGTTTTTCATAAACACTCCTTTCCTTGTGATTCATTGGCCGTGCTGAAATTATCCGTATTTTCGCGCCCCCGCTCCGAAGTGTGAAAACAACGTGCAATAACCTTCCTTCATTCGTTTTCCCGAGGGCCTGGTATCGTGCTTCACGCTGACTGTGTTTCTCATCAGCAAACATCAACACTCGCTGGTCGAAAAAAACCTGCTCGGCTTCCGCCGCATCCACGCCGTGCTTCTCGTTTTTCCGGGAATTGCCTTTATCCCATTCAAACCCCTCTATTTTTAATAGGTCGACCATATTTGTATACTATCTTTGTATACGGCTTCTGTCAAGGGTGGAAAAGGGGATGGCACACATAAAAAAGGGGTCCGGAAAACCGGACCCCTTTTGTGCTTCAGATGTTGGTTTAGTTAAAACGCATACTCCAGGCCGTGCATGAGCACCCACGGACTGGTGTCGGCGGTGCTGCCCAGGGTGTCCTTGTAGAAGCCGCCGGTCGAAAGCACGCCCGCGTTCGCGAAGTACTGCAGGTTCTTCGTGAGCTGGTAGGTGCCCTTCAGGTCAACCTCGGTGCCGATGTTCTTGCTTACATTGGCGCCGTAAAGGCTCGTCTCATTGGCCCTGAGGATGTAGCCGTCAAGGGAGACCTTGAGTTTGTCAACCGGGGTGATGTCAACACCGATGTTATAAACCTGGGTGTTGGCTATACCCAAGTCGTAGTTGCGGCCCACGCCTGCCCCAGCGCCGGGAATGTTGTAGTCATAGACGAGGGTGTAGTACTGCGCGCCCGGGTTGAGGAAGGTGACGAGCTGCTTCATGTCACCGCTGTTCATATTGCTCGAGCTCTCGCCGCTGCCGTAGGCGAACATCGCCCTTACGTTCACGGGCTCAAGCTTGTAGCCGAGGCCGAGCCATAAGCCGTAGCCGCCTGCATTCAGGCCGCTCACCTTGCCGAACTGGAAGTCGGCCTGCAACGTGTAGTCCACGCCGGAGATGTTGCCTTTGCCGAAGAGGCCAAGGTCCGAAAGGGCAAGCGTCTGACCCAGCGTGGTCAGGGTTCCTGCCGTCCCAACAAGCGGGTACTGCAGAAGGCCCAGGTTCGGGTCATTCAGATAGGCATAGTAAATCCCAAGCTCCTGCTTGGCGAACTCGCCGTTGAAGATGCCCGCATAGACGTCGAGGTCGTTGCCGTTATGAAACATTTTATTATACGTAGACATCTCCTTCGCCTTGAAGGTAAGCACCGTCAGGTGGGTATTGGGCGTCGGGTTCGTGTAGGCCACGATAGCGTCGTCGCCGAATTTGGTGTTGTCAAAGAAGAGCGTTGCCGGGCCAAGCGCGAGGGGCATATGGCCGACCTTTATGCCGGAAGGCACGCCAAGAAGCCCGCTGCCGGCGTAGTTTATCCAGGCCTCGAGTATGCCCATATCAGTGGGCTTATTGTCCAGCCCGGTGCCCCATACCCAACTGTCGCTCTGGCCGGTGTTGGACTCAAGGTGAATCCTGCCGGTTACGGGGCCGTCGGCCGCGTCAACCGCAAGCCTTACCCTCTGGTCGTAGTGGCCGTCCTGGTCATCCTTGACCGGATTGCCGCCTCTGCCTGCCACGTTGCCCAAAAGCCAACCCCTGATTCTCAGATCGCCGCTGAGGGTGATCTGGGTGGTGCCGGCCGCGACGACCGCGCTTGTTTCAGCCGGAATCTCGGCATGAATCGCGAAGGCCGTAGCGGCGAAGCCTAAGATAAAAAGAAAGCCGATTAGTAATGCTATGGACTTCTTCAAATTCCTAACCTCCTGTTTTTTGCCGGGCTTATCGTTGCCCCCTCCGTCCGCCAAAGGCGGATTTTTTATTCCCGCAGTCTTTTCTCCCCGGAATTTCCTCTTCCTGAAGGGAATTTTTTCTTCCTAAAAACCGGCGGGCACTGCCCCATTACCTCTCCCTGCCTATCACCTCCCCTAATTTAAAGTTCTGGTATCCGTATGCCGCCTGATTCCCCGTTTTCTGCTGCCTGATGAAACTTTTTCCACTGCCAAATCAGACCGTTTTTACTGCCAAATCAGACTTTCCTGCCCGGAATTAAATGAAATTTTATATCATCTCCAGCCTTTTTTGTCAAGGTTTTTTATTGCCGGCGCCTCCGCCCGTTTTCAGGTTTCTCCGGCCCGATTTTATCACTGCCGCGCCGGTTTTCATCACCTTTTTATCATCCCACCCGTTTTTATCATCATCTCAATTAGCAAGCAAAAAAGAGACCAATACGGTACAAGAGATTTGCTCCCTTGTTTTCAAAGGTTTTCGGGGATACCCCGGTTCCGGGCAAGGCGGCGAATGCAGCTTTTTTGCAACGCCTGTGGCGAAAGTGAATCAGCGGGGGCCCCCTCAGGCCCCCGCCTTCTTGAACCCTCTCCCCTTCCAGAGCATGTAAATCGCGGGGTAGATCACCAGTTCGAGCACCGTCGAGGTCACCACGCCGCCCACCATCGGGGCGGCGATCCTCTTCATGACGTCGGAGCCCGCGCCGTGGCTGAACATAACCGGTATCAGGCCCGCAAGTATCACGCTTACTGTCATCATTTTTGGCCTGATCCTCTTGACCGCGCCTTCCATTACCGCCTCCCGGAGGTCGTCCGGCCCGTTCAGGCGGCCCTCATTCTTCCACCTCTCATAGGCAAGGTCGAGGTAGAGGAGCATCACGACCCCGGTTTCGGCATCCAGCCCCGCAAGGGCAATCATGCCCACCCAGACGGCGGTGCTCATATTGTAGCGAAGCAAGTACAAAAGCCAGAAGGAGCCCACGAGCGAAAACGGGACGGCCAGCAGCACGATAACGGACTTCGCCACCGATTTCGTGTTCAGGTAGATAAGTATGAAAATGACCAATATGGTCAACGGGATGACCAGCTTCAGCCTGGCGGCCGTCTTTTCCATGTATTCATACTCCCCGCTCCACTGAAGGTGGTATCCCGGAGGCAGATGAAGGGAGGAGAGCCTCTGCTTGAGCTCTTTCACGTAGCCCCCTATGTCCCTTCCCGAAAAATCTATATATACGTAGGAGACCGGGAAACCAGCCTCGCTTTTTATCATCGCCGGGCCTGTGACTATATGGATGCCGGCCAGCTCCTTAAGGGGAATTTGCGCCACGGGCTGCGCCTGGTCATCCTGGCCGGGTGCGCCTGGCATGCCATATGCGCCCGGCAGCTGGTAAGGGTTTTCACCGGCGGCCGGGCCGGGCGCTATGGAGCCCTGCACAAGGCCATCCTGCCGTGGCTGCCCCCGCCCTCCAATCGGCACCGGCACGGGCACCAGCACCCTGCCAAGCTTGTCCAGGCTGTCCCTAAACCCCCGCATATACCGCACGTCCACGGGGTAGCGTTCCCTGCCCTCCACGGTGGTCGTAAGGTCCATACCGCCTATTGCGGACTCGATGACGTCCTGCACGTCATCCACGCTCAAGCCGTATCTGGCGGCCGCATCCCGCTTTACCTTGATGTCTATAAAATAGCCCGTAGTCGCCCTTTCCGCGTATACGCTCCTCGTGCCCCTTACGCCCTTTAGAAGCGATTGTATTTTTTGCCCGATTTTGTCTATTTCGCCCAGGTCCGGGCCCATGATCTTTATCCCCACGGGGGTGCGGATGCCGGTGGCGAGCATGTCTATGCGGGTCTTTATCGGCATCGTGAAGGAATTGGATGTGCCGGGGATTTGAAGGGCGTCGTTCATCTGGTTTTTCAGTTTCTCGAAGGTCATTCCTTTTGGCCACTGGCTTTCGGGTTTCAGATTTACTATCGTCTCGAACATCTCCACCGGCGCCGGATCGGTCGCCGTTTCCGCCCTCCCGGCCTTCCCAAAAACCCGCGAGACCTCCGGGAATTTCATCAGGAGTTTGTCCTGTAATTGGAGGAGTTTCGAAGATTCCGATACGGAGGCCCCCGGAAGCGTTACAGGCATATAGAGCAAAGTGCCTTCATAGAGGGGGGGCATGAACTCGGAGCCGAGCCTTTCATAGGGGATGACGGTCAGGCCGAGGATTATCAGGGCAAGCAGGATCACCGTCTTTTTATATTTCAGGGCGAGGTTCGCCACAGGCATGTAAACCATCCGCAGAAACCGGCTTACGGGGTTTTTCTCCTCGGGCCTGATCCTGCCCCTTATGAAAATTCCCATGAGCACGGGGGTAAGCGTAATCGCTATAAAGGAGGAAAACAGCATGGCGAAGGTCTTGGTGTAGGCCAGGGGTTTAAATAACCGCCCGGCCTGCGCGGTCAGGGTGAAGACCGGCAGGAAACCGGCCGTTATGACCAGGAGCGAGAAAAATAAAGACGGCCCAACTTCTTTTGCCGCCTCTATGACTACGTCCGCGCGCTTCCCAACACGGTTTTTATTTTCAGGAGCACGACTGGCCGCCTCCCATTCCTCCAGTTTTTTGTGCGCGTTTTCAACCATGATGATAGAGGCGTCCACCATCGCGCCTATCGCTATAGCTATGCCGCTGAGACTCATGATGTTAGAGGTCACCCCCAGGTAGTACATGCAGATGAAAGAGATGAGTATGGCTATCGGCAGGGTGAGGATGACCACAAAGGCGCTTGGCAGATGGAAAAGAAACACCAGGCAGACGACGGCGACGGCCAGGGAGAGTTTCACTATTTCATTCCGGAGCGTGTCTATCGAACGGTGGATGAGGTCGCTCCGGTCGTATGTGGTCACGATCTTCACGCCGGGCGGCAGGCTGGGGGCGATATCGGTTTTTATCTTTTCCTTTACGCGCTTGATGACGTTCAGCACGTTCTCGCCGAACCTTACGACGACGATGCCGCCCGCCACCTCGCCCCTGCCGTCCAGTTCGGCGACCCCCCTTCTTATCTCGGGGCCAAGCTCCACGCGCGCGACATCTTTCAGATAAACGGGCGTGCCGTTTCCGTCCGTGCCCACAGGGATGCGCCTGAGGTCGTCCAGGCCCTTTATATATCCCCTGCCCCTTATCATGTACTCGATGCCCGTCATCTCCAGCACCCTGCCCTCGACGTCGCGGTTGCTGGAGCGCACCGCCTTCAGGACATCCGTGATCGGGATGTTATAGGCCTGGAGTTTTACCGGGTCCACGTTTATCTGATACTGTTTCACGAACCCCCCAATGCTTGCGACCTGCGCGACACCCGGCACGCTCTCCAGGGAGAGTTTCACATTCCAGTCCTGGACCGAGCGCATTTGGGAAAGGTCATGCCGGCCGCTCTCATCGACCAGGGCGTACTCGAACCCCCAGCCCACACCCGTTGCATCGGGGCCCAGACGGGGGCTCACCCCCTGCGGGAGTCTTGACTTCACCGATTGCAGATATTCAAGCACCCGGCTCCTGGCCCAGTAGATGTCCGTGCCTCCCTTGAAGATGACATAGACGAAAGAGCTCCCGAAGTATGAAAACCCCCGGACGGCCTGCACCTTTGGGGCCGCAAGGAGCGTGGAGGTTATCGGGTAGGTCACCTGGTCTTCCACCAGATTCGGGCTCCTGCCCGGCCAGTCGGTGTAGATGATGACCTGCGTATCGCTAAGGTCCGGAATGGCGTCAAGCGGGGTCCTCCTGAGAGAGATTACCCCCCAGACGACCAGGAAAATGAACACCAGGAATACGAGGAGCCTGTTTCTGGCGCTCTGCTCTATTATCTTGCGGATCATCTATTTTATTAACAGTCCCATAATAGGATGCACTTAAATTATTAGAAAATCCCTCCTGACCTCCCTTTGCCAAAGGGAGGAATTACCCCTCTTTGGAAAAGAGGGGCGAGGGGAGATTTTCCGGTCAAAATGTCTGTTCAATTATGAGAACCTTAATATAGATAAAGGCGGGCGGGAAATCATTTGACAACCCCCTCCAGCCTGGCCTCGGAGTCAATGAGGAAGGTCGCCGCGGAGGCGACCCGCTCGCCCGGTTTCAGCCCCTTCAGCACCTCCACCCCGGTATCGGTGCTCGCCCCGGTGGTTATCTCCCTGGGCTCGAAGTCGCCGCCTCCCAAATCCACATACACAATCTGTCTTGTGCCGGTGTCTATGACGGCGCTCTGAGGAATGACAAGCCTCCTGCCCAGGGCTTCCCTTATCAGCACATCCGAATACATCTGGGGTTTCAACCTTTCTCCGGGATTCGGGATTGAAAACCTTACCTTCACCGTGCGCGTCTGACCCTCAAGGACAGGATAAACATAATTAATTGCCGAGTGAAATATCCGGCCAGGGAAAGCCTCAAGTGAAAGGTCTGCCGCCTGGCCCGCCCTGACGTACGGGACATCGTCTTCAAAGATATCCGCAAGGACCCAGACCCGCGAGAGGTCCGCCACGTTGAAAAGTGTGGCCCCCGGCGCGGCCTTCATCCCGGAGACGGCGTATTTTTCGACCACATAGCCGCTCACGGGGCTGTAAATGGTCAGGGTCTTTATCGGTTTGCCGGTGGCTTCTATCTTTTCAATCTCCTTGTCCGGGATATCATAGAGTTTTAATTTCTGTCTCGCGGCTTCAATCAAGGAGGCAGCGTCGCCGGCGAGCATCGAGCTTACGGGGTCCGCGCCGGAAGCAGCAATTTCCGGCTTTTGTTGTCCGGCCCATTTAAGCACGTTCAGGTATTCCTGCTGGGTGGCATAGAGTTCAGGGCTGTAGAGCTCGGCAAGCGGCTGGCCCCTGCGCACGTATTCTCCCGTGTAATCCACGTAGAGTTTTTCTATCCAGCCTTCAACCTTCGTATTGATTGTGGCGAGTCTGGTCTCGTCATATGTGACAATCCCGACCGTGCGGATCACCTTCGCCAGGGGCATCAGCCGGGCCGCTGTCGTCTTCACCCCGATGAGGCGCTGTTTATACTGGGATATATGGACTGTGGGGGCCTCGTTTTCTCCCCAGCCCTCATCTTTGCCCGTTTGCCCTGACACCGCGCTTCCGTTTTTACCCGGGGCCTTCCGGGCGGCCTGCGCCGCTTGGCCGCCAGGTTGCGAAAATAAAACAGGTGGCGAAAATAAAAAAAGGACAAGGGGAAATAAAAATACGAGGGCTTTTCTCACCGGCTGGCAGGCCCCCCGCCGTTTGGCTTTAGCCCGAGCCAGCCGGTCTTGCCGGTTATCGCCTCGATGTTCGCAAGGGCCTTCTGTTTTTCCGTGAACTGCTCCCAGTAGCCAAACTCGTAATCCAGAAGCGCCTTCAGCCTGTCTATGGCCGTAAGGGCGGGGACCTTGCCCGTTATATAACCGGACAGGGCCGCTTCAAAATCCTGGGATGTCTTTGGAATCAGCCCCCCGCTGTATAATTTCATCAGCTTGTCCGCGCTCCGGGCGATGGAGAAATAATTCTCTATCTCCGAGGAGAGCGAGAGCCGGGTGGCTTCGAGGTCTTCTTCGGCCCCGCCAAGCAGCGCCCTCGCCTCCCTTACGCCCTCTCTCTGTTTAGTCCTGTAATAAAGCGGTACGTTTACGGCCGTCGTCAGGCTCCAGATATCCATGAAATCCCCGGCCCTCCTGCTTACCTGCCCGGTGACCGTGAAATCCGGGTAATACTGTTTTTTGGCCAGCTTTACGGCCGCCCTGGCCTCCTCCACAAGCCTCTGCTTCGATTTCACCTGAGGGCTGTTGCTTATGGCGGCCGCCACAAGCGGGCCGGTCTTTGTGACGTTAAGCTGATACTCCGTCTGCGCCGGCCTTCCCGGCGGGCTTGCGGTCTGCCTGCCAAGCAGGGCGTCAAGCCTCGCGTCCGCCGCCTGTATCCGCTGGTCGATCTTCTGCTTGCGCTCAAGAAGCGTGTATTTTTCGGTCTGGGCCAGAATGACCTCTTCCTGAGGGGCAAGCCCGGAGGAGTAGCGCGCAAGCGCCGCGTTTTCGATCTGCGTAAAAAGCGAAACTCTTTCCGCGATGATGTCAAGGTCCTTGTAGTAAAGGAAAAGGCTGTAAAAAACCTCTTTCACCTGCGAGGCGATCCGGAGTCTCATCGCCTCATAGGAGGCCGCCATGCTTTCGGCGTCCTCGCGTGCGACTTCTCCCTTGAGCCCCAGCTTCCCGGGATACGGGAATTCCTGCGAGGCCGCGAAATTCCACATTGACATCTGTCTGTCCCCGAAGGAATACCTGTCCCAGCCCTCGTTCTGGTAGCCGGCGGAAAACATCGGGTCGGGCAGGCTTTTTTCCTGGGGTATTCTGTGGCCGGCCGCGGAAACCCTCGCCCTGTAGGAGGAAAGGGCGGGGTTGTGCCGCAGGGCCTCGCCTACAAGCTCATCAAGGACAAGCGGAGGCCCGTAACGGGCCCCGGCTTCGAAGCCGGACGCATTCATGCTTGCCGGCGCGTCAGCCGCCGCCAGGGCGGACGTCCCGCCCGGCGCCGGAACGATCATGACAACCTCCAGCACAAAGGCGGAGAGGAGCATCGGGAGTAAAAACCGGGGGGCCCCTTTCCAGGCCGGCCTTTTGCACCCGCGCCTATTCAACATCCACATCGAACCTCACGGGGGGCAGCAGCCTGCCCGCGTGCTTCACCTTCACCATGCTATGCCATTCGCCGGAACTCTCAAGGTCCATTGCCGCACGGTATTCGCCGTCTGCACGCGCTGCATCGGCAAACCCCTTCATGGAAGGCATAGTGCCCATGGCGGGCATCATCCAGTAAACCCTCACGAGGGCGTCGGTCACGGGCCTGCCCGTCCGGTCAGTGAGCCGGACCCTGACAGTGTTCCGGCCTTCGGCAGGGGTCTTGTCCATCATTACTTGCACCTTGAGGTCCCCCGCCTGTCCCGTTACATGAAGCCCCCCCGCGTAAGCCCTTTGAAACCCGGCCATCAGCAAAATGGCCGAAAAAACGAGCACCGCCTCTGAAAGAAACTTCTTCATGGTTTTACTTCTCCCCTGTTGCTTTGCAATCTTCTCATCTCTCTCTCCTATGGAGCGTCCTTAACCTACGATACTTTTGTGATATTAAGGAGTTATGAACGAATCCCGGGGCCCGGTAAAAATCATGATTTCCACATAAACATTCCCCGGCAGCCGCCTTTGAGAGGGGCTTTTTCGTTATAATAAACTATATTGTATGGTCAATAGCGTTCTCGTCGCCGAAGACGACAGGAAGATCGCCAGGGTCGTAAAGGTATATCTTGAGCAGGCCGGCTACATTGTGACGGTCGCGGAAAAGGGGCATGAGGCCATAGACGAAGCCTCAAAGGGCCGGCCGGCCGTTGTGATACTGGATTTGATGCTGCCCGACATGAACGGCGAGGAGGTCTTCC
Organism: Nitrospirota bacterium; assembly: GCA_021789555.1. Taxonomy (GTDB): domain Bacteria; phylum Nitrospirota; class Thermodesulfovibrionia; order Thermodesulfovibrionales; family JdFR-88; genus JAJYGJ01. The sequence goes on from JAJYJK010000026.1 coordinate 22,741, forward strand.
GGGAAATCAAGAAACTGGGAGATATCCCGGTGATAATGCTGACGGCAAAGTCCGCGCCTGAAGAGAGGATCGCCGGATTTGCCCTCGGGGCGGACGATTACATAGTTAAACCTTTCAACCCGCGGGAGATGGTATACAGGGTAAAAGCCGTCCTCAAGAGGGCGAGCGCGCCGGAAGGTTTGGAAACCGCCTCGATGAGTTTCAATAAGGGGTCTCTCTGCATTGACGGACTGAAGCATGAGGTGAGAAAACGCGGCGTCCCCGTCAACTTTACCCCCAGCGAATTCAGGATCCTGATAGCCTTCGCCTCCGCGCCGCAATGGGTCCTGACGAGGGAAAAACTTATAGAAAAGGCCTTCGGTTATCAGTTCGAGGGGTTCGACCGGACCATTGACGTCCATATCAAGAACATGAGGCAGAAAATCGAGGACGACCCGAGGAACCCGGCGTTCATAGTCACCGTGCACAGGGTGGGATATAAATTCGTTGGGGAACGCGATATTTAAGAGTCTCTGGCTAAAGTTCTTCATCCTGCTGCTGATTGTGGTCACTATTGCGCTTATGGCCGCTTTTACGCTCAGGCATCTCATGATCCGGGACTTCCGCGCTTACGAGGCGGGACGGCTTGAAGACAGGGTCTACTGGGTGATTGCCGACCTCGAAGCCTCATACGAGAAAAATTCCGCCTGGAGCCGGGACGCATCCGGCAAAGACGCGGTCTGGGCGCTGATGATGGGCTTCGAGGTAAGGCTTTTCGACAACCGGCGCGTCCTCATTACGGATACGGAGCAGTCGCTAAAAACCCTCTCGCCGCTTATCCAAAAAAGGGTGCTCGCAATCTCCCGCCTGCATGTGAGAAAGAAATCGGCGCAGTTTTTTACGTATCCTCTTTTCCTGAGCGGCCATGAGATAGGCAGCCTGGAGGTCAGATTTCTGCGGCCGGAAAGCGAGGCGATATTTGTCAGGCGTTCGGATTTGTTCCTGTTGTTTACGGTCATCGGACTGGGCGGCGCCGCGTTTGTGCTTAGCATCCTGTTTTCAAGGAAACTGACAAACCCCCTGAAAAGGCTCGCAGCAGCAGCCGAAGGCATTATCGAAGGGGATTTTTCGCAAAGCAGAGTCATGGTCCCGGGCCAGGACGAGGTGGCAAGACTATCGGCCACTTTCAACAGGGTGACAAAATTCCTCGAAACCCAGGAGGCCCTCAGGAAAAAGCTTATAAGCAATGTCAGCCATGAAATAAGGACCCCTTTGACAGCCATGAGAGGAGAGCTTGCGGGCATGATCGACGGGCTCATTCCCATGGACAGGGAGCAGCTCCAGTCTCTGTACGAGGAGACCTGGCGCCTCGAAGGCCTGCTTGACGGGATGGAAGAACTCTCGCGGGCCCAGGCAGGGGCAATGTTTCTCCATAGAAGACCCGGGAAGCTCAGGCCGGTGCTTGAAAATATAAAAAAGACGTTTGCCGGGCTTTCACTTGATAAAGGGGCCTCACTGGAGGTCCTGTGCGCGGACGGGCTCGATTTATATGCCGACCCTGAAAGGTTCAGCCAGATCGTGGTGAACCTGGTCAGTAACGCGCTGAAGGCGGTGGGAAAGGACGGGAAAGTGACAATACGGGCCGCAAAAAACGGCAAAATGACCTGCGTAGAGGTTGAGGACAACGGCTGCGGCATCGGCAAAGAAGCCCTGCCGTTCATCTTCGAGAGGTTCTACAGGTCCTCCGAAGGAGGCATCGGCATCGGACTTGCAATCGCAAAGGAGCTTGTTGAGGCCCACGAGGGGCGCATCGAGGTAGAAAGCGAAGAAGGAAAGGGGACATTGTTCAGGATATTTATCCCGGACCAGTCCGCGGACTGGTCCGCCCAATGACCTGCAATCCTACATAAGTCCTTTACATCTTTATGGTTATATTGGCAGTAAGAGTATGGTCATGACTGGTCTGAGGCGGGAGCAAAGGAAGTGAAAAAAACGGCATTCATAATACTTATTGCCGGGCTTATCGCCGCCGGACTTGCCGTTGCCGGACTTGTCAAGTCCTCGATGATATCGAATTATGAAACTGCTTGTTGCGGGACCGCCAAATGCGGCTGCAGTCCGTTTGGAGGATATTGCAAGGGGTCCAGGTGGGGGTGGTACGGGGCGGGCAGGATTGTAAAGACAGCAGGTGAAGCCAGGGAAGCAATCAGGAGGTTTTTCCTGCCCGAAAAAATCAGTGTGGCCAGGATACAGGAAAAAAACACCTTCTTCGAGGCGGAAGTAAGAGGCAAGGACAATAAAGTAGTGGATACGGTGATCGTCGACAAGAGGACCGGCAGAATAAGTTCGATATACTGAAAAAAAGCAAACCGATTTTTCAGACCGCACCGGCATTCTAAAATCCATCCCCGCCCGGCCCTCTTCACAGTATGCCCGCCCGCAACCCGCGAAGCCCTTTTTATGCCTGCCTCCCGCGAATCTATTATAATCAAGTCTGGGGTTTTAATTTGAAGACCACATGAAAGATCGGTTTTTCGAATAAAAAAGGCGGACATTTTGTGAAGACCATCCATAAAAGCATTCTCAAGGACCTGGTCCTGGCCCAGCTCCTAAGCCTGCCGCTGCTGAATTTCATCCTGATGATGGAGAAGGTGATGAAATTCTCGAGGCTCCTGTCGAGCGTGGGGGCGAGCGCCGGCGAGCTCTTCCGGCTGGTCCTCTATATGCAGCCCGAACTTATGCTGCTGACCCTGCCCATGTCTTTCCTGCTCTCGGTGCTCTACGTCTACGGCAGGATGAACGCGGACAGCGAGCTTATAGTGCTCAAGGCAAGCGGCATGTCTTTCAGGCAGGCGGCGCTGCCCGCTTTCATCCTGGGCGCGGTCTGCATGCTGCTGGGCTTTTTTGTGAGCTTTCACCTGGGCCCGGCAGGAAGACGCGACGTCAGGCTCTCCGTGGGCGACACGCTCCGGGCGCGCGCCCCTTACGCCATAGAGCCCGGCGTCTTCAACACATTGATAAACGACACCGTCATATACGTGATGAACAGGCAGGCGGAGGGGCTTTCCGGCGTCTTCATCTACGACCGGAGAAATCCGCAGAGGCCGCTTGTAATATACGCGAGGCAGGCCGTCATCAAGCCAGCCGATGAAGGGGGCTCCTCCCTTCTTTTCGATCTGAAGGACGGGCTGATTCACGTCGTGAAGGGCTCCCGGCTCACGGAGATATTCTTTGAGAATTACCGGCTGGTTCTGCCGCTGGCGCTGGAGAGACCGGGCGTGAAGCTGGAGGAGCTTACGCCGGGGGGCCTCCTGGCGCTGGCCGCCCGGCAGGCCGGAGAGCCGAGGACCGAAACCGTCCTGGAGTTCTACCGGAGGTTTACGTTCCCGCTGTTTAGTCTTGCGATCATGTTTCTGGCCCCGGCCCTCTCCCTGTACGCGGGGAAGAAGGCGAGGCTCGGCGGGCTGGCCCTCGGCACCATGGTCTTCTCGGTCTATTACATCATGCTTATAAATTCCGAGAAGCTTGGCGAGGCGGGCAAACTGCCAGCCTTCTGGGGCGGCTGGACGCCCTTTTTCATCATGCTCGCGGCCTCGGTATTCGTCTTCTGGAAGGTCAACCGCAGATGAGGCTCCTGAAGAGGTTTTATCTGAGGGAATTTTTGGTCGCCTTCGCCGTAGTGGTCCTTGGGCTTTCGGCGATGCTGTCCTGCTTCGATCTGATAAACCAGATGGACAAGCTCAAATCGGACGGCCCGTACGGTTTCATAAAATACATCCTGCTGGTGATGCCGCAATACATCGTATACACCATGCCCATGGCGGTCCTCTTCGCCTCTCTCTTCACGGTGGGCCACGCCGTAAGAAACAGGGAAACGGTTGCCGTGATGGCGGCCGGCGGCAGGATGCGCGCCCTGTTCATGCCGCTTGCGGCCGCCGGGGCCCTCCTGGCGCTGGCGAGCTTCGGGCTCAGTCAATTTTTGGCCCCCTCGGCAATGCGCCAGGCGAAGGCGATGACCGGCAGCGCCGGGACCGCCTTATTCAAGGAGGGCACCATCTGGGTGAGAGCGGAGGACGGCTCGCTTGTGCGCTTCAGCCTCTACTCGAAGGAGGCCGAATCGGCCAGACAGGTGGACATATTCCAGTTTTCAAACGGGATGCTGGCAAAAAGAATAGACGCCGGCGGCGCGAAATACAGGGACGGGCGATGGGTCCTCAGCAACGTCACGGCCTATGACCTCCTCCATCCCTCTTACTCCAAATCGGCGCAAATGACGCTTTCGGGCTTCATCGACCCGAAATTCCTCGACAAACAGGTGCTCACTTCCGATGAGATGGGCATCACGGAGCTCTACCGGTACACCAGGAGGCTCAGGCAGGCGGGCATAAGGAGCATAAAACTCGACGTGGACGTGCAATCCAGGTTCGCCTATCCGGTCGTGGACTTCTTCATGGTGCTCTTTGCGACGGCCGTGTCGCTCAGAAGAGGGATGAGCGGCCTGGCGGCCGCCTCCCTCGGGGTGGCCGTGAGCCTGTTTTACTGGCTGCTCTACACCTTTAGCCTCTCGCTCGGGTATTCGGCCCTGCTGCCGCCCCTCACCGCCGCATGGGCCGTGCCGCTCGCTTTCGCAGCCGTCTCCATGTGGCTATTCATAAAGATAAGAGACTAAAAATAAAAAAAAGAAACACCCTCTCCCAACCCTCTCCCTTTTTAGGGAGAGGGTTTTACCTAAAACCCAAAAAAAAGTTTGGGGGCGTGGGGGTGTTTAATTTTTTATCCTTCCCCTTCGACAATCTGGACGCCGGATGAGGTGCCGAGTCTTGAGGCCCCGGCCCCTAGAAGCTCCACGGCGAATTTCGCGGTGCGAATCCCGCCTGAGGCCTTTATGCCGGCCCTGCCGTTTATGAGCCTCTTTAAAAGCGCCACGTCCTCGACCGTCGCCCCCCTGGGGGAATATCCGGTTGAGGTTTTTATAAAGGAAACCCCTGCTCCAATAGCGGCCTCCACCGCCATTTCAGTCTGCTTGAGGTCGAGGTATGCCGTCTCTATGATCGCCTTGTGCACAAGCCCCGGGGTGGCCGCGACGACGTCCGAGAGGTCTTTTTTCACGCCCTCCCAGTCCCCTTCCGCCGCCCGGGGCAGGGCGATGACTATATCAAGCTCGTCCGAGCCGTCGCCTGCGGCCTTCATCGCCTCATAGACCTTCACGGCCGAGGCGGACGAACCCAGGGGAAAGGCTATCACGGTGATGACCTTTACGGGCCCCCCCTCGCGCAGACACTCGGGTGAATCCGCCGCCATTCTGGCGGCCGCCGTATGGACGGGCTTTATGCAGATGCCGTAAAACCCGTATCGGGCGGCCTCGCGGCAGGCCTTCCATACCTCCGCCCTGGTGGCCGTCGGCCTCAGCACCGACTGCTCTATGGCAGCCGCAAGGGTTTTACTATCCATCAAGTCACCCTTTCCCAATCTCGCCTGCGGCGGGATTTGACAGTCTTAACAAGTCCGGGGGCGCGGGGGTGTTTAACACCCCCCACAGAAGGGGTTTTAATTTTTTATCATTCCGTAAACCCCCAGATAGAGGGCCCGGCGGCCTTTGTGTTTTCCACGTAGGAGGAGACCTCTTTCCTGTACTCCGCCATCAGGAGTTTTGTTACCGGGCCAACCGGGAATTTTTTACTCTGCGATGCGCCGCCCTCCGTTTTTTGGATTACCTGGCGGACCGGGACGACTTCCGCTATCGTGCTCGTGATGAAGACCTCCCCGGCGCCGGATATCTCCGCCGTCCCGAATGCGCCCTCGACCACCTTTATGTCCAGCCTGCGGGCCAGCCCCAAAACCACTTCCCTCGTAATCCCCTCTAATATCCCGCATTCGGGCGAAGGCGTGCAGAGCGCGCCGTCCATTACGAAAAAGACGTTGCTTGTCGTGCCCTCCGCCGCCAGCCCCTCGTTATTGAGCATCAGGGCCTCATTTGCGCCCATCTTCCTCGCCTCTATACCGGCCAGGATATTGTTCAGAAAATTGAGGGATTTTATCCGGGGGTCGAGCGCCTCTCTGAGATTTCTCCTGGTGTCCACGATGGCCAGCGCGATGCCCTCTTCGTAGTTGGAGCGGGGGGGATGCTTCAGCCTGTCCGCGAAGATGAAAAACGTGGGCCTGGGGCAAAGCGACGGGTCCAGCCCGATGGGGCCCTCCCCCCTCGAAACGGTCACCCGCAGATAGGCGTCCTTCTGCCCGCATGCCTCCAGTGTCTCAAAAATGGCGAGCTTAATCCGGCCCGCGCTCTTCGGAAGCCTCAGCTCTATAAGAGAGGCGGAGCGCTCAAGCCTGGCAAGGTGCTCCTCCATCATGAAGACAACGCCGTCATAGACCCTCATCGTCTCATAGACGCCGTCGCCGTAGAGGAACCCGTGGTCCAGGACGGAGACCTTCGCCTCCTCCAGCAAAAGGACCCTGTCATTCAAATAAACGCCTGGTCTGCCTGCCGTCCCCGGCATCGCTTCCCCCTTGCCCCTAAAAAATCCTCCTGAAGATATCCTCATTATATCATCTGCTGTTTTCGGAGGGCTTAAATGGATAGCGAGCGTATTCCCCGTGGACAAAAATTTGCCACGGGGTCAAGCGAGCGAATATGGTGAAAAAATTCCTTACATTAGATTCCCTGCGGCTTGGGGACCAGTCCCCTTGACGCAGGGAAGATCAACCGCGGCGTTGCCAGTCGATCTTTTATATCTGGCCAGTGAGAGTTGCGGAAATCGACATCCCGGCATCGGTTTGTCTGCGAGAGGATGATGCTGCTTCCAGGCAGCGCCAATGTCCCGGGTTTTAGAGGCTGCCTTCCAGGAGCTTGTGGAAGGGGAAACCCTTCAGATAATAGAAGAAGGTATCGACCGAGTAGGTGCTGACGGAGTTCCGGTTGAAAAGGAGCGAGAATTCCCTGAGCATCTCGCATTCCTTGAATTTCAGGGTCTTCAGCGCCCCGCGGACAAGCTCCTTCCTGACCGCCCAGCGGGAGACGATGGACACCCCGATCCCGTTTTCAACGGCGTCCTTGATCGCCTCGGTGCTGCCCAGGATGGCGGAGCATATCATGTTCTGCGGAGAGATGCCGTGCCTGGCCAGGTAGTTCTCTATCACCTGCCTCGTCCCGGAGCCCTCTTCCCGGAAGACGAAGGGCACCTTCAGCAGCTCCAGGATCGACACCTCGCTTAGTTTCGCCCACGGATGGTTGAGGGGTATGATGAGGGACAGCTCATCCGAGATGAGCTTTTCGGTGGCGAGCTTGTACCTTATTACCTCTCCCTCGACAAGCCCCAGGTCTACGACGCCGCCCTTCAGAAGCTCTATTATGCGTTTCGTATTGCCGACCAGAAGGTGAATCTTTATCTTCGGGTGGACCTTGCGGAACTCCGCGATAACGCGGGGCAGGAGGTAATTGCCTATGGTGGTGCTGGCCCCGACCGTTATCGAGCCCTTCACCAGCCCGGTAATGCCGCCCACCGCGCGCTCCGCCGCGGCGTACTGGGTAAGTATCTCCTTTGCATACCTGTAAAGGATCTCGCCTGCCGGCGTCAGGGTCACGGTGTTTGAGGAGCGGTCGAACAATTTCGTCTCAAAAGTCTCCTCAAGCGCCTGTATCTGAAGGCTTACCGCCGGCTGCGTCAGATGGATGACCTCCGATGCCTTGGAGAAACTCTTCATCTCGGCAACCGTGCAAAATACCTTGAGCTTGTGGTCTTCCATGCTCATAAATAATGTTTATTCTAGGATAAACCTACAAAATAATTCAACTTTAACCGGTTTTTTATTTTTGTTGCCCGCGGCAGATGAACGTCGCCGGGGCCGGCCGAAGCCCAGCGGCCGGTTTTTTTAGCCGCGGGAAATACGCTGGATTTTACCTCAGCGGTAATAGGGGGGGTAAGCCGTAAAGGGTTTTTCGATGTCAATCGGGGTTTGGGGGCCCGGCCGGAGGTGCGCGACCTCCGAGGGGTAATATTTTTTAGAAAGCAGGTACCAGGGGCCCGTCCTGTTTCGGCTGAAAAACCAGTCTCCATCCCAATAATAATAATATACGCTGGCGAAGAAATAAAGGTTTCTGCCCGGGACAATCAGCGCCGGCGGAAGCGGTTTGACCTCCTTCACGAGGCTGGCCGAGGGGTGGCTTTCGACCATGGGGGGGCCGACCATAAGGCCTGCCGGGAGGGGTTTTATGTATTTTGATTCGTTGTAGACGGGCCTTTGGGGCGCATACGTGCACCCGCCAAGGGCAAAGATCAGGAGCAGGAAGAGGGCAAATCTTGTCGGCGCCATCGCCTAGATTCTACCACCAAACGGCGAAGAAAGGTGCCCGGTTTTTTCCATCCGGCCCCCCCCGGCCCCCGATTGCTTGAATTCAATGCGCCGCCTCCTTATAATAAAAGACTCCAAAGGACGGGCCGTTAGCTCAGTTGGTAGAGCAGCTGACTCTTAATCAGCGGGTCGCAGGTTCGAATCCTGCACGGCTCACTTTCAATAATAACAAGGGGTTAGACGCTTTAATGTCTGCCCCTTTTTCTCTTTTTGACCCGCTGACTATGACCTAACGTGAAAAGAACGTGAAAATCGGCCATGCAAGGCATTGAAAATTCAATTTTTTTAGGGCAAAATTATGAATGGCGTTTTCCCGCGGATGCGGTAAGCATTAAAGCCCCGCTTATCAAGCGTGAGTATGTCCGGAACATTCATCTCTTCCGCGAGGGCCACAAGTGTGGCATCGGCAAAGTCCATCGGGATGTCTTTATATTTACCCATGAGCGCCGCCGCCCTTGCCAGGCTTTCCGCTGATTGAGGTATGAGGGAGGTCCCGCCCTTCAATATGAATTCAATGCAGACCCGCTGTGCTTTGGTTGAGTGAGATAAAAGATATAAGGCCTCTGTAAGCACGGGTTCTGTCGTGAGAATGTTGCCTCTGAAATCTTTAAAAAAAACTACACAGCTTTCGTGGTTTCTTTCGCTTTTATCGAGGAGCGCAACGAGGACCCCGGTATCAAGCAGGACATTACGCAAGGCGCCTGAATTTCCTTAGCAGATGTTCGCGGTGCGACTCGCCAAGATCGGAAATACCGCTGGAAAAACTTCCGAGCAGCCCTCTCACCTTGTCATATGGCCTGCTTTCTTCTTCCGCTCCCGCCTCCTTAAGAAACCTCTCCAAAGCCATCCTCACGACGTCGGCCCGTTTAAGGCGAAGTTTCCTCGCGAGTATTGAGAGCCCTTTTTCCAGATCATCCGGCAGCCTGACCGTCAATTGCGAGTTCATAAATAAACCTTTCCTCCCGTGAGATAATTAATTGTAATTCATTGCATTGCATTAATCAACATTAGGGGGCCGCCGTTATATGATTCGCATTAGGGCGTGCTGCTGTTTCCAGTCATCCGCTGTTTTGCAGTAGTTGATATGCACATGGAAAATTGTACTCATATCAAGTTTGCCTAAACGACTCCATCGGCGCCAGCCCCGAGCAATTACCGTATAAGCGCGGCATTGCACGCCAGCGCAGCCATCATAAGCTCCTTTTCCTAGGCTCTGTATTCTTTCCGTTTGTGTTTTAACTCTGTAGTTGCATAAATTCCAGGAAAAATTCATCCCGAAACACTACAAAAACGGCCTCCTGATTGGTTAAAATTGACGATGCCAGTCGCAAAATCAACCAATGCAGGAGGCCACTGAAAGTG
>JAJYJK010000027.1 GCA_021789555.1 Nitrospirota bacterium
TCGCTCCAAGAGTTTTTAGTCCGCCAATGGTGCCGACGTGATAGACCTTCCTGAAAAAAATGTATAAAAATCCGCTTAAATCCGTGGCGATGCTGTAGATGAAGCCTCTCTGGGCGAGGACGAGGCTCCGAAGATAGAGATGCAGATAGATGAGAACCCCCCCGGCGAAAAAAAGCGCGCACCAGAAAATGGCCCCCCATCTCTTTTTTCCGATTGCGACGGCCCAGAAAGGCACGAGCGCTGGGAAGAGAAACAGGGCCAGGGTATGGTGGTTGCCGGAGCCAAGGCCGAAGAGGAAGGCGATTACATAGAGCAGCCGGGCGTCGTCCTCCTCCCAGGCCCTGATACCCAGATAGAGGATGAGGAGGCCAAAAAAGGAATTCAGCGCGTAGACCCCCTTTTGCTCCACCGACTGTTGATAGACCAGCGGCAGAAACACGGGCAGAAAGGCAAAGGAAAACGCCAGGGCGGCATTGCCGGTGATGCGTTTTATGAGTTTATAAAGCATAAGCCAGGCGAGAGTGGCGGATACGGCGCTCAGGAGCCCCACCCGGAAGGCTATGGAGCCCGCGGGCAGGAAGGTGAAGAGTTTCCCCAGGGTGATAAAGAGGGGATAGCCGGGCGGCTGGGCGGAGCTAAGATAAAAACTTGCGGTGCTGAATAGCGGGCTGTCGGCCACATAAATGATTGGGGCCTGGCCGAAGAGAAGTACGGCAAAGACGATAAAAGCCCCGGCTACTGCGGCCAATTGCCTGTCTTGGTTCCGTTATACATTAGTGTGAGATTTCCGTCGCCAAGGACCGGGCCTGCTACGGGAGTAGCTGTTGCAGTGAAGGTCGGGGGAGGACCAGCGGTTGTCGTAAGCGTGTATTGGTAATTGTTTACCGAGCCTACGGGCGCCTTCGGGTTGAAACATGTAAGCCAGCCAAAATCGTTGGCGGCAGGGCCTGGAACGGGCGGGGCCCAGTTATAAGGGCCTGCGCCTGGGGCGTATGCTGCGTTTTCGGCATAATACTGCTGAACACAGAGGGCAAGCCCTTGCAGGTTGGTCGTGGCCTCCTGCCTGGCTGCGCCCTTTTTATATCCCATGTAAGCCGGGATTGCGATTGAGGCCAGTATGCCGAGGATGGCGATTGTTACGAGAAGCTCTATTAAGGTGAAGCCCTTATTTTTCCCGGTAATTTTCATAGCGGTTTATGATAGCTGATACACATAATTAAAAGGAAGGGCGCGGCTTTTGCCGCGCCCCCATTTCCATTCCGGAGTGATTACAATTGTGAGCACGTAATTGACGTTGTGAATGTTGTTGTTGCTGGGTTACTCGAATCCGTAGTCACTGAGATAAGCATCGCAGTAGCGTTGTTCGCCTGATCACAGGCCCCAGTACTAGGAGATAAATCCGTGAAACTCATCTGTACTTGCCCCGGAGTAGCTTTGGCTACGGCGGCAGTACCGGCGCTTAGTGCAAAGGCGGGTTGAGCTGAATCCCAGGGGTCATACTTGGAGGGCGGGGTGCCACCATTCATGGATACTACGGCAACTTTTGTCACATCAGTCGCGTCATAAGAAGCCTTGGACATCTCGGCTCTGACGTACCTCACGGCGGCGTCATAGTTTTCATAGGCGGCGCGGCCCTTGGCGTTTTTCTGGTAGCCCATGTAGGCCGGTATCGCTATCGCGGCCAGTATGCCCAGGATGGCTATGACGACCAGAAGCTCGATAAGCGTGAAACCCTTGTTGTCTTTTTTTCTGCGGCTCATCGCCTTGAACATTGCCTTGAACATCTTGTCCTCCTTTTGTCTTTTTGCCTTTTTTATCTTTACCGGCGCTTGAAAATCCTGTCTTTCAAATCCATTCCCCACTCAAAATCCCCTCTGGCTATCCACCTCCCTTTAAAAATTTTCCAATCTTGCTCTTTCTTAATGCAGGAGTCATGCCAGAAAAAAAGCCTGAATTTACAATGAGTTATTGAAAGGGCATTTCAGGAGGTGACAAAAAATGTCAAAAATTTGGCCCGACAGTGTCAATAAAACGGATGCGATAACTCTATCCCCCTCCCCAACCCTCACCCACTGACGATATTTGAGCAGCCAATATGGACAGGGCGTAATACAGGGTGACGGCCCACGATATTCAATATTAAGGCTCTTTTGAAATTCATGCGGGTATTTTTTTACTGGCCCATTAATAGCAGAAAAACCTTACGGGCGGGAGGCGGTCTGTGGTTGAGGACGGTTTGGATTACCCATTGAAGAACCCCGCGGCAGAGACCGCGGGGATTCTTAATGTAAGGAAATTTTTTATTTTTTATATTCGCTCGCTTGACCCCGTGGCAAGACCACGGGGAATACGCTCGCTATCCATTTATCACTATTCCAATCTGCGTCCGCAGCGGGGACAATAATATATACGCTCAATGTCAAGCTTGCCAGTGATGCAGTCCTCCATTTCGAGGAATTCTGGACACCCCTGATCTTTACAGAGTCTGCAACCCTCTTTTTTGTCGTCCGACCGCCTGAAATCGTCCCAGAGTTGCCGTGATTCTTTGTCTATCATGGCGTCAACCCTCCTGCTGCAAATCAACGCCTTTTAGCGTCCCTGTTCAAAAATCCTCTCTACCGCTCCTATCAATTATTATATCTGCATAATTTGTGCCAGGCTAAAGTGTTGAATTTACCTCAGGTTATAGGGGTAGCATTTCAGGGTGTGGCAAAAGACGTCAAAAATCTGGCTGAAATGACGCTTTTCCCCCTGCCCCGGGCCTTCCGTGGGGCTTCGCCCTTCTACCGCCTTCCGGGGGCTTCGCCCCTTATGCCCTTCTCCTCCTTTATTGTTATAAACCCGCTATTCTGGTATTCTTTTTCCTAGAAACTATTTGTTTTTTTTAAAACGGGTGTTTTTTCCAAAAACTATTGTTTTTCTGAAAACGGGCGGCAAAGAGACCGCTTTATAATGACCTGAAGAATTTCATGCCGGGTTCTTCCGGGAGCGGGCAAAACGGGAGGTGTCCTTAAGGAGCGCCATGTTTTACGCGGGCCTTGACGCGGGCTCTGTAAGCGTCAAACTTGTAGTCCTGGATGAAGACGGCGTCAAACTCAAGGCGCGTTATGAAAAGCACAGGGGAAGGCCGCTGGAGACCGCCCTTGAGTTTTTACGCCGGGCGGGCGTGGACGGCGTCGAATCTGAATATTCATTAAAAATCACCGGCGGCGCGGGGAGGCTTGCCGCCAAAATTCTCGGGCTCGACCCCCTGAATGAAGTCGTCTGCCAGGCCGCATCCACCCTGAAATTCCATCCCCGCACAAGGAGCATCATAGAGCTTGGCGGCGAGGATTCCAAGCTCATCATACTCGGGAGCGCCGATGGCGGCGATAAAAATAAAAAAGGCAGGATTGCGGATTTTTCGATGAACTCCGTATGCGCGGCCGGGACGGGCAGTTTTCTGGACCAGCAGGCCGAAAGGTTAAACCTTACGATAGAGGAGTTTTCAAGGCTTGCCCTGAAAAGTGAAAACCCCCCGCGGATTGCGGGCAGGTGCAGCGTCTTCGCCAAATCGGACATGATCCACTTGCAACAGATAGCCAGCCCCGTGGAGGACATAGTGGCCGGCCTGTGCTTTGCCGTGGCCAGGAATTTCAAGGGTTCCATAATGAGGGGCAGGATGCTCGCGGGGCCGGTGTCGTTTCAGGGCGGGGTCGCCGCCAATCAGGGGATGGTGCGGGCATTCAGGGAAGTGCTGGAGATAGAAGAATTGTTTGTGCCGGAGGATTTCGCCCTGATGGGGGCATGGGGAGCGGCCCTCAAGGCGCTGGAAGAAAAAAACAAGGGGCCCCAGAAATTCGACCTCGCGAGGCTCCGCGAGTTCATAAAAAAGGAGAAGGAAATGACAGGCGGCCACCGGCCCCTTGTGCTTTCGGGCGACGGTTTTGCACAAAGACATTTACAAAACCCCTCACCGAAACCCTCTTCCCTCACCCCTGACCCTCTCCCGGCGGGAGAGGGGGAAAAGGTGAAACCCTCCCCTTTCAAGGGGGAGGGTTGGGAGGGGGTGTCCAAATGGGAGGGGGTGTCCAAAGAGGAGGCGCCCAAACGGGCCTGGCTTGGCATCGATGTGGGCTCCATAAGCACCAACCTGGCCGTTATTGACGATTATGGCCGGGTCCTTGCCAAGAGGTATCTCATGACGGCGGGCAGGCCCATCGAGGCGGTGCGCGAGGGTTTCAAAGGCATCTGCTGCGAGTTAAAGGGAATTGACTCCGGGATGGGGCGCGAGATCTTCATAGCGGGTGTGGGCACGACCGGCTCCGGCCGGTACATGATCGCCGATTTCGTGGGGGCCGACGTTGTCAAAAACGAGATAACCGCCCAGGCCACCGCCGCCGTCTTTATCGTGCCCGAGGTGGACACCATCTTCGAGATAGGCGGGCAGGACTCCAAATACATAAGCCTCAGGGACGGCGTGATTGTGGACTTCGAGATGAACAAGGCCTGCGCCGCGGGGACGGGCTCTTTCCTCGAGGAGCAGGCCGAGAAACTGAACGTCAGCGTCAGAAATGAATATGCGGAGTGCGCCTTCAGGTCGAATAATCCCCTGAGACTGGGCGAGCGGTGCACCGTCTTCATGGAAAATTCCCTCATGGCGAACCTCAGCAGGGGGGCGGAGAAAGACGACCTGCTGGCGGGACTGGCATACTCCATCGTCCAGAATTATATAAACCGCGTGGTGGCCGCAAAGCCGATAGGGGAAAAGATCCTCTTCCAGGGGGGGGTGGCCTTCAACAAGGCGGTCGTCGCCGCCTTCGAGAAATACCTGGACCGGGAGATCGTGGTCCCCCCGCACCATGACGTCACGGGCGCAATCGGCATGGCCCTCATTGCAAAAAAGGAGTTTTTATCAAAAAATGCGGCAGCCGAAGGGGTGAAGACCCGCTTCAAGGGTTTCGAGCTCTCTGAAAGGAGTTACAGCGTCTCTTCTTTCCAGTGCAAGGGCTGCCCCAACGTCTGCGAGATAAACAGGGTGAAGATAGAGGGCGAGGAGGAGCATCTATATTACGGCGGCAGGTGCGAAAAGTATGATATAAGGCGGAAAAAAGCGGAGGAGCAAAAACTGCAAAACCTCTTTAAACTCCGTGAGGAGCTTTTGTGGAAACCCCACCTGGGGCACGCCCCTTCACCAGGGCGGCCTACGGTCGGGCTGCCATATATCTTTTATTTTGAAGACCAACTCCCCTTCTGGAGCACCCTGCTTTGGGAGTGCGGGTTTAACGTGGAGGTCTCGCCGAAGACGAACCGCGAGATAATAAACCTCGGGCTCGAAAGCGTGCTTTCGGAGGGTTGCTTCCCGGTGAAAGTGGCGCACGGGCACACAAAATACCTCATTCAAAAAGGGGTTGATGCGGTGTTCATGCCGAGCTTCATAAACTTAAACCATCCGGGGGGGGAATTTCAAAGCGGGCAGGCGTGCCCGGAGACGCAGACGATACCGTATGTGGCTGCAGCGGCGATAGACGGCCTCAAGCGAAAGCTCATAAGCCCCCCTGTAGATTTGAGCCGGGGACGCGATTACTTCTTTAATACTCTGAAAGATGCCTTTTTGCGGCGCTTCGGCATAAAGTCCGGCGTCTTAAGGCGGGCATTCGAGAAGGCGGCGGAGGCGCAGGCCCTTTTCGATTCGTCGATTGCCCGTAAAGGTAAAGAGATACTCTCCGGTCTCTCCCGGAAGACGGTCGTTGTCATGGGCAGAAGCTATAACGCGTTTGACCCCGGGATGAACCTGGAGATACCGGAGAAGCTTGCGGCCCTGGGTGTGCCGTCCATCCCGATGGATTTTTTGCCTCTGGATGAGGTGTCCATCTCAGGGGCCTGGCCGCACATCTACTGGCGCAGCGGACAGCGGATTCTGAAGGCCGCGAGGTTCACAAGGGGAAACCCGTTTCTTTTCCCGGTTTTCCTGGGCAATTTCTCCTGCGGGCCGGACTCCTTCGTCCTGAAATATCTCAAACGGGAGCTCGAGGACAAAAAACCCTATCTGCATATAGAGATAGACGAGCACAGCGCCGACGCGGGGGCGCTGACCAGGCTTGAGGCCTTTCTGGACAGCCTGGAGGGATGGGAAAAATCCCGGGGGAAAGCCGACAAGGGCAAAAAGTATGATGTCTCCGCAGGTGAAAAAGTAAAAAACCCCGCCGCCGCGCGTAAAAACAAAAAAGGCAGACATGGGGGCAGGACCATATATCTGCCCCGGATGTCGGACCACGCCTTTGCGCTGAAGGCCGGCCTGGAGCGTTCGGGGGCGCGGGCGGAAGTGCTGCCCCCGTCCGATGCGAAGACCCTCGAATACGGGGCCCGCTTCGTCTCCGGAAAGGAATGCTATCCCTACATGGTCACGACGGGCGACATGCTGAAGAAGGTCTACTCGGAAGATTTCAGGCCCGAGGGGTCCGCCTTCTTCATGCCCTCGGGCACCGGCCCCTGCCGGTTCGGCCAGTACAATGTCTTTCACAAGCAGGTGCTGGAGAGCATCGGGCTTCACGAGGTGCCCATCTTCGCCCCGAACCAGGACGCGGGCTTTTACGAGGACCTGGGCATCATCGGCAGAGACTTCGCCCTGACTGCCTGGAAGGGGATTGTGGCCATCGAACTGCTGATAAAATGCCTGCATGAGACGAGGCCCTATGAAGAGCGGGAAGGGGCCGCGGATGCGCTCTATGCCGGTTATCTGCGGCATATCGAAGACGCGGTGAAAGGGGCAAACGGGAGGCTCGAAAAGGTGCTGCTTCGGATGAGGGAGGATTTCGCGGCGCTCCCCGGGGAAAAAAGAAACGCGCGGAAAAACGAAAACGGCGATGGTGAAAAGGTGAAACCCCTGATCGGGGTGGTGGGTGAGATATTTGTCCGCTCCAACCGGTTTTCCAATGAGGACCTGGTGAGGCGCATAGAGGCCCTGGGCGGGGAGGTCTGGCTGGCCCCGGTGGAGGAGTGGATATATTACATAAACCTGATGGGGCTCAGGAAGGCGCGCGCGGGCAGGGACCTGCGGGCGCTCATGCAGATCAGCATGAAACGTTTTTTCCAGAAGAGGATAGAGCACGGGTTACAAAAACCCTTTAAACGGATGCTCAAGAGCCTGCCGGAGCCGGAAACGGCCGAAATCCTTGAAAAGGCCCGTCCGTATGTGGATGATTCCTTCGAGGGGGAGACCGTGCTTAGCATCGGCAAGGCCGTGGACCTGGCCGGCAAGGGAGTGGCCGGGATCGTAAATGCGATGCCGTTTGGCTGCATGCCGGGCACGATTGTGACGGCGCTGCTGCGGGGCGTTAGCAGGGATTTCGGGGTGCCGGCGATAAGCGTCCCCTATGACGGGACGGAGTCCGCCACCACGATGCTCCAGTTGGAGGCCTTCATGGACCAGGCCAAAACACGGATTTAAATGGGTAGCGAGCGTATTGCCCGTGGACAAAAATTTGCCACGGGGTCAAGCGAGCGAATATGATAAAAAAATTCCTTACATTAGCCTGGCCGTTTGCCATTAAGGAGGACATGGGGGCGCAACCCCATCTTGAGGGCGGGTAGGGCAAAAAGGGAATAAAATTGAAACTTTCTCCCCGGAAGGGTATAATTTAAGTCCGGGCAATCAGGGGGGAGTGAGGTTTACAGACCTTCAAAACCGGAATAGAATCCAATAAAGGAGGTGATGAAGTGGGAAGTGTTGTCAAATGGCGTAAGAAGAAAATGTCCAAACATAAACACAGCAAGCTCAGGAAGAAGATGAAATTCTCCAGAAGGAGCAAGTAAAAATTGAAGGAAGACATAATCCTAAGCGAAAAAATAGGGCTGCTTCAACAGGAGCTTGTGACCCTGACCGAAAAGCTCGCTACGTTTGAAAAGTCCCTGAAGGAATTTGAAGAGACAGGCAAGGAGCTAAAGGCCCTAAAACTCTTCCTTGGAAGGCACTATCCTGAGTTCAAAAGAGAATATCCGGAGATAATCGAAAAACTCCGTTAATAAAAACCGGATTCGGGGACCTCTCTAAAATTGGCTTATTTTCACCCTCGGTCTATTCGTCATTCCGGGCCTGGTCCGTCCCGCCGGCGGCGGGACAGTGACTTCAAATTCCATTTCAAGTAAAGTCGCTGGATACGGGGGCTGGAGCTTGCCCCGGACCGCGATACGGGGCCGGTATGACAGGCTTTCACAAAAACATCGGTTTTGAGACAGACCCTAATCGAAACGGGTCACCATGATGCCGATGAAGGGCATCTTTTTCACGTAGTCCGCAAAGGGGATTTTCACCACTTCTCCTGTTTCTTCATAGCCACGCGAGGTTCCAGCGGGGCTGCCGGATGTTTTCTTCGAGCCGTGGGCGTGGATGAGGTAGACCTTTCCATCTCCGGCTTCCAGTATTATGCCCATGTGGCCTATTACTTCCTGGGCGGCCCTTCTTGCCGGGTCCTTGACAAAAAACACTATGTCGCCGCTTTTGAGCCGGGGCAGCGCGCCCTCTATTTCTCCGCGGGGCAGGACCAGGACGTTATCCACCCCCATCTCCTGAAACCGCCTGGTTGTGGCCACCGGTTCGGGTCTTCCCAGCGAGGCCGTGATATTTCTCCCCCATTTGCCGCTGAGTATCATATCCAGCCCGTACCGGTAGCGGTCTTCATAATTCAGGACTTTCCCGTCCGGGCCGAGTCTGCCCACCGTCTTGAACCTCATGAGGAGGGCAAGGTTTCCGGCCCCTTCGGGTGTCGGCGAAAGCGCAAGCTCGACCGAGCGGAATACGAGATACATACAGTCGACCCGGTCATCGGCCACTATCGCCTTCCTGACAACGTAGAGGCCAAGCGGATTGGTGTCATAGGGGATGCCCACAAACCGCTCCGCAAAGAACGCAATCCTCTGGCCGGCGGACATGCCGTCTGCCTGCGCCTGCAGGCCGGCCGCTATTATATTCTTCCCGCGGCCGTCGAGGGCGTACCCCCGGGCCGGCAACACGCAGAAAAAGAGGACAAGAAAAACGGCCGGCGGCCTGAAGAGGTAACGGCTCATCTGCTTATTATAACCCACTGCCCTCTTGCGGGTTCCAGATTCCCATTTTAAAATTCCCGTTAACATAGTACTATCTTTATAAGAGTGCTATTTTTGTAAAGGGGACCATCCCCCCAAGGAGACCAGTCCCATGGAACCGCTCCCCAAAGGGACCTGTCCCCAAGGAGGTTTACAGCGACATGAGGCCGAAGGTCAAGCCCGGCAAGGAAAGCGGGCTTTTTGAGTTCAGGGAGTGCAGGAAACTCCTCAAGGCGACCGGAAAGAAGGCAAGAAACCTGGCGGAGTTGATGGAGCTCATCCGCACCGCCAGCGACGCCTCCATATACCATCATACCCAGGAATATTTTTTCAAGGGGCATATAGTCGAATACACAAACGATTTCGCCCAGTGGGTGGCCTCCGTTCTGGAGGCGAGGGTGCTCTCTGAAAACCTCTCGAGTATAGACCCCTTCCGGCAGAGCTCGGCCGAGGCCCTCCGCAGCGACTTTGCGAATTCGATATCCGCCTATCTGGAAAAATTCGGCGCGCCGGGCAACGTCCTGCCCGGTGAGGAGTTTTATTTCCAGGAATCCGTGACGATTGTCTTTCCGGCCGGCTTCAGAGCACTAAACCTTGCCGAGTTCCTGATGGCGATGCGCTTTGTGGATTCCCAGTCCATCTATTATCATTTTTACGAGGGCAGAAGAAGGCTCGAGGGGGTTGACGATTTTTCCAAATGGGTCGAGGCAACGCTCGGCCACAGGGACCTGGCCCTCCGGATCAGGGCGATTGACCCCTTCATGCACAGCATAGAGGGTGTAAGAGAGCATATCGTAAGCTTCGTCGAGGACGCGCTCAGGGAGGAAATCGAGGTGGGCGGCATATGATAAGCCAATACCGCGGCATCGCCCCGAAGGGGCAGCTTGAGCTGCTGAAAATCCTGGGGGAAAAATTCATGGGCAGGAGCATCCTCAATGTGAATTCCACCAGGGCGGGCGGCGGGGTTGCGGAGCTTCTGCACCGGATAATGCCGATACTTGCCAGCATGGGGATGGATGCCCACTGGGAGGTCATCGAGGCCGACGACCGCTTCTTCGACATCACGAAAAAGATACATAACGCCCTGCAGGGCAATAAAGAGGATTTCAACGACGGGATGTGGGACCACCACTTCGAGATAAACAGGCAAAACGCGGAAAAGCTCGACCTGGCAGCGGACTTCGTCTTCATCCACGACCCGCAGCCCGCGCCCCTCATAAAATTCAGAAAACGGGGCCACTGGATATGGCGCTGCCATATAGACATGTCCACGCCGCAGCAGGATGTGGCCGGGCGCATAATGGACTATGCGCGTCTATATGAGGCCGCGGTCTTTTCAGTAGCGAAATTCGCGATGCTGCTGCCGATCCCGGAGTTTATAGTGCTCCCCTCCATAGACCCCTTGAGCGACAAGAACCGTGAGCTTGCGCCGGCTGAAATTGAAGAGACGGCCCAAAAATTCGACCTCCCGCCGGACAGGCCGATGATACTGCAGGTCTCCAGGTTCGACCGTTTCAAGGACCCGGTCGGAGTGATAAGGGCCTACCGGATAGTGAAAAAATACAACGATTGCATCCTGGTGCTCGCGGGAAGCCCCGCCAGGGACGACCCGGAGGGGGAGGCCGTGCTTGCCGAGGTGCAAAACTTCGCCGACGGCGACCCGGACATAAGGATATTGCTGCTGCCCCCCTTCAGTGACAAGGAGATTAACGCGCTGCAGAGACTGGCCACCGTAGTGTTTCAGAAATCGCTCCGGGAGGGGTTTGGGCTGACTGTCTCCGAGGCGATGTGGAAAGGCAAGCCGGTAATCGGCGGTGCCGTCGGGGGCATTCCCCACCAGATCGTCCACGGTGTAAACGGTTTCCTCGTCTATTCGGAGGAGGGGGGCGCTTTCAGGGCGAGGCAGTATCTCAACAACGACGAGATGTTAAAGAGGATGGGCGAGGCCGCGCGGGAACATATCAGGAACAACTTTCTCATCACCAGGCAGATCGGCGATTACCTCTCCATCTGTCTGGGGGCCGAAAGCGGCGGCAAGACGGTCATGGAGATTGGCTGAGAGAGGGCCGGCCCCGGATGACTATCCCCAGGGCGCCTTTGCCGGCCGGGAAGGCGTTTTCTTTCGCGTGTGGGCGCCCAATTGCCGCGAGGTCTCGCTAAAGACCGTCTGGCCGGAAAAAGCCGTTTTACCGATGAGGCCGGCAGGGGACGGTTTTTTTGAGGTCAACGCCGCCGGGCTAAAACCAGGGGCAAGGTATTTTTACCTCCTTGACGGTGTAAAACAGAGGCCGGACCCGGCCTCCCGCTTTCAGCCGGAGGGCGTTCACGGCCCCTCGGAGGTGGTGGACCCGGCCGGCCATAAATGGCTGGATGGGGGCTGGAGAAACCGGCCCATCGGGGAGTACATCATCTATGAGCTGCATACAGGCGCATTCACCCCGGAGGGGACATTCGGGGCGGCGGCAAAACGCATCCCGTACTTTAAGGAACTGGGCGTCACGGCGGTTGAGATAATGCCGGTGGCCCAGTTCCCCGGCCGGAGGAACTGGGGGTATGACGGCGTCTGCCCTTATGCGCCCCAAAACTCCTACGGCGGGCCGGAGGCGTTTAAATTTCTGATAGATGCGTTACACGGGGCCGGGATAGCCGTCATACTGGATGTCGTATACAACCACCTTGGGCCCGAGGGCAGTTATCTGGCCGATTACGGCCCGTATTTTACCGACACATACAAGACGCCATGGGGAGCGGCGATAAACTATGACGGGTTTTTGAGCGATAATGTGCGCCGGTATTTCACCGGCAACGCCCTTTACTGGTTCAGGGAATTTCACATGGACGCGCTGAGACTGGACGCCGTGCACGGCATCTTCGATTCAGGCCCGAAACACATAGTAGAGGAACTAAGCGAGAAGGCCGACGCGCTTCAGAGGCGGATGGGCAAACCGCTTTACCTCTTCATGGAGTCCGACCGTAACGACACCCGTTTCATAAGGCCCCGGACATTGGGAGGTTTCGGGGCGGACGCGCACTGGAACGAGGATTTTCACCATGCCCTGCATGTGACGCTGACGGGCGAGAGGGACGGCTATTACATGGATTTCTCCGGGGCGGGCGATCTGTTAAAATCCTTTGCGGAGGGGTTCGTTTACACGGGACAGCATTCCATGTATAGAAGAAAAATGCACGGCAGCCCCTCGGCGGACATCCCGCCCGATAAGTTCGTGGCCTTCAGCCAGAACCACGACCAGGTGGGGAACAGGTTTCACGGCGACCGGCTTTCATACAGCCTGCCGCCCGAAAAACTGAGGCTGGCCGCCGCCCTGGTGCTGCTGGGCCCGTATATCCCCCTCATATTCATGGGAGAGGAGTACGGGGAAAAGGCGCCTTTCATGTACTTCATAAGCCATTCGGATGGACGGCTCGTCCAGGCGGTAAGGGAAGGCAGGCGCAGGGAATTCCACTGCTTCGGCTGGAAGGGGGAGCCCCCCGACCCCCAGAGCGAAGAGACCTTTTTCGGCTCGAAGATAAATCCGGAGGTGAGGGGGCAGCCCCCGCACGCGGAGTTGTTCGATTTCTACAGGAAACTCCTCCGCCTGAGACGTGAGATACCCGCTTTGAGGGCAGGCTCCAGACAGGGCATGACCGTCTGCCTCCAGCAAGACATACTGGTCGTGATGAGGCGTTTGGACAACGGGCGTTTGGACGAGGGGCGCCTGCTTGCCGCCTTCAATCTCTCCGGGCGGCCGGCCATGATTGCGCTCCCCGCAGGCCCTCACCTTCCGCTTCGCTCCTCCCTCTCCCCCGGGGAGAGGGTTGGGGTGAGGGAAGAAGGGCCGGAAATGAAAGAGTCAGGAATGAAAGAAACGGGCGGGTGGGAGGTTTTACTTCCCTTGCCCAGGGAAAGGCGGGCGGAGGATGATGGCAGGATGATGCTCGGCCCCTATGAGACGGTCCTTTTGAAATCCATCCGGGGCGGCGGCAATGGATAATAATAACCGCTATCTGGTCATACACGCCCATATGTACCAGCCGCCCAGGGAAAACCCCTGGCTCGAGGCCGTCGAGATACAAGACGGCGCGTATCCCTATCATGACTGGAACGAGCGCGTTACGGCGGAGAGCTACGCCCCGAACGCCTATGCCCGCATACTCGATGAGCAGCGCAAGATCATCCGGATAGCAAACAACTACAGGAAGATAAATTTCAACTTCGGCCCTACCCTTCTTAGCTGGCTCGAGGAGCATTCAAAGCCTCTTTACGAGGCGGTCCTTGAGGCCGACAGGGCGAGCCGCCAGGAGCGTTCCGGCCACGGAAACGCCATCGCCCAGTGCTACAACCACATGATAATGCCGCTTGCCACGAGGCGGGACAAGATAACCCAGGTCATCTGGGGCATCGAGGATTTCGTCCACCGTTTTTCGAGGCGTCCGGAGGGCATGTGGCTGCCGGAGACCGCCGTGGACACGGAGAGTTTGGAGATACTTGCCGCAAACGGCATCAAGTTCACCATATTGGCTCCGGGCCAGGCGCATTTCGTGAAACCCCCCGGCGGCACTGAATGGACGCATGCGGATGAGCGTTCGCTGGACATAAGGGTGCCTTACATGGTCAGGCTGCCCTCGGGGGCGGACATAACGGTTTTCTTCTATGACGGCCCCGTCGCCAGGGGGGTTGCGTTCGAGGGGCTTTTGAGAAACGGGGTGCAGTTCGCGGAGCGGCTCGTGCAGATTTTCTCCGCCGGGGCAAAGGAAAATTCCTCCGGCCCTCCGGAGCTGGCCCATATCGCCACTGACGGGGAATCGTACGGGCACCACAGCCGTTTCGGGGAGATGGCCCTTGCCTACTGCCTTTACTATATCGAGAAGAACAATCTGGCGAAGATAACGAATTACGGCGAGTTCCTGGAGAAAAACCCTCCGGGCTGGGAGGCCAGAATAAAAGAAAACACCTCCTGGAGCTGCTTTCACGGGGTGGAGCGCTGGCGCTCGGATTGCGGCTGCAACACGGGCGGCCATCCGGGGTGGAACCAGCAGTGGAGGGCGCCTTTAAGAGAGGCCCTGGACTGGCTCGCCGGGGAGCTGGCCCGGAGCTTCGAGGAAAAGGGCGCGGCCCTTTTCAAGGACCCCTGGCTGGCCAGGGACCGCTACATAGAGGTGATCCTGGAGCGCTCCGATGAAAACACGGCCAGGTTCCTGGGCGAACACGCCGTAAAAGAGCTCTCCCCCCGGCAGCGGCTGGAGGCGATAAAGCTCCTGGAGATGCAGAGGCACGGCATGCTTATGTTCACTAGCTGCGGATGGTTCTTCGATGATATCTCCGGCATCGAGAGCCTCCAGGTGCTCCAGTACGCGGGCCGGGCCATTCAGCTGCATGAGAACCTCTGCGGCGGGGGACTCGAGGGGCCCTTTCTCCGGATACTTTCAAAGGCCAAAAGCAACGTCAGGAAGGCCGGCGACGGGGCCGGGCTTTACAACAAAGAGGTGAAGACAAAGGCCATCGATCTGGACAAGGTGTCGGTCCACTACGCCATAAGCTCCCTCTATGAGGATTACGCCCAAGTGCAGGGCCTTTACTGTTATGACGTGACAAGGCTGGGTTACAGGAAATTCGAGGAGGCCCAGGCGAGGCTCGCCGTCGGCGCGATAAATATCCGCTGCAGGATAACCGGGGAGGAGGGCGTAAAACGGTTTGCCGCCATGAAGACGGGCAGCTACGATATAAGCTGCGCGCTTTTGTCCCCTGGGAAAGAGGGGGAGTTCGAGGAATTCAAAAAAACCCTTTCCGGGCAGTTCCTGGGAGGGGATTTCGACGGCGCCCTGCGTGTAATGGACCGGTATGCGGGAGGCGTAATGTATTCCCTGAAAGACCTCTTCAGGGACGAGCAGAGAGAGATATTGTCCATAACGATGAAGGAGGGGATCGAAGAGGCCAGGCGCGTCTACAGGCGCATGTACTGGCAGGACCGCTTCCTGATGGCGCTCCTCAGGGATTTTGGCGCGCCCATTCCGAGGATTTTTCTGGCCACGGCTGAATTCGCCCTTGGCTACGAACTCATGAAGGCCATTGAAGATGGGCCGGGAAATATGGAAAAGGCCGTGGAGCTCTACAGCGAGCTGACGGACTGGGGACTCCAGCCCGACCAGGTGGAACTTGAACTGCTCCTTC
This sequence comes from Nitrospirota bacterium, assembly GCA_021789555.1. Lineage (GTDB taxonomy): Bacteria > Nitrospirota > Thermodesulfovibrionia > Thermodesulfovibrionales > JdFR-88 > JAJYGJ01. Next base: position 15,233 of record JAJYJK010000027.1, read on the forward strand.
GCAGAAAACTTCTCGCCCTGTTTGAGCAACTGGAGGGAAAACCGGACCTGGATGGAGTGGAAAGGCTCAAGGGGCTTTTGAAATTTGCCGTTATGCTGCCCTTCACGGTCAATCTATGGGAGGGGCAAAACAAATACTACGAGATGTCCCGTTCCCTTTACCGCAAGATGCGCGAGAGGCGGGACGATGAGGCGGCAAGGTGGGCCGGGGAGTTCAGGGAACTGGGCAAGGACCTCTATTTCAATACCGATGAGGTGTTCCATGGGGAACACTGAAGAGGCCGCCGGCGTCCCCGCCATACCGGCGAGCACCTACAGGCTCCAGTTCAACCGGCTGCTGACCTTCGAGATGGCGAGGCGCATCGTGCCATACCTGCAAGAACTGGGGATTACCTGCATCTATTGTTCGCCGTATTTCAAATCCCTGCCCGGCAGCCTGCACGGCTATGACATAATCAGGTACGATGAGCTGAACCCGGAGGTCGGCACGGCCGAGGAGTACGGGCAGTTCACCGGGGAGCTGTCCCGGCGCGGGATGCAGCAGATACTGGACATCGTGCCGCACCACATGTGCATCCTGGGCGACAACCCCTGGTGGCAGAGCGTCCTTGAAAACGGACAAAGCTCCCCGTATGCGTCTTTTTTCGATATAGACTGGTCGCCGCCCCTCGAGGTCCTGAAGGGAAAGGTGCTCCTGCCGATCCTGGCGGACCAGTACGGGAAGGTGCTCGAGTCCGGAGAAATCAGGCTGGACTTCAAGGACGGGGCGTTTTTCATAGCCTGCAACAATAACCGCCTGCCCGTCGAGCCCCGTTCCTATGAGCTTGTCTTGAGGCGCGGGGTGGAGGAGCTTGAAAAGGAAATCCCCGAGAGCGCGGAATTCCAGGAGCTGATGAGCATAATTACCGCCCTCAGCCACCTCCCGGAGGCCGCCGAGACGGACCCGGAGAAAAAGAGGGAGCGAAACAGGGAGAAAGAGATCATAAAGCGGCGGCTCGCGGCGCTCCATGAATCCTCCGGCCACATAAGGCGGTTCCTGCAGGACAACATAAGGGTTTTTAACGGCGCGAAGGGCGACCGACGCAGTTTCGATCCCATGGACGGGCTTGTTTCCAGGCAGCCCTACAGGCTGTCCTTCTGGATGGTCGCCACCGACGAGATAAATTACCGCAGGTTCTTCGATATAAACGAGCTGGCGGCAATCCGGGTGGAGCAGCCGGAGGTGTTCAATGAAAGTCACCGGTTTGTCCTTGAGCTTATAAGACAGGGGAAAGTGACCGGCTTGCGGGTGGACCACCTGGACGGCCTCTATAACCCCGCCGAATACCTGCGGACCCTGCAGGAGAAGGCCTTCCTCGCCCGCATACCCGAGGATGTCCCTGAGGCCGAAAGGCAGGCCCTGGCGCAGTCCATTGAAAAGGGGATCATGAAGACGCCCCCCGCCATCCCGTTTTATATAGTGGGCGAGAAGATACTCCAGAAGGGGGAGCGGATACCGGAGGACTGGCCCATATTCGGCACGACCGGCTATGCGTTCATGAATTCCCTGAACGGGCTCTTCGTAAGGGGAGATAACGAAAAAATCATGGACGATATCTATTTCCGGTTTGCTGGCGGGAAGGTAAATTTCTCCGGGCTCCAATACCAGGCAAAAAAACTCATACTGGTGTCTTCCATGTCCGCGGAGGTAAACATCCTGGGCCACCGGCTCTACATGCTGGCCCAGAAATCGAGGCTCACGAGGGATTTCACCTTTCCGTCTCTCACGAAGGCGCTCTCCGAGGTCATCGCCTGCTTCCCGGTTTACAGGACCTACATAAGCTCCTCAGGCGTGACGGACAGGGACCGGCGTTACATAGAACAGGCCGTAAACAGGGCCAAGAGGCTGAACCCGAGCGTGAGCAACCAGATATTCCAGTTCATAAGGCAGGTGCTGGCGCTTGAATACGCCGAAGGGCTTTCCCCGGAGGAGAAGGCCGGGTGGTTCGACTTCGCGATGAGGTTCCAGCAGCAGACGGGGCCGGTAATGGCGAAGGGGATCGAGGACACGGCCTTTTACGTCTATAACAGACTGCTCTCCCTCAACGAGGTGGGCGGCTCGCCCGGCATCTTCGGCACCCCGGTTGAGACCTTTCACGGACAGAACATAGAGAGGAACAAATACTGGCCTTTTTCGCTTATCTCCACATCCACCCACGATTCCAAAAGGAGCGAGGACGTGCGCGCGCGGATAAACGTCCTTACCGAGATGCCCCGCGCCTGGCGCGACGCCATTTCCAGATGGAAGCGGGCCAACAGGAAGAAAAAACCCTCCGTCGAAGGAAAGCCCGTCCCCGACAATAACGACGAGTATCATCTCTATCAGGTCATGGTCGGCGTCTGGCCGCCAACCCCCCCGGATAATGAAGGGTTGGCCGATATGCGGCAGCGGATAAAACAGTACATGCTGAAGGCCGTGCGGGAGGCCAAGGTCAATACAAGCTGGATAAGCCCAAACAAGGAATATGAAGACGCGCTGAACACCTTTATAGACCGCATCCTTGGCCCCGCAGGCCATCATGGTCCCGCAGACGCCTTTTTGGGGGAGTTTACGGCCTTCTCGAGGACGGTCGCCTGGTACGGGATGCTAAACGGTCTTAGCCAGGTGCTCTTGAAGGCGGCAAGCCCGGGGGTGCCGGATTTCTACCAGGGCACGGAATTTTGGACGCTTTCCCTGGTGGACCCCGACAACCGCCGCGAGGTCGATTACGGGGCGAGGTCAAAGCTGCTCGAAGAGCTCAAGGCAAGGGAGGGCTCCCTGGGGAAGGTTGCACTTTGCCGTGAGCTGCTGGCGAATATGCAGGATTCCCGGGTAAAACTCTATGTCACCTGGAAGGCGCTTAATTTCAGGAAGGTTTTCCGGGATGTTTTTTCGGCAGGCCAGTACATCCCGCTTGAGTCCGGGGGGCAGATGAGACAGCACCTGTGCGCCTTCCTGAGAAAAGACGGGGGGAGCGTGATGGTTTGCGCCCCGAGGTTTTTCGTGGGGCTCGGGGCGCCGGGCAATGTTCCGACCGGCGAGGCCGTCTGGAAAGACACATTCGTGGCGCTGCCGGCCCCGATGAAATTCAAGGATGCCTTTACGGACAGGGTGGTGGCCGCAACGGAGATAAACGGCAGGCACGTCATACCGCTAAAGGACCTCTTCAGCGATTTTCCCCTGTTTCTCGCAAACGAGACGGCATGAATGGATGCCGGGGTAAAATCAAAAATCCTCCAAACGGGGTAATATAGACCGGGTAATGGAAGAATCGCTGGTCCATGAGCTTGCCCGGCTGGCGGGCGTCATGCCCTATTATTTCGATATGTGGGGCAACCGCCACGAAGTCTCTGTCGAGACCAAGAAGGCCCTCCTGAAGGCGATGGGCTTTCAGGCGGACCGCGGGAAGAGTCTCAGGCGGGAGATTGAAAAAAGGCTTTCCCCCCCGGTGCTTGAGCCCTCGATAGTCGCACGGGAAGACGTCGCGATAAATATACCCCTTTTCCTTCCCTCCTTTGCGGATGAGGCGGGTTTCCGCCTCTGTCTTGAAGACGAGAAAAAGAGCGTGGAAAAATTCTCCATCCGGCGCGCCCCGGAAGAGGTGCTGGATGCGCCCGGCGGAAGATACGGCAAATACGTCCTTCCACTGGGTCCGCTTAAAGAGGGCTACTATAGTCTTTCGGTCGCCGCGTCTTTCCGCGGCAGGAGGATAAAAGCGGGCTGCTTTCTGATAGTCACGCGGGGCGAGTGTTTCCTTCCTGACGGATACGGCAGGGCCTGGGGGATGACGCTCGCCCTGCATGAAATCCGCTCCGGCGGCAACTGGGGCATCGGGGATTTCAGGGATCTTAGGGCCCTTATCGACTGGATTTCGGGACTGGGAGGGGATTTCGCGGGCATACTGCCGCTCCATGACGTACCGCTGCCCGACAGGGTAAGCCCGTATTCGCCGCTGAGCAGGCTTTACCGTAACTGCCTGTTTCTGGACCTGGAAGGGGCGCCGGAGTTCGCTTCAATTAAAAATAAAAACAAAAAAGAGGCCGGGCCGGCCCTCGCGCGGGAGATAGCATCGCTCAGGCGCGCCAAATACGTGGATTACGCGGGGGTTTACGCCCTGAAGCAGCGCGTCCTCAGGCAGATGTTCCGGATATTTTACAAGAAGCATTATCTGAAGCGCACCGAGAGGGGCCGGGCCCTTTCGACATTCAAAAAAAGGCAGGGGCAAAGCCTCCTGGACTATGCGACTTTCATGGCCCTGGGCGAGGTTTTCGGGCAGGGCTGGAGGAACTGGCCCCCCGATTTCAGGGACCCGGACGGCCAGGCGGTGCGGAAATTCAGGAGGCGGGAGCCTCAGAGGGTCCTCTTTCATATATACGTCCAGTGGCTCATCGAAGGGCAACTAGGTGCACTCGCGCGGCGCGCGGCCGCGGACGGGATGCGGGCCGGCCTTTATTTCGACCTCGCCGTGGGGGTCATCGGCGGCGGTGCGGACGAATGGGGTTTCAAGGACTCATTCGCAATCGGGGCGGCCGCGGGCGCCCCGCCCGATGAATTCAACAGGGGGGGGCAGAACTGGGGTTTTTCTCCCTTCCTGCCCGAAAAGATGCGTGAAAACGGGTTTCGGATTTTCATCAAGACCATCCGCAAGAACCTTGAGCATGCGGGGATGCTGAGGATTGACCATGCCCTGGGCCTCTTCCGGCTGTTCTGGATTCCGGAGGGCATGAAGCCCGTGGAAGGGGCATATGTGAAATACCCTTCGGAGGAGCTTTTGGCCATCCTGGCAATCGAAAGCAGGAGGGCGAAGGCGATAATCATAGCTGAAGACCTGGGGACGGTCGAGCCCGGCGTGCGCGAGGCCCTGATGGGCAGGAAGATGCTCTCCTACAGGCTTTTTTACTACGAGAGGCTCTACCCCTCGCCCGCGCTCACGCCGCCCGGGCAATATCCCCCGCGCGCCTTTTGCGCCGTCAACACCCATGACCTGCCGACCCTTTATGGATATTGGGCGGAAAAGGACATCGAGGTAAAACGCTCTTTATCGCTTTATCCCTCGGAGCAGGCCCATATGGACGACCTTGCCGCGAGGAGAAGGGACAAGGAAATAATCATGGACACCTTGAAAAGAGAGGGGCTTATCCCGGATAATTATACGATACCCGGCAAAATGAACGAAGAACTCATGCTTGCCATATACAGGCACCTGGGCAGGACGCCCTGCCTTTTCGTCGGTATGAGCCTTGAAGACTGGCTCCGGTCCGAGGAGCAGCCCAACCTGCCCGGCACGACGGACGCATATCCCAACTGGAGAATCAAGACCCCGGCCCCGCTTGAGTCTTTCATCGGCAAAGGGGGGGAGTTTTTTGCCAGGGCCTTTACGGATGAGGGCAGGGGGAGGGGAGGCAGGGGGCAGTGATCCCATATCCGCGCATAAGCCCCACCATTGTCAGGGTCGGCCCGTTCGCCGTAAGGTGGTACGGGGTCATGTACATACTTGGGTTTGTGACCTCATACCTGCTTTTCCAATATCAGGTCAGGAAAAAGGAGATAAAGGGGCTCACGGCGCAGGTCGTGGAGAACCTGTATTTCTGGCTCATACTGTCGCTTGTCATCGGGGCCAGGGTGGGCTACGTGGTCTTCTACAACCTCCCTTATTACATTCACAATCCGCTGAGGGTCTTTGCGGTCTGGCAGGGGGGGATGTCCTTTCACGGCGGGCTTGCGGGGCTCGTGATATGCGGCGTCCTTTTTTGCCGGAGATACAGGCTGGATTTCTGGGAGATGGCGGACCTCATCGCCGCCACCGCGCCGCCCGCGCTCGGCTTCGGCAGGCTCGGCAATTTCATAAACGGGGAGCTTTTCGGGCGGCCCTCGAACCTGCCCTGGGCGATGGTCTTTCCGCAGGGCGGCGACATACCGAGGCATCCCTCCCAGCTTTACGAATTTTTACTTGAGGGGGTGGTGCTGTTTATTGTCCTGTGGAATTTGAAGGGCCGGCTGAAAAAAAGCGGGATGCTCCTTGCGGTCTTCCTCATCCTTTACGGGGTCTTCAGGTTTTCCCTGGAGTTCCTGAGGCAGCCCGACCCCCAGCTTGGCTTCATAATCGGCCCCTTCACGATGGGGCAGATACTCAGCTCGGCGATGATACTGGCCGGCGCCGCGCTGGCCTTGTGGCGCGGGAAGAAAAAGTCCTCATAATTCATCATTTTTTCAGATTTCCTTCAAATTTCCTTCAGAGTTGCGGCTTATACTGATAGCATAGACAAGGAAAAGATTCCCCCTTTTCTTCGAGTCAGGTAAAAAGGCCGGAAACCCTCCCCGGCCTTTTTATTTTCAGGTGAAACCCTCTCCCAGCATTTTTTTCACAATCTATTCATTTTCGCTTCAATTTTTCTTCAAATTATTTTTTTATGATTCAGATGTAGTTGGCTTAGCTTCTTTCCTCCTAACTTTGGCCGGGCATAAAAGCCCGGCCTTTTCTTGGCAGATGCAGGGACGGGCAAGGGGAGTTTTACCTGCCGCGCCCGGTCTTTCAGACCGCGATTTCGGAGGTTATCTTTGCGGTCAGGTCGCCCACTTCCCGGGTGCCCATGCCCATCCGGCCTGCCGCGAGGCTTTTTATATGTTTTCCGGTCATTTCCATGACCGCGGCCTCTATCGCCCTGGCGGCCTTCTCTTCGCCCAGGTGTTCGAGCATCATGCCGCCGGCGCATATTGCGGCCAGGGGGTTTATGACGTTTTGCCCCTTGTACTTCGGGGCCGAGCCCCCGATCGGCTCGAACATGGAGACGCCCGCCGGGTTGATGTTGCCGCCGGCCGCGATGCCCATGCCGCCCTGGATCATGGCGCCCAGATCGGTGATGATGTCCCCGAACATGTTGTCCGTGACGACGACGTCGAACCACTCCGGGTTTTTCACGAACCACATCGTAATGGCGTCGACGTGGGCATAGTCGGTCTTGATGTCCGGGTATTCCGGGGCGATCTCATGGAAGGCCCTCTCCCAGAGGTCGAAGGCGAACGTAAGGACGTTTGTCTTTCCGCAGAGGGTGAGCTTTTTGCGCCTGTTTCTTTTCCGTGTGAACTCGTATGCGTATCTCAGGCACCTCTCGACGCCCTTCCTTGTATTAATGGATTCCTGTATCGCCACCTCGTCGGGGGTGCCTTTTTTAAGCGTGCCGCCCGCCCCCGCGTAGAGCCCCTCGGAGTTTTCCCGTATCACCACGAGGTCTATGTCTCCGGGGCCCTTGTCTTTCAGCGGGCACTCGACGCCCGGGTAGAGTTTTATCGGGCGCAGGTTGATGTACTGGTCCAGCTTGAAGCGCAGTTCAAGGAGGATGCCTTTTTCCAGGATGCCGGGTTTTACGTCGGGATGGCCTATTGCGCCAAGGAATATGGCGTCGTGGCGTTTCAGCTCCTCGAGGGCGCCCGCGGGCAGGACTTCGCCCGTCTTTAGATACCGCTCGCCGCCGAAATCGTAATTGGCGTAGTCCAGCTTGAAGCCGAACCGGCCCGCGGCCGCATCGAGCACCTTTATCCCCTCGGCTATCACCTCGGGGCCGGTCCCGTCGCCGGGTATGACCGCGATCTTGTAAGATTTCATTTTAGCGCAGGTCCTCCATTAAATTTTTAAAAATCCTTTTTAAAATCCCCTCCCAGAGGGGAGGGGATTAGGGGAGGATGACTCCCTATCCCAACCCTTTCCCTCAAGGGAAAGGGTTTCACTAAAATCAGTATCTATTTGCGGCTTGCCGCCAATTTTTTCCTGGTCCATTCGACGAGGCCCCCGGCCTCTATCAGCTCTCGCATGAAGGGAGGGACGGGATTTGCGGCGAACTCCCCCTGGCTGGTGCGGATGCGGCCGCTTTCGGTGTCTATCTCTATTATGTCGCCTTCGAGCACGTTTTCAAAGAGTTTCGGGCATTCGAATATGGGAAGCCCTATATTGAAGGCGTTTCTGAAGAATATGCGTGCGAAGCCTTTGGCCACAACGGTGCTTATGCCGGCGGCCTTGAGCGCCAGGGGGGCGTGCTCCCTCGAGGAACCGCAGCCGAAATTCTTCCCCGCCACGATTATGTCTCCGGGCTTTACCTTCTTGGGGAAGTCCTTGCCGGCATCCTCCATGACGTGTTTTGCAAGCTCCGCGGGGTCGGAGGTATTTAGATACCTGGCCGGGATTATCGCATCCGTGTCCACGTCATCCCCGAACTTCCAGACCCTTGCCTTTATTATCATTTTGCAAAAACCCCCTTTCTAAGACAGAGACCATAAAGGTCTCGACTGAAGACAAATTTTATAACAGAAACGGCGAAAATTTCACGTAAAATCCGGCAGGGTCTTTCAAAGGGCACGCAAACCGTATTATGATGTTACTTGGGTGAGATTGAAATGGACATGAAACTTGCCATACTCGGCCTTTACATCGTGAAAGAGGGTTTTGAATACCTTGCCAGTTACCTGAATTTCAGGCATTTACAGAGGGCTGGGGCCAGGGTGCCGCCTGAATTCGAGGGGAAAGTGGATGAAAATGTCGTCGGGAAGATGGTGCGATATGAGGCCGAAAGGACGCGTTTCGGCTTCTTTTCGGGCGCGGTGGACAACGCCGCGGCCGTCGTCTTCATATGGGGCGGCGTGCTAAATGTTTACAACTCCTGGATTGCGGGGCTGGGCCTGCCCTTTGCGGCCTCCGGCTGGCTCTTTTTCCTGCTCCTTTTTTATGCCGGAGAGTTTTTGGAGGCGCCCTTAAACCTCTATCACACCTTCCGGATAGAAAACAAGTACGGGTTTAACACGATGACCCCCGGGCTCTGGGTCTCCGACCTGGTGAAATCGCTCCTCATTGCCTCGGCTGTCATATCGCTGCTGGCCTTTGCCGGTTTCGGCCTCATCCGGTGGAGCCCCCGGCACTGGTGGTTCTGGGTCTGGGGGTTTCTGTTTGTATTCGGCATCTTCATGATGTACATATCGCCTTATGTGATCGAGCCCCTCTTCAATAAATTCGTCCCGGTCGAGGACGAGGCCCTGAGAGAAAAGATCGCCCGGATGGCGGGGAAGGCGGGGATAAAGGTAAGCAGGGTCCTGAAGGTGGACGCCTCCAGGCGAAGCAGGCACACCAACGCATACTTTACCGGCATCGGCAAGACCAAGAGGATCGTGCTCTATGACACCCTCCTTCAGGGTATGGACCATGACGAGGTCCTCTCGGTCCTCGCGCACGAGATCGGCCACTGGAAGAAAAGGCACCTGCTTAAGATGATGGCCGCGTTCGAGGCGGCCTCGTTTGCGGGCCTCTGGGTCGCAAGCAGGCTCGTCCGGGGCGATGTCCTTACCCGGATATTCGGCATAAACGCAGAGACGCTCTTCGCCAAACTGGTGATACTCGGCCTCATCGCCGGGATCGTCTCGCTGCCCCTGAAGGCCGCGGCAAATTATCTTTCTAGGGCGCATGAGAGGCAGGCGGACGCCGAATCCTTCCGGCTTGCGGGCGGCCCGGCCATGATAAGCGCCCTGGTGAAACTCTCCAGGGAGAACCTCTCCAACTTAAACCCGCACCCCCTTTACGTCGCCCTCTACTATTCGCATCCCCCCGTGGCCGAGAGGATTAGATACCTCGAAGCGATGAAATAAGGTTTCAAGCGCTTTTTCGGGCCGTTTTGCGCCTTGACAATAGGATTCAGAGATGCTTATATATTAACACATGAATATAAATACGGCAGGGAGGTGATAAGGATGCCGGAGGGAAAGGAAAAGACGTTTACGCTGTACCTGGCCAGTTCGCCCTATTCCTATGAGAACGCCTACACGGCGGCAAGGATTGCCGGGGCCGCCCTTGAGAAGGGGCACAAGGTGAACCTCATAGCCTCAGGGGACGGGGTGTATTGCTTTTTGAAGGGGCAGAAGGCAAAGGGGATAATGAATGCCGTGGAAAAGTTCTCCTCGCTTATATCGAAAGGGCTGAAGGTCTACCTCTGAGGGGGCTGTCTGAACTTCCGCCGTGCGGCGAAAGACGACTACATTGAGGGCGCGGAGGTGGGCTCGATGAAAGGCCTCTTTAAGACGATGCGCGAGACCGACGTATGGCTGAATCTGGGGGCATAGGAGGTTTTGACCGATGAAAGTAGGGATGATACTCAGGAGGCCGCCTTACGGCGATATAAATGCCGCCGAGGCCGTGAGGCATGCGCTGGGGGCCGTCTCGGATGACCTTGGCGTCTCTTTATTGCTGCTTGACGGCGGGGCCCTTCTGGCGCTCAAGGGCCAGGACGAGGGGCAAACGGAATACACCAACCTCGGGGCCGTCTTGAAGGACTGCATCGAGATGGGCGTGGAGGTCTTCGCGGACGAAGGGTTTTTAAAGGGGTGTAACATCGCCGCCGCAGACCTCGTTGAAGGCGTAAAGCCCGCGGATTCAAAAATGATATCCGCCCGGCTGCGGGCTTCCGACAAGATAATGATCTTTTAACGGGAGGTTTTAAAGAAAAATGATAATAATCGTAAAAAGCGCCCCGGACACGCCGGATGGCAGAAAGGGCATTGAGCTGGCCTCCGGGATGGGAGCGGACCTTGTGCTGATCCAAAACGGGCTCTATTTTGCCGGCTCGGATGTGTTGCAGGGTTTCGCCGGAAAGATATTCGCCCTTGAAGATGACGGAAGGCTTAGGGGCATCCGGCTCGAAAAGGGCAGCGGGATTGAGGCCATAGACTATGATGCGTTTGTTGATCTGGCGGCGGCAGAGGACCATGCAATAGGCGCCTTCTGAGAGTCTTTTGTTTTTTGATTGGTTTTTGATCAAAGTGGGGGGTAAAGTTTTTTAAAAAAACCGGGTAGTATTTTGACGGTATTATGGGGGATGAGGCGATGAAGAGGATAGTTGTCCTTGGGAGTTCCTTCGGCGGGCTCACCGCCGCATTCGATCTTAAAAGGTTTTTGGGCAAGGACGCCGCAATCACCGTAGTCAGCGACGACGACAGGTTTGTCTTCCTGCCCTCCCTGCCCTGGCTGATTATGGGCCATAGGAGGCCGGAGGACATCACGCTTAAGGCGGCGGACATCCTGAAGCCCAGGGGGATCGATTTTCTGCACGAGGCCGCGGTCCGCGTGGAGCCCGAGGCATCGAAGGTTTTCACGGCCGCCGGAGAGAGTGGGAATGAGAGTGAAATCCCTTACGATTACCTTGTGATATCGACCGGGCCGTCTCTGGCTTTCGACGAGATACCGGGCCTCGGCCCCGATAAGGGCCACACAAACTGCACCTTCACCCTTGACCACGCCGTAAACACCCATGCCGCCTGGAAGAAAATACTCGAAGACCCAGGCCCCGTGGTGGTCGGCTCCTCGCAGGGGGTGAGCTGTTTTGGCCCCTCCTATGAGCTGGCCTATGAGATGGATGCCGAACTCAGGCGCCGCAATATGAGACACCGGGTGCCGCTGATATATCTCACATCGGAGCCCTACCTGGGCCATATGGGCGTCGGAGGTCTCGGCAATTCAAAGCGGTTCTTCGAAGACACATTCGCGGAAAGGGAGATAAAGTGCATGGTCAACCAGGCAATCGAAGAAATTGCGCCCGGCGAGGTCAGGCTGAAAGACGGCACGAAACTCCCCTTCAAGTTCGCCATGATCGCCCCGCCTTTCAAGGGGGTCCCGGCTGTGGCCCCGCTTGGAAACCCGCGCGGCTTTATCCCCGTGGACAAGCAGTACAGGCATACCAGATACAAAAACATCTTCGTGGTCGGCGTCGCCGTGGCCATAGCCCCTCCGGAGCCCACGCCCGTGCCAACCGGCGTTCCGAAGACGGGTTTCATGACGGTGAAGATGGCAAAGACCGCCGCGGCCGTGATCAAGGCGGAGGTGAAAAACGAGACCCCGCCTTCCCCCGGAGAGCTGAACGTCGTGTGCATCATGGACATGGGCAACACCGCGGCCCTCATGAAGGGCGACCCCGTCCTGCCGCCAAGGCGAAAATCAGTTACAAAGAAGGGGGCCCAATACAAGGCGCTGAAGATCGCTTTTGAAAGGTATTTCCTCTTCAAGATGAAGCACGGATTCAGCAATCTTCCATGAGGCCCGCCATGTCTGCATATCAGCCTGTCATATCGGAATATCGGGGAACATAGAATGCAAAAATTTTCACTTGTCCGTTTCAGTGTCGAGCACCCGAAACTGGTTGTGGTCCTGTCGGTGCTTATCACCATGCTCTTCGCAACACAGTTCCCGAAGATCAGGACGGACACCAATCCCAAGAACATGCTCCCCGCGACCTCCGATGTGCGCGTATGGAACAACGAGGTGGAAAAGACGTTCGGCCTTTACAAGGACGTCATAGTCCTTGGCATCCGCAACGAAAAGGGCGTCCTGAACGCGGCCACCCTGGCCTCGATGCAGAGGATAACGGACCGGATACTCGGGCTGAAGGGGGTCGCGGCAAGGGATGTGTCCTCATTCGGGACAATAGACAACGTTACAATGGATCGGGCGAAGGATCGGACGGGGGACGGCGGCACGCTAGAAGTCGGCCCGCTCATGCCGGATGCGCCGAAGACCCAAACCGGCATTGATTCATTGAGGCGGGAGCTTTACGGCAACCCGCTCTTTATCGGCCGGATCATCTCCGGGGACGCGAAGATGGCCGCGATTTACGTGCCCCTGGAGAAGGGCGCCAACGGCAAACTGGTCGCCGACGCCATAAGGCGGATAGTGAGGCAGGAGGGCGGGCAAAAAGCAGGTGATGAATACTATGTCGCGGGCGACCCGGTCGCCCGCGATACATTCGGCGTCGAGATGTTCAGGCTGATGGCAGTCTTCGCGCCCATAGCCGGCATGGTGATGTTTCTTATCCGGTATCTCATGTTCAGGGACCTCTTCCTCAGTATCACGCTCATGATGGACGCCATGATGAGCATAATATGGAGCATGGGGCTCCTTATCGGGCTTGGGTTTCCCATCCACATCATGAGCTCGATGGCGCCGGTGTTCCTGATGGCGATTGCGACCGACAGCATGCACATCTTTAACGAATTCTACTTCCGCTTCAGGCAGCTAAGGGACAAGAAGGCGGCGATAATAGAGACGATGCGCGCGGTGAGCCGGCCGGTCCGGAATACCGCGCTGGCGACGGCGGCCGGTTTCACTGTCCTTTTATTCATGCACATTGTGCCCGTAAGAATTTTTGGCGGGCTGGTGGCCTTCGGCACGCTCTGCCTGAGGCTCTTCAGTTTCAGCTTCATACCCGCGATGTTTACCTTTGTGAAGGCTGAGAAGCTGGAAAAGATCGCCCGGTCGGAAGACGCGGATTCGGACAAAACGGCCCGGTTCCTGAAGAAGCTTGCCGGGTTTGGCATTCGCAAACCGGCGGCAACCGTCGTCATCGGCTTCCTGTTATTTATGGTGGCGGTCGTCGGAATAACAAAGACAAATATCAATAACAACCTTGTCGAATGGTTCAAGAAAGGCAGCGATGTGCGCGTGGCGGACACGGTAATCAACCGGTCCCTCGGCGGCACCTCCACAGGCTATATAGTATCGATCTCCAATGAAGACGGTTACATAAAAACTCCGGCAGCGATGCGCTATATCGAGGGGCTGCAAAGAGACCTGGAGAAATTGCCCGTCGTCGGCAAGACCACCTCAGTTGCGGATTACGTGAAGCGGATAAATTTCGTGCTCCACGGAAATGACCCGAAATATTTCGCGGTGCCGCCCACGGAGCAAATGATTGGACAGTATCTGTTTCTTTTCTCGATGTCCGCGAAGCCCTCGGACCTCGATAACGTGGTCGACTATCCCTTTGAGAAGGCGAACATCTGGGTCCAGCTTAAGACGTGGGACGCGCGGGCGATGAGGGACGTCATAAGGGAGGTTGGCCGGTACAAGGCCGCGCATGCCACCCCGATGGATTTCAAGCCCGCGGGGATCGCCTACTTCAACCTGGTATGGAACAACGAGGTGCTCTGGGACATGGTGAAGGGGTTTATGCTGGCGCTTATTGTCGTATTCGCCATCCTGGCCTACGACTTCCGCTCCGTGAAATGGGCGGTTGTCGGATACATGCCGCTTCTGTTCACCATCGTCCTTATTTACGGTGTTATCGGGTTTAGCGGGAAAAACTTTGACATGCCGATATCGGTGCTCTCCACCCTTTCACTTGGCATGGCCGTGGATTTTGCGATCCATTTTGTAAGCAGGTTCAGGCAGAGGCTCTCCGAATCCTTGCCCGCGGGGGCCGGAGGGGTCGGGAAGGCGCAGATAGCGGAGGCCCTTCTGTGGACCGCGCAGAGGCCCGGCAAGGGGATTTTGCGAAACGCCGTTCTCTTTGCATCCGCATTTTCAGTGATGCTCTTCGCGCCCCTTACGCCCTACATCACCGTGGGGGCGTTCATTGTGAGCATGATGCTGCTTAGCGCCCTTATGACCATAATCTATCTGCCCGCGCTGATAACGCTCGGCAGCGGATGGCTCTTTAAAGGAGGGACAAGATGAGGCGTCTTTGTTTTTTCACTTTCTTTGCCGTGTTCGCGGTGCTTCTTCCGGCGGGCGCGTTTGCCGCTCCCCTTTCCGCCAATGAGGTGATGGCAAAATCGGATGCCGCCTATTACTACCCCGGCAGGGATTTCAAGGCCAGGATGGTCATGAGGCTTGTGAGCGCGGGCGGGCAGCAGAGGCTGAGGGAGTTCACAATGCTCAGGAAAAATTACGGCCCGCCCGGCGGCAGGCAGAAATATTTCATATATTTCTTCCGGCCGGCCGACGTAAAGGACATGACCTTCATGGTCTACAAATACCCGGACAGGGACAGCGACAGGTGGCTCTACATCCCGGCCCTGAACATGGTCAGGAGGATCGCCGCCCAGGACAAGAGGTCGAGCTTCGTGGGCTCGGACTTTTCCTACGAGGACGTCTCCGGCAGGAACGTAAACGAGGACACGCATACCCTGGCAAGGGAAGAAAAAATAGGCCCGAGGGACTGCTATGTGGTCAAAAGCACGCCCAAAACAGCGGACGTCGAATACAGTTATAAACTCTCCTGGATCGACAAGGCCACCTACTTGCCCCTGAGGGAGCAGTATTTCGACAAAAGGGGCGAACTGTATAAAGTGTTCATGGCGGATGAAGTGAAGACAATTAATGGCCTTCCGACCATAATGAAAAGGACGATGAAAAACGTGCAAAGCGGCCACTCGACCGTCGTCGAGTTCGAAAAGGCCGCCTATGATCTGGGCCTGCCGGACAACCTCTTTTCCGAGCGCTTCCTGAAACAGCCGCCTCGGAAGTGGATAGAGTGAATTTTCGTTTTCCGTTTTTCCCAGCGCTTGCGCTCCTCTTCGCCGGAAGCGTCTTTACCGGAAACGCCTGGGCGGTAAACATTGCAAAGGACGTGACGCTGGATGGATTCTTGCAGGGCAATTACTCGGCCGACACCGCAAGGGAAAACCCGGACGGGGATTATTTCAAGCTGGCCGAGGAGCGCCTCCAACTGAAACTCGAGGCGAACAAAGACCCCATTCGCGTATTCGTAAAAGGAGATTTCTTCCATGACTGGGTCGGTGAAAATGCCCGTTCGGAGCTGCGCGAGGGTTTCATAAAGTACACATCCGATAAGTGGGACGCCCGCATCGGAAGACAGATAATCACGTGGGGCGTCGGGGACCTCGTATTCATAAACGACGTCTTCCCGAAGGATTACGACGCCTTTTTCTCCGGCAGGCCGCTTGAATATCTCAAGAGGGGGGTCGACGGCGCGAAGTTCGGCCTCTATCCGGGCCTTGCCTCTTTCGATATCGTGGTCATTCCTTTTTTCACGCCGGGCAGGTTTCCCTCTTCCGACAGGTTCTGGCTCTTTGATCCAATGCCGCAGATAACGGACAGGCCTGAAGAGAGGCCCCCGACAAGCCTTAAAGACACGGAGGTCGCCCTGCGCGCATACCGGCAGGTGGCGGGCTTCGATACGTCCGCCTATTATTACAGGGGTTTTTTCAGACAGCCCTCGGCTATTCCGGATAACCTGCTTGCACCGACGAAGCTTAACCTTATTTTCCCGGAGCTGTCGGTCTGCGGCGCAAGCGCGCAGGGAAGCGCGCTTGGCGGCGTGGTGTCCCTGGAGGCGGGCTATTACGAATCCAGGCAGAACGAAAGCGGGCAAAACCCCTTCATGCCGAATTCACAGACGCGTTTTCTCGTCGGCTATCAGAGGCAGCCCTGGACGGATTTCACCGCAGGAGTTCAATATTATGTCGAGTATATGCAAAATTACTCTGAGTATCTGGCAAACCTGCCGCAGGGCATTCCCGCAGTGCCCAAGTGGAATGACCTTATGAGCCTGCGCCTTACGCAGATGCTCCGCAACCAGACGCTTAAACTCTCATGGTTCATGTTTTACAGCCCGGCGGTTGGCGATTACATGCTCAATCCCGAGGTCAAGTATAATTTCACGGACAGCATCTGGGCCGCAGTGGGCGGCAATATCTTCGGCGGCGGAAACAAGGCAAGCCAGTTCGGACAGCTCGCCAGGGACAATAACACGTATGTCCAGATAAGGTACGAGTTTTAGCGAGGAGACCGAAAATAGTTTTTCTTTCGCAGTAAAAGACAGTTTTTACCTCGTGAACTGAAGGTTTATGTATCGTCTCCTTCCTGAAACCGGAACTTGTTCGATTTTTGATAATTTTTTATTTCCCCTTCTGATATGTAATAAACCTGTCAAGTGGGTGCCTTTTCCTAGCTTTCTGATATTATCTCCTTTGAGTATGTGAACTTCGAGCAGAGCAGCAGTAATAAACGACGGTAGATCACTCTGATATA
>JAJYJK010000028.1 GCA_021789555.1 Nitrospirota bacterium
ATAATGTCCCTTCCCGGCATGACCTCCTCCTTCAAAGAAGGAAATCATAACCCGTCTATAGGACATTTCTACTTTGCTAATATAGGACATTATCATTTTGCTGTAACATGAAAAAAGCATTTACCTTAGTTTTTTAAACTAAATACTTGAGAAAAACAATAACGCCTGAAAAAGAAAATTACGTTCGAACTGGACATTGCTTGTCCAGTTCGAATATTATGGCATTTGCGCCGACACCGAACGTGACGCATTTAGCAGTTCCAGTGGTTATCACCGCTTTTTAAAGGCGCGATTATCTGTTGCTAACCTGCATCCTTCCGGGACCAGCACATGCCAACTTACGGAGCATACTTTAGTATCCGCCGCTTCTTCCCAAATGTGCGGATAAGAAGGGGTACAGCGCACCATGCCTCGGCCCTCAAGGGTGTTTCTTCCCGGAGGAAATCCTGCGCCCGTTAAAAAAGCAAAATAATGATGCAAAAATCCGGACTCTCTATTGCCGCAATATTGGCTCCAATCAGATAATGCAGATGTGATGAGCTGTTGATGCTGAATGACCGGTTACAGTTTAATGAAATGATGTTACCAAAATTGTAACCCTACTGTGAAACATTCATGAAACGTTTCATGATAAAGGGGGTGCTCCCCGGTTAATGCCTCTTGCTATAATCTTATTCAGAGGGCGCAGGGTATCCGCCTGCCGGGGAGGGCCGCATGAGAAAATACAAGGACATGCTCTGGACCTGGATAATGCCCGATGCCCCGAGGGCCGCGGGCATGGACGAATGGCGCCGGCATGGCGGCAAGTGGATAGTCTTCGACCGGAAGGAAAATACGGAAGAGCTTGCCCGCGGGCTCGCGCCCTTCATAGAAAACGGAGAGATAGAGGGCGCGAAATACTGGAACGAGGATCCGGGCGCGATATGCGTCTACAGTCTCGACCGGGACAGAGGCAGGGTATCCGGGATTTTGGATGAGCTTGGGGCCGGCGGCAGCAGGGTCTGGGAATACGATTACGCCTGGGACAAGAATATCCGCCGCCCTCTCGATTTCGCCTTCTCCTGGTCGGCAAAGTTCAGGACCATCCTTCAAAGCTACGGGTTTGCGGGCGCCCTCAGGCTCCTTCGGGAGGTCCTCAAGACACGGAAGGACTTAAATGGATAGCGAGCGTATTCTCCGTGGCTGCCGCAGGGAAGATTAATTAGGAGTGTTTCAGGGCGGCCTGGGGCTTTTTTGCCTTGTGCATCTCTTTTGCGGCCTCGTCTATGCGGGCGATAAGGGCATTCTGGGGCATCAGGCCCACCACCATCGCGCCGTTTGGCAGGATGAGCGTCGGCGTGCCGTTGATGCCGAGGCTCTTGCCCAAGGCGATGTTTTTATCTATCTCCGGCGCCGGGCAGTCCGGTTTGGGAAGCGGTTTGCCCGCATAAGACTGCTCCAGGAGCGCCAGCGAATGCTTGCATTCTATCGTCTGCGCCCTCTCCTTCGCCCCCTGGTGCATCGCAAGCGGGAAGAGTTTCACATAGAAGGCGATGTCCTTTCTCTGTTGCACTATCTCCTTCATCACCTGATGAAGCCTGGCGCAGTACGGTCAGACGGGGTCGTCGAAGACTATCACCTTAAGCGGGGCGTTGGCATTGCCTATGACAAGCGCGTCCGCAAGGGGTATCTTCGATACGTCCACCCTGTTTAGATCGGAGACGCGGACATCGGTGAGGTTCTCTTTCGTCTTTATGTCTATGACGGTGCCCTGTATCAGGTGCTTCTTTGCGAAATCGACGTAAACGAGGTTCTTCCTGCCGCCGTACTCGAAGGTGATTTCCCAAAGCCCCCCGACACCGGCCAATTTCACGCCGACTACTTTCAAGTTGGGATTGAATGAAGAGAGGATGCTTTGGGCCTCGGAGGTCTTCAAGGAATGGCAGGAGCGACAGTCGCCGGTGCAGGCCCCCGTTTGTTCGGTGCAGCCCCCCAATTTTTCGGCGAAGCCGTAAGACCTCGCGGGTACAAGGAACATAAGCGCCAAAAACGCGGCAATTATCACATTCCGCATGAGGATGATTATATCACAAGGGCGGGGATTTTTTCTCTTTCCTGCGCCGCCGGGCAATAGCGGCCAGCCCGCACCTTCTTGAAAATTGCCTTCCCTAAATGGTTTAATCTTTGGGATGTTGGAGCTGACCCCCCTAATGAGGCAATATCAGGAGATAAAGGAGCGTCATCAGGACGCCATACTCTTTTTCCGCCTCGGGGATTTTTATGAGATGTTCGGAGAGGACGCAAAGACGGCGTCCAAGATCCTTCAGATCGCCCTTACCTCGAGGGACAAGGGCAAGGACGACGCCGTGCCCATGTGCGGCATCCCGTACTTTGCCGCCGAGTCTTATATAAACAAGCTGATAGCGGCCGGCTGCAAGGTGGCCATCTGCGAGCAGGTGGAGGACCCGAAAGAGGCGAAGGGGGTCTGCAGGCGCGAGGTCGTGCGGGTGGTGACGCCGGGCACCCACACGCCAGAAAACCCGAAGGAAAACGCCTTCATGGCCTCCTTTTTCCCCGTGGGCAGAAAGCACGGCATTGCGCTGGCGGACGTCTCGACCGGGGAGTTTAACCTCTTTGAGACCGACAACCCCTTCGAAGAGGAACTGGGGAGGTTTGAGCCGAAGGAGGTGGTCTATCCGGAGAGCCTGGGGCAGGACCTCCGGTACGCCGAAGCCCTCAAGAATTTCTATACGACGCCCGCAGACGACTTCCTCTTTGATTATTCCGAGGCCTACCGCGGGCTGCTTGCCTATTTCAAGGTCTCGAGCCTGGCCGCCTTCGGCTGCGAGGGTTTCAGGGCCGCCATCTCGGCCGCGGGCGCGCTGCTGGCGGTCCTCAAGGGCACGCAGCGCGAACCCCTCAGTTTCACCAGGCTCACCCATCTGAGGGACAGCGCCGTGATGTTCCTGGACGCCTCCACCAGAAGAAACCTTGAGCTTGTCCATAATCTCAAGGACGGCGGCAGGGAAGGCACCCTCCTGTGGGCCCTGGACGAGACCCTTACCCCGATGGGCGGCAGGTTCCTGAGAAACGCCGTGCTGAACCCGCTTGTGCAGGCGGAGGCGGTAAGGGGCAGGCTGGATGCCGTCAGCGCACTCTCCGAGGATTACGAGGTCACCGATAAACTGAGGGGGGCCCTAAGAAAGATACAGGACCTGGAGAGGCTTGCGGCCAGGGTGGGCATGGGGACTGCGAACGCCAGAGATTTAATTGCGCTAAAGAATTCCCTGAAGGTCCTGCCGGGCGTAAGGCGGGCGCTTTCCGTCTTCCGCGATCCACTGCTGGCGGGGGCCGCGGGCAAATGCGCCGATTTCTCGGCCCTGGTCGCCTTTCTGGAGACGGCCCTGAAGGAGCACCCGCCGGTGGGGCTCAGGGACGGGGGGATAATAAGGGAGGGCTATCATCCGGAGGTCGATGAGCTGAGGGCGCTTTGCACAAGCTCCAGGGATTACATCTCGGCGATAGAGGCAAAGGAGAAGCAGGCCACCGGCATCGCCTCGCTGAAGGTGGGATTCAACCGCGTCTACGGCTACTTCATCGAGGTGACAAAGCCGAACCTCTCACAGGTGCCCGCGCATTATATGAGGAAGCAGACGCTCGTGGGCGCCGAGAGGTTCATCACGCCCGAGCTGAAGGAGTACGAATCGAAGGCCCTGGGCGCGGAGGAGCGCCTGAACGCCCTTGAATACGAGGTCTTCCTCGGGGTGCTGGGAAAGGCAAAGAGAGAGGCGGCCGCCCTCAGGGAGACCGGCCTTCAGATAGGGATGCTGGATTTCCTCATATCGCTTGCGGTCTGCGCCAAGAGGAATGATTATGTAAAACCGCGGGTCGACGACAGCCTGGTTCTTGCAATCGAAGACGGCAGGCACCCCGTGATAGAGCGCCTGCCCCTGGAGGAGCGCTTCATGCCAAACAGCGTCTCCATGGACGGGGAGGCGGACCGGATGCTCATCATAACAGGCCCCAACATGGCCGGCAAATCCACCTACATGAGGCAAAACGCCCTCATGGTCCTCATGGCCCAGGTGGGCTCGTTCGTGCCGGCAAGGGGCGCCCTCATCGGCGTTGCCGACCGGGTGTTTACCAGGATCGGGGCCTCGGATTTCCTGAGCCAGGGGCAGAGCACCTTCATGGTGGAGATGCTGGAGACGGCAAACATAGTCCACAACGCCACGAAGAGGAGCATTATCGTCCTTGATGAGGTGGGCAGGGGCACAAGCACGTTCGACGGGATCAGCATCGCGTGGGCCACGGCGGAATTCATCGCTAAAAACATAAAGGCCCGGACCTTCTTCGCCACGCATTACAACGAGCTTACGGAGCTTGCGATGGGCCTGGAGGGCGTCCGCAACTGCAACGTGGCCGTGCGGGAATGGGGCGATGAGATAATCTTTCTGAGGCGCATGGAGGACGGGCCTTCGGACAAGAGCTACGGCATACAGGTGGGCAGGCTCGCCGGGCTGCCGATGGAGATCGTGGAGCGGGCGAAGGCCGTTTTGACCAACCTGGAAAAGCAGGTGCTTTCCTCGGGCGGGATGCCCCGTGTTTCAGGAGATATTCAGGGGATGCGGGGGAAACGGGCCCAGTTGTCGCTCTTCGGAGGCGGGCCGGACGCCGTCCTGGAAGAGCTGCGGGCCGTTCCGGAGGATATCGGGCAGCAAGAGGCGCTCCAAAAACTGATGGAACTGAGGAAAAAGGCCCGCCAGGCCCTTTCTTGACAAAGAAAGCCCTATCGTGTTTGAATTTCAAGTCTCCAAAAAGAATTGATTGGAAACGGAATATTGGTATACTAACCTCATAACGAAAAATTGATGGAGGTTACTCTATGAATCCGGACAACCTGAAGTACCACAAGGAGCACACATGGGTCAGAGTCTCCGGCTCCAAAGCCACGATTGGCATCACCGATTACGCCCAGGAGGCGCTGGGCGACATAGTCTATATCGACCTGCCCGAGCCCGACACCACCGTGGAGGCCAACCAGGAGATCTCCGAGATAGAATCCACGAAGGCGACCTCTCCGGTAATCGCGCCGGTAAGCGGCACGGTCCTTGAAGTCAACGAGGAGCTGGCCGATAACCCCGAAATAATCAACGAGGACCCTTATGAGAAGGGCTGGATAGCGGTCCTGGAGCTATCGGACTCCAAGGAGCTTGAAGAACTCCTGGACTCCTCCGAATATGAGAAGATGCTTGAGGAGGAGAAGTGAGAGTAGTCATACTGGGCGCGGGCCCGGGGGGTTATGTCGCGGCGATAAAGGCCGCACAGCTTGGCGCGCAGGTTACGGTAGTGGAAGCGGGTGAGGTGGGCGGCGTCTGCCTTAACCGCGGCTGCATCCCGACCAAATCGCTTGCCGCCAGCGCCGAGCTTTTCATGAAGGCAAAGGAGCTGCCGAAATTCGGCATCGACCTGAATGCGGAGCCCGTCGCTAATTTCCCGGCCATGATGGAGCGGAAAAACAAGATCGTGGACACCCAGGTGAAGGGCATTAAGGGGCTCTTCAAGAGCTGGGGCGTAAACCTCGTCGAGGGCAGGGGCAGGCTCATGGGCCCCGGCAAGGTGGAGGTCCTCAAAAAAGAAGGCCCCGAGGTGATGGAGGCCGACAGGGTAATCATCTGCACCGGCTCCCGGCCGGCCCAGATACCGACGTTCCCCTTCGACGGCAAAAACATCCTCTCAAGCGACAATGCCCTCAATATGGACGGCGTGCCGGAGAGCATGATAATTGTCGGGGCGGGTGTGATCGGGTGCGAGTTCGGCAGCATCTTCGGCGCCCTCGGCACGGACATCACGATGGTCGAGATGATGGACCGGGCGGTGGCGACCGAGGACATGGAGGTCTCCGAGCTGCTGGAACGCGAATTCAAGAAAAGAAAGATAAAACTTGTCCATAAGAATACGAAGATAGAGAAAGTGGAGGTGAGGGACGACGGGGTGCACGCCTTCACGTCAACCGGCCTGGAGCTTAAGGCCCAGAAGATGCTCGTTTCCATCGGCCGGAGCCTGAACAGCGAAAACATAGGGCTTGAGGAGGCCGGGGTCCGGAAGGGCAAGCGCGGGGAGATAATCGTAGACGACCGGATGGAGACGAACGTGCCCGGCGTCTATGCCGTCGGGGACGTGACGGGCAAGATGCTGCTGGCCCATGTCGCCTCCAGGCAGGGGATAGTGGCCGCGATAAACGCCTGCGGCGGCAGCGCGGTGATGGACTATTCCGCCGTCCCCGCGGCCGTCTTTACGGTGCCCGAGATCGCCTCGGTGGGCATCAGGGAATTCCAGGCGCAGAAGGCCGGCATCGAGGTGAAGGTGGGCAGGTTCCAGTACCGGGCCCTGGGCAAGGCCCACGCAATCGGCGAGATCGCCGGCTTCATCAAGGTGCTTGCCGATGCCGGGACCGACCGCGTCCTGGGAGCGCACATAATAGGCGCGCACGCCTCAGACCTCATTCATGAGCTTGCCGTGGCCGTGCGTCACGGCATTACAGTCAGACAATTGGCCGAGACCATACATACGCACCCCACGCTGGGCGAGGGCGTGCTGGAGGCCTGCGAGGCCGTCCATGGCGAGGCCATACATATACCGAAAGAAAAGTAAGGGAGAGGAAATCATCCTCCCCTGATCCCCTCCCCTCTGGGAGGGGCTTTAGCAAAAAACTCGCTCACTAGTTTTTGTTCTTCAGCCTTATGTGAAATCCTCTCCCGGACGGGAGAGGGTTGGGAGAGGGCGAAATTCTTTCAGCCAGGAGGGATTTTTCATGGGGGAAATAACCGATATCCGCGCGAGGGAGGTGCTGGATTCGAGGGGGAACCCGACGATCGAGGTGGAGGTCTGGGTTGAGGGATGCATTTCCGGCAGCGCCATAGTGCCGTCCGGCGCGTCGACCGGGGAGCGCGAGGCGCTGGAGCTGCGGGACCGGCAGATGGGCCGTTACCTGGGCAAGGGGGTGCAGAAGGCGGTAAAGAATGTCCTCAAGCTAATCGCCCCGAAGCTTCGGGGGATGGACTCCCGACGGCAGGCCGATATCGACCGCGCGATGATAGAGCTTGACGGCACGGAAAACAAGAGCAAGCTTGGCGCAAACGCCATACTGGGCGTATCGCTGTCCGCCGCGAAGGCATCGGCCGCGGAGGCCGGGCTGCCGCTTTTCAGGTATATGGGCGGGGTTGACGCGAGGCTGCTGCCGGTGCCGATGATGAATGTCCTAAACGGCGGGGCCCATGCCGACAATAACCTCGATATACAGGAGTTCATGCTTGTGCCTGCCGGGTTTGGTTCTTTTGCCGATGCCCTCCGGGCAGGCTCTGAGATTTTTCATACCCTGAAAAAACTCCTGAAAAAAGAAAAGTTAAACACGGCCGTAGGCGACGAGGGCGGCTTCGCCCCGGATTTAAAGACGAACGAAGACGCCGTAAGGCTGATAATAAAGGCCGCGGAAGAGGCGGGCTATGCGCCGGGCAAACAGGTCTTCGTCGCCCTGGATGCCGCCGCATCGGGGTTCTACGGCAACGGCAAATATGCCTTCGAGGGCAGGCGGATGAGCGCCGCGGACATGGTGGAATATTACAGCGCGCTCGTTGCGAAGTACCCCATCCTCTCGATAGAGGACGGTCTTGGGGAGAAGGACTGGAAGGGATGGGGCCAGCTTACGGAAAGACTCGGCCGGAAGGTTCAGATTGTGGGCGACGACATCTTCGTGACGGACACGAAGATACTGGCCGAAGGGATCAGGAAGGGGGTCGCCAACTCCGTACTAATCAAATTAAACCAGATAGGCACCCTCACCGAGACCGCCCAGGCGATAGAGATGGCGAAGACCGCCGGTTACACGGCCGTTGTCTCTCACCGTTCCGGCGAGAGCGAGGACACGACGATAGCCGATTTGGCCGTGGCTTATAACACCGGCCAGATAAAGACCGGCTCGCTTTCCCGGAGCGAGCGGATCGCCAAATACAACAGGCTTTTGAGGATAGAGGAGTACCTGGGGGCAAGCGCTTTATTCAAAGGGGTTTCGGCGTTATATAATATCCGCTAGATGGATAGCGGGCATATACCCCATAATCCTGTCTTGCGCGCGCGCAGGGTCAGGCGGGCGAATGGGAAAGATAAAGATCCCTTACATTAAGATTCCAGGCGGGGGACCTGCATCTTCACCGGGCGGCGCCGCGGTTGGAGACGCTCTCTGGAGACAGATCAGGGCCGAGAAAAAGAAGCGCGATTACGTCTTCTGGACGTTCATACTGCTTTGCATCTTCTATCTCGCCGTATCCCTGGTCTTCGGGGACATGGGATACCTCAGGCTGAGGACGCTTAAGGCAAGGGGCCGGGCGCTGAAGGCCCGGGTGGCCGAGGTGAGGCAGGAAAACGGCCGGATAAGCGCCTCGATCAAGAGGTTCCAGGGTGACGAGTTCTACCAGGAGAAACGCGCCCGCGAGGAGCTTGGCCTGGCAAAGAAAAACGAGTTCATATTCATCTTCAACGGCCCGGAGCAGTAATCGGATTTCCCGTTTACATGTACGCGGCCTTTAGCTGGCCGCAGGCCGCAAGAATGTCAGTCCCCTTGCTCTTCCTTATGAACGCCGTCATGCGGGCGTCGGTGAGGATTTTCTGAAAGGCGAGCACCCGCTCCGGGGAGGGCGCGCTGAAGCCGGCCCCCTCGTGGGCGTTAAAGGGTATCAGGTTGACCTTCGCGGGTAGGCCGCGCAGGAGTTTTATGAGCCGGGCGGCGTCTTCGTCCGAGTCGTTTACGCCGCCAAGAAGCACATACTCGAAGGTGATCCTGCTTCTGCCGGACAGGGGGAATTGCCGGAGCGCCTTTAAAAGGGCGGCAAGCCCGTATTTCCTGTTTACGGGCATTATCCTGCTTCTGACTTCATCCGTGGTGGCATTGAGGGAGACGGCGAGGTTTACTGACGGGGCGGACCGCGGGAGTTCGAGTATCCCCGGTACGATGCCCGAGGTCGAAAGGGTGATCCTCCTTCCGGAGAAGCGCATGAATTCCGTGAGCCTTCTGAGGGCCTCCGCCACGTTTGCCAGGTTATTGAGCGGCTCCCCCATGCCCATGAAGACAATATTGGTTATCTTCCGGGGCTGGATGAGGCGTTGGACACAGAGCGCCTGCTCCACGATCTCATGCGGCCTGAGATCCCTGATGAAACCCATCTCCCCAGTGAGGCAAAACCGGCATCCCATGGCGCAGCCCACCTGGCTGGAGACACAGAGGGTAAACTTTTCCCGCGAGCCGTCCTCTTCCCCAGGCGGCGCTTCCGTCCCGATGAGGACGCATTCAACCTGGTTTCCGTCCTCGAGCTCCAGGAGGTATTTTTCTGTGCCGTCCTCCGAGGCAAACCGTTTTTTTACCGCGAGGCCGCTTATACGGGCCTTCCCGGCGAGTTTTTCCCGCAGGGGTTTCGAGAATTCCGTGATGTCCCCGACGCCGGTGACGTTTTTTTCATAAATCCAGTGAATGAGTTGCCTTGCGCGAAAGGCGGGCAGCCTCTCTTTCTTCACGAACTCCTCGAGGGAGGCCTTGTCCAGGGATTTTAAATCGATCAGGGCCATCTCTTAATTTTAAAGAAAAAGGGGGATAAAAGACCAATTCACGCATCCCGTCCCCTTTTATCCCCTTCATCCCCTCCCAGGAGGGGACTTTAAAAAGACTGCGCCCCTGCGTCCTTTCTGCAACGGTTTTCCCTGGACTTTGCATTTTTCAAAGGCTTCAAAATAGTGTAAATCATTATCGGTAATCAACTATTGGTTGAGCGTTGGCTGACTAATATACAAATTCCGATATTATCGGGGCGGTTTCTGTCTATCCAAATACAAAAAGGCATCTTGACCGATAATCCCTCTTTACAGGTAATATAGACGCATGTTTGATAAGCGGCATATTTCAGAAAGATTCTCTAATTCCGAAAACATAGTTGTCTATCATGGCGACTGCCTGAAACTGCTATCAACAATTCCGGACGAATCGTTGCAGCTCATTGTTACCTCACCGCCATACAATATCGGGAAAGAATACGAAAAACGACTTAAACTTGAGAATTATCTTGAACAACAAGCTGCCGTCATACGGGAATGTGTGCGCAGTCTTTCTCCTCGCGGAAGCATTTGCTGGCAGGTGGGAAATTATGTTGACAATGGGTCAATTATTCCTCTCGATACAGTTCTTTATCCTATCCTTACGAACCTCGGTCTGAAAATGAGAAACAGAATAATTTGGCACTTCGAGCATGGTCTTCATTGCAGCCGTCGTTTTTCGGGGCGTTATGAAACTATCATATGGTTTACAAAGTCCGATAATTACGTGTTCAACCTCGATCCAGTCAGAGTGCCGCAGAAGTATCCCGGCAAGAAATATTTTAAAGGCCCGAATGCGGGCAAGCACTCCTGCAATCCGCTTGGAAAAAATCCAGGAGACTTTTGGGTCATTCCTAATGTCAAAAGCAATCATGTTGAAAAAACAGACCATCCATGCCAATTTCCCGTTGAACTTATTGAACGGCTGGTCCTTTCAATGACCAACGAAAAAGATTGGGTTTTTGATCCTTTCCTTGGAACAGGCACATCAATTATCGCAGCCATCCGCCACAATCGGCGAGGTGTTGGCGCTGATGTCATGCCGCAATACGTCAGACTTGCAAGACAAAGGATAGAACAAGAAATAGCTGGAACCTTAAGGACACGCCCTATGAATCAGCCCGTATATGATCCTGTAAAAGCGGGGAACAGTTTGACTGTTGCCCCTTGGACAAAACAGGATAATTCTGAGCAGCCTCTCTTAATCAAAGAAAAGAAACGGGGATACTTTGCCCGATGAAAACAGTTGAAACATATTCTCATCTGAACGGCCTTGAATTTCTTCTTGTCCATAAGCCGGAGCTTTGGGAAGAAATACAGCGTGTTATCAAATCTGTTGACGCTGAAAAATGCAGGACAAAAATATCGAAAGAAAAGCAATAGCCTCTGTGCTTTCTTGCAAAGGACACACTAGGCCTTCCCGAAAGAATGAGGGAGATTCAAAAAAGGACAACAGTTTCGCAGGTCGGGTGGAGCAAAGCGAAACCCGATACACTGTTCCACCAGCGGGTCAAGAACGGAGCGCAATAAATCGCGTGCTCCACATTTCTTTCGGAACTATGTTGTAGTTGCGATTCGGCATACCTCTCGCTTTGCCGGTGTAATCATAATCCCATCAAAAATCTTGCCGCTCCTTTTTTTCGTCTGCTTTCCCCGGGGGGGGCTGGGGGGGGGAGCGCCTGGGCCTGCTAAAGGGCATTCATTCAAATAAAAAGGGCCCAAGGTCTTTTGTTTTTTCCCCTTGAGCCCTGAAGTCGAACAAGCAGCCGGCATAAAAACGCCGGTATAAAAGCTATGTCCCCATCTGCCAGCTCTTCAGATATTTCTTCTGCTCCGGGGTGAGCTTGTCTATCGTGATGCCCATGCCGGCGAGTTTCAGGCTGGCTATCTTCTCGTCGATTGCGCGCGGGACGGGATAGACCTTGTTTTCCAGTTTCTTGTGGTTTTTGGCCATGTGCTCCGCCGAGAGCGCCTGGTTGGCGAAGCTCATGTCCATGACCTGGGAGGGATGCCCCTCGGCGGCGGCCAGGTTGATGAGCCGGCCTTCCCCAAGCAGGTATATCCGCCTGCCGTTTCTAAGCGTGTATTCCTCGACGAAATCCCTTATCTGGCGGACGGATTTCGAGAGTTTTTTAAGGGCGGGGATGTCTATCTCCACGTTGAAATGGCCGGAGTTCGCCACTATCGCGCCGTCTTTCATCTTCCGGAATGCCTGCTCCGAGATCACGCCCGCGTCGCCCGTGACGGTTATGAAGATGTCGCCCAGCTCCGCGGCCTCCCTAAGCGGCATCACCATGAAGCCGTCGAGGGTGGCCTCAAGCGCCCTTAAAGGGTCCACCTCCGTTACCACCACCCTTGCTCCCATCCCCTTTGCTCTCATTGAAACGCCCTTGCCGCACCACCCGTAGCCCGACACCACCAGGATGGAACCGGCTATGAGCCTGTTGGTCGCCCGCAGGATGCCGTCGATGGTGGACTGGCCGGTCCCGTAGCGGTTGTCGAAGAGGTATTTCGTATATGCGTCGTTGACGGCGATGATGGGATACCGGAGGACGCCCTCCCGGGCCATTGCCTTGAGCCTTATGACCCCGGTAGTGGTCTCCTCGGTGCCGCCCATGAGGTTCTTGATGAGGTCTTGCCTGTCTTTATGGAGTGTGCTGACGAGGTCCGCCCCGTCGTCCATGGTGATATTGGGGCGCAGAGAGAGGCACTGGCCGATGTGCTTGTAGTAGGTCTTGTTGTCTTCGCCCTTGATTGCGAAGGTCGGGACCGCGAAATGCTTCACAAGCGATGCGGCGACGTCGTCCTGGGTGCTAAGCGGGTTCGAGGCGCACAGGTGCACTTCGGCGCCCCCCGCCTTAAGCGTGTCCATGAGGTTCGCCGTCTCGGTGGTCACGTGGAGGCAGGCCGCGAGCCGAACCCCCTTCAGGGGTTTTTCCTTCTGGAACCGCTCCTTAATTCCCTTCAGCACCGGCATGTCCTTCGCGGCCCATTCGATCCTCAGACGTCCCTTGTTGGCGAGCTTGATGTCCTTTACGTCGCTTTTCATTTCAGGCCGACCTCCTTCTTCAGCGCCTCCGCCTTATCTGTCTTCTCCCAGGTGAAATCCGCGTCTTCTCTGCCGAAATGGCCGTACGCGGCGGTCTTTTTGTATATCGGCCTCCTTAGGTTCAGGAATTCGATAATGCCTTTTGGCGTCAGCGGGAATATCTTTCTTACGGCGGCGGCCGTCTTCTCGGGCGGCACCTTCGTGGTGCCAAAGGAGTCTATAAGCAGCGAGACCGGCTCAGGCACGCCGATGGCATAGGCTATCTGCACTTCCACCTTTTCGGCGATCCCCGCGGCCACAATGTTTTTCGCTATATGGCGCGCCATGTAAGCGCCGGAGCGGTCGACTTTTGTCGGGTCCTTTCCGGAGAAGGCCCCGCCGCCATGGCTGCCCACTCCCCCGTAGCTGTCGACGATGATCTTTCTGCCCGTGAGGCCCGTGTCCCCCATCGGTCCGCCGGTCACAAACCTGCCCGTGGGGTTTATGTAGTATTTGATGTGTTCCTCGTCCACCAGTTCCCTGGGGATGACCGGCTTTACGACCTGCTCTATTATGTCCTCCTTGAGGTCCTTCAAATGGACATCGGGGCTGTGCTGGGAGGAGATGACGACGGTGTCTATCCGGAGCGGCCTGCCGTTCCGGTATTCGACCGTCACCTGTGTCTTGCCGTCCGGCCTCAAATAGGGCAGCACGTCGGTTTTCCTTGCCTCCGTGAGCTTCATGGCGAGCTTGTGGGCGAGGGAAATCGGCAGCGGCATCAGCTCCGGGGTCTCGTTGCAGGCATAACCGAACATGAGCCCCTGGTCCCCGGCCCCGCCCGTGTCCACGCCCATGGCTATATCGCCGGACTGTTCGTGTATCGA
The DNA here is from genome assembly GCA_021789555.1 of Nitrospirota bacterium. Lineage (GTDB taxonomy): Bacteria > Nitrospirota > Thermodesulfovibrionia > Thermodesulfovibrionales > JdFR-88 > JAJYGJ01. Next base: position 13,531 of record JAJYJK010000028.1, read on the forward strand.
CGTGACGACCGCGCAGGTCTCATAGTCGAACCCGTATTTGGCGCGCGTGTAGCCGATCTCTTTTATGGTCTCCCTGACTATGGAGGGGATCTCGACGTAGGTGGAGGTGCTTATCTCACCAGCCACGAAGGCGAGCCCGGTCGTGACGAGCGTTTCGCAGGCCACGCGGGACATGGGGTCCTTGCCTATGATCGCATCGAGTATGGCGTCGGATATCTGGTCCGCTATCTTGTCAGGATGCCCTTCCGTCACGGACTCGGAAGTGAAAAAATAATTCATTCTGGACATAAGGGTCCACCTCCTTTTGAAAAGGCTGGCGAAGTAACTAGTTTACCCCAGACAAAGGATGAAAGAAAAGCGGAATTTTGCGCAGGGCCTAAAATTGCTTCCGCCCCATAAACGCCCTGGGCTTCCCGGCCCCGCGCGGCGGGCCGATGAGGTTGTCCTCCCCCATCAGCTCGACGATCCTCGCGGCCCTGTTGAAGCCGATCTTGAGCCTGCGCTGTATGGCGGATATGGAGACCTCGCCCGCGGCGGCGCAGACCTCCACCGCCTTCTCGTAAAGCTCGTCCCTTTCCGTCGCCCCCGGGCCGGCCTCTTCCTGCGCCGGTTCCTCAATGGCCTCGAAGATGCTGTAATCCGGCGGTCTCTGCGCCCTGACGAAATCGGAGACGGCCTTTATCTCGGCCTCGCAGATGTAGGCGCCGTGCACCCTCATGATCCTTGCGCCCGGCGCAAGCAGCAGCATGTCGCCTTTGCCTATGAGCTGCTCCGCCCCCTGGGCGTCCAGTATCGTCCTGGAGTCTATCCTCGAGGCCACCTGGAAGGCGATCCTCGTGGGGAAGTTCGCCTTTATCACGCCGGTAATCACGTCGACCGAGGGCCTCTGGGTGGCAAGTATCAGGTGAATTCCGGAGGCCCTCGCCATCTGGGCGAGCCTCGCTATCGAGTCCTCCACCTGGGAGGCCGAGGAGAGCATCAGGTCGGCAAGCTCGTCTATGACGACCACTATATAGGGCAGGCGCTCCTCCTCCGGGGCCGTCCGGTTGAACCCGTCGATGCCGCGCGCGCCCTTCGAGGCTATCAGGCGGTAGCGCCTCTCCATCTCGAAGACCATCTTCTTCAGCGCCTCCGAGGCGGGCTTCGGGCCCGTGATGACCGGGCTTATCAGGTGGGGTATCCCCTCATAGGACGACAGCTCCAGGAGTTTCGGGTCTATCATGAGCATCTTCACCTGGGCGGGCGTTGCCTTGTAGAGGATGCTCGTTATCATCGAGTTCAGGCATACGCTCTTGCCCGCCCCCGTGGCCCCCGCCACCAGGAGGTGCGGCATGCGGGCGAGGTCCGCCACCACGGGGGCGCCGAAGATATCTTTTCCCAGCGCCAGCGTGAGGCATGAAGGGCTTTTTCTAAAACCCTCGGAGTTTATGATGTCCTTCAAAAGCACGGTCTCCCGCTGCCTGTTTGGCACCTCTATGCCGATTGCGGCCTTCCCGGGGATCGGGGCTATCCTTGCGCTCTGGGCCCGAAGCGAAAGAGAGAGGTCTTCCGCCAGCGCCACGACCTTCTGTATCTTCACTCCGGGGGCGGGTTCGAACTCATACATCGTGACGACCGGCCCGGCCAGCACCTGGGAGACCTTTCCCTGGATTCCAAAATCCCTCAATTTCTTTTCGAGCAGGGCCGAGCCGGCCAGCAGTTCCTCTTTTGCGGGACGTTCGACTGCGCCCGCGTCCTCGCTGAGAAGACCGAGCGGAGGCAGACTGTAAGCTAAGCCCCCGTCCTCGGGGGCCTCTTCCGCCGGCCCGGCCGGGGGCAGCAGTAAATCCCCCTCCGCGGAATTTTCTTCCTCCCGCTGCCCTGCGATGAAGACATTGCCCGTCTCAGGATAAAAGAGGTCTTCTTCCGTCGCCGGTCCCTCGTCTTCGCGGGGCGTTTTTTCCTTTTCCTTGTCTTTTTGTTTTTCCTCCGGGCCGCCGGACCTGGCCGCTTTCCTGCCGGCCGGCGCGCTTATGAGCTGCTTTATAGGCACGGGGCTCAACAGTACCAGCGAGGAGATGAGGGAAAACAGGGCGAAGATATAGCCGCCCGGCACGGAGAGATATTTTACTAAAAGATGGGCGGACTGCTGGCCGATAAAACCCCCGGAGTTCCAGCCCGTAAAGACGAAATCAAGCCCCGTCAGCCCCGACAGAAACGATAACGAGACGACAAAAAGCGCCGAGCCGGCCAGGTGGGCCTTTCGCCTCTGCCTGTCCAATATCCTTCGAATGCCGGCGGCCCCGAGGAAAACCGGGATGAAAAAGGCCGATACCCCGAGAAAAGAAAAAAGCAGGTCCGCAAGATAGGACCCCACGATCCCGCCGTAGTTTTTTAACCTGTAGGTGCTTTCGGTGAAGATGGAGGGGTCCCATCTCGAATAGCTTAAAAGGGCAAGCGCGATATAGAGCGCCGCCAGGAGAAGGGCGACGCCTGCCAGGTCCCGTTTCTTATGCATCGGTCAACAGAGGGTTTCTTTGAAAAACATAGGGGAATTATACCATGTCTCTTCTTCCCCTTTATTTGAGGACCTGTTTTTTTATGTCCTGCGCGATAGTCTCCCCGATGCCGGGGATGCGGGCAAGCTCCTCCGCACCGGCCCGGCCGATGTCCTCCAGGCCCGGAAATCCCGCATCGAAGAGGGCCCTTGCGCGCACTCGGCCTATGCCCCTGAGGCCCACCAGGGGCAGAAGTTCCTCCTTTACGCCGTAATTCACCCTGACCCTCGCGGCCCCGAGGCCCTTTACGGCCTCCTTCGGCCCCAGCACCTTGCAGATTTCCTGCGAGGAATAGAGCAGCCAGTCGGCAAGCTCCACCAGGGTCCGCAGATCTCCCGGGCCTATGCCGAAGTGGTTGACGATCTTCTCCTCCGGCATCTCCAGGACCCACTGCATCAGTACGGAGGCCGTCTTCAGCTCGGAGAGGATGTCCTCCGTGAGATAGATGTCCTCATCCGGCAGAAGGAGCGACGGGGCGTGCACGCTAAAAACCTCCATCATCTCGTCCCGGTCCTTTTTCCTCACGGGCAGGCGCATCATGTCCGGCGTGCGGGCGAGCATATGGAAGACAGGGAAGGGCGTTTTCGCTTTTGGCGTCGCCAGGGCATCCCTTATGATGACCGCGGAGAGGGGGTCTATATAAAGCTCGGAGACGCGGTGTCCGAACCGGGTGGCCCTAAACCCCCCGTTTGCGTCCTCTTTTATCATCCCCTGCTCGGAGAGAAACTCTATTATGTCGCGCGCTATCGGGGAGAGATGTCCGGAGCCGCTCTGGTGGGCGAAGAAGGTCCTGCCCAGGAATTCCATCAGCTCATCGATGTCCGTCGTGAACATGCCCGCGACGGAGGCCAGTATATGCGTCCTTAAGGCGGGGGCGTTGCCGAGCCTGGATTCTATCTTTTCGGGCTCGCCCTTGATGTATTGCTCGAACAGGCGCTGCTCGTCCCTCTTGTTTTTGGCTATCATTATGGCCTCGCCGAACTTGTCATAGCCCGGCCTGCCCGCCCTGCCGGACATCTGCCTGGCCTCTATCACGGGTATGGGCTGCATGCCGAACCCCGGCTCGTACCGCCACCAGTCCCTGATGATGACCCTCCGCGAGGGCAGATTGAGCCCCATGGCAAGTGTTGTGGTCGAGGCCAGAAGCTTTATCCTGTTTTCCCGGAAGGCGTCCTCGATCAATTTTCTCTGCGCATATATGATGCCGGCGTGGTGGAATGCGGCGCCCGCCGCGGCGCACTCCGCCAGTTTTTTGCAGAGCCGCGTGGGCTCCGCCGTGGTATCGAGTATTTTTTGCTGGAGCCGCGAAAGCCCTTCAGTTTCCGTTTGCTCCAGGAGAGCCTGCACATACGGGAGGGATTTTTTTGCCAGCGCCTCGGCCGATTTCCTTGTCCCCACGAAGATAAGCGCCTGCCCGCCTTGTCTTATGGTCTCAAGCGCAAGGTCGAGGGCATCGAGGCCGCTTCCGGGCGGCACCCAATCGACTGCGCCGTCATTGAAGATGGCGGCCCCGTTAAAATATACGCCTTCGCGCAGGGGTACGGGCCTCCAGTCCGATTCCACCAGCGCCGCCCCGAGCCATTCGGCGATTTCAAGGCAATTGGGGATGGTGGCGCTCAGCGCCAGGACTTTTATCCGCGGGTTTAAATAGCGGAGCCTCGTGAGGATGACCTCAAGGGTGGGGCCGCGATGGCCGTCCCCCAGGAGATGGACCTCGTCGGCCACGATCAGACCGGCATGCCCGAGCCACTCCGCCCGGTGCCGTATCAGGGAGTCCAGCTTTTCATTGGTGCATATGATCATATCGGCCCGCGCAAGCCACGGCCCCTCGCTGTCAAAGTCCCCGGTGCTCTGCACCACTCTCATGCCGGCCGCCCTGTATTTCCGCGTGAACTCCTCGTATTTTTCCCGCGCAAGCGCCCGCAGCGGCACAAGGTAGATTACCTTGCCCGCCTTCCTCAGGAATACCGAGAGGGCGGCCATCTCGGCGATAAGCGTCTTGCCGGAGGCGGTGGGGGCCGAGATGACAAATGAGCCGCCGCTTTTCAAGAGGCCCTCCCGGACCGCCGCTTCCTGCGGGGGGTAAAGTTTCTTGAGCCCGGTTGCAGAGAGTATCTCCGCCAGGCGGGGCGGGGCCCCGAATGAGGGGAGGTCGTCTATGTCCATCCGTTAGATTATCGCATGGCAGGGCCAAATAACAATAAAACGAAACAGATTTCCCGCCCGGAAAAGCGAAAGCCGCCCCCGCCCGGCGGCAGCATGCTAAACTTTAATCCATGAAACACTACAGGCTCGAAGACCTGCCGGAGACCACTGTCTCGCACGCCCCGGGTATAAAAAAGCGTGTCTTTGCACAGGGGCAAAAAATTTCGTGCATCGAGAAGATGAGTCGCGCCGTTTTAGAGCCGGGCGACACGGCCCGGCCGCACGCGCATGAGGGGGGCTACGAGATTTTCTACTGCGCCGGGGGAGAGGCGCTCTTCAGGATAAACGGGGTGGATATCGGCTTGGGGGGCGGCGACTGCCTGGTCGTGGAACCCGGCGACGTTCACGAGATAAAGCTGGTCAGGACAAGGACCGAGCTTTTTTATTTCTTTGCCGCCGGCGGATGATTTTTATGAATACTTACTGAAGGTCCTTCTTCTTGTCCTCGAACTCCTCTTTGCTTATTTCCCCTCTGGCGTATCGTTTCTTGAGCACGTCGAGGGCGGTCTCCTGCCTGCCTTCGCCCTGCCTTGCCGAATGCGAGAGCCATCTGATCAGATATATAAGCCCCAGGATGACAAGGACCCAGATTGCCACCATCATCAGCCAACCCAGCACCCCAAACCCGTACCACATCATGCCGGGACCCGTCCCGTATCCGTCCCAGAACAGGACGAGGGGGTCCATTAATGTGTTGAGGTTAATCATGGCCTTTCGCTGCCCGGTTCCAGTCTCAGTCTAACACGGCAGCGGCTTTTGTCAAATAACGAACAAGATTTTTTCGCGGGAGGTCTCGATCGTGACCGGGCTTTTCCCGATGTAATCGCCGTCGGCCTGAATGCGCTCCTCGTCGAGCACGTCCACCCTGCGGCACCGCAGATACATCACGTCCCTGAAAGCCGTATGCCTGCCCGTAATAATCCCGAATGCGTACCGCAGGACATCGATTCTTCTTCCGCCGCGCATGAGGACCGCGTAGAGGTCCGGGGTTTCGAGGCTCGCATCGGGGGCCGCCTTGGGATACCCGCCGTACCTGGCCCCCTTGCAGACGATCAGGTTTTTAAACTCGAATTTATGGCCGTCTATGACGGCCCGCTTGAGGCCTGGGTTCCAGTCGAGGAGCACCTTCAGCCCGCCGGCGAGATAGCCGGCCTTGCCCGTGAAACTCTTTAGTCTCCTGTTTACGTTGTAGACGGCCTCGGCGTCGAACCCGATGCCCGCCATGAGGAAGAATTTCCTCGAAAGACCGGCCGGAAATATCAGGTTGGCGACGTATAACGGCCTTGGCCCGCCTGTAATTATCCGCTGGACGGCCCCTTCGACGTCCTCCGGGATTTTCAGCTCCTTGGCGAGGACGTTTGTGGTGCCAAGCGGGATGATGGCCATCGGGACCCCGCCGCCGGCCAGGCCGTTCATCACCTCATTGAAGGTGCCGTCCCCGCCGGCCGCTACGACGAGCCCTGCGCCGCCTCTCGCGGCGCTGCCGGCCAGCGCGGTCCCCTGTCCTCTCGCCTCGGTCCGGAGGATTTCCACGTCCCATCCGGCCCGGCCAAGAAGCCCCGCGGCCCGTTCAATCTTTCTTGTGGAGGATTTTCTTGCCGCCGGGTTTGTGATGATTGTGAGGCGCTTCGAGCCCATGGAGAGTGATTATATCCCCGATTTCAGAGATTTTTCCAACCATCACAGGTGTTTCCTCGAGATATCTTATCAAGTGGGCGGCGGCCACGGCCTTCGTCATGAAAAAGACCCGGCCGCCTTCGAGGCCCCCTCTCTTTTTTATGTGGGGCAGCCTTATATAACCGAGGGCCGGGATGGCCACATAGCCCGTTGTGTAGTCCGGATCGTCGGAGATGCAGAGTTCGGCCGCAATCCCGGGGCCCGCGGCCACCTTCGAGGCCAGCACAAGTGCGTCTTTCACGCGGGGGTGGTCCAGGTTTTTTTGCGAAAGGGCGGCAGTTAGCCTTCTCATCGCCCCTTTCGAGATGCCGAGCATCGAAGCGCGCACCCCCCTTGTCTTGTCCGGCTCCAGCCTTCCGCCCCCCTCCGAGTCGATGAGCGCCGCCCCCCGCATCCCCCCCGTCGAAAGTATCCCAAACGCCTTCTTCACGGCCCTTCCGGAAACCCCCGCCCTTGCCAGGAGCCCGGCGGCCTTTTTCCTGGCATCTGCGGGGCCCCGCGTCTTCAATGTGAATACCGGCAGCGCGCTTATGAACGCAGGCGGCCTTCGTATGAGTTCCACCTTGAGTTTCAGCGTATCGGGAGCGCCTTTTGAGTGGCGGAGGGCCCTGCCCACATAGGCAAGGACGGTCCTGCCGATGTCATTTTCCTCGAAAATCCCCTCCGCGCCGGATATGTGCGCCCGCCCTCTCTCGGCCCGCATGCGCACCGAATAGAGGCGTTTCATCTCCTTCACTTTTTTACTCTCGTCATTTTTTCTTTTTTATCGGAGGACAAGCCCCTGCTCTTCGATGAGGCGCAGGTCTTCTTCCGGGGGCCTGCCTTTTTTTGTGAGATAATCGCCGATTAAAAGCCCGTCCGCGCCCGCCTTGAAGACGAGGTGATTGAGCTCGCCGAGGCACTGCGGCCTGCCGCCGCAGACGCGTATCTCTTTTTCGGGCAGTATGAACCGGTAGATGCTGATGATCTTCAGCGCCTCGAGGGCAGAGAGCACCGGTCTTGCGCCAAGCGGCGTGCCGGCGACCGGGATGAGGAAGTTCAGGGGCACGCTGTCGGCCCCAAGCTCCCTGATCTGAAACGCCATGTCCACCCTGTCCTGCCAGCTTTCGCCCAGGCCGAAGATGCCCCCACAGCAAACCGAAAGCCCCGCTTCCCTGGCGGCCTGCACCGTGCGGAGCTTTTCGTCGAAACCGTGCGTCCGGCATATCTCGGGGAAGAACCGCCGGGATGTCTCCAGGTTATGATGATAGCGCTCAAGCCCGGCGTCTTTGAGGAGTTTCAGTTCGCCGGGCCCCAGAAGTCCCAGGGTGGCGCAGGGCAGCACCCCGGCCCCCCGCACCATGCCGATGCATTTCGCTATCCTCTGAAGCTCCCTTCCGCCGGGTTTCCTTCCGCTTGTGACGATGCAGAACCTCCTGGCGCCGGCCTCCTTCGCCTGAAGCGCGGCCCTCAGTATCTCGTCTTCCTCCATGAGCGGATAGGTCTTTATGCCGGTCTTTGCCCGCGCGGACTGGGCGCAGTAGGAGCAGTCTTCCGTGCAGCCGCCGGATTTGGCGTTTATTATCGAGCAGAGGTCCGCCCGGTTCCCCCGGAACGCCTCACGCAGACGGCTTGCCCCGGCAAAGAGCGCGGACAACCCGAAGTCGCCACCGGTTTCGGCAAGGAGCATGGCTTCTTCTCTGGAAAGCACGCCTTCGGGCGGGACGCGGCCCGCGCGTGAGATGGTTCTTTCAGTCAACGCCCCGATCATGGCATATTTTTGAGGCATGGCATATTTTGGGGGAGGCCGGGCGGATTGTCAACCAGTATTCGGTTTATGGTTTACGTCCATGCCGGTCCGAGGGGGGGCTAATACCTTATCGAAAAACCGCCGGTGCCACCTTCGTAAGGGCGCCACTCGATTTTCGTGTCCTCGACGTCTGCAAACGAAGGGCCGGTGCGGCACCTCTTTATGGCCTCCTCCACGAGAGACTTTTGCCCCTCGAAGACGGCCTCCACGCTTCCGTCCGGGAGGTTCTTTACCCAGCCCTCAAGGCCGAGAGACCCGGCCACCCTCGCGGCAAAGGCCCTGAAATTGACGCCCTGCACCCTGCCCCTGAATATCACGTGGGCCTGCGCATTTTCCATAACGGAGATTATAGCAGTTTCAGACTCGTCGAAAAAAACGATTGCGCGGGCCGCATTCTTTGAGATAATTGAATCTATCAGGCGCAATGACCGGGGTTTCATTTCACGCGTAGGGACGTCCATGGGGAAAGGGGGAAATGGTCATGATCAACATGAAATTCGTAAGGCTCGTTCTTTTTTTCGGCGTGCTTGCGGTCGGGATGCTGGCCGGCTTCAGCATAGGCTATGACCACGGGACTATGGAGGCGAAGGGAAGGGCGCGCACCGCGGCCCTGAGATTCTATAACGAGTTCAAGGCGAACACGCAGAGGGGGCATATTTTTTCCCTATGGGATTTCAAGGTGATGCCGCTGGGAGACAAAAGGGTGAGGGTCTGCGGCAATGAGGGATACATGGACCAGGCGGGCGGCCAGGCGAGACCGCAGCCGGTGGGCCGCGACTCCGCCTCTTACATGCCGGAAAGCAAACAATTGACATCCAGGGCCGCTTCTGATTAAATGTAAAGCGGGCGGACCCCGTGGCGCCACTTGCGGGGACGCGCGAGTTTTAAAACAGGAGTTCCTGCAGTCAAGCTTACAGGCAAAGGGAATCCCGTGGGAATCGGGAGCGGTCCCGCCGCTGTAACCGGGGACGAGAACTTTCGAGCCAACCACTGTGCTTCTTGAGGGGCATGGGAAGGAGAAGGTGAGGATGAACCGGGAGCCAGAAGACCTGCCTGGAAAGCCGAGGGCCTTGAAGACGGAGGCCCCTCGCTGAATTTAGGCCGGGCGCGGAAAACCCGGCTTGAGGGATGAAGTAAGCTGGGTGCAATCCCGATGAGTCCCCGACGTGGGTGGGGCCATCGGGTTTTTTATTTCCGGGAAGGAGGCCGTTAATTGCTGGTCATAGGCGGCACTCACAGCGGATGCGGCAAGAGCACGGTGACTCTCGGGCTGCTGGCGGCGCTCAAAAGATTTGGCCATACCGTACAGCCCTTCAAGAGCGGCCCGGATTTCATAGACGCGGGCCTTCACGGCATGCTGGCCGGCCGGCTCTCGCGGAACCTGGACATCTGGATGTGCGGCGAGGACTACGTCCTTGATTGCGCCAGGAGGCATACGGCCGGGGCCGGCCTGGGGGTTGTGGAGGGAGTCATGGGCCTCTTCGACGGGGCGGACCGCAGCACTGCCGCCCTCGCCCGGCTCCTCGGGGCAAATATCGTCCTTGTGGTCGACGCCTGCGGGATGGCCGAAAGCGCCGGGGCAGTGGTCGGCGGGTTTTGCAATTATGATGAATGCGGAGGGGCGATAAAGGGCGTCATCTTCAACCGCGTTTCCTCCCGCGGCCATTACGAAAGGCTGAAAGACTCTTTAAGGGAGGTGGAGGCCGTCGGCTGGCTGCCCAGGGACGCGGCCTATTCGATACCTTCCCGCCACCTGGGGCTCGCCGTCGCCGAAGAGGCCCCGCTGGGCGAGGGGGCTTTAAAAAAACTTGCGGATGCCGTAATCGAGGGCCTCGATCTGGAAAAGATAGCGGGGCTTGCGCGGGTGGCCGGCCCGGCCGGGACAAAGACGCTCCATCCGGCCGCCTGCGAAAGGACGCTCCATCAGGCGCGGCCATCACGCAGCGGCGAAGCGGAAGTGCGCATCGCGCTCGCAAGGGACAAGGCATTTTGTTTCTATTACGAAGACAACCTGGACATGCTGCGGGCGGCGGGGGCGAGGTTAATCCCCTTCAGCCCCCTTTCGGACCGGTATCTCCCCGAGGGCCTCGATGCGATTTATCTGGGAGGGGGTTATCCGGAGGTCTACGCGGGGGAGCTTGCCGGCAATAAAACAATGCTCGGGGCCATAAGGGACTGGGCAATGGCCGGGGGACCGGTATTCGCCGAATGCGGGGGGTTCATGTATCTTGGCCGGGGCATATGGCACGACGGGCGTTTCCATCCCCTCTGCGACGTCTTCCCGATAGAGACGGCGCTTTCGGAGAGGCCGGTCCTTGGCTACAGGGAGGCAACACTCTCCTTTGACTGCATTCTTGGAAGAGAAGGTGAAAAACTCCGCGGGCACGAGTTCCATTACAGCCGGGTCGTCGAATCCGGACGGCAACCGGGCGTGCGTTTTAACGTAATGGGGGAGGAAACGATTTCCGGAAACATATCCTCCGCCTCTTTCGGGGCGGCCCTTGGCGGCTATACGCATCTGCACCTGGGCTCGAACCCCCAAACGGCGGGCAGGATGGTGGAATTCATAAGGCGAAGACAAAAAAAGGCGGTGGAGGACGCCACCGCGCAAGGAGCGGCTGCGAAATGGAAGGCATAATACTCGTCGGACACGGCAGCCCGAGGAAGGACGCCAACCTGATGGAGGTCGTGGGCAGGCTGCTGCATTCCATGTTGCACCCGGGCTGCATTCGCGGCTGCGTGAGGGCCTGTTATCTGCAGTTCGGGCGGCCGGATTTGAAAATGGCCATCGATGACGCCGTAAGGGATTTAAACCCTCAGCGGATAATCATCCATCCCTATTTCCTCAATTCCGGCATGCACGTGACAAAGGACATACCGGAGATGATCGACGGGGCCCGCGCCCTTTATCCCGCGGTCGATTTCATCTACACGGAGCCGCTCGGCATCGCGGCCGAGATAGTCAGGGTCGCAAAAGAGAGGATAGAGGCGGCCATGGGCCTCCGGCCCGATGAGATAGAAAAAAGGAGTTTCACCAAGATCGAGGAGGAGGCGGGGCAGAAACTCGAAAACATCCCGGAAGCGATGAGGCCCATAGTTCAGCGGGTGGTGCACGCAACGGGGGATTTTGAATTCATGGAAACCCTCATCTTCCATCCGGACGCGGTGGCCTCGGGGCTGGAGGCGATAAGGGCGGGGATGGACATAATAACGGATGTCAACATGGCGCGGGTGGGGATAAACGAAAAAATACTCCGACGTTTCGGCGGCAGGGCGGTCTGCGCCATAGACGGCGCCGCCGCTGACGCCTCGAAGACCAGGGCCGAGAGGGGCATTTCACTTGCGGCGCGCCACCCCAATGCCGGGATAATCGCCATAGGCAACGCGCCTACGGCCCTTTATGAATGCATAAGGCTGATAAAGAAGGGCGATATAAAGCCGAAACTCGTTGTCGGAGTGCCCGTGGGTTTTGTGCGGGCCGTGGAGGCAAAGGCGCTTCTTGCCTCACAGGAGTTCCCTTTTATTACCAATGCCGGCAGGAAAGGCGGCAGCGCCGTTGCGGCCGCCATCGTAAACGCGCTTTTGCTGCTGGCCGAAAAAGAAAACGGAAAGGGGGCGGCCGATTGAGCAGGAAAGAGGCGGGCCGGTTTAGCATTCTTATTTTTTTTGCCCTGCTGCTTATGCCGGCAAATGCGTATGCCATGCACATCTCGGAGGGGATTTTACCGCTTGGGTGGTGCGTCCTCTGGTTTGCGGCCGCGGCCCCCTTTATCGCCTACGGGCTCCGGAGGCTCAAAAGGGTCTCCGCGCTGGATGTCTCGTTTAAACCCTTTGCGGGGCTCCTGTCGGCGATGGTCTTCATAATCTCGGCGATGCCCATCCCCGTTCCCACGGCGGGCACGTGCTCTCATCCCTGCGGCACGGGGATTACCGGCATCCTCCTGGGGCCGGGGATAAGCGTGCTGGTGGCTTCGGTGGCGCTCCTGCTTCAGGCCCTCTTCCTTGCCCACGGCGGCCTGAGCACCCTGGGGGCAAACATCATGTCGATGGGCGTCACAGGCTCCATCGCGGGCTATCTGACTTTCAGGATTTCAAGGCGGCTCGGGCTCGGGCTTATGCCGGCCGGCTTCGTTGCCGGGGTCTTCGCGGACTGGTCGACCTATCTGGTCACTTCATTCGAGCTGGCCTCCGGCATCAGGGGCCATGATCCGCTCTTCCCCCTGTTTGCGAAGATAGCCCTGGCGTTCGTGCCGACACAGCTTCCGCTTGGGATACTGGAGGGGTTCATGACGGGGGGCATGGTGGCGCTCCTGAATGAAAAGCGCCCGGACATCCTGGTCAAATTCGGGGTGATCAAACAGAAGGAGGCGGAGGTTTGAGGAATCTTCTCCTTCTGCTTCCGGCGCTGTCCGCCTGGCAGGGCGTGGATGAGACGGTTGTCGAGAAGATCGCGGGCGAGCACGGCAGGGCGGCCGCGGCCCCGTTTATAAGCGGGGACTTGCTCCTTTTTGCGTTTGTGGTCGCGGCGGCGGCCGCGGGATTTGCGGCGGGCTATTGGTACAGGACGCTCTTCGGCGAAAAGAAAAAGGACCAAAAGACAATTGGAAGATAACGGGGCGTGCGGCTGCGGCCTTGAGGGCGGCGGCAGGGGAAAGGGCAAGATAGACGCCAGGATAAAGCTCATCCTGTTTGGCTTTGCCCTCGTCCTCATAATCACCTCCAAGGGGTTTCGCTTTCTGAGCGCGGCGCTTGCGGTTTCAGTCGCGTCCTGCCTGCTTATGAAGGTGCCGTTCAAAAAATTTTCGCACCGCTTCCCGGAGCCGCTCTTCATTGCGGGGGTGCTCTTTTTGATAAAGGCCCTTTCCGGCGGCGGGCCGGGGCTTGTCCTGCATCTTTTCGGCCTGAAGGTCTACCTCTCCAGGAGCGGTATTTTCGAGGGGGCGAGGCTTGGGCTGAGGGTCGTCGCGGCGGTAAGCGCGCTTTCGCTGCTGACCTTCTCGGCCCCGTTTGAGGAGATACTCTCCGCGCTTGAGTGGCTGAAATTTCCCCGCCAGCTCGTCGAGATGGCCTTTCTTGCCCACCGGTACATAAAGGTCTTTCTCGCCGACGCGCAGGCAATCTACCATTCGCAGAAAAACCGGCTCGGCTATTCCGGCATGGGCCGCTCCCTGAATTCCTTCGGCATCATGGCCGGCAGCCTCACGATAAAGACTTTTGAGCAGGCCCAGGCGACCTCGCTTGCCATGGTGCAGCGCGGCTATAACGGAAAGCTGCCCACAGGCGCCTCTGATATCCGGGGATACCCCGGCAGGGGAGAATTCGTTTTTGCCGGGTCCGCCCTGGCCCTTATGGCGCTGTTATGGATAAAACTCCAGTAAGGATAGAGCTAAAGGACGTCTCGTTCAAATACCCGGAGGGCACGGGCGCCCTCTCCGGTATCGATATGAAGATATCGGGCGGGGAGTTCACGGGCATCCTGGGCGCAAACGGCTCCGGCAAGACAACGATGCTGAAAGTCATCGACGGGATAATGAAAAACTACCTGGGCAGCGTACTGCTGGACGGGCAGGAGATAAGAAGGCTCTCTCCCAGGATGATTTACGGCAGGATGGGGCTTGTCTTTCAGAACCCGGACGACCAGCTTTTCGCCGCAAGCGTCTATGAGGACGTGGCCTTCGGCCCCCGGAACATGGGTTTTGAAGAGGCGGAGGTCCATGAGAGGGTAGTGAACGCCCTCAGGGCTGTGGGCATGGAGGAGTGCGCCAAAAGGGGAATTAACAACCTCAGCTACGGACAGAAAAAAAGGGCCGCGATGGCGGGGCTCCTCGCCATGGGGCACGAGATCCTTTTGATGGACGAGCCCACCGCGGGGCTGGACCCGATGGGCGAATACAGGATGATGGAGCTGCTGACCCGTTTGAACAGGGAAAACGGGGTGACTATCGTAATGGCCACCAACAGCGTTGAGCTTGTCCCCATCTTCCTTCACAGGCTCTATATCCTCTCCCGGGGACGGCTTAAACGCCAGGGGACCCCCGAGGAGGTCTTTACCACCCCCGAGGAGATGGAAAGCGTGAAACTGCGCCTGCCCCAGATAGCGGAGCTTATCTGGAGACTCAAAAACGAGGACGGCGCCCCGTTTAAAAAAGTCCCCCTCACGGTCGGCGAGGCCAGAAGACTGATGCTCGAATTTCTGAAGGACGGGAAGGAGAAAGGGCCGGGGGACGGATTATTGGCATGAGACCGGGAAAACCGGGCAGATCGGGATATACGACCGGGGCATGCGCGGCCGCGGCCGCAAAGGGGGCCGTGCTGATGCTGCTTGGGGGCAACGAAAGCCTTTCGAAGGCCATTGTTGATGAGGTCCAGATCTCGCTTCCCAATGGCCAAAGGGTAAACTTTAAAATCGAGAGGTGCACCATTGACGCAGAGCGAAAGTCCGCCGTAGCTTCAGTAATAAAGGACGCCGGAGACGACCCCGATGTCACAAACGGCGCGGAGATAGCGGCAAGCGCCAGGTTTGCCGCGGGCGCAAGCGGCGAGGTGATCATAAGGGGGGGCGTGGGTGTCGGCGTCGTCACAAGGCCGGGGCTGCCGGTGCCGCCGGGAGAGCCCGCCATAAACCCCGTGCCAGGGAGGATGATAAGAGAGGCGGTGGGCGAGGCCCTGAAGGCCATCATGGCCATGAAGGGGAAAAACAAAAAAATTAGCGGCTATGAAAAGCCCGCCATCGAAATCACGATATCGGTGCCGGAAGGCCAAAAACTTGCGAGGAAGACCCTTAACGCCAGGCTCGGCATCATTGGAGGGCTCTCCATATTGGGGACAACAGGGATTGTGATACCGCTTTCGGGCGCTGCCTGGAAGGCGAGCATCACCGCCGCGATGAAGGTGGCGCGCGCCATGGGGGTCCGCGCCGCCGTGCTTTCGGCGGGCAGGACGTCCGAGCGCGCGCATATGCGGAAATTCCATCTCCCCGAGGCCGCCTGCGTCCTCATGGGCGATTACGTGGAATTTAGCCTCCGGGAGGCGGCGCGTTGCGGTTTTACTGAGGTGAATATCTGCGCCCAATGGGCAAAGCTCGTTAAAATAGCGATGGGCACCCCGGATACGCACGTGCGCTCCGGCGCAATCGACCTCCGGCGGGCCGTGGATTTCCTGCGCGAAAATGGTGTCAGGGTAACGGACAGGGGCGTCAGGGTGACGGAGAGGCCCTACAATACCGCCCGGGAGATATTCGATTACGTCTCCGGAGCGGGCAGGAAGAAGGTCTGCGCGATGGCCGCGGCCTATGGGGCAAAGGTTTCGGGACTTCCGGTAAAGGCCTTTCTCGTGTCATACGAGGGAGATATAATCGCCCAAAATGTTTAGGCGGATTTTCGTGATAGGTGTCCGTTTTTGTCCGGGCTTCGCCCTGAGCGCGGAGGCCGGCAAACGCCTTTCGGAATCAGATGTGATATTGACAAGCCGCAGGATACTCGATGACCTGTCAAACAATGTAGATATTGCCGGCCATAACGGGCCTTGCGGTTTGGATTGGGAAGAGCTTCGGCCGAAGGTGAAGGTCATCGACAAGGTTGACGAGACCGTCTCTTTCCTGCGCGGCATCAGCGGCAAGGCGTCCGTGCTCGCCTCGGGCGATCCCCTCTTTTTCGGCATCGGAGGGGTGCTCGCCGCCGAGTTCCCGCGGGAAGAAGTGGAAGTGTATCCGGCCCTTTCGTCCATGCAGCTTGCCTTTGCAAGAATAGGCCGGCCGTGGGAGGACGCATTTTTTGTGAGCCTCCACGGCAGGAAGAAAAGGCATTGGCAGCCGGAAGACCTCCCGCTGCTGGCCGGTATGCATCAAAAACTCATGATACTGACCGGGGGAGAGGGCAGGAGGCCCCGGGACATCGCCCCGCATCTGCCGGGGGACTGCCGGGTATTCGTCTTCGAGCGCATCGGCTATCCGGATGAAAACCTGGTGGAGACGACCCCCGCGGAACTTGAACGCGCGAACAGGGTTTTTTCGGAGCCGAACCTCTTAATAGTGGAGCCGGCCCGCCGGGATGACATTCAGGGCGCGGAAATTGCCTTCGGCCTCGGTGAGGACGAGTTCGAGCACGACGGGCTTATAACGAAGGACGAGATAAGGGCGGCGCTCCTTCATAAACTGAGGCTCCCGAGGGAGGGTGTCTTATGGGACATCGGGGCCGGCTCCGGCTCGGTCGGGATAGAGGCCAAAAGACTTTGCCCCGGCCTGAAGGTCTATGCGGTGGAAAAAAACCGCAAGCGGGCGGAAAAGATCGCCCTCAATTGCCTGCAACTTTCCGCCGGGGCGATAAATGTGGTCGAAGGCGAGGCCCCGAAAATCCTTGCCGGGCTGCCCGCCCCGCAGAGAGTGGTCATAGGAGGCGGAGGCGGCGAGTTAATCGATATAATAAAGGCCGTCTCCGGGGCGATGGGAAAGGGGATTGTGGTCATCCCGGCCATTACGCTTGAGAGCATCCGGGAGGCGATGGAGGCGTTAAAAGGTGAGGGCTTTGCAAAACTCGACGCGGCTTCCGTGGCGGTCTCGAGGATGACGCCGGTTGGGGACAGAAATTACATGAAGGCGCTTAACCCGGTATTTCTCATCAGGGGGAGCAGATGAAAGTTAAACTTTTCGCGGTCGGCGTGGGGCCGGGCGACCCGGAATTATTGACGCTGAAGGCCGTTAGGATACTCAAGGAGGTGGGCGCTGTCGCGGTGCCCAAGGGGCGTGCGGAAGGGATGAGCCTTGCCCTTGGCATAGTCGGCAGGGCTGTCGACCTGACCGGCAAGAAGATACTGGAAATCCATTTCCCGATGGTAAAGGATATCGGCCCCGAGGCGCTTAAACCAGCAGCGGCCCAAATTCTGGAAATCCTGCGAAGAGGAGAGTCCGTGGCCTTCGTGACCCTTGGAGACCCCACCCTCTACAGCACATTCTTCAGGCTCCGCGAGGCCCTTGCCCTGCTTGACCCCTCGGTGCCGGCGGAGATAGTGCCCGGGGTCACTTCCGTCACCGCGGCCGCGGCGCGCGCCGGCCTTCAACTCGCCCTCTCGGGGCAGAAGCTGGCCATCGTGCCAGTTTTATATCGAAATGAACTGCCTTATCAAAATGATTTAAGCGACATACTTGAAAATTTCGAGACCGTCTGCCTCATGAAGGCGGGCAGCGCATTGCCGGAGATAAAAAAAATGCTCGAGGAGATGGGACTCATTGATAACGCGGTATGCGTCTGCCGGACGGGGATGCCGGGGGAGTTCGTAAAACCCGTGGCCGAAGTGACGGATGATGAGCTTGATTATTTCACCACTATCATAGTGTCGGGCATAAAGGCGGATTCCGGCAAGGGGGGCAAGAGGGGCAGGGGGGGCCTTCGATGAGGCCGGTTTATTTCATAGGGGCGGGGCCGGGG